>NZ_CP012036.1:1905262-2505262 GCF_001298445.1 Nostoc piscinale CENA21 | reverse complement strand
CGTCTAGGTGAAAATGAAACAATTGACTCGGCACTAAGACGTTTTAAAAAGAAAATTCAAAGAGCCGGGATATTATCTGAGGTTAAACGTCGGGAAAGATACGAAAAACCCAGTCTGCGCCGGAAGCGTAAAGCAGAAGCAGCACGTAAAGGCGTTCGCTATTAAGCGATTAACCGCAGTCAATGGTGAAATTTGAGGTAAGCAAGTTTATTAACTTCAACCTCATCAAAGTAGAGATGCGATCGCGTCTCTACTTTACTAGACAATATCTCAAACATAAATAGCGCAGCGATGCAAAAGCGCAAAACTAGAAAATAATGTAAAAATATTAATTAAAAACTGTAATCAAAAATCTAAAGAAATAATAGACCGTTGTTAAAAATAAATCCTCACACATTTAAGAAATAACTATGGCAGATGCTTTAAAGATTCAGCTGCCTAATATTCCGAGTGCGATCGCTCTTGCAGGTGATGGTGAAGAAAATCTCAAAATCCTGTCTCGGCAAACAGGCGCGGTGTTAGTGCTACGGGGACAGGAACTACAAATTACTGGTACAGATGCCCAAATTAATTTAGCATCAAGATTAGTGCGATCGCTTGAAGACCTGTGGATTAAAGGCAATACGATTTCCAGTGCCGATATTTTAACAGCTCGTCAAGCCTTAGATAGCGATCGTGAAGACGAACTCCAAGAATTACGTCGAGATGTCCTTGCTAGAACTCGCCGTGGTGAAGAAGTCCGCGCTAAAACATTTCGTCAACGACAGTACATTGAAACCATCCGCAAACGAGACATTACCTTCTGCACCGGGCCTGCTGGTACAGGTAAAACCTATCTCGCTGTTGTGGTTGCTGTGCAAGCACTCCTCGCCAACCAAGTAGAAAAGTTGATTTTAACTCGTCCAGCCGTCGAAGCAGGTGAAAGATTAGGCTTTTTACCGGGAGACTTACAGCAAAAAATTAATCCTTATCTCCGTCCACTTTACGATGCCATTTACGAATTCATTGATGCCGAAAAAGTCCCCAATTTAATAGAACGCGGCATTATTGAAGTTGCGCCACTCGCATATATGCGCGGACGTACCCTAAATCATGCTTTCATAATAGTGGATGAAGCTCAAAATACCACACCCGCACAAATCAAAATGGTTTTGACGCGGTTGGGTTTTCGTTCCCGGATGGTGATTACAGGCGATACAACACAAACAGATTTGCCGCATAATCAACAATCAGGTCTATCAGTTGCTTTAGACATTTTAAAACACGTCGAAGGCATTGGTTTTTGCGAATTTACCCAAAAAGATGTAGTGCGTCATCCCCTAGTTCAGCGAATTGTCGCTGCTTATGAAAAATACGAAAAATAGTCAATGGTCAAACATTACCAAATGACCAATGACAAATAACTAAGGACAATTAATTATGAGTGCAAATTTAAAAGAATTTTTAGAAGCTTGTGAAAATTTAGGAACTTTGCGTTTAATTGTTACCAGCAGTGCGGCTGTATTAGAAGCACGCGGCAAAATCGAAAAATTATTTTATGCTGAATTACCTAAAGGTAAATATGCCAATATGCACACAGAAGGCTTTGAATTTCATTTAAATATGGACAAAATTACCCAGGTGAAATTTGAAACAGGAGAAGCAAAAAGAGGTAACTTTACAACTTACGCCATCCGGTTTTTAGATGATAAACAAGAACCTGCTTTAAGCTTATTTCTGCAATGGGGTAAACCAGGAGAATATGAACCCGGTCAAGTAGAAGCTTGGCAGGATTTAAAAGAGAAATATGGCGAAATTTGGCAGCCTTTACCAGTAGAGATATAAGTTATTTGTCATGTGTGTTAGGTTGGGTGGAGCGGCAGCAAAACCCAACATCAATCTTGATGTAATAAAATTATGACTTACGCAAAACATCTCTCTAACTCTCATGTCTCCGTGAACTCCCGAAGTTTGCTCAACGCGGGGAACCCGCGCACACAACTTCTCTCTGCGCCTCTGTGGTTCATTCTTCCGTAGCCTGTGCGTAAGTCCTGATAATATTTAATTAATTACAAATTATAATGAAGGCAATTTGCAGTTTTTGCTTAATTGTTTTGTTTTTGCTGGGATGGAGCGAAAATGCAATAGCTGGTGAATTATCTGAACGTTTAGAGAACTTTCCTCAGTGGGAAAAATTAACTTCTGTACAGCAAGCTAACGGCGATTTAGCTTATCCAGAATGGATGGCTGGTACTTGGAAAGTTACAAGTACATTAGTAGATTTATCAGCACCCTTAGCACCAGATATTGTGACTCCTGGTTTTGAAAGTAACCGTCAACAACTGAATCAATCTGTAGGTTTTATTGTCAGATTTATTAAAACAAAACCATCAATAAAAACTGGCGTAAAATTTATTCCACAAATCAATAATTTACAAACAATTTTAGTAGCAGATAGAGCCTTTAATAGTTTAAATTTAGCTAAAGCTTATTTGGGTGAAGAGGCAGTGTTATCTGTCAAAGTTGACCCCGATTCGCCTAATCGCCAAATTACATTGTTACGCGGAGAACGGCAATTAATCTCTATTGTCACAGCACGCGCTACAGAAAGTATTTCTGAGCATAAATACATCACTGCGGAAGTATTTCAACAACTATTTAAAGGTGGTTCTCGCCCTTATTTTAATTCTGTAGAATCTACAACTGCTTATTATAAATTAGCCACAAATAATCCTACAATTGAGGCCGATCAAGTTACTGCTGTCTATCTTTCTCCTCAAGATCCAGATTATTTTCGAGCGGGTTCTCGACCTGTTGCACTTTATCGCTATCGCTTGGAATTTTTTCCGGTCGAAATGCCTCATCCTCCAGAAGAATGATTTGCTAAATTAGCTCTTGACTATTTTGTAACACGCATGTAGTATATTGTTCCAAGCTCACGATCGCACTCTTGGACAGAATAGATCATGGCAACATTTCGAGATATTCTCAACTATTATCGTCCCCACTGGAAACTGAGCCTTTTCAGTATTACTGCATCGAGCATTTACGAAATTATTGATTTGGTTGTCCCGTATGCGATTGGGCAGATTTTAAACGTTTTGTCTAACCAACCGTTAGATAAACCTTTACAAAGTGCGATCGCATCTATTTCTGAAATTAGTAATTACCCAGTTGGGAAAACATTATCTTTGGTAGTTTTACTCGGTTTAATTTTTATCGTAACTGTAGTGCGATCGCCTACACAACCTTGGTTAACTCATTGGTTTCATTGGGATATCGCCTTAAGGTTGCGTCGTGCTAAAAGTCAAACAGCCATAGAAAAAAATTCTCACTCTCCCTTTGGAATTTTATGATGTAAATAATCCTGGGCGCATTGCCGGCAGAATAGCTAGAGGTATTTCAAACCACACTTGGACTTATCCAGAAATTGCCGGACAGTTGATTCCCAAACTATTACGTGTGTTGGGAATTTTTGTGTTTATCTTGTTAATTGAGTGGCGAATTGCGCTGTTATATCTGATTTCTTTTGTAGTTATCCTCGGTTTTAGTTTAAAGGATTTGCAAAAACTGATCTGGCATGAAAGCCGTTTAGATAGATACGCAGAAGATACAGAAAGTCGTACATCAGAAATCGTCACAAATATCAAAACAGTCAAGGCATTTGCTACAGAAAGCCAAGAACTTAAACGCCAAAATCTGCGTTTGCAACGTGAACTCACAGTAATCGATTATCGTATCCACAAAGGTTATGTGAAACTGGCTACTTGGCAGAGAAGTGTTATTCAATTTTGTGTGTTTATGATTTTGGGTTTAACTTTAGCAGCCACCGTCGATGGTCGAATTTCTCTTGGTCATTTTGTTATGACTTTAACTCTTTCTAGCATGGCTTATGCTGAACTAGAACCAATTAGTACCTTAGCAGAAGTTTTTGCACGGCGCTATTCTTCAATGTTGCGGTTTCACGAATTTTTGCAAGAACCAACTGGGTCAGATGCAGCGAGTTTATTAAACACAGAAACCGAGACAGAATCACCCTATACATTTACAGGTAAATTAGAGTTTTCACAAGTGAGTTTTGGATATGATGCCAATCGTAAAGTATTACAAGACATCAACTTATTGATTGAACCTTACCAAACAGTCGCCTTAGTTGGGCGTTCTGGTTCTGGTAAATCAACTTTGGTGAAACTACTATTGCGGTATTTTGAACCTCAAGATGGTCAAATTTTAATTGATGGGCAAGATATTCGTACCTTGGATGTAGGTAACTATAGACGCAGATTAGCGATCGTTCACCAAGAAGTAGACGTTTTTAACGGCACAATTTTGGACAACCTTACCTACGGTAGACCAAACGCCACCTTGGAAGAGGTGCAAGAAGCCTGTAAGATTGCCAGAGTTGATGAGGTACTACAGACCTTACCCCAAGGCTATTACACCGTTGTGGGGGAACGTGGCGTAAGGCTATCTGGCGGACAAAGACAGCGCCTCGGAATTGCGAGAGCATTGTTAGTGAAACCAGATGTGCTGATTTTTGACGAAGCTACCTCTAGCTTAGATTATGAGTCAGAACGTTCCATTCAATTAGCAATGCGATCAATTCAAGGGACTTGTACCACAATTGTGATTGCTCACCGTTTGAGTACAGTCCGCGAAGCCGACAAGATTGTAGTGTTAGAAAAAGGCCGAATTGCCGAAGTTGGTAGCCACGAAGAATTGCTGCGTCATGAAGGTATTTACCAACGCTTACACTCTCTCCAAGAAACTGGGGAACTTTTGAGTTAATCTCTAGTTGCAGTCAAAGATAGTGATCTAGGGTGGGTATGATTATCCTCACCCTACACACATCTCTAGAAACTGACTAAAAATTTTGCTTACTCCCCTTGCAGTTATTAAAATCTACTGCTAAGATAATAAATCGTGGGACATGCGGGTCGGTGTCCGAGTGGTTAATGGAGACGGACTGTAAATCCGTTGGTTTACGCCTACGCTGGTTCAAATCCAGCCCGGCCCACCTTCTCAAAATAAAATTATGAGTTATAATGACTGAGTATTCAGTAGAGTTAACAGCATTATAGCTCATAGCTCCAAAGATAAGTTATGCCCGTGTGGCTCAGTGGTAGAGCACACCCTTGGTAAGGGTGAGGTCACGAGTTCAATCCTCGTCACGGGCTTTTTATAATCATTGATAAATCAACAATTTCAGCAGGTTGCATAAATTGGCTGTACTCTATCAGTATCTCCTTACACCACTGTAGTTGCATAGAAGTTGCATAACATTATTACTTATCAGATAAAGTCTAAACATAAGTTATTCCTATTAATAAAATAGGATGCTGTGGCTTTATCACTCATCAGGACATTAATCACGCCATATCAGCCTGTAACTCCTCCGTTTTGAGTTTCAGGTATAAAACTGCAATAGCTTTGCATAGCGAGTTACAGAGGCTTACAGAGGCAAGTATCGATTCCTGACAGATAATCGCGTCAATGTATTACTTAAATATATGCAAATATGCTGTGACGCATGAAGTGTCTGGAAAGAATATGAATTGCAGTATTAAATATCAATAAACTGCAATAACTGATATATCAACATACAATATAAATTCATTCAATTAATAAATCTATAAATCTATCAATGTATATGTAAATATATTAATAGTATAATATTATCTTCTTTATATAAAAGAAATGAATAAAGTTAGAAAAACAATTGCGGCACTTTGAATATAATTTTAATAATATTAAATTTACTATATATAATATCTCTCAGGAAAATTAATGGATGAAATAACTATTGATCACAGGTTATGGTAAACACATTAGGTATCGAAATACAACATTTAGCAAAAAGTTTAATTAAATAATAAAACATATAGCAGTTACTTGTTTATGTATATACAGATATTAAGTAAAGGGACGTAACATTGTCACACTTACAGGGAATTTGAAACCTTTTTTATCTCGTATTTGATAGTAATTTCTATTGAGTCGTTTAACTATCCAATGCTTACTCTTTTGTTCCCCATTTTTTGTAGTAGTAACTAACCATACTGGCTCATCTAATTGATAATTATACTTTGGTAAATGATGCTGTCTCAAATCTTGCGCTTCACTCATAGCTATTCCCTTGCTGTTGTGGTTAGCTTTAGCTTTATCACGTAACTCGATAAACTTTTGTTCATCTAGGTTTTGAATGACTCCTACAACCTCATAGCGTGTCATTCCTAATTTACACATTAGATACTCAGCTATAATATTAGATAACTCTACAGTCTCTTTATCTCCTAACTTAGTAAATTGTTTGATTGTTTTATTGATAGTCCTCAAAAGTGTTTTGATGTTGTGCTTTGCTTTTGTTAATTTGTCGTGATCCTCAGCCACTAACTCATTAGACTTAAGCTTATGCTCGACTTCTCTGGCATTGTTACTTATCATCTTTCTAGATGCAATTTTACATAACTGATATAACCAGTGATACTCCGGCAAAACTTCACCATTGACTTTGTATTTTGTGAGCATATTGACATGAATCAATGGTTGTTTGCCGATAAATACACGTTTAGCTAAGATGCGATCGCCTACTGTCACGGTATTATTGCTTGTTTGTATACCGTTGTATTGTTGTATAGTAGCTAATGACAATACACGTCTCTTATTCATCTCCTTTGCTATACTTTCGTATCTTGGTTGAGTAGCAATCCATTCCCATACATCAAATTGTTCTACCGATAGAGTGCCAATTGTTAGTAACTTGGTGCGATCTTGTATCATGTTTAAGTTTTGTACTTGACCAACACTCTGACCAGCTAACACAGTAATACCGTTTTTAGTACTAGTCTCATTCTCAAATAATCTAGTGTAACCTTTACCTAACTTGTACAATACAAGCTTTTCTTGTTCTAAACAAAGTTGTAATGTCATCTTAGGACAATTCGCATTATATAGGTAATCACCGTTTTGCAGTGTCACTTGGAATGGGAAACTCCAATTATCAATTAAACCTGATTTAAATGTATTAACTACTGTTTTTACTTGTTCGATTTTTGCTAACTGTTGTTCACTTTTTAATTCCTGTGTTTTACATAGGTCTGGATACCCTTCTTTAAAACTTACTGTTAATGATGTAGTAGATTGAGCATTTAATGATTTAAGTAAATGCTGATATGTTACAGGAATAGACTTGAGAGCATTCTGTAACTGCATACAGTTAGGTAGTAAATTAGCACTCTCGATTATTGACTCCCACCACTGAGTTTCGGTAAATGGCTTGACTTGTAATGTTTCTTCAATCGATTTTGCACTATTTTCTTCATACGTAGCTTTCACCCATAATTTACTAACTACTAACCATACTGGTGCTAGTTGGTTTAGTCTCACATATTGACTAGCGTTGTCTATCCAGTACGGTAACGCTAATAAACTAACAACTTCGTAATGGAAATTAAACGTGGTTTCCTCACCGTCTACCTGGCTAGAGAATACCATCTTGTCCTCTAACGGAAGATTATTAAATGTAGGTTTGAGTATACCTATACCCGCTTCGATGCTCATTACTTCCAGCTTATTATTAATTAATTCACCTTTGCGACTTCTAACACTATGGAAGTAAATAGTTACCTTAAACGGTTTAGTGCTAGTAACTTCTAGCGTATATCTCATTACTTGATCGAGTGTCTTACCACCATAACAGTTAAATGGTATAGGTAGTTGAATAGGAGATTCAATAGGCTTAGTTAAACTTTTGTTTTTATAAATTTTGATAATATTGGGTTGTGTTTTATTATTGCTATTGTTAATTTCAAGCTTATGAAATGCTGATATCCAAGGATTGAGTAGAATAATTTTCGCTGTATATTGGCATATTTCATCTATATGTTTTGTTAGAAAAATTTGCTCAAATAGCTTATGTTGTTCATGTTTATATAATTTATATATACTGTAATATAGTAGGTGGCGCAGATGAAAATTATATTTTGCGTTTGCACATAAATAGTTCATTACTTCCAAAGCTATCTGCTGTTGAAGTCTAATGTGTTTATTTGTTGTTTTGGCTGGATGAGTAATATACTTATCCTCAACTAGCTGCCGATTTTTTATGAAATATTCAATACAATTATCAATAATTTTATTAATTGTTGGATTATTATCATTTTTGATTGAATTAAACCAGTAACTAAAACTTATGTCATCAACAAGTTTTTCTTTGCCAATGTATAACATACTCAAAATATGCTGTTGAATTATCTTTAGTCTTTGCCCTCTATCTTCGATAATCTTACTTGTATCTATAGCGTTTTCATCAGATGATACTCTTAGACTGCATGGCTTTACTTTTCTAGAGTTAGTAGCATGAAAGTGAGCAAAATAAGGTTTGATAAAATTACCATTTCTTAGATAAACTTCCTGTTTACACTCAGGACAAAGTAAATATAAATCGAAATAGGAATTAAAATCACATTGCTCTGGATAAACTCTTTCACCTGGTTTATATATTGAGATTGCGTATTCCATATCCAATCGATGCTTGTAATACCCTCACTATTATGAGAATAACTATGAATATGGAAAAATTACTATAGTAAAGTTACCTATTATACTTTTTTCTACTTATACATATATTTATCTTGTAACTGATGTAACTAAGATGCAAATGCGTAGATTTATAATAATCGCTGAAATTATTGCGGCGAATAGGTTTTACGTTAATGTGTAACTGTAACTGATGTAACTAACTTTTGTAAAACTTTTCTTAAATGTGGCTGAATCAAGACTCAATACAAATATTAATGAGAAAGTTTTTAAATTATTGGTTACATGGTTACACAGTTTTAATTAAGCTGAAACTCTTATAAAATAAGAGCCTCAGCCTGTAACTAATATGTAAATGAATTATTAGCTGGTTACTTGAGTTAAATCATTATTGGTAATTGGATGATAATATTTACCACCCTTACCATTAACTCTAGTAGTGGTCTTAGGTTTCTCCAACCCTAAAGATTGTAATATCTCACTTACTCTAACTTCATCTGAACGTTTCCAGCTTTTAGGTTCTTTATGGAGAGCCATAATTAGAACATCAGATAGAGTAAAAGGTTCTATTTGAGCTTAGTAGCAGCATAAGGTTTCCTAAAGCAATCTGATCTTTGGGTAATAAATGCTTTAAGTTTAGCCATAGCAGATGTTCTGATTGTTTCTTCGCATTCTCCTAACTCTATAATCCATTTACTATGACATACCATTAATTCATCTTTGTTATAACTAGTTAGTTGTTTAGTCTCAAACCAATCACTACTAGCTAGTTCTCTAAAGAAAGAGGTTTTGTATAATCCTTGCTGTTCACTATAAAGTATCAACACAGTATCATGTTGACATCCAGGTTCATATATCCTTTTTACTGCGGCTACTAAAGTTTTAGGTAGGTATAGTGCCTCAAGTGACTCAGGATCAATATGTAATACTTGCTCATTGATGTGTCTAAATAAATCTTTATAGTTTGTATCTTGATAGTTAGAATAACATTTATTTAAGTAATCTTCTATGGGTGAAACATGCTCTTGTTCCACATCAGCGCGAAACTTAGCAATATCAAATAGTTTTTTATCTAGATATACATCTTGATTAACTTTGTGCCAACTTAGTCTATGAGCAAAATGCTGTTCTATAATTTGTTTAGTTTTCGTATAGTCATTCATAGTTATAATAGTGAATATTGATTTAAAACTTAAAAGCATTAGGTAAAATAGCTAAACCTAGTGCTTTTACTTTAATTAGATAAGGTTACAATTACAAAATTTTGTTTTAAGTATTCTATAACTAAGTTTCTTATGAAACTTGTACTTGTCAACTTATGGAGTTTTGCTGTATTAGCTAAATGCTCGTAATCTTGTTTGCTTAATCGAATACTAACTATGTGGGTTAGAGGTTTATTTGTGATTTTCGGCATTAATTTCCTCATTAAATTTACGTAAGTTTGAATGGACACGACCTAGCCATATAACTTAATAGATGACTACCACTTTCTTACAAAAAGAGATAACTAGACTTCGTTTCAAAGTGTGGTTAGGTACTATTTGGTTTTCAAGGTTCTGTAAGGATTTTTAACCCTCATGCTGATATTGTAAATAAGAAAAATCACTTTGTCTCTGATTTTTTATAGAAAAATGATTAAAATCTCTGCTAAAACAAGCACAGTTTTTGTGATTTTACTTATTGATATTTCTGCTATTACAACTTAACGTTGTTGATGTAAATAAGCTAATTCATGTACTCTATGATCACTTTGATTACCTTATGGTACTTGTTGCGTGATGTGAAAGGATAAACTAACTTGGATAGTACTACTTATTCAGGATAGTATTACTTCAATTGCAATGATATACATTCATTGCATCAATTCAATCACAATATAGTAGATGTGAATATATTAGTTAAGTAACTGTATGTATTCATAATCGAAGTAAATGTATATCATTAGCTGACATAACGTATCACTTCAGCTAGTGATCATATACATTGTTGAGTAAGTTAGTGCAGATAAGGTAAGTGCAATAATACAATTAGTGGTTAAGCATAGTTATGCTGTAGCAAGTAAGTTATTTAGAGTAACTGAGTTGATGTTGAAAGTCGTGTTATATCAAATAACTGTTAGCTGTGACATTACAGTAGGTAAGAAAGAAGGGATAGTGTTGTTTGTTTCTATCCCTTGCTAATGTATGTATTGTGAGTACTGCTAGTGCAAGTATGATGAATGCTGTCAGAACACCGATACGCAAATTTTGGGTATCGGCTTGTTGAGTGCTGATAGTGTAAATATGATGAATACAGTTATAACTGTGGTACTTGTGCCTGTATCATCACTATGGTTCTAAATCTCTGGTAACTGAGCATTATTATTGATAATGTCATCATCTGGACTCCAGTAATGCTGGTTAATCATTTCTTCTGATGTTTCCATAAGCGCCGCTACAGTAGCTATATCAACACCTTGACGCAGATAATGAGTAATACTCGTGTTTCTCAGGTTATAAGTAGGTAAATATTGCTTTATCTTACCTTCGCTTACTAAATTTTCTACAATTCTCTTGGTATACCTTCGTGTAAAGTTTCTTAAATTGATGTAGCCATCGTTTTGTGCTGGAAAGACTAGTTTACTTGGAATGATAGAAACATAAGTTGAGCGGCGCTCCAACAACTCTTTGATTTGTGGTGTGATAGGGAAGATCCGAGCTTTTTTTGTTTTTTAGTAGTTTTTTAGCACACCACAGGAATATGCTTTATCAAAGACAATTACTCTATCTTTGATGGAATCCCAAGTTAATGCGATCGCATCTTCAGGACGACAACCAGTTAGAAACAGGAATTCAACGAAATCAGCATACCAGCTATCTTTGAACGCTGACTTAGCGTTGCAATAACAATCACCTCTAAACGCTTGAATGATAGCGTTAACTTCTTCTCGTGAGTATGCTTTTTTGGTTCTAACGCTTTGAGGCTTATCAGGTAATTGCTGTTTCAGCCTTCGCCAAGGGTTAAGACTAATCAATCCAGTCTCGAATGCCCAATTACTACAAGCTTGTATATCGTTGATTATGCGTTCAAGTGTAGTACCAGAATAAGTTTTGAGTAATTCCGGTATCAACAAACGAGCGTTATCTGAGTTCAGCATTTCAGGTGATACCTTTGGCAAGCATCTATCAATCTGTGACCACTTCTCTTTTTGAGTAGTTTCAGCCACACTTGCTTGTTTAGCCACCTTGTACTGTTGCCATAAATCTTGTAGGTTTGGCGCTACATCTTTATTTATTGAAACAACGTTATCAGGCTTTTGAACCTTTGGTTGATATTTTTCTAACGTGGGGTCGAAGTAGCCAGCAAGGATATCAGTTTTGATTTGACTAGCGATTCTATTGGCGTTTGCGATCGCTAGTTTATCGCTGTATTTACCACCGGGAGAGACTGAGTATTGTTTCCCTTGGTATTGAAACCTAATGATGATTCCGCCGTTGTTGTTGCGTGGGGTAATCTTAGGAACTCTAGATGATGGCTTTCCACTCTCGTACATTCTCTAAGTTGCATAGTTCTTGCATAACCCAACTATGTAACTCGCTCAAAGCCTTGATAATCGGTTGTTCTGCACACCCTTGGTAAGGGTGAGGTCACGAGTTCAATCCTCGTCACGGGCTTTTTATGAAACTCTTGCTATACTTGGTCTTTGAGATTCGATTTGTGGAAAGAAACAAACTCTCTTAAATTAATTTCTACCAATTGTAAATGCTACTAAATGAAATATTTTATATTTAGTACATTTGTATCCATAGAAAATCTTATTATCTACTAATAGTACATTTGTATCGTCTAGATGCTTAAAGATTTACTTTATAAATGGTCTCTAACGTAGAGATGCTTCACTACTTCCCTCTGCGTTTAAAAAAGCTACTAACTTATGCAAAAGTTTACTTAACTGCCTTTAAAAATCCTCATCATCCACAAAAAACTCTGCATCCTCTTCCAAGCGATTCTCGCCGGAACCAGCTAACCCCCACAGAGGTTGCAGTACTGCTACCCCAATTACACCAATCGCTGCACTAAAAGCCAGAACTAAACCAACTGGTATTTGAATTGATTGAAAACTTAAAAACTTTAACGATACTGGTGTGGCATTTTGAACTGAAAGAACTGCGATCGCCACTATCCAAACAGCCACAACAACAGATATTAACAAATTAGCAAAAGTCTTCATAAAACATCATAAATTGAAACAGATGAACACAGATATTTATCAATGTTCATCTGTGTTCATTTGCGGTTTAAACTCTTATCCTAATTTAGCAATTTCACTCTCCATTACTTGCGCGATTTGGGAGAGTTTTTCGGGGCTGTTGGTTTCCATATAAACGCGCACCAGTGGTTCTGTTCCCGAAGGACGCAGCAACACCCAGCTACCTTCTTCTAGGTAAAGTTTAACGCCGTCTTTGCGCCCGGCTTCTTTGACCTTAATACCCGCTACTTCTGAGGGGGGATTTTTGGTGTAGGAATCGATAACGGCGGTTTTGTGGGCTTCAGTGAGGTGTAAGTCCAAACGCTTGTTATACAAGGGGCCGTCAGCTTCCGCGATCGCTTCTTTGACAAGTTGACTCAGGGGTTTGCCTTCGTAGGCGATCGCTTCGGCAACTAGCATATCAGCTAAAACACCATCTTTTTCGGGAATATGCCCAATCACGCTTAAACCGCCTGATTCTTCACCCCCAATCAAAACGGTGGTTTCTCGCATTTTTTCACCGATGTATTTAAAGCCTACGGCTGTCTCATAAATTGGCAAACCATATTTAGCCGCCAGATTATCTAATAGGTGAGTTGTGGCGACAGTACGAACAATTGCGCCGCTTTTGCCTTTATTTTTAATTAAATGCCTTGCTAACACCAACAGCACAGTGTTAGGGGTGAGAACATTACCTTGTTCATCAACAATACCAAAGCGATCGCTATCACCATCGGTTGCCAAACCTAAATCAGCTTGGTCACGACGTACAGCTTCCACTAACTCTTCTAGTTGTTCGCCTTTGGGTTCTGGCATTCCACCGCCAAATAATACATCCCGCCAAGTATGAAAACTTTCTAATTCTGTGCCACTTTGTTGCAAAACTTCATCTAAATAACCGCGAGATGTCGAATATAGCGCATCATATTTAACTTTTAAATGGGCGCTTTTAATGCGTTCTACATCCAACAATGTGTAGATAAATTGCAAATAATCGGGTTTGGGGTCAAAAATAGAAATTGACCCGCTAGGGTTGTTACTAGGCAGATCATCCGCAGCACTTTCAATATTTGCCACAATAGTATCAGTGATTTCTGGAGTGGCAGGCCCGGCATAATCGGGGATATATTTAATTCCACAATATGGTGCAGGGTTATGGCTTGCTGTAAACATCAACGCCCCCGCCGAATTTAAGTGACGGGCGTTATAAGCAATTACTGGTGTGGGGCAATCTCGATCAGTAATTTTCACTGTCCAACCCAAATCTGCTAAGACTTGGGCAGCGGTGCGGGCAAACTGATCAGCTAAAAACCGCGTATCGTAAGCAATGAGAACTGGTCTATCTTTTGTGTAGGCTGTTTCGAGATAACTTGCGATCGCTCTAGTTACTTTCCGCACATTGGGGAAAGTAAAATCATCAGCAATAATCCCTCGCCAACCATCAGTACCAAACTTGATTTTGCTGGAATTGCTAGTAACGCTCATTGTTGCCAATTTCTCCCGTCCATCTTCAGTAGTCTATTACGAAGCTTCCCGCAAAGCGTGCCTAGCCGCAAGTATCAAAAGAAGTTATGAGCAGCTAATTATGCTCAAATTTCTGCCCATTGTATTTTTTCTCACTGCTTGTTAGCGATGTCAACCCCCGACCGACCTTTTGTCAGTTATCACCTTTGGTCTTTAATTGCCCCAGCAATAGGACAAGAACGCTGGCATTGTCAAATGCGACGTGGGTTTATTAAAGCACGTCAACATGAACCCCAAGTTAAAGCACTGTTAACAAAGGCTACGGCACCGCAGCGGATTGGTATACTCGCCCAAAAAGGCGTTTATGAGTTTCATCATAATAGACATTTGTTAAATAAAGCAGATGGTGTAGAAAAAGTTGCCCAGTTGTTAAAACTCAACAATACCAGCTCTCATGTGAAGCAGCGCGTCATTCAAATTTTGAAGAAGTATCAAAATGCGCCTTTATTGAGAGGCAAAAATATTCTGCAATTAACCCCTGGTGACGAAGGTTTTCCCAAGCCAATTTTAATTGAACAAGGCGACTATTGTTTTCGCTTATATGCAGCTATGGACTGCATTTTTTATTGATGGCGATCGCACTTTACATATTTTAGATTTCAAAACAGGTAAATCTGCTTTTGATCAAAGACAAGCATTAGTTTATTTACTAGCGGTGCGTTATCTTTATCCTGGTAGACAAGCAGTCGCATCATTTTATAATTTAGAACTCGGTAAAAAATCTGATTTAATTAAAATCACAAATCATGAATTTGAAAATTTAAAATCTGAGTTAGCGATAATTGCTCATAAACATCAAGCCGATTTACATAAATATCACGAAAAAAACAGTAACTTCAGTAAAATATTCCCCCCAAACCCTGGACAACACTGCCGATTTTGTCCCTTTAATTCAATTTGTGAATTTGCCGCCGTCAGTGCTTATTCCGATGCAGTAGTGCCGATTTAGTAATTTAGCTGGTTAGGGGTTAGAGAATATAGAAATCCTAAATGCTTGACAAACAGCTCTCTTCCTTGTTTCATTTGTCATCCTTGTCTGTTTTGTTCATATATTAAATAAGACTGCTATATATCCACATTAACCAGTCTCTTTAAAATAAGATATATCAATATTGCCAAAATAAATAACCATAGCAATATTAACTTGTTCTAAAATTTTGACAAGCCACTTAATATCACTAGTATTTGCAGACTCATAGTGCTGAAATAAAATTGTTAATCGCTTTTCTAAATAAGGTTTTACTTTAGGACAGATTAATACTATTTTTAATAATAATTCAGTAGTAACTAGTGTACCTTGATTAGTAATCAAGTCAATAAAACTAAAATGCTGGATTGATAAATGACTTTCAACAATTAAAAAATTCAATAGCTGACTACAAATTCTCATGATTAAAAATTCATCAGGTTTTTGAGAATTAGCTTGTGTTAATGTATTTTTTAGTTGTGTATGTAACTTTTGCTGCCATTGGCGTTTTCCCGAACCGCCAGTAATTGAAGATATGAGATATTCATACAAATTATCTTTAAAATCACTTAAAGAATTTACCTTTTGATTAGACTGTAAAAATTTTTGGGCTAACTCTTGGTATGTATAGTTACCTTCGACCTTACTATTCCAATGTTGAAGTGCTGTATGCAGATCGCGATCGCTCAATAATGTAGGATTATTTACAGGACGTAAAATTCTCTCCGCCTCTTCTACTGAGGCTTTTTTTGAGTATCTGATTACGACGCACTTGATAAGTGACATATTTGGATAAATCAACTTCAAATTGCTTTTGCGCCTGTGCTTGAATTTGCTTAACGCGCCACTGATGTTCAAAGGTAGAATCATCACTAATCAAACAATGTTCATATAAATATGAATAGCGCCAAATTAAAGTTATTAAAGCTTGAGATTCATCATGAATATTTTCCTCAGTTGTTCTTGTCATTACCTGCACAAATCGCCGTAAAGTTAAATACTGTTCGCTGACAAGAAACATCTGCATTAATTCCCGCAACTTTCTAATGTTGCGATAACGGAAACTAGTGGTTCTTGACCTAGTGGGTGCAGTAGCGAATAATTTGATTAATTCAGGAATCGCATAATGCAATTGCGGCTGCATGTGCCAACGATTAATTAAAATATGACAGCAACGATTAATAAAAAATTTAAACTCATGTACAGCAGTTTTTGATGCTGTAATTTTATCTAATATTAATAATATTTCTGGTTCAGGATAATCTGCACCTTCAACAAATAAGGCACGACAACGTTCTAGCATTTCATTTGGCGATTTAACTTGTACCAAATGCAATAAATGTTGATATATTTGCTTTTCTTCAGCATTTGACTGAGAATTTTGTGTCAAATATGAAGGTATATAAGATTGATGACTGGTGGCGATAAGATTACTACCAGCAATCTGCTGTTTAGGAATTTTTTTGAGACTTGCGATTTATCCAATCATTCACTGGATTATTACCATTTTAAATTGGGTTGATAAATTGTATTGAATAAAAATTTTGTTTGAAAAAACTTAAGAAGGCTAGTTTCTATATTTACCAGTATCTTTAGGGAACTTCAGGAAAGGAAATATCAATCTTATGATTGCTTTACGACTTCCGCCTTCCGACAACTGGCGGCTGAACTACATATATACAGGAAGACTATCCTAATTATTAATAGCTGTCTTGAGGGTGTATACGGTTTCTGCTATGTGGTTTGATTACAGAACCATATCCTTACTGTTACTGGGAAATATTGGTTTATTTAAGAATTGATGAATTGGACTGTTAAGAATGGGTGTGAGGGTGTGGGTGACATGGGTGACATGGGGGACAAGGTAGAAAGTATTGTCATTTCTCCTTGAGCCTCTAACCCCTGTACCCTTACACCCTGGTTACTGAGCGCAGTCGAAGTACACCCTTACACCCCTTGTATGTACTTCCAGATCAAAAAGGTGGTAATTCTTGAAGAATTGTAAAGCGAATATGATTAATTGCTAAATCACCTATGGGAATATCTTCTTTTGTCAATCTACTACCTTGACTGCTTAAAGTTTCAAAAGAGATACCCTTGCCTATTTCGATGTGATACCAGCACAACCCCATAAAAAAGCGAGTGGGGTAAGGGCCTCCATATCCGACATCATCGGGGTTAGATTCCATTGGCAACCAGCCAAAGTTGGGGATATAAAACTCTAACCAGACATGATTAAAATCAGGTTGTAATGGTACTTTTTGATGTTCGCCGTAGGGAGGGCATTTATATCTGCCAACTGTGCGGCAGGGGATACCATTTAAACGGCACAAGGCCAGTAAAACGCCAACATACTCACCGCAAGAACCAACCCCTCGTTCTAAAACTATATCTGGGGTGTCAATGTAAGGTTTAATACCGTAAGACAACTCGTCGTATACGTAGTTACGGATACTATACATCTTCCGTAGTAAGTTGGTTTCGGAACCGATGGCATCACGGGCGGCATTGCGAACTATAGAAGTATCCATTGCCAAATCATCGTTATCTACGAGGTAACGATTTTGGAGTTCTGGAGAAAATTCTGGCAAGTCTTCGGTATCTTTAGGCGTAATGCGATACTTAATTCCTCGCACTTCTAACAAAGCCTTCCAGCCAAATACATGGCGTTCGCCGGGGGTGAGGGCATCAAATTTAAATACTGCTACCCGTTGCCCATCAATGACTTCTTCGGTAAAAGGAATACCAATGGGTTCAACTTGTTTAACTGTTTGGCGTTCAGTTTCGGAGGGTAAGGCGATGCGCCATTCTACATCCGGGAGATACACTTCTTCTAAAGGTGCAATTTCCTCAGCGTAGGACATTTCGATCAGATAGCCATTTGATAGGGCGTAACGCTTATCTGGGTTGTAGTAGTAATAAAGTGGGTGAATGAAAGTCCGATCACGGTAAGTTAATTCATGATTCGGGTCAGCATTAGGATTATCCCGAATATAAGGTTCCTCAGAAGCATAGGCGACATACAAAGTTTCCTGACCATCACTATCTTGATGTACCGCTATGCCTGTGGGTGAATCAAACGGTGTTAGCACACTAAAGTTTACTTCTCCTGTGGCTCGATCCATCGAGTAAACTGTTTGTTCAGTGCGATCGCAAATCCACAACGTTTCTTGGGTGACTGTCAAATTTTCTACACCAACCCCAGGCGCATAAAACTTAGTAATTTCTTTGCGCGTACTACGGTCAAAAATCACAATGTAACCCAGCTTTTGACAGCTAACATACACTGTCGATTCCCACACAGCCACACCATTAGCCGTATAAGGCAATGTGGCAAAATGTTCTAACCCCCAAGAACCCAGCTTTGATAAATAAATACTATTGCCACGAGTTACCCAGAGGGTATCTTCCCAAACTGCTAAACCAGTGACATCATTAAATTCCTTAACTTGGTGCGGATTGATAATTTTGCTGTTGTCAGACTCAGGATCAATCTCTAGTAGATGCCCTTTTGTACTGTCAATCGCAATGAGTGTATCTTTAATAAAAGCAATGCCACATAGGGAGGCAGCCGTAAGCGGTCGAATTGTCCTTTGCCCAAACATCTGGCTAGCAGTCTAACTAGGGAGTGCAAAATTTATATTAAGCATATATATTCCACGGTTTAGCACGCCAAGCAGTAATTTTGCTATAACCTCTAGACGGAACCGCAAATTTCTTAGGGGAATAGTTTTTCTAAAATGTTCTGATAAATACTAAAAACTACATAAAATTACATAGAAACATCACTCATATCAAGTTATGGCAGTCGAAGTATAGGTTAGGACATTTAAAAAGCAAGAATGCGAGGCATAGTAAAACTCTTACCTCCTGCCTCAAAGTTCTGAGTTCTGAGTTCTGAGTAAAAATGCTATTCCCACTTTCATGCTTGGTGATGAAACAAGTTTCATCGGGTCTGCCTCCTGCCTCCTGCTATAGCAAATGTCGAGAAACACATTTAAACTTGTACAAGCTACGCCATTGGGAATTTAAGATTTTGGATGGAAATTACTGTCTAAGTCTGGCTTAGGGTCAATCCATCTATGGTCATCATTTTTCCAATTGGTGTGAGCAAGAACTTGAATGTAACTTTGGTGGATGGTTTTATCGCCATCACTAAATTATGATCGAATTTTGTAACCTTTTCTGTAACCTAAACAATGTCTGCTAATTCTCTGCCTGAAAGTACCCCGATTTGGCATACTTTAGAAGTTGATAAAGCTCTAGACCTGCTGGACAGTAAGGCAGACAGTGGCTTAACACCCCAAGAAGTTGAACAACGGTTGCAAAAATACGGCACCAATGAATTAGAAGAACATGGTGGTCGTAGTGCTTGGGAAATACTGCTAGATCAGTTCAAGAACATTATGTTGTTGATGCTGATTGCTGTCGCTTTTATCTCTGGGTTTTTGGATTTTACGGCTTGGCAAGCTGGTCAACTCAAGCCAGGAGAAGTGCCGTTTAAAGATACAGTGGCAATTATGGCTATTGTAATTTTGAATGGCATTTTGGGTTATGTCCAAGAAAGTCGTGCCGAACAAGCTTTAGCTGCACTTAAACAGATGTCTTCGCCCTTAGTGCGAGTCATTCGTGACAAAAAACTATTAGATGTGGCAGCCAAAGAAATCGTCCCAGGAGATATCATGCTGCTGGAAGCGGGAGTGCAGATAGCCGCAGATGGACGCTTAATTGAACAGTCTAATTTACAAGTGCGAGAATCAGCACTGACAGGTGAAGCAGAAGCAGTTAACAAACAGGCCACTCTTCAACTACCTGAAGATACATCTTTAGGCGATCGCGTTAACTTAGTTTTTCAAGGCACCGAAGTTGTCCAAGGACGCGGGAAAGTTCTGGTAACAAACACCGGAATGCAAACCGAACTAGGTAAAATTGCCACCATGTTGCAGTCGGTGGAAAGTGAACCTACGCCTTTACAGCAACGGATGACGCAACTGGGTAATGTTCTAGTTTCTGGTTCCTTGATTTTAGTAGCGATCGTTGTGATTGGTGGTGTCATTCAGGCCAGAGGTTTTAGCAATTTACAAGACTTGTTAGAAGTTTCCTTAAGTATGGCGGTGGCGGTAGTGCCTGAAGGATTACCCGCTGTGATTACCGTCACTTTGGCATTAGGAACCCAGCGAATGGTACGCCGCAATGCCTTGATTCGCAAACTACCAGCCGTAGAAACCTTGGGTTCTGTCACCACTATTTGTTCTGATAAAACAGGTACACTCACCCAGAACAAAATGGTGGTGCAATCGATTTTCACCAATAACAATACTTTTCGGGTCACAGGCGAAGGTTACGCACCTGTGGGTGATTTTCAATTAGATAATCAAAAAGTTCCAGTTGAAGATTATCCCGAAATTTCAGCTTTATTAGTGGCCTGCGCTGTTTGTAATGACTCAGTATTACAAAAAGAAAAAGGTGAATGGGCAATTTTAGGAGACCCCACCGAAGGCGCATTAGTGACATTAGCAGGCAAAGCGGGGATTGAAAAAGACCAATGGAATAGTAAGTTACCCCGTGTCAGTGAATTTCCCTTCTCTTCCGAACGTAAACGGATGAGTGTGATTAACCAGGTAGAGGAAGTAGCGACTGGGGAACCATCCTTGACCAGTGTAGATCCAGCGATCACAGGTTTTGTTAACTCTGAACCTTACTTGATGTTTACCAAAGGTTCACCAGAGTTAATTTTGGCGCGTTGCACAGAAATTCGTTTGGGTACACACTCCGCACCGCTCACAGAAGAACAACGCAGCAAAATTTTGGCAGCTAATGACCAAATGGCCAGTCAAGGTTTGCGGGTGTTGGGTTTTGCTTACAAACCCCTCACCGAAGTTCCCCCAGAAGGCACAGATGAGGAATCAGAGACAAGCTTGGTGTGGCTGGGATTAGTCGGAATGCTGGATGCACCCAGACCAGAGGTTAGGGCAGCTGTAGCAGAATGTCGCCAAGCGGGAATTCGCCCAGTTATGATTACAGGCGACCATCAATTAACAGCCCGTGCGATCGCCATTGATTTAGGTATTGCCCAAGAAGGCGACAGAGTTCTAACTGGTCAAGAATTGCAACGGATGAGTGACCAAGAACTAGAACAACAAGTTGATTTAGTCAGCATTTATGCCAGAGTTGCGCCAGAACACAAACTGCGGATTGTGCAAGCATTACAACGCCGTGGTCGATTTGTGGCAATGACTGGCGATGGTGTGAATGATGCGCCAGCCTTAAAGCAAGCAGACATCGGTATTGCAATGGGCATTACTGGTACTGATGTGAGTAAAGAAGCCAGCGACATGGTGCTGTTAGATGACAACTTTGCCACCATTGTGGCAGCTACCAAAGAAGGTCGAGTGGTTTACACCAATATCCGCCGCTTTATTAAATATATTTTGGGCAGTAACATCGGTGAAGTTTTAACTATTGCTGCTGCACCAATTTTAGGTTTGGGAGGTGTTCCCCTCACACCCTTACAAATTCTCTGGATGAACTTGGTAACAGATGGTTTACCAGCCTTAGCCTTGGCAGTTGAACCACCAGAACCGGATGTGATGCAGCGCCCGCCCTTCAGTCCCCGCGAAAGCATATTTGCCAGGGGGTTGGGTTCTTACATGATTCGCATTGGGATTATTTTTGCGATTATCACAATCATCCTTATGGAATGGTCATATTATCATGCTCAAACGGTAACAGGGGATGGACTTGACCCAGAACGTTGGAAAACAATGGTATTTACTTCATTATGTATTGCCCAAATGGGTCATGCGATCGCCATTCGTTCCAACAACCAGCTAACTATTGAGGTGAATCCTTTCTCTAATCCTTATGTGTTGGGTGCGGTTGTGGTGACAACGATATTACAACTAATGCTAATTTACGTACCACCTCTGCGCGATTTCTTCGGTACTCACTGGCTACCCCCTGCGGAGTTGGCAATTTGTATTGGTTTCAGCGCCTTAATGTTTGTCTGGATTGAAGGCGAAAAAATCTTCTTCCGTTTCATGGGCAAGAAAACTGTTTAACAAGTTAAAAGGTAAAAGTAAAAAGGAAAAAACTGCTTTTCCTCTTTTACCTGTGTAATTTTATCAAAAGGTAAAAGTAATGATTATTTACTTTTGCCTTTTACTTTTTGCCTTTTTACTTAAACTATGTACCTGAAAACTTTACAACTCAGACAATTTCGCAATTACCAAGACCAAAAAGTTGAGTTTAATGCAGCCAAAGCAATTTTAGTAGGAAATAATGCTCAGGGTAAGTCGAATTTGTTAGAGGCGGTAGAGTTATTAGCAACATTGCGATCGCACCGGATGGCACGCGATCGCGATTTAATTCAAGATGGGGCAGAATTCGCGCAAATCAATGCCAGCTTAGAACGAGATGTAGGTATTAGTGATTTAACTTTAACTCTCCGCCGTAACGGTCGCCGCAGCGTGGCAATTAATGGCGAGATTGTGCGGCGACAAATGGATTTTTTAGGTGTCCTCAACGCCGTGCAGTTTTCCAGTTTAGATTTAGAATTAGTCCGAGGTAGTCCGGAAGTTCGTCGCAACTGGTTGGATACTTTATTAATTCAACTAGAGCCAGTTTATGCTCATATTTTGCATCAATATAACCAAGTATTGCGCCAACGCAACGCCTTTCTAAAAAAAAACCAAGAATCAGCACTAGCACTCAACACTCAAAATACACAACTTGCCCTTTGGGATGCACAATTAGCAACCACAGGTACAAGAGTTATTAGAAGACGCGATCGGGCGATTCAAAGATTAGCTCCCATTGCTGCGGCTTG
Source organism: Nostoc piscinale CENA21 (assembly GCF_001298445.1). Lineage (NCBI taxonomy): Bacteria > Bacillati > Cyanobacteriota > Cyanophyceae > Nostocales > Nostocaceae > Nostoc > Nostoc piscinale. Next base: position 2,482,198 of record NZ_CP012036.1, on the reverse strand, counting down.
GCACGCTAGTATCAGCGGCAGTACCGAAATCTTAGAAATTAAATATTCACCTAACATTCCTTTGGAGCAGCAGCAACCAGAACAAGTCCAGCAAGCTTTCCTCAACAAAATTCAACAACGCGCTGTCGCCGAACTCTACCGAGGTACTACCCTTGTCGGCCCTCATCGTGACGAAGTAGAATTGACTATTAATCAAACGCCTGCTCGGCAATATGGTTCTCAGGGTCAGCAACGCACCTTAGTCTTAGCCTTAAAACTAGCAGAATTACAGTTAATTGAAGAAGTAGTTAAAGAGCCACCACTGTTGTTGCTTGATGATGTTTTAGCGGAATTAGATCCATACCGTCAAAATCAATTGCTTGATGCTATTCAAGACCGTTTTCAAACTTTAATCACGACAACTCACTTAAGTTCTTTTGATGCTCAGTGGCTAAATTCTTCTCAAATTCTGTTTGTCAAGGCTGGAGAAATATCAATTAATTAGTCAATAGTCAATGTTCAACATGACAAATGACCAATGACCAATGAACCATGAAGTTTCAATTATGCAACAAACTAATTATAAATTAGACCCCCAAGAAATTGCCTATTTAGGTGCATCATTAAGAGCAATTGAGCAAAGATTCATCAAACAAAGACGGCAAGAGGGGTATAAAAAAATTTGGTTTCAAGGTGAAGAACCTTATTTTGATGTTTTTTTTGAATTTGAGTATGAAAAAATCATCTGGTTCCAATTTACCTTGCGTGGCAAAACAGTTTCGTGGGATATCCGTAAACCAGAACTACAAACAGGTAATACTAATGAATTATGTACTGATGATGTAAGTTTTTATGCAGCTAGTAAAACTATTGAAAATGACACCCGAACAGATTGGGAATTTATATATTTAGCTAAATTAATTTTAGAAACTAGAGCCGAAGAAGAGATTTTTTCTCAAGCCTTGGCATTATTTAATAAATGATAAATAAACACCTGATACAGTTTTTTGATGACAATAAAATTGCTCATTTAATGTAGAGACTTTGTATACAACGTCTCTACATAATTTAGAGAGTAAATTCTAGTAGTTAACTGGTATTAACTTTTTTCTATTCTCTTAAATAGATTCAGTACTAAAATGGTCAATAAAGCCGCTATTAATCCTAATTGCCATAGACCACAACCAGCAGCAATTCCTAGCGCAGCCGAAACCCAAATCGCTGCGGCTGATGTCAGCCCGTGAACTTCCAGGTGCGGCGATTGTTGCGAAGATTCACGGATAATTTCTCCCGCACCCAAAAATCCAACACCTGCGGCAATACCTTGAATGACACGACTTAAGGCATCGGGGCTAGGTTCTGATATCCCTGTTTGCAAAGGAATGAGAGTAAACAAGGCAGAACCCAAACTCACAAGTATATGAGTTCTTAAGCCTGCTGGTTTACGTCTAAATTGACGTTCAATGCCAATAATTGCGCCGAATAGCAAAGCGAGGCATAATCTAAACAGAATATTCAGCCAATCATTTGGTAGTAAGTAGTAAGTATTTAGCAATTTTGTTTTAAAATGTATCAAGTAATATATGCTACTTTAACTGAAAAATATTCACATTAAGTCTAGTCAATTTAACTGGGTAAAATATATTTTAATGTTTTTTCGTTTTAAATTAACAAGTATTTCTATTAAGTAAGGATGCTGAGTATAAATTATTTTATACAAATATTCTGAATAAGTTGCATAAATTTGAAATCACCGCCTGATGTGTGGGTAAATTACCAGATATGATTAATTAACCTGCCAATCATCGTAATTATCGATGATAAACTGCATTCAGCCTAGTGTGGTTTTAGGCAGATGATATAGAATTTTGAGGGAAATTTATGGCAATATTAATGAACTAGACTAACAGTGTAGTTTTCCAACTGATGGACTAGCTATTTGAGTGTTAAAACAGACGAATAAGTAAAATTTTAACTCAAACTACTAGGTTTAGCCATGAACTCAAGACATAAAGGCTTGATGCCTGTTTAGGGTTTTAGCTATGACTATGGCACAAGAAATATTAACTAACCAAGGGGTGAGATGATTACCAAACAGCATTGAATGAGAACTTAAACTGATAACTAAGTCCTAATAATTTTCAATAATCAAGTGGAAACAACCTCTCTCGGCAGATAATTTATCAAAATAGAATTCATGAGTCAGTTGCCAGAATTCAGAATTGAATTCTATGCGAATGGCGGATGAATAAGTGGGTTTAAGACCCCCACTGAATCGAAGCTGGAGTGGTCTTTAATTGATTCTGACTCCTGAATTCTGACTTCTGAATTCTTCTTCAAGCAATAGCCTGGGAGTATTTACCGAGAGTAAAGCCTGTAGTGGCAAATTGACAAATCATTAAAAATGAAGTGAGTGGAAAAAGTCTACTGGCTTGACCAAATTAAACTACAAGACCGCGCCAAAGTAGGCGACAAAGCATTTTATTTAAGCAGAATGATGCAGCGAGGCTACCCTGTGGTACCTGGTTTTGTAATTTCAGCAGAGGTTTTGCGGCAATTTTTAGAAACTATTAACAGTTCCGAATCTTTAGTTGCAGACTTACCTGATTCTTCATTGCACCTTGATGTAGCTAATTGGCGACAACTCCAGCAGGTGGCTAGTCGTTTGCGTCAAGAAATCATTGCGGCAAATGTACCATCACAGTGGGTAAGTACAATTTTTGCTGCGACAAAAGAATGGCAAACTAAATATTTGATTTTGCAACCCACATTATCAGTCTTCAATATTAGCCAAGATATCGGAAATATATCTGGGTTACTAGAGCCAATCTTTTGTGGTTGTGATGAAGATGCGATCGCTTCGGGATTAAAGCGGATTTGGAATCAGTTATTTCGCGCCAGAAGCTTATTGTATTGGCAACGCCAGGGAGTTGATCTGCAAAATGTGAATTTGGCGGTGTTAGTACAACCAATGCAAAATGCGATCGCCAGTGGTTCACTTCATGCTAATGCCTCTGGGTGGACAATTGAAGCTACTTGGGGATTAGGAGTAGCCCTCACCAGAGGAGAAGTTTTGCCAGATGTTTACTATATTCAGCCAGAAACAGGTATTGTTCTGGAACGACATTTAGGAAATAAATTGCTGGCTTATCGTCTGGATGATGGGATTAGCGCCACCACTCAAGCACCACTCCAATCAATACTCACTGATGAAAACAACGGTCTAGTTGCTTATTTACTTTTAGAAGAATCACAAAAACAATATGCCTTGCCAGAGTCGAGTTTGCCACAGATAATCGCTTTGGGAAATCAGTTAGTAAGTGAACTGGGGAACAGTTTTACTGTCCAGTGGAGTATTGCGGAAATAGATGCTGTTTCCCATCTCCAAATCACAGAAGTTAATACTCCCCTAACACCAGTCCCTAACTTAAAGTTAATCAAAGGGTTGGGTGCAGCCACAGGCAAGGTAACGGCTAGTGCTTATGTGATCAATTCTCTCGAAAAACCAGAGCAAATACCCGAAGGAGTTGTGCTTGTCGTCCCGACGATCGCACCTGATTGGTTAGCTGTAATGCAAAAAGTTGCGGCGATTGTGACAGTGCAAGGTGGTTTGACTAGTCATGGCGCAATATTATCTAGAGAATTGGGCATTCCCGCAGTTGTGAGTGCAAAAGATGCTACAGTCTTAATTCAAACCGGAGAAAAATTGCTAGTAGATGGCGATAGGGGAGAAATTTATCGCCTCAGAGACAGCAAAGCCAGAAATCAAGAAATTAGTATCCCTGTTCCTTCTGTTTCACCCGATCATCCGCATCTTAGTTCGCAACCGCCCATGATTGCTACTCAACTAATGGTGAATCTGAGTCAGCCTAATTTAATCGAGCGATCGCAGACCTTACCAGTCGATGGTGTAGGATTGTTACGCTCAGAATTAATGCTGTTGAATATTTTGGAAGGACAACACCCCCACAATTGGATTATGAGTGGTCGTCGCTCAGAATTGTTGGAGTTGTGGACACAGCAGATTATCAACTTTGTACGTGCTTTTACTCCCCGTCCGGTATTTTATCGCGCTCTTGATTGGCGATTTTCGGAATTTTCCTCAACTTATACACCCCCATCTGCAACCCATTCGATTTTGGGCGATCGCGGCACATTGAGTTATCTTAACAACCCTGGCGTTTTTGAATTGGAACTCACAGCTTTACTGAATGTCCAAAAAGCAGGTTACAGCAATCTGCGGTTATTATTACCCTTTGTGCGGAGTGTAGCTGAGTTTAGCTTTTGTCGTCAGAAAGTAGAGCAAATCGGCTTAACTCAAATGTCCCAGTTTCAATTGTGGATCATGGCAGAAGTACCGAGTGTATTATTTTTACTGCCAGAGTATGTTAAAGCCGGGGTAGCAGGAATTTCCATTGGTACGAATGACTTAACACAACTGTTGTTAGGTGTTGATCGAGAACAAGGACAACTCACAAAAATCTTTGATGAGCGCCATCCAGCAGTTATGGGTGCGATCGCTCAATTAATCCAAATGGCGAAAAATGCCGACATCCCCTGTGCAATCTGCGGTCAAGCACCAGCATTGTATCCTGAAATCATCGACAAACTAGTGGAATGGGGCATTACTTCCATTTCCGTCGAACCAGAAGCAGTAGAACGTACACATTATGCGATCGCGCGTGCTGAACATCGGTTAATTTTGGCAGCAGCACGGCGAACAATTCATTGAAGAAACATTGATGAAAGCTATGAACAGTCAACAAAAACCAATGCTCAGTGAGCTACATGAATTTTATAGTCAAGATATTGAAGCCATAACTCTATTGTTGGCAAAAGTTTCCCATCGTCCGCCATCGGAAATTCAGCCTTACTTAGATGCTATGCTTCAACAACTAGTGCAATCATCACCAGAACAACCTTTTTATGAAACTGCGACTCCCCAAGAATGGATAGCAGCATTTCAAGAATGGGTGGAAAGCCACCGAGAATTGAATCTTCCCACACTTTCAGATGAAGATATCAGCCGAGAAACTATTTATGGAGAACGTATTTAAGTGGCGTATCTTATAGATACCAATGTTCTATTAAGGAGTGTAGACCTTAGCCATCTTATGAACTCGGATGCCGTAAATGCTATTAGAACATTACGCAATTGTGGCGAACAGTTGCATATTGTACCTCAAAATTTGATTGAATTTTGGAACGTCTATACACGCCCAACCGAAAGAAATGGTTTAGGGCGTAGTGTAGTAGAAACGCAGGCAGAAGTGAACCGTTTAAAAAAGTTGTTCCCATTGTTGCTAGATACTCAATTGATTTACCAGGAATGGGAAAAGCTAGTTATTGCTTACAGCATTCAAGATATCAATGTACATGATGCTCGCCTAGTTGCAGCTATGCAAGTGCATGGGTTAACTCATATCCTGACATTTAATATTAGTGATTTTGCCCGTTACTCAGAAATCACGGCTGTTAACCCTAGCACTGTTGTATCTACTTCTTGAGTGAATAAAATTACTTCGCATATCCAGTTTCGCGGAGAAACTTGCGTAAATCGGTAAAATATTGAGTGCGATCGCTTTTTGTATAAGCTTGTCGGACTCTTTTCCAACCATCTTCTCCTTGACCTAGCAAATACTTATCAGCTAAATACGCAGCTAAAAATCCTCTACCATCATCACCTTGCTGGCGAATCTCGGTGTAAGTTTTCCATATCTCAGAAGCGTGACTGTAAATTAACTTGGGATAGCGACGAGTTACATCAACCATTTTGCCTTGGCGATATTGCCAAATTTGCAACGGATAAGCAGAAGCAGCATAAGCTGTAAAAGCATAAGCAAAACGATCGTCTCGACTTTCAAGTTCGATGATGCCATCTTTATCAAAGTCCTGAAATCGATAAGCCCCATTACCCCAGTCTTGGCGAATTTGAGTGTACTTTTGAGATTTTTTGTCGTAGCGGTAAATCAACGAATAAGTACAACAATGTGCGCCGCCTGTAAAGAAATCGGCAATAACTTCTGGTTCTTTGTCACCATCTAAATCTAATATTGGCAACTTATCTTCTTTTTCATATATCCCGCCAACAGGACGATCATATTCACTTTCTTGGGGCAGTTTTTGATCTAAAACAACTTTACCTGCGCGGCTAATTTGCAAACGCACATTTTTATATTGATATTCTTCTGGTTTGTCATAAGATATTTCTGCACGAACATTGCCTAATTGCCCAACAATAGTTTCTGCACTACTAGACTGGGCAAATATAGCAATTTGGCTCAAAACAGCTAAACCGATAAAAGATTGACTCAGCAAAGCACGAAAATTCTTCAGCATAAGTGTTGTATATAGCTTGTTCAACTGTATACAACACTACAAAAATCATCAATATCGGAAAATTGCTGCTACTTGTAACTGACTTGGCATTTTTTCTGGTTCCACCGCATAAACACTACCGCCATTGAGAATCGTGTGAATCGCGGCAAAATCTAACAAATCTTGATCATCTGGCTCTGGTTCTGAGTGGATATCGACATTCATCGTTTCTGGGTCAAACTTACCCCAAATTTGTTGTCCTACAGGGACAAACAAAGAATCAACTCTTTGGTAATAAGCCGCAGCCACAATTTCCTTGAGATCACTAGAAGCTGTACTACTACCTTCACCTAGTAGTTGTTGATAAAGCTCCATAGCTTGATGTTCCGACTCATGAAATAGCGGCTCGACAATTTCCCAAGCATCTGCGTGTAATTCATCAATTTGGAAAAGTTCTGGTCGGCGGGTAATGCCTTGTTCTAGTAAATTGGTATAACTATTGGCTTGGCGGTAAATGGGATGAAGGTAATCTACTCCCGCCAAAATTAATGGTGCTGTTTCTTCGCGGAGTTTTTCATGCAGTTCTCCATCAACTATGTGAAAGAATTGCAGGATGGCTTCTTGGTGTTGATCTCGGTCTGGACTTCCTTGACCGTGGAATGCACCTGGCTGTGAGCGAGAGAAAGGGTTTGAGGTGCTACCTTTTGATGTGGCAATGCGAAATTGACCTTCTCTAGCGGTTTCGTCGTACAAGAGAGCTTCATCAAGGCTCTTGGGCAGATTTTCGATTTCTACCTCATTCAAGCCAGAACGCGTACCTTCAAAAAATTTCAAATCTTGTTGGCTTAAAGCCAGAATGTAAAACTTCCCATCATTATTAATTAAAGGTAGTAATGGCTTGATATGGAAGCGATCGCTCACAACTACCAATTCTTGAAATTCCGTTGGTAACTGATAATAGCGAAATACTCCCGGCGCAATAAAAATCGCTAAACCTTGGTCTTGATTTTCCCAAAATTCCCCTGTATCCAGTTCCATCGCTGGCTGAAGTAACTCATTTGCCTCGTCTTGGTTCATTTTCATTGCTTCCAAGCGAGCTTGTGCATCACGAATGAGATTTTTAAAGCGAATCGGATTTTGCCGAATCTCTGGCCCTGCTTTTTGCATTGGCATATATAGAGAAACACAGGGTTGATTAGTATTTTCAGTTAAAGTCTTTAGCTCATCAATAGATAATAGCGTCATATTATAAAACTCCTATGCACAGCAATCTCAATTGCATGATCTAGATTTATTTCATAACTAGACACTAAATATTTCATCTTTCTTTTGATAAAAAATATCGACAAACTTACCATTCTTGAGAGAGATATAGGAGTCCGCAAGCGTTCGTGAACAAAAAGCTCCCTGACTTTTCAAAGAAGTCGGGAAGCTAAAGACAAAACGAATAAAAAATATGCCACTTTCTGGCGTATTTATTCAAATTATTATGCAAATTTTTGAATTAAAGTTGATGTTTATCCAGCATTAGATGTATCAGTATTAGCTGAATTTGAGTTAACTACCATTCTTTCTGGTGCTTGATTCACAAAACCCAAACTCACTCGTTTCATCAGCCAATGCAATCCAAGCAGAATCACAAATGTAAGAGTTATAATCACTAAAGGCTGTTTACCCAATAGTTCTTCTACACCTTTAGTTAATAAAGCATCTGGTTGCGTAATAAAATCCCAGCTGTTGAAACGCAAAAATCTTCCCCAATAAATCCCAATAGCACAAAGAGCATGAGTAATTAACTCAACTCTAAAAATCCAGTGACTTTTGCCAATGCGGTGTAAATAGTATCCGAAATTAATTAAAGAGATAACGTAAGCTTCAAACCCGGCAAAAATTACCAAAAAATAAACTGGAATTAGTATTAAAGTAATCATCCACACTGATTGAATTGTCCGAATATCATCAATCAAGTGAATAACATCGGTTAATAAATAAGGTGCATTTGGCAAGAAAGCATAAAATACGAGAAATCCTAACCACCAAACCCAAGAACGTCCCCGGCGAGTGCGGAACAACCAAACACTTAAAACCAAAGGTATGAAAGCCAAAAATAGGTTCCACGTCATCCAATTCATGTTGATTCGCAAGACCTGTAAAACTTTGACTATCAATACAATCAATTCCTCTTTCATAAATGCTCGCTTGCCAGATGTGTGATTGATGTAGTTTTGTTGTATAGCCTTAACTGCTATGTTTGACTGATCAGTTGGGTAAAAATTAGCTGTGTGATTTTTTGTATGTTCTTTGTCAGGTTATGAAAATCTGACACTGGATAGATAAATATACTACCCATAATAAATAACCTGGAAGCTGTTTATACAGGTTGACTCATTTCAAAATTCACACTTTTTGTACTAGTATAACCAGAAAATGATTAAGGATATATTTAGCAGAAATCTGGAAGTATGAGCCGCAAAATTGCCACTCAAACTCCCAGTATAATTTTTGCTCTAGGAGGTCGTATTTTTGTAGTCGTGGTTTAGATACAATCTCCCCTGGGCCAATTCCCGAAAAATGGAAAATTTGACTTCTTTGGGGAGGAAACAGGCAAACTGTTGCCCGTTACCTGTTCCCTTTCATCAGCAATTAACGCACTAGAACGCGGCTGCGGGGGCCAATTGCTTGTTTAGTTGCAGTTACTTGTGGTCGACAATTGAGAGAATCATCGTGACAAATTTTAGCTGCGACAGGAGAAACTTCTAAACTGACAGGGTTAGCTGTGGGAGAATAACCACTGCTGAATTCCATATTGGAGTCAGTAGAAAGAGATGGGCTAGATTGACCAGATGTCCCACCAAGATTAGATTTTATGGGAGTCGTGGCGATCGCACCACTATCTACTGAGACAGGAATCGGTGTACTGGGTGTAGGCGTAGAAGTTGAAGGGTTATTAACGCTGGGTGGAGTGGGAGTTGTGGGAGTTGGAGTCGTCCCACCACCAGGATTAATCAGGGTAGCATCAGCAGGTACGGTAATTGTCAACCTCACCAAAGGAGTATTTTTCATTTCATAGGGTGTCGGATCTGGCTTAGTACCGGGAATATCAGACTTATAATCAAAGACTGTCGGACTTTCGCCACCATTGCGATCGCTATATCTTGGCCCTTGGCCATTTAACTGAAAAGTACCTTGATATTGTTTACCTGTTTTGGGGTCGGTGACAATCCCCGTATAGAAAGCTTTAGCAAACCCAAATTCATCTTGTACGATACCTTGAAAGGAAACATTCGGGATTTTTCCTTGATAAGTAAAGGGTGTTAATTGACCACCAGACAGCGCCGGCGAAGTCAAAACCCCATTAAAAGAAATCACCGGGATGCCTTTAAAGTCAACAAAGTAATGTAAACTCCCATCAGTGCGTGTTTCTACTTTCACATAGTCGGACTTATAAACAGGCACATAATTGGGCTTACTGGCAGTACCGATATTCCGTTGATAAACTCCTTGAGAGTCAGTATCGATGCGTGTGACGGAGTTATTAAAATTAGGGTTGAAACTCGGTAGTTCCAAGGTTCCTGAGATTCTACCAGTACTTTGAATTATTAATTGGGCAGAAGCACTACTACCAGTCAAACCAAGCAAAACTGCGGCTAAACTACTACTACCTAAAACTGCACAGCTAATCTTTTTTGTTGATGAATTCAATTGCATGAAAAATTTGCTCCTTATTTCTTCATCAAAAACAACACGCATGAAACTTCTAGCGCGTGATCAAAAAGTCGAAATATAAATTGGATATGCTTTAAGATTGCTGACAGTCAAAAGTAGTAAGGCAACACAGCAGGGGGTTTCGCCCCTTGTGATTACATTTACATGCTTACGGAATTAAAACCGGAAAGCTGCTCTTAATGCACCTACTATCAAAGGGTCATTAGCAGCATTATGATCAGGATTGAAAACAACTAATAAGCCTGGTGTGAGGGAAAGACGGTCATTGAGTTGGGCGCGATAAAAAAGTTCTACATGCAGTGATGTATCGCTACGTCCCCCTGGCGTTCCCCCATTCGAGAAGTTAGGAAAATTGTAGCCATCGGGTAAGTTACTCGCAGTAATTTTGGGGGGTTGTCCCACTAAAATACCGCCGAGATTTCCCGCCTTACCTAAATTTGGTAACGCTGCAAATACCATCCAATTAGTAGTTTCTACACTACCAGAGAGATTATCTGGTTTAGAAGTAGAAAAACCACCCCAACCGCCCAACTGTAAATTATCATTTAAACGCCATACCACAGTTGCACCAACCGCATGGGTATTAAAAGCTGTAGTGGGTGCAAATGGCGAAATTAATTGCGCGTCACCAATGCCAGTACCGAGTAAATCATTTGGGGAGTGGGAATATATGTAATGTATGCCGATATCTAAATCGTCGGTGGGTGCGAGGGTGAGTTGTGCGCCTGCGCTATATCTACCGCCAAATAAGCCTGCTGAATTGGCATTACCGGGAAAGCTGGGGATTTCGGAACTGTACACGCCTTGAAGACTGATGCGATCGCTAATTTCCCAGTCAAAACCTATACCACCAGTCCCATTACCAATATTTAAAATCGGATTCCTCTGACCAAATTGTGAAATTGCCCCATCTCCCGAACCTTCTAACGGATTAATTCCGCGAAAAGTTGTAGCAGCATTCACTCCAGCCGAACCAACAACAACTCCTAAATTATCCGCCAGTAAAAATCGATAAGATAAATCATTAATAACTACTCTATTCTCAGTATTCGATTCAAAACTCAAGCGCCCCATATTATGAGAAATTAACGAGGCATTAGAACCTAAATTTCCTGCCGATAGCCCTGTAATTAATAAATCTTTTCCGGTAAATGATGTTGCTAACGTTAACTGGACACTATTTGTAAAAGTCAGATTAGTTTTACCTTGCCTTTCTGCTACACCATCTCTAGGAAACAAATCCACATTAGTTGTATTTGTGCCTTGAAGACTAAAAATAGCTTGTCCAAATAATCTGGTTGTAGTCGAAAACTGATGAGATGTTAATTCAATATTTTTATTTTCTAAAACATCAACACGTTGCGCTATTTCCTGTAATTCTTTTTGAAATTCACTTTGTAATTTTTGAATTTGATCTAAATCTGCTTGACTAACAGTATTAACTTGAGTTTTAGTAATTAATTCTTGAATTTGATTCAGACAAATATTTAAACTATGAGCAAATTCATAACGATTGACAGCACTATTACCTAAATACTGGCCGTTGCTATTTCCTGCAATACAGCCATAACGCTCAACTAAAGACTGTAAAGCACTAAAAGCCCAGTCAGTTGGTTGGACATCATCTAATTGCGATACCGATGTCACTTGAGACATCTGATCATCTGATTCAGTAGTGTCAGAAAACTCTGGTGCGGCGGGAGATTCTGGAGAAATTGGGAGTTGAACTGCTGGTGAAATTTCTACGGGAATTTGCGAATCTTGGGAACTAGTATTTTGAGGTATTTTATTAAGTAGATTTTGATACTGGTCATTTACAGGCGCAGTCATAGCCTCGGAAGTGCTATCCGGCTGCATAAATTCAGGTGGTGTAATTTCCGCAGGGGGAGAAATTTGTGATAAGTTCTCTGTTTTTAGCTGCTGGATTTCTGTGTCTGACTGAACTACAGGCGGTTCTGGTAAATTATTAGGTGGAGATGTTTGCCCGGCTGTCAATACGCCTAGCATCAGTAGACTTAGGTCGCTCATGGTATACCTGTTGACTAACACCAATATTTCTTTTGACAAAGTTTTTTGGTGTTCTTCAGGATATTTCTGTATAAAAAGTTATAAAAACAAAGATTGTCTGTGGAGATTGGGTTTAGGGGTGAAAGGGTGTTGGGGTGTAAGGGTTTGGGATACATACACCCCCATACCCCTACACCCTGACACCCTTTCCCAAACCCTTAGTTTTTCGTCTCACTGCGTAAGTCCTAACTTCACACTTCAGACTTTCACTCTGACTGGCTACAGTATTTATTCAGATCATTCATTAAAGTATCTGATTCTTTACCAGCCGTTTTAGCTGCGGCGCTTAAAGCGGTATCAATGTCGGTTCTGGCTTTTTTGATTTTTTCTCTACCAGTTGGTGAAGCTTCGGCTGTTTTCGCAGCAGCTAAAGCTTTAGCAGCCTTAGCAATACCATTACTGAGGTTATCAAATACCTTCTGAAAACGACTTTGATATTCTTTGAGTTTGGGATCTGCCAATTTTAATTCTTCTAAAGATGTATTAATCGCTTCTAAATCTTTAGATAGTTGTAAGCTAGTAACTGCTTGCTTACCTTTATTTTGATCAATAAGTGCATTTCCTTCGTTCACGACTTGAATTAGTCGCTGACACTGGGAGGTTTTATTTTCACAACCAGCCACTAATAAAGCGAGACTGAGACTAAGACTAGTAATAAAACTATATTTACGCCACACAGAGATTCATACCCCACCAGCTGTAAAATCCAGACAATCGTAACCAATAATTTCCACAATTGTGGGAAGTGTTGCGTTAATTTCCGTAAAAAAGCTGATCTTAATTTCAAGAACAAGGAACCGAATCAGCCACCATCACCTGTTACTGAAACTAGACTTTTAGCTATTCTTAAGCAGGATTGCGGATGATTTAGGTTAAAGTAGCGCAAACAAATGTATTTATGAGGTGAAAGCTTATGCGCCTTTTTGTTTGTTCTCTTTTACTAGTCCTCAGCTTATTATTCTCATTTACGCCGCTAGTCAAATCAGCGACACCTCCTTCTGATATTGAGGAATATCTGATAAATGCTCAATTTCAGGAGGCAGAAGCAGCTTTTACAGCTAAACTTCAGGAAAACAACAATGATGATTTGACGCGATTTAAGTTGGGAGTTGTGCAGTTGATGGGTGCAACTCAAAGGTTAACCCAGTCGCTTTATCGTTATGGTGTGCAGCAAAATTTTGTTACCCAATTTTTCCCAATTTTACGTTTGCCTGTACCGATAAATCCTAAACCAGAGCCAGTTACATACCAAGATACAAGAAATGTTTTGCAAAATTTACTCAATGATTTAACTCAAGTCAAGGATACCCTTGAACCAATCAAAGATAATCAAGTTAAGCTACCACTAAGGCTGGGTTTAACAAGATTGGATATCAACGCGGATGGCAAGTTAGTAGAAGATGAATCTTTCTGGAAGACTTTTAGCTTATTGACAGGTATACCAGCCAGCGAAAAAGCTGCCCAAAATTTAGCGATCGCTTTTGATGCAGGTGATGTAATTTGGCTAAGGGGATACTGCAATTTACTATCTGCGATCGCTCAGATAGTTTTAGCTTACGATGAAAGTAAACTCTTTGATGCCACTGCTCATTTAATTTTTGCTCAACCAAAAACTCCTTATCCCTTTCTGGTTGCAGGTAGAAGCCCATCTGGTAGTTTTGATTTTGATATTATTACCGATATCGTTGCGTTTGTTCATCTGATGAATTTTCCCATTGCTGAACCAGAACGTTTAACAACTGCAATGGAAAATTTACGAACAGTCACAGCCTTAAGTCGTCAATCTTGGGATTTGATTTTAGCTGAAACCGATAACGACCGAGAATGGCTACCCAATCCTCAACAAAAAGGGGTAATTCCCAATGCAGTCGTCACTCAACCCATGATTGATGAGTGGCTGACTTTTTTAAATGAAACTGATGCTTTGTTAACAGGTCAAAAACTAGTCCCACTCTGGAGAAAACGCGAAGTTAGAGGTATTAATCTCAACAAAGTCTTTACTCAGCCGCAAACCTTTGATTTAATTTTATGGGTGCAAGGAACTGCTGCTGCACCTTATTTAGAGTTAGGTAAAGTCACAGATACAAATACTTGGTTGCGGTTATTAGAAGTTTTCCGGGGGCAATTCTTCCAGTTTGCAGCTTGGTTTAATTAACGCTAGTTCGATTAAGAGGATGTCTGAGAAGTATTAAATATTGCACTTGATCCCCCCTAGCCCCCCTTTTGAAGGCAGGGCTGTTTCATTCTGGGAAGAAAAATGGTTGAATCGGATAGTCAGTGCATTGTTAAACAGTAGTAATGACAGTTGCGATTATCACGCAACTGAAGAAAGTTAGGGATTTTCGGACAAAGCAAGGACAAAGACACCGATTATGGCTGGTACTAGTACTGGTAATCATGGGAACAATGAGTGGTTGTGTAGGATACAGAGGTAATGAGAGATTTTGTCAAACGCCATCAACAATCATTAATCGAAATACTAGAGATACCAAAAGATAGAGTGCCATCGTACTCGACAATTCGCCGTGTGATGATGCGTGTAAATTTTGAGGAATTGACACAGATATTTAATGAATGGGCAAGTCAGTATGTAGAATTAAGCTCCTTAGAATGGTTAGCAACTGACGGTAAAAGTATCAAGGCGACAGTCCAGGACTATAGCAGTGCCTATCAAAGATTCATTAGTGTCGTATCGATGTTTAGTAGCCACCAAGGTCAAGTCGTCGGGTTACAAACGATGGATAACAAGCAAAGCAGTGAAATTGCTACGGTTCAAAACTTAATTGCTATCTTGGATTTAAAGGGTGTAGTGTTTAGTTTTGATGCACTTCATTGTCAAAAAAAACAGTCCAGCAAATCATCCACAGTGGCAATGATTATGTGATTGCAGTCAAAGCCAATCAGCCCAAACTGTATCACCAAATCCAACAGAATATGCAGCACTCACAGCCCACAACTATACATACTGATTTTGAACGAAGGAGTGGTCGCTTTACTCAACGTCGTGTTTGTGTATTTGAAAACTTGAACAATATTTCCCATGATTGGCTGGGTTTAAAGTCGATTATTCAAGTCGAACGAGTTGGTACTCGTGCTGGTAAAGCTTACCAAGAAACTGCTTACTACATCAGTTCTCTGTCCCTGAAAGCATCCGATTTTGCCTGTGGTATTCGTCGCCACTGGAGCGTAGAAAATCGATTACATTGGGTGAAAGATGTTGTCTTTGATGAAGACTCTGCCCAAATGGTTGATGGTTATGCTGCTGCCAACTTCTCAATTCTCCGCAGTTTTGTGATTAATCTTTTCCGCCACAATGGTTTTGATTCCCTTACCAGAGCTATCAGATTCTGCTCCCACAACATCCCATTACTTTTTTCCTTTTTAGAATGAAACAGCCCCACCCCTGCACCCTACCACCCTGCACCCCTACACCCCTTACCCCTACACCCAGTCTCCACAGACAAACTTTTTGCGTAAATTTTCATGGGTAAACTTCATCACATCGAGTATAAAGAGTGATTACGATTTACTTTTGTGATGTTGGGGTGGTCTGTGTTTAAATTTCTCACGAAACTCGACTATTTACTGAAAGAAACTTTCTTAGGTTTATTGCGTGGCGGCTGGATGAATTGGGCTGCTGTTAGCACTGTGGCGGTATTATTATTTCTGTTCGGCTTGAGTCTGCAAACTTCTTGGCAAGTCGAAAAACTCCTGAATCAATTCGGTAGCCAATTGGAAGTTTCAGTATATTTAGAACCGGGAATAGACGCTAAAAGCATCGAACATTTGGTAGTAAAAATGCCGGAAGTGGTTTCGATGCAAAGCATTACCAAAGAAGAAGCTTGGCCAAAATTAGTCAAAGATTTGGGAATTGCAGATATTGACGGTGCGACTCAGCAACTAGGGGAAAATCCTTTAGTGGATGAGATGAAAGTTAAAGCGCGTAGTTCTCAAGTAGTACCAGTTCTAGCCACAAATCTGGCGAAACTGCACGGTGTTGATACTGTAGAGTATGTTGATGAAGCTGTGAAACGAATTGCTCAGTTGCATCGCGGGTTGAACTGGTTTACTGTGACAATTACCAGTATTTTGACCTTAACTGCGATCGCTGTTACTACAACCACCATTCGCCTCATTGTCTTGGCGCGAAAGCGAGAAATTGAGATTATGCAGCTAGTCGGCGCAACTTCCGCCTGGATTTATCTACCGTTTATTTTACAAGGAATTTCCTTTGGTTTAGTTGGCGGTGCGATCGCTTGGAGTTTCATTTCGGTAATTGAACAGTTTTTAGGCAAATTACTAGCTAATCAACCAGAGTTTATTCAATTCCTTGCCAATGGTTTGCAACTTGCACCCACACAAATCTTATTATTACCGTTGATTCTCTTAAGTTTCGGTGCAACGGTAGGATTAATAGGCAGCTTATTTGCAGTACATCGATTTGCGAAGGCTTAGTCTATGCTCCAGAGTTCTCTATTATATTTATCAAATAACAAATGACAAATGACAAATGACCAAGGACAAATAACATGACATCTCAATGGGAATCTTTATTAAAAAATCTCGGTGAGTGGCGAGGTTCATTCACCCGATTTTCCACTCAAGGTCAACTCTTAGAAGATATTAAAAGTGTTGTTTCCTTTGAAGGATTAAACGAAAACAAAACTATGCGTCAAATTGTCCGCCGTGAAGGACAAGAAGATTTAGTTTTAGAATATAGTTCTTTAGCTAAGAGTATACTTTTCTTTGAAAATGGTGCATTTTCTCAAGGTTCCATTCAATTAGCACCATTTACAGAATTTGGTGCAGAACTTGGTTTAATTTATGAAAACCGCCGCGTACGTTTAGTTCAATTATTTGATAAAAACGGTCAACTTGATAAACTAACTTTAATACGAGAACATTTAGCCGGAACCGAACCAGTAGAAAATCCTCCCTTAACGGTAAATGATTTATTGGGAGAATGGCGTGGTGAAGCAATTACAATATATCCTGACTGGCGATCGCCTGATACTTTCTCTTCAACTTTAAAATTACATTTAGATGATACTGGACGATTAGTCCAAAGTTTGACTTTTGGACTAAGAACTATCACTTCAACAGCAACTATCAAAGGTTCTCTCATTCACTTTGACCAAGACCCAGAAAAGCAAGTACAAATTTTATTATTACCTAACGGTGCTTCAGCAACATCGCCATTGCAAGTAAAACTACGTCAACCCTTATTTTTAGAAGTTGGTTGGTTAATTCAACCTAACTTGCGCCAGCGTATGGTTCGCACTTACAGCGATAAAGGTGAATGGGTAAGCCTGACTTTGGTAACTGAACAAAAGGTGTAA
Organism: Nostoc piscinale CENA21; assembly: GCF_001298445.1. NCBI lineage: Bacteria > Bacillati > Cyanobacteriota > Cyanophyceae > Nostocales > Nostocaceae > Nostoc > Nostoc piscinale. The sequence goes on along the minus strand of NZ_CP012036.1, from coordinate 2,464,769 downwards.
GAATTGTTATGAAAGTAAGTCCTAATTAATAATTCCATTGATTAAGAATAACAAATTGATTCTCTAGAGAATAGCTTGCGGCTTCTATATTGGCAATTGCCTTGACAATTGTTTGATAGGTCATATTCTTAGACACTACAAAATCTTGATAAACCGCCAAAATGCCTGGATGAGATGGATTGATTTGATGTAATTCTTGAAAATCATTACAGTTACGGGTAAGCAGCACACGCCCATCTTGTCTCGCATAATCTAACACAACTACATCGGGACAATTCATCAAACCTACTAAATTAACAGTCACTACATCATGACCTACTGCTTGAAGAAGATTAACCAAGTATTTTGCTTGAGAATCCTCATCAAGCAGCATTCGTAGACTCAATTGATACTCCTTTTACTTGTAGGCGATAGAGTTCCTCATCCGCTTCTAGTTTTAGTAGTTCTTGGTGACTCTCGCAGTAATTAATCACTTCTTCAATAGCAGATAGGGGCAAATCCCAATTTTCGGCGGCTTCCTCTGAGGACATCTGATTGGCCATCATATCTTGCCAAATAGTTGATGCCAGAAGTTTGCGTCCTTTAATATAAAGTTGTTTACGCCAGGGATGAGGACGAGCTACTAAATATTGCCAGTTTTCAGTTTGAGGTATATCTTGTAGAGATTGAATAATAGCGTTGACAAGGGCGAGGCGATCGCTTACAGAAAGTTTACAAACTTGTTCTTTCAGTTCTTGTAGGGACATCAAGCCACTCCAAAGAATTCTTTTCACTTTAAGCAAATTATAGCTTGGCTGAAGAACTGATAATTCCAAATAATCTTAACAACTCTCTTAAACTGAACAGATAGAATATCAGCCTCTATATCCAAGTATGACTACGAAAAATAATTATGAATTGCCCTTTGCGCTCCAACTAAATGAGTGCCCCAATGAATTTTAAAATGAAAACGCCATTCCCATAATGCTTTTATAAAATAAGCCTGATCGTAAATTATAAGACCTCGTTTTATGTCTTGATAAATATCATTGAAATCATTGATAAGACTGTTGAGATCAGGTTGATAATCTGTGTAGTACCAGTAAACTTCTGCACCCATAAAAATTGGTCGCTAAATTGTTAGAGTAAGCTACATAATGCCCTACATTCTTACACCAAAGAACAGCGCCGCTGCAACGCTTTATGAAGTAAAGTTTGATATTCTTCATCACCAATACCGTAAGCACCAAAGCGTTCTAAATGTGGGTTCATCATTTGAGCATCAAACAGGACAAATTGTTTTTGGCGCAATCTTTCCACTAATTTGACCATTGCTACTTTTGAGCCTTCGGGGATGCGGTAAAACATCGATTCACCGATGAAAGCGCCGCCAATGACTATTCCTAAAATACCGCCTGCAAGTTCATCACCTTGCCAAGTTTCAAAACTGTGAGCAAAACCAGTTTTATGTAGTGATAAGTAAATTTCTTTTAATTCATCTGATATCCAGGTTGTTTCTCGGTTCGCGCAGCCAGCCACAACAGCCGGAAAATCGCGGTTAATCGCAACTGTAAACCGTTCTTGATTCAAAACACGCTGCAAGGACTTAGGATAGCGGAATCGCTGATCTAAAGGAATCAAAGTCCGATCGCGGCTGCCATACCAATCCAAGCCATGATCGTCATCAGCCATGAGAAAATAACCTTGGGCATATCCTTGAATAATTGCAGCGATATCATATTGCATAGATAGATCAAAATAAAATAAAAAAATTCAGAGGAACGCCGTTTGATGCGATCGCCATCCTCTGCGCTCCTCTGGGATATATTTAGCATGACTCTGCATTTACCAAAATGACACAACCAATCCCATCCATTACCCTACCACCAGCTAACAACCCCCTCCTTGAAGGTGAGTGGTTACAAGAGCGTTTGTTGCGGTGGTTAGATGCAGAATTTATCCCCGAAGCAGTCAACCAAACGATTGCTCAACGAGCCGCGCAAATTTATGTCCGCCAACGAATGGAAGGAGAAAACGACTTGGGTTCTCTGGTAATTGCCATTGTCACAGAGATGCAAGGATTTGATTTTTCCAAAAGCTTTTATGGAGAGTTTGCGATCGCTAACGCCGTCAGCGATCTACTCTTAGAAAGTCTGGGTATAGACCGTTGCTGCGGTCAATAAACTTTGTCATTTGTCATTGTCATTTGTCTTTAGTGAATAACCAATGACTAATGACTGATGACTAATGACTACCAGCTAGACTTAACAACTCCAGGTAATAAACCTTCGTGCGCCCACTCCCGCAGAACGTTCCGAGACAGTCCGAAGTCACGGTAAACACCTCTGGGACGACCAGTTACCCAACAGCGATTGCGGCGACGGTTGGGCGCACTGTTACGAGGTAGTTGTTGAATTTTACGGTGAGCGTCCAGTTTCTCTTCTAAAGATTCTGCTTGCTTGAACTCTTCCATCAGAGTTTCACGCTTTTCCGCATACTTTGCGACTAATTTGGCGCGTTTTTTTCTCGCGCTCAATCATACTTTTCTTCGCCATACATTCTAAATAAAGACAGCATTTTCCATTCTACAGTGTCAGAATCAATTCTAGGGATAGTTTTGATATTGCCTAGCCTATTGTGATCACTTTGTCAGATGTCGGGCATAAATCAGCCAACTCACAAGCTGCACAAGCGGGAGAACGGGCTTTACAGATAGCGCGACCATGATAAATCAGCCGAATTGACCAATTTTCCCAATCTGGTTGGGGTAATAACTTCATTAAATCTTGTTCAATTTTAATGGGTTCAGCATATTTAGTTAAACCCAGGCGTTGACTGAGACGCTTAACGTGAGTATCTACAGTTACTCCAGCATTGATCCCATAAGCGTGGGCTAAAACTACATTTGCTGTTTTTCGCGCCACACCAGGTAATTTTAATAATTGCTCCATTTGGTTAGGAACAACCGAGTTAAACTCAGTCACAATCATCCGACAGGCGGCTTGAATATTTTTAGCTTTATTGTGATAAAACCCTGTAGAACGTACCAAGTTTTCTAATTCTTCTAAATCAGCATTGGCTAAACTGGCTGCATCGGGAAAACGGCTAAATAAAGCTGGTGTAACTTTATTAACGCGCTCATCTGTACATTGAGCAGAAAGAATAGTTGCAACGAGTAGTTGTACAGGTGTTGAGTAATTTAATGAACAAGTGGCATCTGGATATAAATGCTTGAGGCGATGGAGAATTTCTAACGCCCGTTGTTTTTTTTGAAGGAGATTTGCGTGTGGTGGTCATAAAAAAGGCAAAGGTAAAAAGGCAAAAGTAAAAAAAATAATTGCCTATTTACTTAGAGATTAGTAAGTAAAAAATAAATTAGCCTGCTTGTGCAGGCTTGGTTTGATGAGCTTCAGATTTTAGTCTGAGTGCTTTAATTTTGCAGCATTACTACTGAGTAGTTAACTGGATGGTTTCTTTGACAATTAAGAAAATACCTAAACCCAAAAGTAGGACTAAGCCAGTTTGCATTACACCTTCTTGAATGCGGCTAGGTAAGGGTTTACCGCGCAAACCTTCAATTAATAGAAAAGCTAGTTGTCCGCCATCTAATGCTGGGAGGGGCAAGATATTGATAATGGCTAAGTTAATGCTGATAATCGCTGCAAAAGATAACAAGTTTGTGCTGTCATCGGCGGCTAATTTTGCACCAACCTTGACGATATTAACTGGGCCAGAGACTTGTCCAATGGTTTGTTGGAAGTTGGTAATTAATTGTCCAAAACCATTGAGTGTGCCGACAAATAATTGTTGGAAGCGGTTAGCTGCAATACCAAAAATCTCAAAAGGATTACTGGGGCGGCGAAAAACAGGTTTACCATTTGGCCCTAATTGAATGCCAACCAAGCCTTTACCATCTGCGCCTTTTGTGGGGGTTATTTTCAGAGAAACTTGTTGATCTTTCTGCTGAACTTTGAGGGAAATTTCCTGGTTGGGATGGGTTTGAATTTCTTTGGTCAAGATAGCGGTGGACTTTTCGGAAGCTGGGAGTTCTTGACCGTTAATGGCTAAAACTATATCACCTTCTCTAATTCCGGCTTGATAGGCAATAGATTGTTCATTAACTGGTTGAACAATTACACCAGGTTGATAATTGAACTTTTCAGGGATGCCCACAATGCCCAATTGCAGCACTAGGACTAAGTAGGCAAAGATTAAATTTGCGATGACTCCCGCACTGATAACGATCGCCCGGTCTAAAATTGGACGGTTACGCAGCAGATTTGGGTCGTTGGGTGGAATGTCACTATCTGGGTCATCATCGGGAAAACCAACAAAGCCACCCAAGGGAAAAGCACGTATGGCATATTCGGTTTCCGTTCCTTGGTATTTCCACAAAATCGGCCCAAACCCCAAGGAAAAGCGGTTAGCGTAAATGCCTTGAGACCGCGCTGCCACAAAGTGTCCCAGTTCATGTACCAAAATTAAAACAGCCAAGACTGCGATCGCTGCTAAAACTGACATAAAGCAAATAAGTCAAAATATTCGGATATATTTCCTTATTGTAGTAGTTGAAGAACGGACGCTGAGAGTTCATGCTGTTATACGTCCTGAAGTTCTAGCTTGAGTTTACGAGCCAGGAAGGCAGCAGACGAGAGATTTTAACTTACTTATTTATAGGTGGAAAAAAACCAAAGTATGTCAAACAAGAACGCTAAGAATGCAGAGTTATCAGAGTTTGAGAGAGTTCTTGCGTCAGTCTTAATGGTATTGATTCAAGAAGGCAGTCCTGATGAAACTGATTTTACAGCACTAAATAAAAGCTTGGGCATTGCTCAAAGAGCATTTGCTACTTGGACAATGCCTTCAGCTAGTTGGGTATGTAGATTTGGCTGACTCGATTTCTATTATGTCTAGCCGATGTATGAAATGATGTTGGGGTTTTTGTTTAACTTAGCGTATAACTTGTATAAGTTGTATACGAAAAAATAAACTTATACAAATTTTGGTGGTAGATTATGGCAAAGCGATCGCTCCAAGCATCGGCTGAAGGGATCAGAAAAGCAAAACAATCCTTTAAACGCAAAGGTTGGACACAAGAATATTTAGCAGCTGAGGTAGGCTTAGAGACTCGCCAAGCCATTTGGAAGTTTTTTACCGGTCAACGGATAGACCGTCATGTATTCAACGATATTTGCTTTGCTTTGGAACTGGATATCGCAGAAATCGCTCAGTCTTTCACCACAGATGAATCAAGTTTGTTAGACAACTCTGCAAATCTGTCTTTAGATATTGAGACAGTCGTACAAAAACTGCGGTCTGTTTATCACGAAAACATTCAAATGCAGTGCGGTACTGTACAAATTTTGGATGTTGCCCAGCCGATACGATTCAATGATCTTTATGTTGATATCGAGATTTTAGAAGAAATTAACAGTCGCAGATGGCTAGAAATTAAGAAATTTCCCCAGGTATGGATGAAAGAAAATAACTCCTTGGGTGTAGCTGACTGGCCGCAAACTAAAACTTCGGGAATCGCAGCAGTCAAAAAATATGACAAGCTGATGGTGCTAGGTAAGCCTGGTGCTGGCAAAACCACATTTTTGCAGGCGATCGCCAATAGTTGTAATCTGGGATTGTTTCAAGCTGATTATTTACCCATCTTTGTCCGTTTAAAAGACTTTGCGGAAGATATTCGCGGATCGAGTCAAATAAGTTTATTTAACTATCTGTGTGCATCTTTTCTTAATTTGGGAATTAGTGAACAAGAACTAAATACAATTTTTACGCATGGACGGGCTTTAATTTTATTAGATGGCTTAGATGAAGTCGTTGGTAAAGATATCAGTAAAATCATCAGCAAAATTCGTCAGTTTACAGAAAAATTTTACAAAAACAAAATAATTATTACTTGTAGACTAGGTGTACAAAATTATAAATTTTATGGCTTTACCGAAATCGAAATTGGCAATTTTAGTCAATCGCAAATAGCTAATTTTGCCGAAAAGTGGTTTCTTTCAGTTGCCAAACAACCACCAGCCATAGCCAAAGACTTAGCCAGCCGCTTTATGCAGAAGCTGGAATTAAAAGAAAATTTTCCAATTCTAGATTTAGCAACCACACCACTTTTACTGAACTTTATTTGTTTAGTCTTTCAGTTCACTGAAGATTTTCCTATTAACCGCACTGAAATTTATAAACAAATTTTAGATTTATTCCTCACGCGCTGGGATGAAGCTAAAGGCATTAAAAGAGATGAAATTTATCCTAATTTTTCATTGTTACACAAAATTAAATTACTCAGTCATATAGCGGCAATTACCTTTCCCCAAAGCAGTTATTTCCATCCTGAATCGCATCTGTGCCGACTAATTACAGATTATTTAGTGCAGAATTTTAATCCACCTAATGATACCGCAGCTTTAGAAATAGAAAGTGCATCTATATTACAGGCAATTGAAGCCCAACATGGATTATTAATGCAAAAAGCACTGGGAATTTATGCTTTTTCTCATTTCAGCTTACAACAATATCTCACCGCTAAAGAAATAGTAATTAACATCAATTCGCCAACACTAGCAGAATTGATGAATCACCTGAGTAAAAAATCTTGGCGGGAAGTTTTTTTTACTCAGTGCCGGAATGTTAAACCCTGCCGATGAATTATTAAAATCTATGAAGGAAAAGATTGATGATTTATCTATTAAAAATTCTAGACTACATCATTTTCTGACTTGGTTGATGCAAAAATCCGCCGCCGTCAACACACCTTATCATATAGCAAGTGTGCGGGCTTTTTACTTTACTCTAGCCTTGCCTTCAGAATCTGCTTTAGCTTGTAATCAAGAACTCGCTATACTGTTGGATAATCAGCTTGCAGGTAATCTCGCCACAGATTTAGCCTTAGACTTGGCTTTAACACATGGATTGACTGTGAGTTTAGGCATAAATCCTGAGATTTTTTTTAGCACGATTTTCGGCTTTGAGTTTATCTCTTGACTTCAAGCATTTGTTAGCAAATCAACTAGACTTGCTAACAGAATTGCAAAACATTAAAAACCAGTTACCTTCCCCCAGCCAAGGTGGAGAAGTTTTAAAAATTTGGTGGCAAGAAAATGGCAAACACTGGATAGAAACATTACGTATGTGGATGATTAGCACGCGACAAATTGGGCATGATTGGCAATATAATCCTCAAAATTTGGAGGAGATACAACAGTATTGGGATGCTAACAAATTACTTTTAGACTGTCTAAAAATTGCAACTGACGTTTCTCCCGGCTTACGGAATTATATAGAGACGAGTTTGTTTTTACCTGGGAAGTCTGACGATTAAAATCGCGGCTACAGAAACAAAGTCTGCCATTGCAGACTTCAAAATCCTTACATCCATACACCACTACACCCATTCTCGAATGACTAAAGACGATAAATCAAACTAGAGACAGGCGACAAAAATTTAGGTTTAGTTCTAAATTACAAAAGTTGCATATAACTTCTCACAGTTATGGAATTTCCTCGGCGTTGTTGGTGGTTGGCTTTGTTATTGATGACAGCAGGTTGTAACCAAACTCGTGCCGTTTCTGATGATGTCATAACCCAAGAATCTACACCTGCACCTTTATTGGTAGCAAATACACAATCAAAAAATGTCATCCGTACTGAAACGCTTACGCCACAACCAATTCGCATCAATTTGCAGAAGTTACCGCCACCTTTTGCTACCAAAAGTGCATCGAAGCGCCCAGAGTTAGTATCCATTCCGCAAAATCCCGTGTTGCGCGTACCGCCAGGATTTCAGGTGAATGTTTTTGCGGAAGGTTTGAACGCACCCCGGTGGTTGGCTTTAACTCCTAGTGGCGATGTGCTGGTGACAGAAACCAGAGAAAACCGCATTCGTTTGTTGAGAGACAGTAATGGCGACGGTGTGGCTGATGTGACTCAAACATTTGCGAGTGCAGACAATGGCTTAAATATTCCTTTTGGGATGGCGTTTGCGGGGAATTATTTCTTTTTGGGGAATACTGATGCAGTGTTACGGTTTCCTTACAGCAAAGGACAAAAGCAACTATCGGGGACTGGGACAAAAAATTGCTGATCTTCCTGGCGGTGGTTATAACCAACATTGGACAAGAAATGTTGTCGCTGCACCAGATGGCAAAAAGTTGTATGTTTCGGTTGGTTCTCGTTCTAATGCAGATGAGGAAGCTTTACCAAGGGCTTCTGTACAGGTGATGAATTTGGATGGTTCTCAGCAGCAAACTTTCGCTTATGGTTTGCGAAATCCTGTGGGTTTGGATTTTCATCCGGTGACAAAGGAACTCTACACAACAGTGAATGAACGGGATGGTATTGGGGATGATTTGGTTCCTGATTATTTCACTCGCATTCAGCAGGGAGAATTTTATGGTTGGCCTTATACTTACTTAACACCAAATAAACTTGACCCCCGTCAAACGGCAAATGGTAAAAGTAAACGCCCAGATTTAGCAGCCCGGACTCGTACGCCTAATGTATTATTTCAAGCTCATTCGGCAGCTTTGGGTGTGCAGTTTTACGATGGTAAAACTTTCCCTGCAAGATACAAAAATGGTGCTTTTGTGGCATTCCGGGGTTCTTGGAACCGCGATCGCGGGACTGGTTATAAAGTTGTATTTGTACCTTTTAATACTCAAGGACAACCACAAGGTGATTACGAAGATTTTCTCACAGGATTTTTGTTAAACCCCAGCACCCCAACTACTTGGGGAAGGCCTGTTGGTTTATTAGTTTTGCCTGATGGTAGTTTATTAGTTACAGAAGAAGCTAATAACCGGATTTATCGCATTCAATATGTAGGTAATCAAAAATAGACTCAAAATAGCAACCGCCGATACAAGCTGATATCCGCAAATAATTTTAAATAAAAATTAGTGTTTCGTGGCGGTTCATGTCTATTCCTAATAATAGTAATGCTTTAGCAAGTTTATCTAATTTACCTTTATCACCAAATGGTGCGGAGGTAATTTTAGGTACTAGTATTGAACCGCAACAATTAGCTATACCAATAGCACCTAGTCCAATAACAATGTTCGGCCCCCGTGGGGCTTGTTTAGTATCAGAAAATAAGTCTTTGTGGGTGTCAGATACAGGGCATCATCGGTTATTAGGATGGCGTAATTTACCAACAGAAGATCATCAACCTGCGGACTGGGTAATTGGACAACCAGACTTTTATCATGAAGGGCAGAATGCTAAAGGTAAGCCAGGTAGAAATACGGTTAGCGTCCCCACAGGAATTTGTGTTTGTGGGACAGGTTTAGCGGTGGCTGATGCTTGGAATCACCGAGTTTTGATTTGGCAAAATGTCCCAGAAGATAGCAATGTGCCAGCCGATTTGGTATTGGGACAAGCGAATTTTATTGAAAATGAACCTAATCGCGGAACTCAACAAGCAACTGCAAATACAATGCACTGGCCTTACGGGGTTTTCTATTATCAAGGTCAGCTATTCGTGGCGGATACTGGTAATCGCAGGTTGTTAATTTGGCAAGAGTTACCTACAGAAAATGGTCAACCTGCTGATGTCGTTCTGGGACAACCAGATATGATTTCTCGTAATGAAAATGGTGGTGCTTCTGCAACGGCGGCGAGTATGCGTTGGTGTCACGATATCGCAGTATGGCATGATAATTTGGTTGTCGCTGATGCGGGTAATCATCGGGTGATGATTTGGCAAGGTATCCCCACCAAAAATAATGCGCCTTGTGCGGTAGTGTTAGGACAACATAGCTTTGATTTTGTAGAGATGAATCAAGGGTTATATTGGCCGAGTGGAAGTAGTTTAAGTATGCCTTATGGGGTGGCGACGACTGCGGAATGGTTGCTAGTGGCGGATACGGCGAATTCACGCTTGCTAGGATGGAGGCAGGCGGAATCTATATTATCATTGCAAGGTGCGATCGCTTCGGCAATCATTGGACAAAGTAGCTTTGCAAGTAAAAGCGAAAACCGCAATTATGGACTCCCGACGCGCGATAGTTTGAATTGGCCTTATGGGGTGAAAATTTGCGAGAATACGGCGGTAATTGCTGATTCTGGAAATAATCGGATTTTGTTGTGGGGGTTTGATAAATAGAGTTAAACGAACCGCAAAGGACGCAAAGGACGCGAAGAGAAATGGCGAGTGAAGAAATTAGAGTTAGAGGTACTGTTCAAGGGGTAGGGTTTCGTCCGACTGTCTACCGTCTGGCTAAAGCTTGCGGGTTGCGGGGAGATGTTTGTAATGACGGACAAGGTGTATTAATTCGTGTCTCTGGAAGTGAGGAAGCAATAGCTGAGTTTATAGCGAGGTTACAGCAAGAATGTCCGCCACTAGCAAAAATTCAAGAGTTAATCAGAACTCGATGTACAGAAGAATTGAACTGTGATGAATTTGTAATTTCATCAAGTGTCAGTAACAAAATCAAAACTGACATTACACCAGATGCGGCGACTTGTCCCCAATGTCAAAAGGAAATTTTTGACCCCTTTAGTCGGTTTTACCGTTACCCTTTTACTAACTGTACTCATTGCGGCCCCCGTCAGAGTATTATTCGCGCCATTCCCTATGATAGATGCAATACCAGTATGTCTGCGTTTGTCATGTGTGCTGAATGTACAGCAGAATACAATGATGTCGAAAACCGCAGATTTCACGCCCAACCTACAGCTTGCCATAGTTGTGGCCCTTCTGCTTGGCTAGAACGTGCCGATGGTAAACCTGTGACTGCTTCGATGTTCTCGATGATGGATGATGTGGATGCAGTTTGTACATTGTTACAAAAGGGTGAGATTGTAGCCATTAAGGGAATAGGTGGATTTCATTTAGCTTGTGATGCAACAAATGAAGTTGCTGTGCAGAAATTACGTCAGCGCAAGCAACGTTATGATAAGCCTTTTGCTTTGATGGCGCGAGATTTGGCAGTAATTGAAGAGTATTGTGTAGTTAGTGAGAAGGAAAAAGAGTTATTAGCTAGTCCTGTCGCGCCGGTTGTTTTGTTGCGGAAGAAGGAAGAAACGAACCGCCAAGGACGCGGAGGGCGCGAAGGAGAGGAGGGAAGAGGAGTTTCCGAGGATGTTAGTATAAGTCTTCTAAATAATCAAAACACTCAGCACTCAGCACTCAGCACTCAGCACTATATAGCAGAATCTGTTGCACCAGGGCAAAATACTCTAGGATTCATGTTACCTTATACGCCTTTACATCATTTGATTTTGCGGCGGATGAATCGACCAATTGTATTAACGAGTGGCAATATTTCTGATGAACCACAGTGTATTGATAATGATGCGGCGTTAGAAAAGTTGGGGAAGATTGCTGATTATTTTCTCTTACATAATCGAGATATTGTGAATCGTATCGATGATTCTGTTGTGCGGGTGGTTGGTGAGAAAATTCAAATCATCCGTCGTGCGAGAGGATATGCACCAGCACCGATTAAATTACCACCTGGATTTGAGGAAGTACCGCCAATTTTAGCAATGGGGAGTGAGTTAAAAAATACTTTTTGCTTGTTGCGTGATGGTGAGGCAATTTTATCGCAACATTTAGGTGATTTAGAGAATGCGGCGGCGTTTAATGCTTATCAGGAAACGCTGAATTTATACTTGAATTTATTTGAGCATAAACCAGAAGCGATCGCTATCGATAAACACCCTGAATATCTTGCTAGTAAACTCGGTAAAGAACTCGCCACCGTAAATCAAATTCCCCCGGATGAAATTCAACATCATCATGCCCACATCGCCGCTTGTCTGGCAGAAAATGGCATTGCTTTAAATACATTACCCGTTTTGGGTATTGCTTTTGATGGTTTGGGTTACGGTGAAGATAATACCCTTTGGGGCGGAGAATTTCTGCTGGCTGACTACCGTCAATTTCAGCGACTCGCAACATTTAAACCAGTGGCAATGATAGGCAGTGAACAAGCCATTTATCAACCTTGGCGTAATACCTACGCGCAATTAATCTCAGCAAATCTTTGGGATAAATGTCAACAACAATATACTGATTTGGAAATATTAAAATTTTTGGAAAAAAAGCCATTAAAATTACTAAATCAGGTTATAAAAAAAGGCATTAACTCGCCTCCAGCCTCATCAGTCGGGCGATTATTTGATGCTGTAGCCGCCGCTATTGGTATTTGTACTGAAGCATGTAGCTATGAAGGACAAGCTGCGATCGCCTTAGAATCTTTAGTTGATGTTAACATCTTAAATAATAATGAAGAAAATCTAATTTATCCCTTTAATTTTAACTTTTCCGATAATATCTATTGTATAGACTCAGCCCCAATGTGGTCAGCTTTACTCAGTGATTTGCAGCAACAAATTCCCCAATCAGTCATCGCTGCTAAATTTCACCAGAGTTTAGCTAAGATTACAGTTAAAATGATTAAGCTTCTGTGTCAAGAATATCAAATTCAGCAAGTAGTTCTCACAGGAGGAGTATTTCAAAATACTATCTTATTACAGTTAGTTACTCAACAGTTACAAACATCCAATATTAACGTACTAACTCATAACTTAGTTCCTACTAACGATGGTGGTTTATCGTTAGGACAAGCCATAATTACAGCAGCTCAATATTTTTAACCTCTTCTTCTCCGCGCTCTCTGCGTCTCTGCGGTTCGTTCTTATAAAGGAAAATACAAATGTGCTTAGGAATTCCTGGACAAATTGTCGAAATTACCGACATTCAAAAAAAAATTAGCCATTGTGAATGTTGCTGGTGTCAAACGTCAAATTAACATCGCTTGCATCGTCGATGAACAACATCCTCCCGAAGCTTGTTTAGGAAATTGGGTATTAGTTCACGTTGGTTTTGCGATGAATCGAATTAATGAGGAAGAAGCTGCGGAGACATTAAAGTTATTAGCAGAAATTGCCGCTATGAGTTAGAGTATTACTGCTAAGTACGCTGAATTATTAACACTAATTACCTAAATTTTATGAAATATGTAGATGAATTTCGGGAACCCGAAAAAGCCCACGCCCTACAAAAAGAGATAGTAAAAATCAGCCACCAAATAAAAAAACATATCAAAATTATGGAAATCTGTGGCGGACATACTCACTCTATTTTTAAATACGGTATTGAAGCAATACTGCCCGACAATATTGAATTAATACATGGGCCTGGTTGTCCAGTCTGTGTGATGCCAAGAGGAAGGTTAGACGATGCGATCGCTATCTCCCAACATCCTAACGTCATCCTTGCCACATTTGGCGACACCATGCGCGTTCCTGGTTCCAAAGATAGCCTCCTACAAGCCAAAGCTAAAGGCGCAGATATCCGGATGGTGTACTCGCCCCTAGATAGCTTACAACTCGCCAAAGATAACCCTGACAAAGAAGTTGTTTTCTTCGCCCTTGGCTTTGAAACCACAGTCCCCAGCACAGCTTTTACCATCCTGCAAGCCGATGCAGAAAACATACATAACTTTAGTATGTTTTGCAACCATGTCTTAGTTATTCCCGCCCTCAAAGCACTATTAGATAACCCAGATTTACAACTAGATGGATTTGTTGGCCCTGGTCATGTCAGTATGGTAATTGGTACTGATCCATATCAATTTATCGCCCAACAATATCATAAACCAATAGTTGTTTCTGGCTTTGAACCATTAGATATTCTCCAATCAGTTTGGATGCTATTAAAACAGTTATTAGAAAATCGTTACGAAGTCGAAAACCAATATAACCGACTAGTTGAAAAAGCTGGAAATCAAATAGCATTAAAAGCGATGAATCAGGTTTTTGCTGTACGCGAAACTTTTGAATGGCGTGGTTTAGGAGAACTACCAAATTCTGGCTTAAAAATTCGTCCTGAATATGGACAATTTGATGCAGAAGTCAAATTTACCATCCCAAATCAAAAAGTTGCCGACCATAAAGCTTGTAAATGTGGTGAAATTCTCAAAGGAGTTTTAAAACCTTGGGAGTGTAAAGTATTTGGTACAGCTTGCACCCCAGAAACACCGATAGGTACTTGCATGGTTTCCTCGGAAGGTGCTTGTGCAGCTTATTACAAATACGGACGCTTCTCCAATTTCACGCAAAAAAAAAGTAACTGAAAAACAAACAGCAGGCCTAACTTCATAACCTAATATAAGAGTGAGCAATCCGCACTCTACAAGACAACAATTTTAGGATTGGAGTAGGAATTTATGCCTTTTGTTACAGTTAAAATTGCCCGTGGTCATTCCATCGAAAAAAAAACGGCATCTAGTCGAAGCCATTACTAATGCCCTAGTCACATCTTTAGATACCAAACCCGAATGGATAACTATTCATATTGATGAATTTGAACGTGAAAATTGGGCTGTCAATGGTATCTTACACTGCGATAGACATCGTGGTAGACATGACGAAACAGGCAGATAAAACTAGTTAGAAGGCAGGAGGCAGGAGGCAGAAGATATTAATAGTTATTAAATCAAAAAACTCTGTCACCTCTCTCCTGTAACCTGTCACCTATTTATCATAAATTATTTTAATCAATTTTATATGGATTTATCATCATCAAATCAATTACAAAATCCCCTGTTGCAAAAAATCGCACAAGCCAAGCGTCGCCAATCAAAAGTTCGAGATAGTCACATAAATTTAGCACATGGTAGTGGCGGTAAAGCCATGCGTGATTTAATTGATGATGTATTTATCCAGAGTTTTGATAATCCTATTCTTTCCCAATTAGAAGACCAAGCCAGTTTTAATTTAGCTAATCTTTTACAACAAGGAGACAGACTCGCATTTACCACAGATTCTTATGTTGTAGACCCATTATTTTTCCCTGGTAGCGATATTGGAGAATTAGCAATTAACGGCACAATTAATGATTTAGCAGTTAGCGGTGCAAAACCTTTATATCTCACCTGTAGCGTCATTTTAGAAGAAGGATTACCCCTAGAAACTCTACGCCGTGTAGTAGCCAGTATGCAAGCCGCAGCCAAAAATGCAGGCGTACAAATTGTCACAGGTGACACAAAAGTAGTTCATCGTGGCGCGGCTGATAAATTATTTATTAACACTGCTGGTATTGGTGTTATTCCCATAGGCGTAAATATTTCCGCACACAATATTCAACCAGGAGATGCCATTATTATTAACGGCGAATTAGGAAATCATGGCACAGCCATTTTAATCGCCCGTGGTGAATTAGCCTTAGAAACTGATATTAACAGTGATTGCCAACCCTTACATACTTTAGTAGAAACTATCCTCAAAGTTTGCCCCGAAATTCATGCCATGCGGGATGCAACACGCGGCGGTTTAGCAACAGTATTAAATGAATTTGCCCTCACATCTAATGTTGGTATTCGCCTCCATGAAGATTCAATTCCTATTAGAGAAGAAGTCAAAGGAGTTTGCGAAATTTTAGGTTTAGACCCATTGTACTTAGCCAACGAAGGTAAATTAGTCGTAGTAGTAAAACATGATTACGCTGACAAAGTTTTAGCAGCCATGAAAACTCATCCAGCAGGCAAAGATGCTTGTATAGTCGGTGAAGTTATTGCCTCACCTCCCGGCGTTGTCTTCCTCAAAACAGTTTTTGGTGCTGAACGTATCGTAGATATGTTAGTAGGCGACCAACTACCAAGAATTTGTTAAATATTAACCTCTTCTTTGCGCGGCAGTTGCTTCAAGTCGGCAAAGCCGCCCAACGCGCTGCCTTGCCTTTGCGCCTTTGCGTGAGACAATTAATTCTCTCTTATCTATATGCACGAACTAGGAATAACCCAAAATATAGTAGCCATCGTCACCGAACACGCCAATGGCATGAAAGTGCAGAAAGTAGTCTTAGAAATTGGCAAACTTTCAGCCATTATGCCAGATGCGATTAAATTTTGTTTTGATATTTGCTCAAAAGGTACAGTTTTAGAAGATTCTATATTAGAAATTATCGAAATACCGGGATTAGCCAAATGCAGTCAATGTGGTGCGGAAATTGCTCTTGATAAGCCTTTTGGGGTTTGCAGTTGTGGTAGTGTGCAACTTGATTTAATAACTGGTGAAGAACTTAAAATTAAAGAAATAGAGATAGAGGAAATATGTGTGTAACTTGCGGTTGTTCTGATGATGCTGAAGGTAAAATTACCAATCTCCAAACCGATGAAATTAATCACCATCACGACCATCATACCCACACTCATACTTTACCCGATGGAACTGTGATTACCCATACCCATCATCATGATGAAGCACCACAAATTCATGCCAAAATTCACGGCACAACCATATCTTTAGAACAAGATATCTTAGCAAAAAATAACTTATTAGCAGCCCAAAACCGGGGATGGTTTAAAGGTCGAAATATTCTCGCCTTAAATTTAATGAGTTCTCCCGGTGCAGGCAAAACAACATTATTAACTCGCACTATTCACGATTTAAAACAACAATTACCGATTAGTGTAATTGAAGGCGACCAAGAAACCACTAATGATGCTCAAAAAATTAAAGAGACAGGCTGTAAAGTTGTCCAAATCAATACAGGTACAGGCTGTCATTTAGATGCGTCGATGATAGAAAGAGGTTTACAACAACTCAACCCGCCGCTAAATTCTGTGGTGATGATTGAGAATGTGGGTAATTTGGTTTGTCCGGCTTTATTTGATTTAGGTGAATACCTCAAAGTTGTAATTCTGTCTGTCACGGAGGGAGAAGATAAGCCGCTAAAATATCCCCATATATTCCGCGCCAGTGAGATGATGATTCTCACCAAAGTTGATTTATTGCCTTACGTGCAGTTTGATGTGGAACGTTGCATTGAATATGCAAAACAAGTGAACCCAAATATACAGGTTTTTCAAGTGTCGGCGATGACTGGTGAGGGTTTAGATAATTGGTATAAGTGGCTGACGGCAAAGGTGGGGAGTTTGTCTATCTTTCTTTTGTAACTCTGGGAAGAGTAAAATCAAAAAAGAAGTCTGAAAGGCAGGTGGGGAATTAATAAACTAAAATATAGTAATATTTAGCCCAAATATTACTATATTTTGAGCTATTTTTATAGGCTTTTTCTTAACATTCAACACTTCTGGGTTTTAGCTATCACTGTCTATGTAGAAAAGTTAAGGTTTTTGCTGACTTAAACCAGACAGATTACACCGATCGCCACCACTTTATGCCCGGTTGCACAAACTTTCTATTTATGCCTACTTGTAAGTTTCAAATCAATTTCCAAATCACGAATATATTCAGTAATCATGTGCTTCTTAATCGTCACAGGTGTATAGGGCTTAACTGGTATTCCGACTAGAGACAGGATTGTGGATATTAAGCGTGTTATTAGCGTTAACATAAACTCAACAATCAATATTAGAAGGACAATTGTATCTTCTCCCCAAAATGTTTTGACTTTGCGGTGACGATTCTTTGAAAAATAAACTAATTTATTGATGTGACTAAAATCGAGAAGAACTGGAACTCGTGGTGGTAAACGCGGTACAACATCAATACCGTTCACAATCCGATGCGATCGCCCGTCAAACTTCTGAGTGATCTTTTTTGCTAGAGCTTGTTGAACAGTCCTGGGTGAGCCAAAGGTGTAGAGTGCTGTTATGTCAAAACTCTTTTCATACACCAGTGATTTGTAAGCTGCCAACGTAGCTAAAGCCCCGCCCAGACTATGCCCTGTAATGTAGAGTGCAGTATCATTAGATTGCTGATATAAGTTAAGTAAGGCATTGCTTATCCCTGGAAGACCAAGCCAATTGACCTTTTGATTTGGCTCACTATAAAGGTCTTCAATTTCTTTGCTTACAGCCGTACCCCAGATGTTTTCAATACCTGCCACAAAGCCTCCGTGGGCATAAAGTTTAGGAAGTTTGGCAATGGAATTTTCCTTAAGACCTGCATTTTCTAACAGGTTTTCGTCAGGAAATAGTCTCTTCACAAAATTAATATCAGTCAGGATATCGATAGAGTCTTCCTCTGTTCCGCGAAAAGCCAGCACTGCAAACTTGCCGCCTCCATCCACACCTGGATGGGTTGCTAAAAATGCCTGTGTGCCTTGAGTATCAAAGAAAAGAATGCTATCAAATCCCACATTTTTTTAACTCAAAGGCAACAGTAATTTTATTTTCATAGACTAAGTTTGAGCATTGAGCTAACCACCAGGCAATGCCTGAATCATAGGCTGATTTACCCGCCGGAAAAGGCACTTTCAATGGCAGAATCGGTGTATCACAACCTTGCTCTAATCGCAGTCTATCTTCAAGTCTGCGAAAATACTTGTAAAAGTAGAGCATAATAATATCCTCTTGTACAAGAAATATTGAGTGCATTCCCTACCTATAGATTGTTTAGGTAGAGTAAGCGAAACCAATATAAAACGCGAAACAACAATACAGTAAATCTACCATTCATAATACAATAATTGTAGGTATTACAGTACTATGAATGGCAAAAAAAGAACCAAAAATACAGAAAAAATCTGAATTGATGTGTGGGAATTGGTGGCAACAAAAGACCAAAAACATTAGATAATTTTCGCAGTGGAAGAATATTGGAAGTATTTAACTCCATTGCTTCTCATTATTAATGCTCAGTTGTTTGATATCACTGGCTTAACAGCAAATCAAACAATGTCTGCGTTAGAACGAATGATTCATCAAACCGTAAGTAAACCTAACCCAAAACATCCCGCAGGTTGCAAGTAAATGAGGTACACAATTAGAGCATTAAACATAAAAATTCTTCCTCCTGCCTCAGAAGGTTTTTTTAAGATGATTGTTTTAAAACATCAAGAAGTACAATGATTGTGAACACGATTGATTAGTTAGGGTTGGCGATCGCTATTATGAGCAAAGCCAGGATTCTCGACCCATCTGAGAGCTATACTTTCAGCAAATACGCCGAATTAGCCTATGATAGTGCTGATATCCTAGCTGAATTTGGTGTTATCCTCAACAATACCTCGCTTCAACTTCCACAGCAGTTACCAATAGATCCCGAACCACTGAGAATAGAATTACAAGAAAATCTCACATTGGTAGATCCTGTTTCTGAGATAGCTAGACGTGAAACACTGATATTTCCAATTCTCAAAACGATTTGTAAATTTATTCAAGTACCACTCAAAAAAGCTAGTGCAAAATAAGTTGTGGTAGATTTAATCGCTAAACATTTGGACTGCATAAATTTGGCCATTTTTGCCGACAGCCATACCATAGCCAAATTTTTTATATTCACGTCGGAGGAGATTTTGGCGATGACTGTTGCTGTACATCCAACCGCGTTGAAAATCTTCGACTTTACCGTAAGTTAAACCTAAACCTTGCACACTATCTTGAATAATATTTTCGCCAACTGCCACACGCCGATTACCACCAACTTGAATGTAGCGATCGCTGGGATTTTTCCCATCTAAAGAAATATGATTAAAATACTGCCGCTCTAGCATATCTTGGGCGTGGAATTGGGCGGCGAGTGACAGTAAAGAGTCGGCTGTTAAAGGTTTTAAACTATTTAAAGTGCGATCGCGATTGACTAATTCTAAAGCAAATTGTCTTAACTCTGGCTCAGAACGCAACTGTTCCGCATTCCAAATGGTAACTTTCGGCCGGCCGATTTTCCAATCTGCACCGCCATTTCCGTTATATAAACCTTGTTTGAGCAGTCCAAAAGGAGAAAGTTCTGTCCAAAAATAATTAATGTCTATTGGATCTTCCCGCAAAGCCTGACGAATAAAATATGTAGTTGGTCTAAATGCCAAAATCAGCATAAATAGAACAACGTATTTCCACCAAACGTTGACTTTGCGTTTTGTATCCATTGTCTTGATTTAAAGGGATGCACAAACTACTTAAACGGTCTTACATCTACATCTTGCCTGATTAAGTAACAATTTAGCACTTATGGTTGCTTGATAGCGATCGCCATTAGTCAAAAAAACATAAATTTCCACCATACCTAAATTTAATCCCAGAATTCACCTAGAGCCGCCAATTGGTCGCGGTATTCAATCCGAATTACCCAATCTTGGGGCCATGCAGCCATACCTAAATATGCTCCAGCAAAAGCACCCGCTAAACAAGCGATCGAGTCAGAGTCGCCTGCTGTGAGTGCAGCACGCCGCACTGCGGCTAACGGTGCTTCTGGAAAGAACAAAAAGCATAATAAACCTGTAGCAAAAGCCTCTTCGGCTACCCAACCTTCACCTATGGCCAAACAGGGGTCAATGTCGCGGCTGGGGTTGACTAATGCTGCGTCCAGACGGTCAAGCACTGCTAAACACTCATCCCAACCACGACTAATAAATTCTGTTGGTGTATTTATGCCTGGGCGTTGCCATAAATCACCCAGCCAATCAGCATGATAAACTGAACGCTGACTTAACGCATAGTTGCGAAGATAAGCCGAACATTCTTGCGGTTCACCGCCCTTGACAAAATAAGTAATTGCTGCTGCCGTTAAATCAGAAGCAGCCAGGGCAGTTGGATGACCATGAGTCAATGCGGCTTGAAATTGAGCAACTGCCGCACGGGTTGTATCATCTGTGGGTAATAAACCTACAGGCACAACACGCATATTTGCACCACATCCTTTAGAATTTGGCCTAGTTGCTTGCTGCCAAGGTAAACCTGCTTCCAGATATTCACAAGCCTGTAAGCAAGTCATCCCCGGAGCGCGATTATTGTCGGGACTGTGTAACCACTCTACAAAAGTACGTCTAAGAACAGGTTCCAAATTAGCTAAATTTAAGTTTGGAGTATCAACCTCAACTAAAGCTTGTGCGACTGCCAATGTCATTTGTGTGTCATCGGTGACGCGTGCAGGATTACCCACAATTTCTTGCGGCCCATTTGGTGGAAAGCGACGACGAATTTCTTCCACACTTAAAAATTCTGTAGCAGCACCCAAAGCATCACCACAGGCAAGCCCAAATAAACATCCAGAGGCACGACGCATAACTAACATTTTTAATTACATTTTTAATACATAAACGCTACAAAATCTACCCTTACCCGTACCAATTTTAGATTTTGGATTATGGATTATAGATTAGCCAATCTCAACTCCAAAATTACTTTACTAATACTTAAGTCGCTGTCAGAAATAGTATTACTACTCCCCCACTCCTCATTCCCTACTCCCGCCACAAGTTACTATCTTTGACTGCACTTTGGATAAGTATCCGCATTTTGACTGAATTTATTAGGCAAGGAATCCTTTTATAGCTCACTGATTCTCTGTATCTCTGGAGTTAATGTTGTTTAAAGACGGCAAACACCACATGGTGATTACGGTTCACCCTAATTACTGGATGTATTAATTCTCATAAATTAGACGAAGTGAAAGCAAATTAATCCATGAACCAACTAGACAAAACTTTAAAATTAACCGTCCCAAAGCAGGTTCGGGAAACCACCCTTCATGGACTGGCTATACAAGCTCAGTATATATATCAGCAGAAATTGGGGCTATAACCCCAACACAACCGAGCTAAAGGTCATCGATGCTGAAGTAACTGCTTTCATAAAATCAGTTGGTTCAAGATTTAGTCCTTATATTCCCATTCATTCATTTGTAGTTATACGGAGCCAGCAGCTAACATGGCAAAAGTAGTTGGAATTGACTTAGGAACAACTAACTCCTGCGTGGCAGTGATGGAAGGTGGTAAACCCACGGTTATTGCTAACGCAGAAGGTTTTCGCACAACACCATCAGTAGTAGCATTTGCGAAAAATGGCGACACCTTGGTAGGACAAATTGCCAAGCGCCAAGCGGTCATGAACCCCGAAAACACTTTTTATTCAGTTAAGCGGTTCATTGGTCGCCGCTTTGACGAAGTTACTAACGAAGCTACAGAAGTTTCTTATAAAGTGTTGAGCAGTGGCGGTAACGTCAAGCTAGACTCTCCTGGCGCTGGTAAGCAATTTGCCCCAGAAGAAATTTCTGCTAAAGTTCTGCGTAAACTCGTTGAAGACGCAAGCAAATATCTGGGTGAAACTGTTACCCAAGCTGTAATCACAGTTCCGGCATACTTCAACGACTCTCAACGTCAAGCTACCAAAGACGCTGGTAAAATCGCTGGTATTGAAGTGCTGCGGATTATTAACGAACCTACCGCCGCTTCTTTGGCTTACGGCTTTGATAAAAAGAGCAACGAAACTATCCTGGTATTTGACTTGGGTGGTGGTACATTCGACGTATCCGTCCTGGAAGTAGGCGACGGCGTATTTGAAGTATTAGCAACTTCTGGCGATACTCACCTTGGTGGTGACGACTTCGATAAGAAAATCGTTGATTTCTTAGCAGAACAGTTCCGCAAAGACGAAGGTATCGACCTCCGCAAAGACAGACAAGCACTGCAACGTTTGACTGAAGCTGCTGAAAAAGCCAAAATTGAGCTTTCCAGCGTCACCCAAGCGGAAATTAACCTCCCATTCATCACCGCTACTCAGGACGGGCCAAAGCACCTGGATATGACCCTGACTCGTGCTAAGTTTGAAGAACTTTGCGCTGACTTAATTGACCGTTGCCGTATTCCTGTAGAGAATGCGCTCCGCGATGCTAAGTTAAGCAAAAATGACATCGATGAAGTAGTATTAGTTGGTGGTTCTACCCGTATCCCCGCAGTCCAAGAGTTGGTAAAACGAGCTTTGGGTAAAGACCCTAACCAAAGCGTTAACCCTGATGAAGTGGTAGCTGTTGGTGCAGCAATTCAAGCAGGTGTATTGGCTGGTGATGTTACAGGTATCTTGTTGTTAGACGTAACACCATTGTCCTTGGGTGTAGAAACCTTGGGTGGTGTGATGACCAAGATTATTCCTCGCAACACCACAATTCCCACCAAGAAATCTGAGGTATTCTCTACTGCTGTTGATGGTCAAACCAACGTAGAAATTCACGTCCTCCAAGGTGAACGGGAATTTGCTAACGACAACAAGAGTTTGGGAACCTTCCGCCTTGATGGTATTCCTCCCGCACCCCGTGGCGTACCTCAAATTGAAGTGGTATTTGACATCGATGCTAACGGTATCCTCAACGTTACCGCTAAGGACAAGGGTACTGGTAAGGAACAGTCCATCAGCATTACTGGTGCTTCTACCTTAGATAAAAATGATGTTGACCGGATGGTGCGAGAAGCAGAACAAAATGCTTCCTCTGACAAAGAGCGTCGTGAGAAAATTGACCGCAAGAACCAAGCTGACTCTTTAGCATACCAAGCTGAGAAGCAACTGCAAGAATTAGGTGATAAAGTTCCTGCTGCTGATAAGACTAAAGTTGAAGGTTTGGTGAAAGACCTGCGGGAAGCAGTTGCTAAGGAAGACGACGAGCAAATTACCAAGCTGATGCCAGAATTGCAACAAGCACTATTCGCAGTTGGTAGCAATATCTATCAACAAGCTGGCGGTGCTGCGCCTGGTGCTGAACCTCAAGATGGCGGTGCTTCTACTTCCTCTGGTGGCGGTGATGATGTAATTGATGCAGATTTCACTGAAAGCAAATAATTCCTCCAATGATGTAGGGAAGGTGAGACATTCCCTACTCAATATTTCCCCATCCACGCATTCGCCTGGGTGGGGATTTTTTTTTATGCGAGGATTTGGTATATGTAGGAGAAGGCAGAAGGAAAAGTCTTACTATTCATAGCATTTAAGTTTTCAAATTGTCCTAACATATCTGACTACCGCTATCGGTGATAGGTGATGGGTTAATATGACATATCCTGCAACACCTTGGATACTTTTAGGTAAAGCGATCGCCTCTCTCTATCTGGTAAATATTAATCAAGTACGCTCTCTCATTCCGTCCGAATTTCGAGTTTTCTCTGTCTGGCCGGGTAAAACTCTTGGTTGTGTGTATTTAGCTGATTACAGGGAAGGCTCTGTGTTGGAGTACAGTGAGTTAATTATTGCTCCGGCTGTGGTTAGTTATCAAAATCAAATTGGTGCTTGGATTTCGCACATTTATGTAGATAATGCTGATTCTGTGGCTGGTGGTCAAGAAATTTGGGGATTACCAAAAGAATTAGCAGATTTTACTTGGGAAGAAGATAAGCGGGTGAAGGTGCGTCAGGGCGATCGCAAATTGTGTACTCTGAATTATAGTCAGCAAAGTTTGGCGTGGCGACAACGGCTGACTGGCTCTGCATTTAGTGTTCGGGGTGTAGAGTTACTTCAATTTTCGGCTGAATGTGAGGCACTGTTGGGTTTGATTAGTTCCCAATTAGAAGTTCCTGGTGAAAGTCATTTTGCGAGTATAGGTTTAGGTCAGCCTTTTTTAACTGGGCGTGCTGAACAAATGAAATTAAAGGTTGCTGATCCTGAAGTAGTGGGATAAAGAGTAGGTAAGGTAGTTTATTCAGTAATACCAAATCTTTTCAGAAATCTAGCCTTAACTGAACCGTGTTGGCAGATCCTTAGCCTGCGTTCGGCTTTGCCGTCGCTGATAGGCTAGACAGGCTTTGTTTGTATGTTTATATGCAGCCTGATTAAATAAAGCAATCTGGTTTGGGAATAATAAATTCACGCTAGAAAAGTTCCAGACCAGATATATATGTTAAATGTAGTAGTTGGCCATAGTAATGACCCTGATTCTTTATCAGCGATTACTGAAGTTCTAGAGCAATGTCAAGAGAATTTAGACGGTAAACTTCCTCAAGCTGGGATTTTATTTGCTGCAATTGATTTTGATTATGCAATTGTATTGCAAGAAATTGTGCAAGCTTTTCCTGGTATTGAATTAATTGGTGGTACTACCGATGCCGAAATTTCTTCGTTATTAAAATTTCAGCAAGATTCTATAGCTTTAATGCTATTTTGTGCTGATGAAATTGAAATTTATGCAGGATTAGGTAGAAACTTATCGCAAGACCCAATTTTAGCTACTCAACAAGCTGTAGAACAAGCAAAGTCCAAAATCAAAAATCAAGCGAATTCTCAATTATGCTTGACTTTTCCTGAAAGTTTAACAGTTGATGGTGTAGCAATTGTAGAAGGACTAAAACTAGCATTGGGGAAAGATATTCCTATTTTTGGTGGCTTAACTGCTGATCAGTGGAAATTTGAAAAGACTTATCAATTTTTTCAAACAGAGATTCTGAATGATGCTGTTCCCGTATTAATATTTTCTGGTAACTTCTTGTTTTCTCAAGGAGTAGCTAGTGGTTGGCATCCTCTAGGTAAAAAAGGAAAAATTACCAAGGTCGATAAAAATATTCTTTATGAAATTGATGGCAAACCTGCATTAGACTTCTATCATCATTATTTAGGTGGTTTGCCTCCTTCTGGGGAATATCCTTTAGCGGTATTTGAGTCAGAAACAGAAGAATTTTATATGCGTGCGCCTAGTGTTTATGATCCCAAAATAGGCAGCATTACTTTTTTAGGAGAAATACCAGCAGATGTTTTTGTTCAAATAGCACAAGCCAGTCGTAATGAGATTTTAGATGCTGCAAAAACATCAATTACCAATGCGTTAAATAATTATCCTGGTAAACAGCCAAATGCGGCTTTATTTTTTTCTTGTGCAGCACGTAGGCTACTGCTAGGTACACGCACCATAGAAGAATATCAACTCGCTCAAGAGTTTTTAACAGCAGAAATTCCAGGTTGTGGTTTTTATACACATGGTGAAATATCACCTTTAAATGGTGGTGGCGAAACTAGACTACATCATGAAACTTTTGTCACTCTTTTAATAGGAAGGCATTAAATTATCATGTCATTAGAACATGAGCAAAGAATTAAGGAACTAGAAAAGGCTAATCGTATTCTCCAGAAAAAGCTAGAGCGTTCTGAATCTTTAAGAATTGCATTAGAAGAAACTAATGAAAAAAAAAGAGGCCTTGTTTCTCAAAGTAATTGACGAGTTACGTGAGTCACAAGTAATTTTAGAAGAGCAAAGCCGAGATTTGGAAGAAACTTTAAAAAAGTTACGTGCTATGCAAAGCAAATTAGTAGAATCTGAAAAGATGTCGGCTTTGGGAGTTTTGGTAGCTGGTATTGCCCATGAAATTAACAATCCTGTAAATTTTATATACGGCAATATTAACTATGTTGCTCAATATGCTGATGAGATTTTAGAACTACTCAAATGCTATCAAGAATCTTATCCAGAGCCAAATTTCCAGATAGCCAATAAAATCAAGAAAATGGATTTAGATTTTATCAAGGAGGACTTCTTACAAGTTCTCAGTTCTATGGAAATTGGCAGTCAGAGGATTATTGAAATTGTGCGTTCTTTACGTAGTTTCTCTCGCTTAGATGAAGCAGAAGTAAAAAAGGTTAATATTCATGAAGGCATTGATAGTACTTTAATGCTGCTGCAAAATCGCCTCAAATCTCGAACTAATTACCCAGAAATTACTGTTATTAAAGAATATAGCGATTTACCAAAGGTAGCTTGTTACGCAGGTAAACTTAATCAAGTATTGATGAATATTATTAGTAATGCTATCGATGCTTTAGAACAGAAAATAGATAATTTACAGCACAGTTACTATCCAACAAACGGTATAGCTACACTGCCAATATTAAATTTTAATCCTACAATCAAAATTACTACCGAATTAATCAATAACTGGATTTCAATTCGTATTAGTGACAATGGCATAGGAATTGATGAAAAACTCACTCAACAAATATTTAACCCATTTTTTACTACTAAACCAGTGGGTAAAGGTACAGGTTTAGGACTTTCGATTAGCTATCAAATTATTGTTGAGACTCATCAAGGTCAAATAGATTGTAAATCAATTCCAGGTATGGGTACAGAATTTATTATTACGATTCCTCAACAAAGATTGTAGTTATTATCTCAACAGACTATAGCAATCCTATTCGAGATGTAAAGAAGAGATACCAGAGAGATAAGGTAAACAAGGAAGATAGATATTTGTGAATCTTTTAGAGTTACTAAAATATTGCGATCAGTCGTAAAAGTATAGCAAAGATGATAATTCATGATTGTGTAGCGATCGCACACTATACTGCAAAGAATTGTGAAAATTATAAAAAATGTCAAAACCCAGTTTCTTGGCAAAAACTGGGTTTTGAGATGAGTAAATGATGACTTTACAACCAATCTCGATAAGCGGAGATTTCATTCACACTAATTTCTAACGGCCCACCTTTACCAAACGGCGGATAAACTCTGATTTTGGCATTAGTTGTAAATCTCTCTAATCTATTACCTAATTGGGGAATATTGCTGACTATATGCCAGTAAGATACAATGTCAGGGCAATCAATTACTAACAAGATTTTTGCATTTTTATCGGTAAGATACCACTGACAATTATTGAGTAAAGCTTGAGTAATGCGATCGCAACTGTAATAAAAACATCTGCCAATCGATTGCTCTAGCTCTAAGTGCAGCATTCCATCCTCTTTTGTTACTTGAGTTGGTGGTAAATCATCGGGTGGAAGCTGGTTTAATTTAGACATAACTGCGTACCTCTTGGTTGTAGCACTGCAAACTTTCGATGTTTTTTTGCAGATCAAACGATGCGGGTTTGAGTGCTAATGTACCTAGATTCAATTCGTCCTGAAATTTTTTTGATTTTGTCCCGACAGGTAATCACATCGCCAATGATTGAATTTTCAATCAAATAGTCTTCGTCAAAACAAATATTTGTCCGTTCAAATGGTTTATGACCGTTGGAATTATTCTGCATTACTACTGCCGTATTAGCTTTCATTTTTTGGCTAAATTGGCGGATAAAAGGTATGGCTTCATTCACCGCAGCTTCGTTGGTTTTACCCACAAAAAAGAACCGCGCTAAGACAAAATTATCTGCACCACTGGAATTAATATTGCGGTATTCGTTGACAGTTTTTTTCAGTCTCTCTAGCGCAAAGGGAGGCCCCCCCATTAAGCTAAAAGAATTTTGTGCGGCGAATTCGATACTTGAAGTATCACCACTGGCTATATATACCGGGATTTGCTGTTGCAAAGGTTTAGGGTACACTGTGAGGCGATCGCATTGATAATACTGCCCATAAAATGAAACTTCTTTTTCATATAAAAGCTTATGAATCAATGCCATTGCCTCTAACATTCTGGCGCGAGATTCTCCCATTGAAATCGCAAAATGTTTATTTTGCTGAGGGAAAGGCCCGCCTTTGGCAACTCCAAATAATAATCTGCCATTACATAAATTATCCAAGGTCGCAATATCTTCTGCTACCCGAATGGGGTTGTGAAATGGCAGTAAAACCGCCGCTGTACCTAAGCGAATTGTGGACGTGACACCTGCTAAATGTGCCATCAACAACAGCATAGAAGAACTGATATTGACTTCACTAAAATGGTGTTCACTTACCCAGGCTTCGTCAAAGTTTAAGCTTTCGGCTTGTCTGACTAAAGCGACTTGCTCAAAAATCGCGCGGCGGTAATTTTGGTGATGATTTTCGTAATTGCAGAAAAGTCCAATTTTCATTGTTTACTATTCTTAGGTTGCTACCATTTGCAACTCCAACCACAGGCGTGGATCGGTATCTTTAAGCGTCGATTTAGGGTCTCGAATCAAGCGTTTGGCATTCATACAAACTACTTGGACTAATCCCATATTGTCGGCTATGTCTCTGAGAATTTTTTGCTGTTCTCTAATATGGGGCAACATTTCTTCAGAGCAATAAATACCTATGTATTGCAAACGTCTAGGCGGTCTTCCCCAAAAACAGGTGATGACTTTCACATGACACCCGTCTAATAGTTCTCCAACCTTTGGATAATACTCGCTGACAATTCTTTTGAATTCTTTAGCGATGATATCTTCAGTAATCATTTTAGCTGATGTTTCTGTAGCTTTCATCACGCTATTTAATATAACACATATTTGTCAAATAAGCATGACATAAAATGTAGTTTATATTGCTTTTTGGTATTAAGTAATATATAGAAAAATGTAGCGGTTTATTTATTAAATTCTGAGGGAGATAGGGAATAGTGTAATTCATTTAGAACAAAAAAGACTAAAATACCCGACTTCTTTAAGAAGTCGAGTATCTGAGCTTTGACGATATTGTATAAATCATCAATTTTAAGTCATCAGGTTGATTATCGAGATTTTCGCTCTGCTACTAATACTTCAGCAATTATTTCTGGTAAATCACAAAAATCAGAAAATCCTTCTTTACCATTAATCGGAGAAGTAAAAGTATAGCTTGGATCGCATTCTCCTGTATCGTAGACTTGAATAAACCATTTATCAGGAAAACCTTCTACACCCAACTCAACAATGTACCAATACTCGCCAACTAAACGAGATTTGATAATAGTAAACCACTCTCTGTATTCGTCACGAATATTCCAGTCTGCTAAGAGAAACTCTAACGCTATATGTCCAGCATCAGTAGCCGTCAGTAGCATGATTACTCCTTGTTAGGCACTTCATTCAGATTTTGCAGCTTCGGAATTATTAAAATCAGGATATAAACCTAATTGCTTGGCAAGCTCACGAGCTACATGAAATAAAAATTTAGCGCCATCTTGATTCCCATCGTGAGCAAACATTGTGGCTACTCTCGCCATTGCTTCGATAAGGTTAGCATCAATTAGTTCTGAGTTTGCTTCTAAAACTGCTGGCTCTTGACCATTAGGACATTGTAGTAATTGATCGATTAAATCAAAATATTGAGCTTGCCGTTCTTCAGTCATAATATTTTGTAATTGTGTAACGTGAATTGATTATTGTTCAATACTTTGTCGCCAAAGTCTTTCTAACATCTCTACTTGTTCTTGAAATACGGCGGCGCGATGCGCTAGATACCTGTCGTATACAAGAATTCCTAACCCGATACATACAGGGGTTAGCAAGATAAACCATTGCAAAATAATGGCAAGTTTATAGATAAAATCAGTTGTGAGCGGTTGGTTCACGACGTAGCGATCGCAATTATTAATACCAGCCGTTACTGGAGGATACAAGCCTTGATTGACTTCGTTAATCTTATTAACTTCACAAGTTAAATTCTGTGCCTTAACTAACTCTCCATGCTTTTCCCAAACTACTCTCAGGACTACCATTGCTGGAGAAATTACGATTAATGTTACTAGGCAAACAGTAAGAACATTGAGAATTTTGACTTTCATCCTTGAGCTAGAGGCTAGGGGTTAGAAGTTAGAGATTATGGCTAGATAAGAGAGTTTTAGATACTCGACTTTTTTTAAGAAGTCAGGTATCTATTTTGTAGATTTAATAACTAGTGAATAATTACCTAATTTTCTTAACTTCTATTTTTATATTTATCGAATTAACGCAGTCTTATCTGAAAATGTCTGGTTAAGAAGTCCCCCCTAGTTCACTAGCAAGCTAGGGAATTTCGGGGGGTAGAGGGGAATCTCTGCGTAAATCCTATATGTTTTATATCAGTCGCCTTTGGGGGTGGCTGTTTAGTTGGTGTGGATTAAGTTTATTAAATTGATTAAATTTGTACTCAAAACCTCCAACCATTGCTGTGTAAGCTTGATAAAAATTGCTGGGGGTATAGGGTCTAGTATTGTCAGGCAGAGGGGCTGGTATTACTTGGCAGGGGTGCTGGGATTTTTGCACTCAGCTTTAAAGCTAGACTGGCTATAGATAAAAATGATTTTTTTAGATAAGTTTTGATGAAGATTTTTTGTACTCAAGATGAAGAATAATGCTTTAAATAGCAGTTTTTGAGCGTAATTTCAATTAATTAATTATCAAATATCAATGTTTGGTGAATTAAATATATCGCTGTATATAACTAACATTTTAGGAACATATATCTGGAAAATTGGATATTTTAGCAAACTGTTCAATAAGTTGTTGATTTGATTGGTAATGTATTGAAAAATATGAAATGAGTTTTTATATATTTTTTAGATGTAAATTAACTAATTAAGTTCCTCCAAACAAGCTGATGTTTAGTATTGAGCAATACTTAAATACTACTATTTGTAGTCAATGGTCATCAAAAATACGAATTTAGATGTAAATTAACCAAAATTATTTATGTGTGTTACGTATTTATGCTTTAGTGAAAGTAAATCGTTTTGGCGATCGCTAACCTCAACAGTTACCGAAAAATGATAGTTATAAGTAAATAGGCAGTTTTAAAATTAAAGGTTTAGGAGTTAATTTATGCGAATTGCTAAAGATGTTACAGAACTGATCGGCAGAACTCCCTTAGTTCAACTAAATAAAATTCCCCAGGCCGAAGGTGCAGTGGCGCGGATAGTTGCCAAACTCGAAGGAATGAATCCAGCCGCTTCTGTAAAAGACCGGATTGGCGTGAGTATGATTAATAGCGCCGAAGCTGAAGGGTTAATTACACCAGGAAAAACAATTTTAGTCGAACCGACATCTGGAAATACTGGAATCGCTTTGGCAATGGTCGCCGCCGCCCGTGGTTACAGCTTAGTTTTAACTATGCCAGAAACCATGAGCCAAGAACGGCGCTCAATGCTGCGTGCTTATGGTGCCAAACTAGAATTGACACAAGGCCCGGAAGGAATGCGGGGTGCAATTCGCAAAGCCGAGGAAATTGTGGCTAACACACCAAACGCATATATGCTGCAACAGTTCCGCAACCCAGCTAACCCCAAAATTCACCGGGAAACCACCGCCGAAGAAATTTGGGAAGATACAGACGGAGAAGTTGATATTGTGATTGCTGGGGTTGGGACTGGTGGAACAATTACCGGAATTGCTGAAGTATTGAAGCAACGTAAACCCAGTTTACAAGCGATCGCAGTTGAACCCAGCAATAGCCCTGTCCTCTCTGGTGGCGAAGCAGGCCCCCATAAAATTCAAGGTATCGGTGCAGGATTTGTCCCCGATGTGCTGCGCTTGGAATTGGTGGATGAAGTCATCAGAGTCAGCGATGACCAATCTATGATTTACGGGCGGCGTTTAGCTAAAGAAGAAGGTTTATTATCTGGAATTTCTTCAGGTGCGGCTTTGTGCGCGGCTTTGCAAGTAGCAAAACGACCAGAAAATGCTGGTCGTTTGATTGTGATGATTCAGCCTTCGTATGGTGAACGTTACCTCAGCACAGCAATGTTTCAAGATTTGAGCATTAGTTAAGAAGGCAAAAGTTAAAAGGAAAAAGTAAAAAGTGAAGAGTAAACAGTAAAAATATAAAATATTTTTTTACCTTTTGCCCTTTTACTTATTACTTATTTCCTTTTACCTTTTACCTTTTTACTTTTTCCTTAATTTAATGTTTACAATTACCATGACCGTGGCCATGTTCATGGTCATGGTGGTGATTACCACCGTGGGCGCAGCCTTGTAAATCCTTACTCATCAGGTCTTCACTCATAGCTTGGAAGGATTCATCTACAGGTTTTAAGCCAATCCAAGCGTCAAGTTTTTCCACCTCAAAACCAACTTCGCGGCGATCGCCTACTTGAATTAGAGGACGGCGAATTAATAGCGGATCACGCAACATCTGTACCAATGCGGTTTCCGCGTCGATGTTTTCAGGAACAATCTCGCCAGATTTTACCTTGGGTGCAGCCCGATTAAACCATTCAGATACGGGGCGATTACCAAAAAATGACCGTAAACGCTCAATTGTCCAAGGTTCGGTTAATAAGTTGTATGAAATTACTTCATGACCAGCCGCAGTTAACAACACTTTTTGTCTAGTACCATTTTTACAGCCTGGTTTTTCATAAAAAATTACTCTTGCCATTGTGCTTGCTCCCAATCCACTTAAATGGTTTAGGACTTACGCAGAAAACCCTCTAAGTTAGGGTGTAGGGGTGTGAGGGTATAAGGGAAAGACGTTTATGTTTTTGGTATTTTCTTGTGATTAAAAGTGCTGAGTAAGATAATCTTCCCCTACACCCTTACACCCTTTCTTCCCTTACACCCCTGTCTTAAAACTTCCTTACCGTATGGGTAACTAAGTCAAACTCAAATCTTTGTTTTGGATCAGTTTCCCCATAAATATTGAAAGTCACAGTTGGTTCATCACCGACTGCTTGCACGCTGTGAATTGCATCAGGAGTAAAGCTCACAATATCTCCTGGAGATAAGATTATTTCTCCTGTTTGTTCAATTTTACCGGAAAATGTTGAGTTGTCTGTGTGTCGCCAAACAGTGTTTTTTTCTTGACCTTTTAACACCGCTACAACTCCCCAAGTGCCATGATTATGAATGTTTGAAGTTGTCCCTGGTGCAAAGGTTACTGTTTGGACAGTCAGTGGAAAACCCAATTCATCGTATAAGAGAACAACAGAAGTACCTGTTTTGGGACAAGGTTCTAAATGTTGACTTCTCACCCAGTAGGAATTGGCAATTAAGCGCCTCACCAACATCCTAATTTCTGGTAGACGGCTAGATTCATCCCCAACACCATTGAGAACATCTTCTACCTCAGTCAAAAAACGATAGAGGCGATAATTTTCTCGCAATAAATCCCATGCTCTTACAGATTTACAAATTTGATACTGACCCTCTCCAGTAAGTAGCCAATCCCTACCTTGCATAACTTTTAGAATCTAAATTGAGAAGTGGAAGGCATAACAATTACTGGTGCTGCATACCAAGGAGAGTTAGTTTCAGGAAGACTTATAGGCGATAAAGGAACAGTATTAGGCAAGGGATTTTCGGGTAGGGTAAATGTGGAAAGAGGTCGAGCAAAAGAGAAATTGTTCATCATGGTTTGTAAATTTTGATCGTTGAGTGTTGGTCAGTATTGGTCAATAGTCAAATCAGTTATGAATCTTAACTGTTGACTTAATCTTCTTCCTCGGCTGGACGTGTCAAAATATCCAGAAGGATACCAGCACCATAATCATTTTTGGGGTCAATTTCTTGCACCCTGATGCTGATTTCTTTGGCTTGTTCGATGTCTCCTAATTTAGCTAAAACCAAACCAGTAGCAGCATAAGCATTTAAGTACAATCTGATTTGGTTTTCTTCCCTCCGATTGATGAGTATGGGTTTTAGCTGTTCCCAATTTTCAGGGAAATTTTCTGCTTTCTTAATTTTATCTAATAATTTCGTTGTTGTTTGCAAGGCGAGAGAATAATTATTTTTGTAGTAAAAATATCTATATGCCGAAACTAAAATGTCTGTATTATCTCCGGCTTCGGTGATGGCTTGTTGCATATAGTTCTCGGATTCAGAATTATTATGCCAAGTATCAGCAGCTAAGATTAGTAATTTTTTTTGACGTTTTTCTGGTACTTGAAACCAAGAAAATCTGTTGGTATCGATTTGCATAATTGTGAATGGGGAGTGGGGAGTAGGGAGTAGTGAATGGGGTAATTTACTACTCCCTACTCGCTTTTAAAACTGTGTCAGAACGTACAGCAAAGTGAAGAGAACAATCCAAATGATGTCTACGAAGTGCCAGTAAATTTCTGCCATTTCGATGCCGGTGTGTTTGGTGGCGGAGTAATGGCCGGGACGCTGCGATCGCTTCAATACTCCTAAAATCAATAACAGCCCCACAAATACGTGCAATCCGTGGAAACCTGTCATGATATAAAAGCAGTTGGCAAAGACATTGGCTGTCATGCCATATCCCAAGGTTAGGTACTCATACACTTGACCTAACAAAAACATTGCGCCCATAACGGCGGTCACTTTGTACCACCATTGCATTCCGGCGACGTTATTCTTTTTAATCGCCATTTCACCAAAGTGAATGACGAAGCTGCTAGACACTAGAATGATGGTGTTAATTGTCGGTACGAGTAATTCTACTTCTGTACCTTCTGGTGGCCAGACATCTGTGGTTTGGCGAAAAAACAAGTAAGTAGCAAAGAATCCGCCAAACATTAAAGATTCGGAGATGAGGAAGGTTAATAATCCCGGAACTCGCAAATCTGGATGATGTTCGGCATCATGTCCGTGATGTTCGCTGGGTGTGGCGACTGTCATATTTTTACCATCTGAATTTCTAACAAGGGTGTTGGAGATCCCCCCAACCCCCCTTTTTAAGGGGGGCTAAATTCTCATCACTTAATATATACCTGTGTCTAATCTAAATAAGTGAGTCATGTTCCCCCCTTTTTAAGGGGGGTTAGGGGGGATCTAAATTACGCACTCACTTCAGGTGTTGCGGTGGGTTGTGCTTCGGGGCTATGGCCGTAGTCGTAAGGGCCGTGAGTGGCTACGGGTAAGACTTCCCAGTTTTCAATCAATGGAGGTGAACTGGTTGTCCATTCTAAGGTTAAAGCCCGCCAAGGATTATCACCAGCAACTTCGCCTCTACTCCAACTCCACAGTATGTTGATGGTAAAGGGGATGACTGATAAGCCTAAGATGAATGCGCCGATGGTACAAATTTCATTCAAGCTAGTGAATTGGGGGTCATACATGGCGACCCGTCGGGGCATTCCCTGTAAACCTAATTCGTGCATCGGTAAGAAGGTGAGGTTTGTCCCGATGAAGGTGAGGAAAAAGTGAGTCCGTCCCAAAAATTCGTTTAGCTTGTGTCCGGTCATTTTGGGGAACCAGTGATATATACCTGCGTAAATCCCAAATACGGAACCGCCAAATAAGACGTAGTGGAAGTGTCCGACTACATAGTAGGTATCGTGGACGTGAACATCAAAGGGGGCTGTTCCCATTGTCACGCCGCTTAAACCACCCATGACGAACATCGACAATAAGCCGATCGCAAATAGCATGGCACTGGTAAAGCGGATTTTTCCACCCCAAAGGGTAGCAACCCAAGCAAATATTTTTACGCCAGTGGGAACAGCAACGATGAGGGTAGAAATAGTAAAGAACATCCGCATCCAACCGGGTGTACCACTGGTAAACATGTGGTGTACCCAAACGAACAAACCAACAACGCAGATTGCTACGCTGGAATAAGCGATCGCTTTATATCCGAAAATTGGTTTACGTGCGTGAACGGGGATGACTTCGGACATGATGCCGAAGATAGGCAGAATCATCAGATATACTGCCGGGTGAGAATAGAACCAGAATAAATGCTGGTAAATAACAACGTTACCGCCTGCATCTGGTTTAAAGAAGGATGTGCCGAAGTTCAAGTCAAACAACAGCAATACCAAACCCGCAGCTAACACAGGTGTAGAGAGAAGTGCTAGTACGGAGGTGGCTAAGATTGCCCAGCAGAATAAGGGAAGTTGATCCCATTTCAGACTGGGGACTTTCATCATTAAGATGGTGATGACAAAGTTTAAGGAACCCAAAATTGAGGAAGTACCTACTAAAACAATTGCCAAAATCCATAAAGATTGGGCAACTGGCGCGGTGACTAAACTCAGTGGTGGGTAAGCTGTCCAACCTGATTGGGAACCACCAAATAGGAAACTCAGCAGCAGTAATAATCCGGCTGGTGGGTTTAACCAAAAGGCGATCGCATTCAGTTTCGGGAATGCCATATCTCTAGCACCAACCATCAACGGTACTAGATAGTTGCCAAATCCCCCAATCGCACTCGGAACAATCCACAAGAAAATCATGATTGTTCCGTGGTTGGTCATGAAGGCGTTATACAGATTGGGATCGAGAATATCTGCATCTGGGGTGGCGAGTTCGGCGCGAATGGCGATCGCCATCAATCCACCGATCAGGTAAAACAAAAACGCCGTGACTAGATACTGAATCCCGATTACCTTATGGTCAATGTTGAAGGTGAAGTAGTCGTACCATTTCCACTTTTTGGGATGTGCGGTATGGGTAACGGCTACTTGTGGATTTTTATCGGGCGGTGTATTCCGAGGTAATTCTGTTTGTGTCATACGTTTGTCCTTTGTCATTGGTCTTTTTTGTCTCACGCAAAGGCGCAAAGGCGCAAAGAAAAGTTCGCAAATAACGACTATTGCAAGAGGTTTATTGACTATTGACCTTTGACTATTGACTCTAGAGTTGCTGCACTCACGCCCATGTGTTGGATATGAGGCGCAAGGAACTCGGAGGGTGATAAGTCGGCGGGATTAACAGCGATCGCTTTTTGCAAGTCTGGCTTTTGGGCGAGTTGGGTTTCTTTCAACCAACTGTCGTATTCTTCGGGTGTGTGGACGATGACTTGCGATCGCATGGAACCGTGATAGCCACCACACAGTTCCGCACACACGACGGGATATGTACCTGTTTTAGTGGCGGTGAAGCGCAGTTCGGTGGGGATACCAGGAAGTGCGTCTTGTTTCAGTCGGAATTGAGGAACCCAAAAAGCATGAATCACATCTTGGGCTGACAAATTCAACTGCACATCAGCACCTACAGGAATATGTAGTTCACCAGTAGTAACGCCACCGTTGGGATACTCGAAAATCCAAGCAAACTGCATCCCAGTAACGTTCACTACCAAATCCGCAGGTTTGCTTTGGCTGTTGCTTGCACCAATCCCAATGCTTGGGGCTGAAGTGGATTCTGGGGTATTATTGAGGGTAGCAGCTAGGGCAGTTCCAGAAGCATGGGCAACATGAGCCGGAGAATGGGCATGAGTTCCTGGTTCAAAACCACCCATCTGATTAAAGACATCTACGCTATAGATGCCTAAGCCAATCACAATCACGGATGGGATAGCTGTCCAGAAAATTTCTAAAGGAACATTGCCCTCTATTGGTAAGCCATCAGTATCGTCACCGCGACGGCGACGAAACTTTACTAAAAAAATCAGAATGGTGCCTTCTACAACCAGAAATAAAGCGATCGCAATGGTAAACATGATGTTAAAAAAATCCGTCTACCAAAGGTGCTTGTTTTGATGCTTCTACTGGTAGTAGTGCGTGATTTTGTCCAATCCAAACACTAAACGCTGTAACTACTATGCCAGCAACTAGCGTCCATAGTGAAACAGGAATTTGTTGCATAAAAGCTCCTGTAAGTATGAAGTTTGAAGTGTGTAGACGCGCAGCAATTTGCCGCAGGCTAGTATGAAATCTGAAGTATGAAATTTATCTTTGTAACTTCATTTTTTGATCCTTCAGTAACACACCTAACTTCACCATTTAAATCAGTACAAAAGCTTATAATCAAATTCTGCCGATATTTGATTTTTGACTTTTGAGTTCTACTTATTAACGTTGTATCTTACATAATGTAAAACTTGGGGGAATTTTCCAAATCTCTTCAGATCCTTCCCCCAAAAACTTAACAATATTTCTAATGAATTCGACAAGAGTACCTTCTAGTTCTACAAGCAGTAATAGTTGTTGTCAGAGGGTACTATTATTTCTCATTTTTAACATTCAAAATAGCAGCAAGTATGATTTAGTTAATAAGTAACAATTTAAAATTTACGCATTTGTTTACTATGAACTTTTTGACCAGTTCTAGTAATTAGATCAATTCCCCTCAATTTACCTTGCTGAGTACCCCCTTATCAAAACAACAACTTTCAACATTCCGCAAATATTTAGTTGTTTAATTCAGCGTGGGTGTAGCAGTTCTTAGGACAAATCCGAGAACAAGCTTCACAACCAATGCAGTTCTCAGGATGAGCAACTACCATTACTTTGCGCTCGATTTCATCATCTTCTTCATCTTCTACAAATTCACCTTCCTCATTGAGTGCTTTTAAATCCAGCACACTATACCCACACACTTTAATACATCTGCCACAGCCGATACATTTATCTTTGTCAATCTCCTGGGCAAATTTAGGTGTCCAGGTTTTACCTCCAAATGTCAATCCTGTTAGTGTTGCCATGAATAAACCTTCGGCGATTTCGCCAATCTAATCGTTTGTACTTAATTTCATACTAACTTAATCTAATTGTTTTGTTTTGTTGTGAAACGATTAATTTTTCTTTCATTAAAGTTTGATGACTTTTTATCTATTTTTAGGTTTATTTTGATGATTTAAATGAGAGTCTATAGCAATAAATATTATTTTTTTTTGATAATAATTTTAGTAGTCAATTATTCGTGTACACCAATATTCCTGACTCCTTCAAGAAATCGGAAATCTGAATTGCCTATATTTAGTTAAATCAATTACCTTGAAATTAATTACTACCTTGATTAATAATGCAATTCTTTTGCAGCTTTTAGCCGATATCAAAAAGACAGTAAATCACTATACAAAACTTATGTTCTTGAGTTACATAAATATATTTGCAATTTGTATTAGCAACGTATTGTTATTTAGCAATAAAAATGCCCAAGTTATTAGTAATCTGGTAACTTGAGCATTTCAGTTAAAAATGTGATTTTTGTAGCAGCAGTTAGCTTGATATTAAATATTAAAATTATTAATAAATGGGATTATGCTAAATGATTGTGTGTATAAAAATTCAGCAAAAATCCTTGGGTTAAGGTTTTGATGCCAAACATTAAAGTTTATTAGTTAAAAAAATGTGAAAGCTTAAGAAAATTTCCTAAGCTCATGATGAACAAAATCATCTAAATATTTATGAAATTTATAGTTAATGAACAATAAAGATTCGGCTGGGCTGAAAAGCCTGATTGAGCCTCTACTTGGATACTAAGTCTGAATATGGATGTGGGCAATTATCGCAGCAAGTAAATTTACTTCTTGCTAGGTAATTAATGTGGTTGCGAGTGATAAATAAACAGGACACATCCAGGGGGAGACTTGAGCCAAACATCTCAACGATTAGGTGGGAAGAAGTTTTATGCCGTATACAATTCCTAACAACAGTTGCGTTGGATGTGATAACTGC
Source organism: Nostoc piscinale CENA21 (assembly GCF_001298445.1). NCBI lineage: Bacteria > Bacillati > Cyanobacteriota > Cyanophyceae > Nostocales > Nostocaceae > Nostoc > Nostoc piscinale. The sequence continues at coordinate 2,425,226 of NZ_CP012036.1, read as the reverse complement.
CGTCCCCAATGTCCTACGGGTGCGATTCAGTTAGAAGACGATGAATATTGGATTGATCCTTGTCTGTGTAACAATTGTGAAGGCTATTATCCAGAACCGCAATGTGTAATAGCTTGTCCGACAAATTCTCCCATACCCTGGCAGGCAAAAAAGGGGAGATGTAAAGTCGAACCGCGAGATGCTACCAGCCCGGATTTATTTTCTAATGGGAAGAATAACCCTTTTGCTTCAGCGATCGCAATTTGGGAAGCGTGTAATGTATTGGCTCAACGCACATCCTTAAATTGGGAACATGACGCAGAAGGATATTTATGTTACAGCCGACAAGTCAGCCAAGGCAAGGGTTCAATTGCTTTTCACATTCAACATCCTTTTCAAGTTAGCGATCGCATCACTAATTTAGAAGCGATTGAGACAATGGATATTAGGGCAGCTTGTATCCATTTAATATTTGCCGCCTACGCGACAACATTAGAACAACCTTGGGAACAAGAATTTTCACTAGATGAACGGCAAATAGAGAAATACTTGGGGCTAGAAAAGCGCAAAGACTTAAGTAAAACTGCCAAACTCACCTTAATGAAAAATCTTGTCCAACAAGCTTGCTCACTGTTAATATCCATTGACTGGCCGCAACAAGGGCGCGTCAAAGGATTTTCAGTTACTCAATCTCGCTTGTGGCACTTAGTTCATATTCAACACCACTTCCAAGAAGATGACATAGGATGTAAATACCTGGTTGGGCTAACCTTCAAAATTAAAGCCGGAGTTTGGGCGCAGTATTTCTTAAACAAACAAGCTTGTAAAGAACGCACCGCCTTTTATCAATACGGTAGCTTGCCCAAAACTTTGTTAACCACCGTTATGAGTATTTGGCAACAACACGAAGGCGCAGTCCGACTCATGTTGTGGTTATTATTCAAAACCAAGATGGGTAGAGAACAACGCATCACTGTTCCTACCTTGTTACGCATTGCTTATGGCGAAGAAAAAGTCACCTTAGCCTCCCGACAGCGAGAAGAACGCAAACGACTGCTGCGGACATTTGAAAATGACTTAGAAGTGTTGAACCATTTGGGAATCAAACCTATGTTTGACCCCGTAACTTACCCGCCAGAAATTCAACCATTGTGGGCGAAACTCATGGCGATACCCGAAGATCCAGACGAAGCTTTAGAATTTTGGATTAACGATGGTGGTGGTGAAACCCGCTTGACAGATTCCGGCCCCCGTGGAAAGTGGAACCTGCTGATGAATGCGCGGATTTTGTCATTTGAATTACCGCCAGAATGGGAACAGCAAATTTCTGACTCGGAAAAGAAGCAACGACGGACTATCAAAAACCGAAGACGAGTCAGACTGACAGGCGATTTAGTTGGCGAACAGATTTTAGAAGCCCGCAAAAATTTAAATCTCTCCCAACGGGAATTAGCTAAACTCACCGGAAAAAGTCAAAGCTGGATTCGAGATGTGGAAAATGGCCGTCTCAAAGCCAAAATAGAAGACCAAGCACTGTTACGCAAGGTGTTGAATCTCGCTTGACGCAGATATATATTAATAAACACAGGTGACAATGTGCATCTGTGCTTTTATGTTTGGTGTTGCTGACGAGATGATTTTTTCCTCACGCAGAGGCGCAAAACATTTAGAAACGGTAGGTTGGGTGAAGCAACAGCGTAACCCAACAAAGTTTTGATGATGTTGGGTTCCATTTCATTCCACCCAACCTACAACTACTCTTTCCAAACTAGTTTTTTTGCATCTTTTTGTGCTTGCTTTGTGTAAACTAAATGCCAACTCACCAATTCAATTCCTCATCGCATTCTTGAATCGGAGTTGCTAGTCCTTCTTTGATAGATTCTCGCATTCCAGGAACAGATAACAGGTAGAGAGTTTCTTGAATTGCAGACCAATCTTTTTCTGACAGCAGAATAGTATTACCGCGATCGCTTTGAATAATTACAGGTTTACCTTGTTCTGTAACTTGGTCGATTAGCTGTTGTAAATGCTTTTGAGCTTCGTTGACAGGAAGCGAAGACATGATGATGTTTTTGTTTGGAAATCACTTTAGTTTATTCTATCTACGAACAGCGATCGCCTACAGCAAAACTATCACATCTTGATTATTGATGAAAAACCAGAAATGGTAGATTGGGTGAAGCGACAGCGTAACCCAACAAAGTTTTGATGATGTTGGGTTCCATTTCATTCCACCCAACCTACAACTACTCTTCCCAAACGAGTAAAATGTTCTTCTCTCAATTCATCTATAAAAGTATTGATATCAAAGTTTGCTGGTAATTCTGCATCTACAACTAAGATTCCGTCTTTGCGATAGAGGTTTGTTTGGTTGAGGTTGGGTTGAGTCTCTTCTGCTAGTTTTTGCTGACTGAGAGTCGCAATTTTTTCTGTAATGGCTTGCAAGATAAATTGCTCAGTTGATATTCCCTGACTACTTGCCCATTTTTCAATATTTTCTTGTAGTTGGGGCGGAAGGTTCATAAATATTGTTTTGATTTTGTCTTGATATGAACTAGGTTAGCATTGCGATCGCCTACCACAAAACCATCGTATCTTTATTGTTGATGAGAGCGATCGCCGCATCTACAACTATCCCTTTTATACTTTTAAGCTAAGTTTTATAATTAAACTATGGCTGATATCGTTCGTCAAAAAAACTCTAAAAGTCTACGCTACAGAAGATGGCAAGGAGCCGTACACCGAATGGTTGGAAAACTTTAAGGACTACACGATCCGTTCAAGGATAATCCGACGGATAGAGCGACTTAAACAGGGCAATTACGGCGATTGTAAGTCAGTTGGAGATGGCGTGCTGGAACTGAGGTTTTTCTTTGGCAGTGGCTACCGCGTTTACTTTGGAGAATCTGCGAATGATCTGGTAATTCTTTTGTGTGGTGGCGACAAGGATAGCCAAGATAAAGACATAGAAAAAGCTAAAAAATATTGGCAGGCTTATCAGGAGGAACAGGATGAGCAAGAAACTGAGAAACCATGACGAGATTGTGTTTGAGCAGATGCAGAACCCGGAAATGGCAAAGGCTTACCTGGATGTTGCTCTTGAAGAGTACGAGCAGGATGGCGATATTGCGTTTTTTCTGGAAGCACTGCGAAACGTGGTGGAAGCACGGGAAGGGATGACGCGCCTTGCGGAAAAAACGGGTTTGAACCACCAGAATCTTTACCAGGTTTTGTCGCCAGAAGGCAACCCCGAACTGCGAACCATCAGCCTTATTCTGCATCATCTCGGCTATCGCCTGAGTGTGCAACCAATTCAAAGTTGAAAATTTATACGAACAAAGCGATAGCGAAGTAAAGTAATTGCAGAGTTTTTGCGATCGCGTCGTTCCACTTCGTTGCACTCGCGGCGGATATATTATAAGTGATTGAGTGGACTGGATATGATTAAAGAGAGATTACGAATTACGAATTAATTTTATTATTTTTTTAGCTAGTTGCCACAATAAATAAAACGGTAAAATTAATATACCTAATAATAATTGGAACAACCAACTTAACCAAGTTTGCCAAATAGGAACAGGAGTTAACTGGCGTTGCAGAATTGCTAGATTGTTCCTCACTGTCACTGTATTGGGATGATTATCCCCTAACACCCGTTGCAACATCGCCAAGGCTTCAGTGTACAAAGGTTCGGCTTCGCTGTACCGCCCTTGGCTTTTGTAAAGTCCGGCTAAATTGTTCAAGCTAGTTGCGACATCGGGATGATCGCCTGTGAATAACCGCTTTCTCATCGCCAAGGCTTGAATGTACAAAGATTCGGCTTCACTGTATCGCCCTTGGTTATCGTAGATTCCGGCTAAATTGTTCAAGCTGAGAGCGACATTGGGATGGTCGCCTGTGCATATACGCTGGTACATCGCCAAGGCTTGAATGTACAAAGGTTCGGCTTCACTGTATCGCCCTTGGTCACTGTAGAGGTAAGCTAAATTGTTCAAGCTAATTGCGACATCGGGATGATCGCCTGTGAATATACGCTTTGTCATCGCTAAGGCTTCAATAAAAAAGGGTTCGACTTCGCTGTACCGCTTTTGGTTGTAGTAGAGCGCGGCTAAATTGTTCAAGCTAATTGCGACATGAGGATGGTCGGCGACAAACAAGCACTTTGTTATAGTCAAGGCTTGAATGTACAAAGGTTCAGCTTCTCTGTACCGTCCTTGGTCACTGTAGAGGTTAGCTAAATTATTCAAGCTAGCGGCAACCTGGGTAAGGTCGTGGACAGACAGACGCTTTGTTATAGCTAAGGCTTTAAGATAGAGGAGTTCGGCTTCTCTGTATTGTCCTTGGCTATGGTAGAGTTCAGCTAAATTGTTTAAGCTAATGACGACAACAGAATGATCTCTGACAGGCAAACTTTTATACATTGCTAAGGCTTCAATGAAGAGGGGTTCAGCTTCTCTGTACTGCCCTTGGCTTTTGTAGAGTGCGGCTAAATTGTTCAAGCTAATTGCGACATCGGGATGATAGCCTGTGAATATACGCTTTTTCATCGCTAAGGCTTCAATGAAGAGGGGTTCAGCTTCTCTGTACTGCCCTTGTCTTTCGTAGAGTACGGCTAAATTGTTCAAGCTAGTTGCGACATTGGGATGATCGCCTGTGAATAAACGCTTTCTCATTGCTAAGGCTTCGATGTACAAAGGTTTAGCTTCGCTGTAGCGCCCTTGGTTATCGTAGATTCCGGCTAAATTATTCAAGCTGATAGCAACATCGGGATGATCGCCTGTGAATAAAGCTTGGCAAACATTGACGCATTTTTGACACCAAGTTTCTACTAATTGATATAGTCCTTGTTCCTCATAAAATCTTTTCACTCCAATAAATATTTTAATTACTTGCTCATTAGGAACTGATACCGGCGAAACTATCTGTTTTTTATCTGCTTGGTTTATTTCTACAATTATACGGTTTCCTATGTCTTCTAAATGGGGAACAACAACACTGAAAAATTCAATATCTTTAGAAGTGGGTGATTGGGGAAGCCGTAGGGCAAGATTTATCATTTTTATAGCAAAAGTTTTTTCTAAAACTAGTTTCATCTCGCCAGCATCGGCTAATTGCTTTTGCAAGAACCACCGTGCTAAAGCATGTATTTTATAAAAATATCCTTTGCTGTCTTCTACCTGTTGCAGCAAGTGATGCTTGTATAATTGCTTCTTCGCATTGTTTAATTCATCTTCTGTCCACATTAGCCGTCTTGTTTCTTCCTCATTTTCATCTTCTGTTTTCTCTGCATCCGTCGCCACCACAATCACCAAATCCCAAAAAATTGACTGGGGCGCAAATAAACTCAAAAATTTGCCTAGTTGTTGCGTCAGTGGTTCTAGTTCATCCCAAGTTAAAGCAAAGGCGGCTTTCACTCCCAGTTGGGTTGAGTTGAGAGTTTCCCTGTCTTGTAAAGCTGCTTCGGCTAACTTGCGTTGTTGCAATCGCTCCAACATTATATATAGATGTAAATCTGGGTCTTGTGCTAAGTAAGCACCGACTAACTCTATCCCCAAAGGCAAATATTCTAAAAATTCACATATTGCGTCTGCGGCTTCTGGTTGGTTGTCTACTCGCCTGTCTTTCCCCAACAATTTTTTTAACAGTTTTAATGCTTTCTCTGGTGAGAGAACATCTAAGGGAATCTCTTGAATAAAGTTTGGATCTAAATTTCGCAGGCGAGTTGTCACCAAAACACGAAAGCGGTTATCGCTAGGAACAACTTCGCGCAAGTTGTCTAAGCTAGTGACATCATCAAAGACTATTAATATAGGTAAGTCAGCTTGGGGATATTGCAACCAACACCAAGCAACTTGTTCTTGTAGGGTTAACAGTCTCCCGCCTTGTTCTTGGGGAATCTCGAAACCAAGTTGGATAAAAAACCCCAATACTTCAGCCGCGAGATTACTGGCTCTGTCATTAAACCAAGTTATTCCGCCATAATTATTTTGATATTGTTTGGCGTATTGGGTGGCAAGTTCAGTTTTACCTACACCTCCCATTCCTGATATTGCCACATAGTTACCACGCTGCAAGTCTTCATGTGCTTGTGTCAGTTCTGTTTCTCGCCCGACAAAGTGAACAGAACCGCGTGGTATATGTTTTGTGGGGGTTAACTTTGTCCGTTCCCCGTCAGACGACTTTAGTCAATTAAAGGTGACTGGGGCGTTAAATGTATTACCTTGAAAAAAGTTCTTGATTTCATCTGCAAACTTTTGATTGTTGTTAAAAATCGGCTGTTGTGACTGAGATTTGAGCGCGTCGGCGATTTCCTGGATTAATTGAATAAAATTTTGATTTGTCTCTGCTTGTGCTGCTGTCGCTACTTCTTGTAAAACTTGCGCCACTTCAGGATCAGCTTTCGCCGCAGCTTCTACTTCAATTACAGCTTTGCCATAATCTAACGGTGTAGCTGGTGCTTTTTCAATAGCGGCGACAACATTCGGTGAGTGTTTTCTTAGCTTGACGAGAAACTCACCAGTTTTTATTCCATAGAGTTTCGCCAACCATTTCACCTGTTCTTTCTAAGGCTTTGGTGGCGACTACAGAGCCAAGTGCGATCGCCGCAGTGGTTAAAGGTTCCATGTGCTACTTTAATTTAGGTGCATCCTATTTATTTAGTAACACAACAATTGAGCCTGAAATTACGCAATTTAAAGCAAAAATTTAGTTAGTCCAGTAGAGTTGGTTAGGCGTAAGACGTAACGCACCCAAAGCAAAAAATCAAGGGTTTTGAACCCGCGCAGGCGGGTTTTGTTTGTGTAGCCGCGACTTTAGTCGTTAGGTGCAAGATGTAAATTTACTGTCGTTAGGACAAAAGGTTTCGTCGTTAGGACAAAAGGTTCTGTCGTTAGGACAAAAGGTTTCGTCGTTAGAACAAAAGGTTTCGTCGTTAGGACAAAAGGTTCTGTCGTTAGGACAAAAGGTTCTGTCGTTAGGACAAAAGGTTCTGTCCTTCAAATCTAAAAAGATGTTTCAAAAGTTCTATTGTTGGTAGCTAAACATTTTAGATCCCCCTAAATCCCCCTTAAAAAGGGGGACTTTAATTACTCTTAGCCCCCTTTTTTAAGGGGGGTTGGGGGGATCTATCAGTGTAAATAAACATAATGAACCACTTTTAAAACAACATCTAAACAAAATATATCTTTCTAGATTTTATTCTCTCTACTCTCGCACTTATTTTTAGCAGAGATATTACTGATAGACAAAATCTAAACACCACCAGATTTTGTCAAATATACTGACGCAAAATTTAGTGAAATTAGGACACACTAGCTTTAGCAAGATTTATTAAGTAAATAATTATGTCTCAAAAAAGACGCACATCTCGCATTGTCGAAAAAGCTGAGTTGAGAATATCTGGACTCAAGGCGATTGACCCTAACATGGATTTTGGCGATAATCGCAATCTACAAAATATGATTCAATTAATTGAACAATATCGGGCTAAACTTAACGCTTATAATACGGCTCTTGTTGTTATAGATTCAACTAAACTTGAAATGGAACAGTTAGAAAAAAGTTTAGGTGAATTAAATGATAGAATGCTGATTGGTGTTGCTTTTAAATACGGTAAAGACAGCGTTGAATATGAGATGGCTGGCGGTGTTCGCAAAAGTGAACGTGTTCGCAGAAGTTCTGTCAGTCGCTTAAAAGCCAACACACAAGAAACTTTTAACACTACAACTGAAAACGCCTAAAATTAGGACTATAGATTGTTTTAAACCTAAGTAGTAAATCAGCCAAAATTCCTGTTCACCAAAATATCCCCGATTTCTTGAAGAAGTCGGGGATATAATTTTTGTTTCAACACAAACTCGCCAATAATTTTGTTAATTGATATGACAAATATCACGCTCATACAACATAATTTGTCTTCCTTACAACCAGAAAATTACTAACAAAAATTTTTGCGTTAGTAGTTGACAAGTATAAAATTATACTTTAATATAAAAGACATGATAAAGGCGATCGCTTCCTTCCCCAAAGAATAAAGCAACCGCCCTTATCTAAACTCAAATAAAGGATAAAAGCGATCGTCTGGTTCTGGCAAGAAAAGAGCGATCGCTTTTATAAAACCCAAATACAGGAGTTTCAACATAATGATGGCACAATTACTCAACTTCGCCCAATCTCAAATCGCCCAATTCTTAAGACACAACTTCCACTTCCCCACTCCCAAGCAAATTCCCCAACAACCATTTCCTTTCCGGGAACCAATTAAACATTTGTTGATTGGTTCACCCAAAGCTGTGACTAGTACAATTCACTATTTGCAAGTTATTGGTTACGCCAGTGTGGGAGATTGGAGTCCCCTGCAACCCACAGGTAATCCAGACGAGGTGATGAGCATTTTAAGCCGTCAAATCTCGATACAGTAACACTGTGTGTAACTTTATCTCAAACTAACCCCAACCCCACTTCCCTACGAGGGAAGGGGAGCAAGATTCAAAGCCTCTCTCCGCTTCGGGGAGAGGTTTGGAGAGGGGTTTCAAAAATAAGTCGCACATCGCGTTACAGTAATTAAAATTTAAAGACGTTGCATTGCAACGTCTTTTTTAACTCAACACTCAACACTCAGCACTCAGCACTAAATTAAGGTAGCCAACGGGGATGAAAGCCAATTAAAGGTAGCTTTTCTGGTTTAATTGTAGTAACTGCCGCATCAGCAATGGGTAACAATGGCATTAACCACAAACTACTAGTAGCGATCGCTTCACCGTCATCTGTCTTTAAACTATTGGCAGGTGCGGGTACGTTATCGGCTTGTGGTACGACTTGGTCAAACAATAAACCCAGCCCATCCGGTGATAAACTCATTTCTACATTTCGCTGATCAACTGGTAGAACTAATAATGGTCTTTGTTGTCCAGTTTTCAAATCAATAGCGACTAAATAAGGTTGTTCTACATATTCTGCTTGGGTGATTAACTGAGTTAACAAGCAATATAAGGTGGGTGAAGCTGGGTCAAATTGACAATCGATTATTGAGCCTGTAGTTTTTACCAAGGGTTTCTGCACACCTTGGTTAGTGACTAAAAATAAGTCACGGGTGTAATCAGTATTAAATTTGACCATCGCCGCTTGAGAACCATCCTTAGCAAAAGCTTGCACTAAACCAAATTGCGGCAAAAAGTCTAAGGGTTTACTCGCATCTTGTTGTAGTGGTAATATCGCAGCCCCTTGACCTTGGGCAACGGCTACAGCTTTACTATCAGGAGTAATCATAAAATCTCCCCCTGGTTGGCTTTGTAAACGTTGGGGAGTGGGTTTAGGGCTGGATTTATCCACAGTGGTTGGTAGATACCATAACCCAAAGTCACCGGGATTATTTTTATTCCCACGTTGGACGACGATAGTTTCTCCGTCTGGTGATAAGTCAAATTTTAAGTTTTGATAATCCTTATTATCTAAAATTAAATCAACTTTCGCGGCGGCTTCTGGTTTGGTGTCAGATTTGCCAGCAATTCCGGTAGTGACGGTATATAACTGGGCAGAAAGTAAATCTTGGTTGTTGGCTGTGCGAGCCGAAAATAAGATTTTTTCCCCGTCAGGAAATGGTTTAAAATCCATTACCGTCAGGTCTTTGGGAGTCAGGATTTTTTTCTGCTCTTGGGTTAAGTTGTAGAGAATTAATTGCCCTTGTTCTTCTGGGTTAGCACCTATGTAAACAATCACGCGATCGCGGGTGCGAAAATTGCCCACAAAAGGCTGAATGACTTTATTGTTAGCTTCCTTTTGAGCAAATTTATCTTTTGCTTGTTGTAGCTGAACTTTATAGTTTGTACCGTAAGGAGCAGGTGTTAACAGCGTATAAACCATCCGCCTACCTGCCCAACTAAATTTTCCGGCTAAGGGTGGCTCAATTTTTAAATTATCCTCCACACTTTTAGTATCCATTGGACGGCTAAAAGTGAGGCTAAAGGCAATATCATCGGCACCAATTTGCTGATTTTGCCAAGTAAAGTTGCGGACGCGGGGAGAAACAACATCACCTTGAAAGATGATAAAGCCAATCAGCAAACTCAGCAGCAGCATCAAGGCGATCGCTACACGGTCTAGTGGTTGGATAAAGGTTTTGCTAGTCATTGGTCAAAAAAATTCGTAATTTACGCTACATATCAATCCAAAATCTCAAATTGGTTGACTAAGTAATACCAATTCACAATTCGCAATTCGCAATGACGCTCGCAGGCTCGCTACCGCTACGCTAACGCAATTAAAAAACTTAGATACAGCAAAGCTTTTAGGGTTTACATCTGTATCAAATTTTTCGTGAAATGGTATAAGTTGGTGGGAAAAAATCAAACTATATTAAGGCAGGTTGATTAAACTAAAACCCTCTTCTGCCTTTTGACTTGAAAGTGCTGAGTGCTGAGTAAAAATGCTAGTCCCACTTTCATGCTTGGCTATGAAACTTGTTTTATCGGGACTGCCTTCTGCCTCCTGCCTTTTCCCAACTACAAAGATTTACACCACTTTTACTTAATAACTATAGGGATTTTGGGGTTGGGGAATTTTTTTTGACAGAGTTCGCCACAATGGTAAGTTGGCGTTTCTCGTTGAGGTTGTCTGTAGCCATTTGTCCTTCGACTTCTAACCAGGTATCAGGGGTGTATTGTTCTGGATTTGCTGGTAATTTCACGGGTAAACCAACAGGGTAAGCATCCGCAGCACAGCATGAGAGAACAAAGCGGGCGAGGAATATATATTCTTTACTTAAATCTGGGGGACGAATCACAAAGCCTTGGACTTTGGCTTTTTGTCCTGTGTATGCGTCTGGTTCGGGATAAACGTTGAGTGTTCTTACCCAGTCTACTAGCGATCGCTCCTCTGGACGAACCGAAGCCCGGAAGGCTTGGGGTTTAATCCGGGAAGTTCCCAGTAAATCACTCACACCACGGTTGAGAGCTTTGTCACTGGCAAAAACTTGCGGTGTAATTATGAAACCTAAAATGGCCGCTGTTAACAGCAACGCACCACCCCAACCAGGCGGAAATAAAGTTATATGCTGGACATTTGGCAAAACATCGCGGTGATGACGTTGCCAAAGTTCTTGCATTTTGAATAAACCAACAATAATTAAGCCAATACCAGCCACTACCACCAAACCAAAATAATTGGGATGAATCAGCAAATTCAGCTTGCCAGTCAGCCAGTATTTCAACATTAAAATTCCCCAAGCTGTGATGGCTAAGACATCCAGCCAAGAGAGTAATAAATTCAGGCGTTGTGGTTTAGGTGTCATTTTTCATTTGTCCTCTCTTACAAAATTCTGAGTGGAGGAAACCTCCACAATCAGACTTTGCGTTTTGTCCTTTGTCATTGTTTATCAGACGTATCCATCTTTTAACTCAGCACTCAGTACTCAGCACTCAGCACTTTAAAGAACATGCAAGTTAATAAACAGCGTGAATAAAAATGTCAATTGTCCGGCTAAGGCGAAGAGGTAGAAAATTGCCCTTGGCTTAAACATGGATAACATTAACCCAACGCTTTTAATGTCAATCATCGGCCCAAAGACCAGAAATGCCAGCAAGGAACCGCTACTAAATGCTGATGCAAAAGATAAGGCAAAAAAGGAATCGACTGTGGAACAAATTGAGACAACGGCTGCCAAAATTAGCATCACAATGATAGAACTAACCGGGCCAGCACCGAGGCTCAAGATTAAGTCACGGGGTGCAAAGACTTGGATAGCAGCTGCGATCGCACTACCAATCACCATAACTCCGCCCAGTTCGCGCAATTCTTGGATACTGTTATCCATCATCAGCCGGAGTTTTGCCGCCAGTGGTTTATTTGAGCTTGCTAGGGGGTCATCTGCTGTGCCATCCATCCGGCTGGGTGTACCTGCTTTCCCGCCCAAAATATATGTCCCAGATTGCAACAAAGTTGGTGCTGTTGATTCTGGGGGAAGTTGGTAACGTTTGCCCCGACGTTGGGTTTCGACTTTCGCTGGGGGATTAAACTTCATATAACGGGCGATCGCAGGTTGGACTATGGGATTCAAGTCCTTTTGAAAACTAAACACAAAGCCAACAGTTGTGGCAATTAATAGGGAAAATACTACCCGTAAAACTACTATTTCTGGCTGATCGCGAAACGCTGTCCAAGTTGCCCAAATCACAATCGGGTTAATCGTTGGCGCTGCTAGTAAAAAACCAATCGCTACAGGTGTGGGTACGCCCTGAATCAACAAGCGCCGCGCTACCGGCACATTGCCACACTCACACACCGGAAATAAAAAACCCACCATACTGCCAACTAAAGCGCCCAATAGCGGATTTTTGGGCATTTTTTCCACTAATTTGCGCTCATCAACAAAAAATAGCAGCAAACTAGAGAATAAAACCCCTAGAAGCAAAAACGGCATCGCCTCGACTAGCAGACTCAGAAATATCGTGAAACCATTGTTCAGTTGATTCATGGGTGTCGCAGTCAAAAGCGGTTGAAAGTTTTGAGGTTATGTCTAGTCATTCTATCGAAATGGGGATCAAAATCATGTACGGATAATTAAACATCATTGACACAACCAGACCATCTTTAATTCGTAGTCTTGTTTAAGCGCCAACTAGCGCCCGTGAGTTTTAGTATAGCCATTTTACATGAGTGCATTTACGGATGATTGTTCTTGTCGAAATTGCCTAATTTCCGAAATAGTTCTGAATTATCGGTTGATAGCCATAGGATTAGGTGACGTTTAATTACCTAATGTTTATACTTACTGTAAATTAGCTGATTCGTGTATTATCTTCCACGCATTTTCATCAAGGATTCACAGTCTTTAAACATTTGGGGATCACTCTGAGTTGCTGATATGCGTGTTTTAACCTAATTTTTTCAACTCAAGAGTGTCTGTGGTTGATTTCTACTACAAAAATCAGCAATCCGCAATACCAAAATGGAATAATTTTAGTAAACATTATGTATGGCGCTAATTGTCCAAAAGACTCCAAGTATTTTCACGGCTACTACTACCTAAAATCTGGCAAATTCTCATTTTTGTTATTATTATTTAATATTTTGATGAATTCAGTTGTTTAAATTATCCTTCTGTTAATAAAATGAATATCTAAGTCAGTTAAGACAAATAAAGCTAACGCACGAGGGTCGCTAAGTTGTTGTTAATCAAGGTTTTAGATATGTTTAACTTGCGTCACATCGTTATATTGATAGCTGCATACTTACTGAATAGACTTTAAAATCTCAGCTTTTTACTTATTAATTACTTGTTAAAATTTATATATATCAGGGTTGCCAGTGTCATCAGAATTAACTGCTTTAATTTCACCACCAGTTTTATCTATTGCCAGCAATAACTATCTCAGTTTAGAGTCAAATCTCCAAGAATTACCCATGTACGACTTTGCTGTAGATATTAGTTGTACATGCACTGAAGTAGCTAATTTTTTAGAAAAATACCCGCGCTTACCAGGAGTAGTTTTACTCGAACGGGGAAAATTCCTGGGGATGATTTCTCGGCGACGTATTCTAGAATTTCTCATTCGTCCTTTCGGGCAAGAGTTATTTGCTAAAGCCAACCTCAACGAGCTTTATAGCTATGCACGTACAGAAATTTTGCTGCTGCCAGAGACGATGACGATTTTAACAGCAATGCAGCATACACTCAAGCGATCGCCTGAACTTTTTGCTGAACCTATTATTGTTCAAACAGATGCCAATACTTACAAATTATTGGATATTCACGACTTGAGTTTAGCCGCATGGCAAATTCGCGGTATTGAAACTCAAGTACGCTACGAACGTAGTCAAGCCCAAATGATTCAAAATGATAAAATGGCACGTTTAGGGCGTTTAGTCGACGGCGTAGCCCATGAAATTTTAGATCCCGTAGGTTTTATTTGGGGCAATTTAACTTACATCTCAAAATATAGTCAAGACTTGCTGAAGCTGATAGCTGCTTACGCCGAAGATTTACCCGAAGGTTCAGCAGCTATTAATTATCTCAAAGACGAAATTGAATTTGATTTTTTAGAAGAAGACTTATCCAAAGCTTTAGCCAGCGCCCACACTGGTGCAGAAAGATTAAAAAAACTCGTCACCAGTTTACAAAATTTCTGCCATATTGATGAAATTTATCCCAAACCAGTAGATATTAATGCTTGTATAGATGGGATTGTTCTTCTCTTAAAAAGCCGTTTAAAAGGTGAAATTGAAATTGTCAAGAAATATGGCAAAATTCCACCAGTCTCTTGCTTTATGGGACAACTGCACCAAGTATTAATGAATATTTTTAGTCAAACTGTAGATGGCTTATTAGATGAAGCTGTACGCCAACAATTTCAACAAGCATCTTGTCCTGACGCAAATCAACCCCAAATTATTATTACTACAGCCGTTGTTTCTCAAGCACCAACTCGCCCAAACGCCCCGGATTCTCGTTGGGTTTGTATTAGCATCGTTGATAATAGCCCCGGAATGTCGGAAGAAGCACAGAAACAAATTCTCGATTCTTTTTCAACAGAAAAACGGGCTGATGTAGAAACTAGTTTAGGCGTTAGTTACCGAATTATTACCGCCAGACATGGGGGTAAATTAGATTTCCGTTCCCAAGAAGGTGTAGGTTCAGAATTTAAAATACTTTTGCCGTTGGTGTAGAGTATATTAATCAGAATGATACCAATTTTATGTGAAGTTACACATATTTAGATCCCCTTAAATCCCCCTTCAAAAGGGTGAATTTGATTTAATTTCTTATTCCCCCTTTTTTAAGGGGGGCTAGAGGGGATCGAATTATATGCAGCTTCATAAAGAATTAGTATGAAATAAAAAACAAAGAAAACATTATTAATCAAAATCTACGAATTAGTGTGAGATTTAGTAATAAAATTGAATTTACCAAAACCAAGAAATTGACCATTGCCTGTTTCCCCCAATGGAAATGCTGTAACTCCAAAGCTATAAACACCACTTTTTTGAGGATTCTGCATAGCTTTTAAAGCAATAGTAATTTCCGTACCAGGAGACACAGCAGGCTCAAAAGTAAATGATACTTTTTGGTTTTTTTCGTCGCTGCTAATATCTTTTAATTCTAGTTTTTCTCCTTGCTGAGAACGTGTCCCTTTAAAAGCAATACTCTCGTTGAGATTGAAGCGAATATATTCTGCACCTTCAGGCTGGTTAATTGTAATTTGTTGCAATGTGGTTCCAGCATTTTTTGGCAAATGAACTGTAAAGTAATAGGTGGCTCCCAAGTTTTTAATTCGACTATAACTAATAGTTACCTCAACTAAACTCGGCGGTTGGACAAAAGCTGTTGTTCCTGTTGCAACTGGTGGAGTCGGAGGAGATGCTGGAGGTGTAGGAGGTGGTAAATTGTCTATCTTACTATCATCATTTGTCCGATTGAAAGCAAAAGAACCAACTAAAGACGAAGATTCCCAAGGTGTTTGTTTGCCGTCAGTTGTTTGGAGTACATCAGCCCGCACTTGTTTAAACATTTGCTCCACATCTAGATTAGGAGCTTTCAGGCTGCGTAACAAAGCTGTAGTGTAGGGGCTGTTGCGCCCATCTCCATCTAAGGCAACTTTTCCAGGTGCAGTAGAATAAGCAATGAGTGTACCTTTAACAGATTGTATTGGTGCTGCTAAACCGCGTTGTAGAGAACGCCATTGACGAGAGAAGGGATTATTTCGACAGGCATCTAAAATAATAAAGTTAGCATCGTTAGCTGCATCTTCCATCACATTCAGAACTTTACCCATCGCCATCGCTTCGTAACGTACATCTTGTTCTCTTTCTAGCCGCGCATTGACTGGTATTAAATAATTTTCTCCGTCTACCTGTAGTCCATGTCCAGCAAAGTAAAATAATCCTACTCCTCCCTGACGCAGTTGGCGATTAAACTTGTCAATGGCTTCTTCCATTTGTCTCAAATCTGCATCTTTGAGGAGAGTGACATCAAATCCCAATCGCTGTAAGGAGTTAGCAATATCTGTCGCATCGTTGACAGGATTGGCTAATGTGTCTGCTGATGTGTAATTGGAATTGCCAATAATCAGTGCAGTACGGTGTTGACGTTGTGCAAGGATAGGATTTTGGGCAATGGCTTTGGCTGCGATCGCTCCGTTTATCTTGATCCTTGGGTGAGCTAAACTAAACGTTAATGGTAATACTAATGCCACAGTTCCTAACAATAGTTGCCATTTGTGCCACAACATTTTGTTACTCAGTATTTTTATTTAAATTCAAGTTAAATTATTTGTAACAATTTTAATTCACATTAAGTAATCATTTGAAGAAGATTTAATTAAGTTTACAAGTAAACCTCTAAGGTAAGCTGAACATACCTACACAAACAATATTTGATTATTTCAGGACTTACGCAATATTTCTCTACAACTCTCAGAGGTTATTTGAAAAGTATTTGTTTGTGACTTCAAACACTGATTGATCTCCAGCCTGACGGCCACGCTTCCGCGAACGTCCTTCTGCTTACTTAAATTAAATATGTTGATAAAACTGTAATCTGCCAAAACCCAAAAATTGACCATGAGGCTTTTCTCCCATTGGTAATGCGGTAACACCAAAGAGATAAACACCACCTCTTTGGGGATTTTGTTGGGCTTTTAAACCAATGGTAATTTTTGTTCCAGGTGAAACTAGCGGATCAAAAGTAAAAGATACTGTTTGAGTTTTGCGATCGCTGCTAATATCTTTTAGTTGCAGTTTTTCTCCTTTTTGAGAACGCCCCCCTTTAAAGGCGGAAGTTTCTTTGAGATGAAAACGGATATATTCTGCACCTTCTCGCTGGTTGATTGTAATTTGTTGGAGGGGTGTCCCAGCACCTTCTGGTAGATTAACTGTAAAGTAATAAGTTGCGCCTAAAGCTTTAGCTTGATTGTCATTGGTTGTGACTTCTACTAAACTTGGCTGTTGAGCAAAATATGTTGTTCTGGTTGCAGTCAATGGCTGGGTAGTAGGCGATGTAATTTGAGGTGATGGAGTGGTAATGATTTCTTGATTGCGCGGTGATTGAGGTGTTGTAACAGAAGATGTCATATTATTTCTGTTACTATCATTTGTTGAATTAAAAGCAAAAGAACCAATTAAAGACGAAGATTCCCAAGGTGTTTGTTTGCCATTAGTTGTATTAAGAACATCAGCCCTGACTTGTTTAAACATTTGCTCCACATCTAAATTTGGAGCCTTCATATTGCGTAACAAAGCTGTAGTGTAGGGGCTGTTGCGTCCATCGCCATCAAAAGCAACTGTCCCTGGTGCAGTAGAATAGGCAATGAGTGTACCTTTAACAGATTGTATTGGTGCGGCTAAACCACGTTGGAGCGATCGCCATTGTCGCGCGAAGGGATTATTCCGACAAGCATCTAAAATAATAAAATTGACATCGTTATTTGCATCTTCCATGACGTTTAGAACTTTACCCATCGCCATCGCTTCATAACGTACATCTTGTTCACGTTCTAGTCGCGCATTGACAGGTATTAAATAATTTTCTCCATCTACTTGCACTCCATGACCAGCAAAGTAAAATAATCCTACTCCTCCTTGACGCAGTTGGCGATTAAACTTTTCGATGGCTTCTTCCATCTGTCTTAAATCTGCATCTTTGAGGAGAGTCACATCAAATCCTAATTGGCGTAGAGAATTAGCAATATCCGTTGCATCGTTGACAGGATTAACTAATGTATCGGCTGATTTATAATTGGAATTACCAATAATGAGTGCTGTACGATGTTGGCGTTTTACTGGAATGGAATTTTGAGCGATCGCCTGATTTATTCCTATCCTTGGGTGAGCTAAACTAAACGTTAATGGCAATACTAATGCCGCAGTTCCTAATAATAGTTGCCATTTGTGCCACAACATTTTTTTTACTCAATATTTTTATCTAAATTCAAATTAAACTATTTGTAATAATTTTAATTCAACTTAAGTAATCATTTGAATAACATTTAATTAAATTTACAAGCCCCGACGAATGGAATTCGCGGCTATAAAAACTAAGTCCGCCTGCGCGGACTAAAATAAAATCAAGAATTTTGTCTGTATAACTGTGACTTCAGTCACTTAGTGCAAGATGTAAACAAACAACATTTGATTGCTTCAGGACTTACGCAATATTCCTCCAAACTCTCATACCTCTGCGTCCTCTGCGCCTCTGCGGTACCCTGGGAAGCCGCTTGCACGTCTACGATATTGCAGCACTTGTGCGTAAGTCCTAGAATTTAAAAATTTGCTTGCAATAGAGCTTCTCCCCTTTGATAAATTGCTTTAGCATAATCTGTCCAAGTGCCTTGTCCCCAATAGCGAAAACAGCTAGTTTGCAGCAATAAATTATATATTAATGCCTGACGGTATTGGGATTGTTTAGTAATCTCTCCCGACTCATTATTTAGGAGTTTTTCATGAAACAAACTGCTGAGTTGATTCATCGGAGACAATACATTTTCATATCCTTTCACCCAACTAATATGATTTGTCCAAGAAGCACCATCTACATGAAAATTAGGATTGCTTTGCTTTAATTCTTGAATGGCATTTTCAACAGCTTCGAGTTGACAATTATCGGGTGCAACTCTTTGCCAAATTTGATGCTGTCCTACTGGCTGACAAGTCGGATAATCTTCCGGGTTACAACCTGCGGCTGTAATTAACTCTAAATATTCTGTACCACACATCCCGACAACACCAGATTTACCACCGCCATGATTAACCATATCCCACCAAGCTTGTTTGAAAGCACTGGGAAATTCATTCATCATTACGCCGCCATTTTCACCATCACCAATTTGACTAACTATTGGTGGTACTAATACATTACCTATTTGTTGTTTGGATAGTGTTTTAGCTTCGTAGTATGGCTGCATTTGAGCAACTAATTTTGTATCAGAACCTTGAGTTTTAATTAAGGCTGTAATACTAATTGTTTCGCCTTGAGAGTTACGCGCTATTAAACAGTGTGGTAAGTGTTTATATCTGAGAGGTTCACCATTGAGTGTTTCTACAGAATGTTCTTGGACTAATAACCAGCGATAGCCACATTCTTTGAGAGATTTTACAAATTCAAATAAAGTATCAGGGTGATTTGGTAAGTGCATTTCTGGCGGTGAAAATCCTTTGACTCTTGCCAATGCTTCCCAGCCAAAAATAGCAGCAAAATGTTGTTGCCAAGCTAAAATATGCAATTTAATATCGGGTATTGGTGTGGAAGGAACAACAGCGTGACTCCACATTGTCCCCAACCATTCGACGTAAGGTTGATAAGCAGTATCGCAAGTAATTTTTTTGAGGTTGTCGAGGATGTCATTGCGTCCCATTTGACGTAATCCCCACAACAAATTGCCAGAGTAATCTAACATGACGCGGGGATTGCAACCTTGACTGACAAGTTCAGGAATGAAATCACCCATCCGGCTATAGCAATAAGCAAAAGGCGCGGCGTTGTGGTTGTCGCCTTCGTGGGGATGTTCAAACATATATTGCAGATTGCTGATCAGTCCGCCGTTGTATCCTGCGGGGATAGTCGGCTGGTGCATGTGTAAGGCGATCGCAAATACTGCATTAATATCCTCTAACCTGAGATTAGTTGAGGGTAAAAAAACAGGTTCGTTGTGATTCACTACCGCAAGAACTTCTTTCTCCCAACCAGAAATATTTGGTAAACCGTCAACGATTTCTGGCGGGAGATGTGTAGGAACAGACAGCATAAAGTATGAGGAATAAAACTTTTCATCCCTCATACTGTATCTTTATTGTTGCAGTAGGCGATCGCGTCCCAGAATCTTTTAAGACTTACGTGCAGTTACCAAACGAGTTGCGTTTCTGGATAACAAAACATCGCAAAAACGATTGATACGGGTGAATAAACTGGGTTTTTCGACAACTTGCTGCTTTCTTGGTGCTGGTGGCGCGGCGATTTTCAAAATTAACTCTAACAACCAAGGGGCGAGGCGTTGACACCACACAGCTAAATGACTTTGCCATCCAACTAAAATTTCTGGTGCATCATTCTGCAATCCGACTATCAATGCTTGCGCTACTTGTTGGGGTGTCATCGGAATCACCCAACGGAATAGTTGCAAGTCACGCACCATATCTGTGTCGGTGAGAGAAGGTAATAAGGCTTTGACTTGAATATTGTACTCGGCTAATTCTTGACGCAAGGCTTGGGTAAATCCTAAGATGGCAAACTTTGTAGCTGAATATGTTGCCATTGTTGGTGCAGCGACTTTCCCCATTAAGCTAGAGACATTGACAATTGTCCCTTGTTTTTGGCTGGCCATGCGTCGCGCAATCAAACTGGTGAGGGTATACATTCCCAACAAATTCACCGACAGTTCTTCTTGGAGTTGGGGAAGTTTGGAACGCAAAAATGAGGTTTGATAAGCAACACCAGCACAATTCACCAGCAGATGAATCGGGCCATGATTGCGCCACAATTGAGCTACAGCAATATTTACATCTGTAGCGCGGGTTAAATCTAGCGGGATAATGACGGCTTCTGTTCCCATCGCTGCAATTTCTTGAGCGACTTGGGTTAACTTTTGGCGATCGCGTGCTACTAAAATTAATCTTTTCATCCCTTGTTGTGCCAGGGCAAGGGCGATCGCTTTGCCAATACCGCGAGAAGCCCCCGTAATTAGAGCAACATTACCTTGAATCTTCATCGGTTTTTATCTCCAGAATTTAAGTCTTAACCCGCGTTTTGTGTTTGTAAATAGACGCAATTACGGTTCCTCATTTTCCGCAGGTAAGACAAATCATCTATCCTTGTTGACTTCAGAAGAAAACTCAGCTATTTGCAATGGAGATTTTTGGTTTAATCTGCATTGCAGAAATCTTCTGACTTGAAAGTGCTGAGTAAAAATCCTAGTACCTATCTTTCTTTTTCCTTTTAACTTTTGCCTTGTTGTACTAGTCCCTTTTCTATGCAAGGCTTCGGAACTTCATCAATACTTCCAGCAATTGGCTGAATGGATATGGCTCATAATTTTTACCTCTTTTAGATTCAGAGCATTGATCAGCAGCGTTGCTAAACACACGTTAACAACAAAATCAAGTAGCAGCAATATTTTTTAATAAGAATTTCTTAACACTTTGTAACCAAGATGATATATATATCAAATATTTCGGGAAATAAGTTTTCATGAATCATGCTAGATAAATATCATCATTTCTTGACAATTAGTGATAAAGTCCCTAGAGTCAAGAAAATATCTCACCAATTGTTAGCAAGAGAAAGGAAGCTGATACGGGTAGACAGACATAATAAAGACGCAAAAAAGTCATATAGTAGGAAATAGGAGATAAGCTGGAAAGTCTCTTGGTATAAGTGTTTGACGATTAGTTTTATCTTAATCTAGCTGGCACTTGCTATAAAATTATTATCCCTGCCTGATAGAATAAAACAGGGATCAATAATTTACTAAAAGGGATCTTTTAATTAATAAATAATTTGATAAAGCTGTGTATGCTTACTGAATTTAGTTCAGAAATAGCAGATGACCAACAACACACCACAATGAATTAAAACCGCAAAAAATACATTAATTGTGCGATCGCTTCCGCAGGTAACTGCAATCTTTGTTGAAAATCAGCGATATTACGATATAGTCCATAAGCTTGGCGATTTTCCACCACTGCTTGAGCCAGGGACAAATCAATCAATGGCGTTTGCGCCAACATCTCGACTGTAGCGGTGTTGGGATTAACTAAATGATTTGAATGAACCAGAGACTCATTGTCGTAGTAAACAAAATGCAGCAGTGGTTCTAAAGGTTTGAGACGCTGCACAGGTAAACTCAAAGCGGCGGCAATATCTTCGATACAGTAAAATTTAACCCCAGAACGAGAAAGTTCGACAAGCGATCGCGCTTGGTGAATCGACAAACCCGGTAAGCGCAACCAATCATCCACCGTTGCTTGATTCACATCAATCCGAATACCCAATTGCGCCGCTATTTGAATTTCTTCACCAGACTGCAACCGATAATAAGGATCATTGAGCAATTTGGCGCGGAGTTTTTGTAACTTAAAGTTTAGAGGTAGCCAGTTGTGCATTATCTTTGCTGACGTAAACAGTATCCAGAAGCCAGAAATCAGTAATCAGAATGGCTACACAAAGGTTTTACAACTTTCAGACGCTGGTTATTTCCATTTTCTTGTAAAAACGCCCAAATTATTCTGAATTCTGACTCCTGAATTCTCAATTCTTTTGTATCAAGAAATTTGGTCGAGTAGCTGACGGCGTTTTTGCTCAAATTCATATTCTGAAATTAGACCATCTTGACGCAGCGCATCAAGTTCGCGCAAAGCATTCGCCACCGTTTCTACCTGATTACTGGCTGATTGAGAAAACTTGACAGCCGACTTACCCTGATTAAAATTTCGGTCAAAAGCTTCCTCATCTAAGGCTAAATACCACACACCTTCAATCGCACTAGCCACCTTGGGGATTGGTGTCCAAGACAGCAGCACATATAAAATCCCCCACAACGGCTGACCCAAATAAAACTTGTGTAATCCTGAGACGGTGAGCGTACCAGAAAAAGCGAGAATAGCAGCAATACTACGGCTTTTGCGTTTTACCAACATATTTATTATAAAGTTACCACTATCACAGTTAGGTCAGTTAAACAGCGATCGTAGCAAAATACCTACATAAATTCAGTATCATATCGTCTTTAAAGATAGCCAAAATCCAGCCCTATCCTGATGCTATATTAAGATATTCTGGCTGTATGGGTGTTGAGGGTGAGAGTAAAGGCGATCGTGAAGCTCGATTTCAGCCAGAATTTTGAGAAGACTTGAAATACTGAAAAAGATAACAGTAGTGAGATTGAAATAGCTAGTTAAACACTTTAACTTTCATACGGGCCAAGAAATCTTTCCCCATTAAAATGAATCATGTGATCAGGTTGATCTGATATCCACACTTCTGTTTCCCAAGAAATCTCAGCTAGATATCGAGTCATTTCTTGACGACTGGGAAAGGCAGTTACAAACACTAATCCTTTACGGCTAGACTGAAACAGTTGCTGTAATTCATTGCGACGTTTCAAGTTTACCGGGCCATGACTTGTCACAGCTTCTATTAATATCAGCCAGTCTTGTTGTTCATAGTAAACTACAACATCTGGCATTTTACCGTGAGTGTCTATCTCAATTCCCAATTCTTGGAATTTCTGAGTTTCATTGATAATAAACTTATCCCCAGCATCACCTACATAAATCACAAAACCTCCTGGTGTAAATTTAGGACAGAAACTTTCTAAAATGTTCTTGATTAATAAGTTCTGTCCACCTGATGAAAGCTGAATAGCTTGACCATTAGGTAAGGTTACAGGAATTATTGGTCTATTTCGCTTTCTGTCCTGTAATAAATTTGTCACTGAAATAGCATAATTGTGACGAGCTTCTTCCCATTGTGCAGAACCATAGGATTTAATTAGTGACAATGCTTGTTGATGAAGCTGATAACACCATTTTGGGCTGTTAATCGGTCGCTCCGGTTGATCAGGATTCTCCACAACAATCCCCATCTGCACAAACTGGTGCATTGTCTGTCGTCGCACAGTTTCGCGTGTATTCGGTGCATATTGTTTACCGTAGTGATCACGAAACCAATCCATCATTTCTGTAATTCTGCGTCTTGGTGCTGTTGCTTGATACCAAGGTGTGTCAGGGCGAATGTCTGCTAAAGCCAGTAAGCACAATGCAGATCGTTCGTTCTGTTGAGCTTTAGGAGCAGAAATAGCTTTGAGAATTGCTAATGCCTCCTCAATTCGTTTACTCGCCTGAATTGCATTTGTGGCTTCGCTCATAATCGACAAAGTTTGATGTACAACTTGATCCAGTTGCTCCTGATCTAAGTGAGAATCACCAATTTGGCTTCCTAATCGAATTAAATCATCTTTGCTAGGGTATTTAAGTTTACGTAAGTCTGTGGCGTTGACTTGTGTGTGTCCACTAAATTGCCGGAAGTAACTATCTAATAAAGTTGAATTGAGAAATGCTGTTAAACCTCGTGCTAAATCAGGGTTCATTCCCTGACCTTGAGCATGGTAGTAATTTAAGTGATTTTCTATACCGATTACAGGGAAATCGCCAGGAGGATACACAGCAGCCACAACACGACGCTTTTCTTCCTTGGCAGAAAACCGCTTTGTTAAAACATACCAACCTGACGGGACTAACCATTTTGCTGTTTCTGGGTTTTGTGTAATAGCGATCGCTTTACGAGGATTACTAGGCGGAAAAAATACTTTCCCTGCTTTGATCGCTTCTGGGTAAATCAATGGCACACTTTTATCATCCCAGCAAGTTCTCAACGCTGATTTGAGACGAAAATCCACAACTGGCCCCGTTGAAATTTCTAAACCAAGATCATCTAAAGTAGATGAAAATCGATTCATTTGCACTCTCAAATAATCTTCAAGAGAGTTTGTAACAATATGAATAAAGCTTTCAGAATCATGAGGTTCAACAACTTGGCTATAAGGAACATATCTTAATTCAGAACATTCATCTAACTTGCTTTCAATATTTTTAGTTATTTCAACGTAATCTGGTATTATTTCAGTTTTAATTGCATGAAAAATAATATTTTCTTGTAATACCTTATCTTCTACAAAAGCTGCTGAACGACTTTCAAAAATATGAATGTTTGAAAGTACCATATTTCGCAAAAAAGCTTGCCGAAAAGGTCTAAAATAAAGACCATTGCAAAAACTTCTAGGCGTAATAGCAACTATTTCTCCGTTGTCAGATAGATTTAAAACAGTTAGCCAGACAAATGCGCTATATAAATTTACAGTTTCAACACCTAGTTGTGCCAGGGTTTTTCTTTCTACTGATTGGCTATTAATTTTTTTATAAGGTGGGTTGATAATAGCATGGGTAAAACCACAAGATGAATGACGAAAAAAGTGGTAAACTTGTTTTACTAATATCCTGAATAAAACTTTCTTGATGTAAGCAATAATTGGCTGTAATCCCAATTTTTTCTAAAGCAACACAACACTCTGTCAAGCATTGCCTTAGAGATGGTATAAAAGCTGATTCAATTTCATAAACTGTGAGCAAACAACTTTTGACATTGTGAGGATTTGCTAATAGTTGTTCGACAAATGCAGCTGTTAACGCACCAACTCCAGCCCCAGGATCTAAAAGACTAATATGACCAGATAGATTGCTGAATTGTCTCGCCATCAACCGCGCAACTAAAGCGGGAGTAAAAAACTGTCCAAATTCACTGCGCTGCTTTAAATTCAGTTTTGAGGAGAAATGAATCCGGTTAATATCGGTGGAGTCTGTGAGGAATGTCGTCATTTTGATATGAAAAAATTAGCCTGCGATCGCAGGCTATAGTTAATAGCCTCAGACTCTTAATCTGGAGGCTATTGGCAACTCATTAACCTTGTACTACAGCTTCTTTAGCCAAGAACTTCTCTAGTTCAGTCAACGCATCAGCATCAACTTTGGTTTGCATCGGACAGAACTTCGGCCCGCACATTGAACAAAACTCAGCAGTTTTGTAAATGTCTGCGGGTAAGGTTTCGTCGTGATATTCCTTCGCTCTTTCTGGGTCGAGGGATAATTCAAACTGGCGGTTCCAGTCAAAGTTGTAACGAGCTTTCGAGAGTTCGTCGTCTCTGTCTCTTGCGCCTGGGCGATGTCTAGCGATATCGGCGGCGTGGGCTGCTATTTTGTAGGCAATTAACCCATTACGAACATCTTCGGCGTTTGGTAATCCTAAGTGTTCTTTTGGTGTCACGTAGCACAACATAGCTGTTCCATACCAGCCAGCCATTGCTGCACCAATAGCGGAAGTAATGTGGTCGTAACCAGGAGCAATATCTGTTACCAAAGGCCCCAATACATAGAATGGTGCTTCGGAACACTCTTCCATTTGCTTGCGGACGTTAAATTCAATTTGATCCATTGGGACGTGTCCAGGCCCTTCTACCATCACCTGTACATCGTGTTCCCAGGCTTTGCGAGTTAACTGTCCGAGGGTTTTCAATTCAGCTAATTGTGCAGCGTCGGAAGCATCATGGGTACAGCCAGGGCGCAGGGAATCACCTAAGCTGAAGGAAACATCATATTTCTTGAAAATTTCAATGATGTCGTGGAAGTGGGTATAAAGTGGGTTTTGTTTGTGGTGATGCAACATCCATCGTGCCAAAATACCACCACCACGAGAAACTATTCCTGTGATGCGGCTTCTGACTAAGGGTAAATGCTCCATCAAAATACCAGCATGGATGGTTTGATAGTCTACCCCTTGCTGGGCGTGTTTTTCGATGACGTGGAGAAAGTCGTCTGCGGTGAGGTTTTCAATTCTGCCGTGGACGCTTTCTAATGCTTGGTAGACTGGTACTGTTCCAATGGGAACGGGTGAAGCATTAATAATCGCGGTGCGAATTTCATCTAAGTTACCGCCACCTGTGGACAAGTCCATCACGGTATCAGCGCCATACTTCACCGCCAGCTTTAATTTGTCTACTTCTTCTTGAAGGTTAGAAGAGTTGGGTGAAGCACCGATGTTGGCATTGACCTTACATTTAGAAGCGATACCAATAGCCATCGGTTCTAGGTTGGTGTGATTAATGTTAGCCGGGATAATCATCCGCCCCCGTGCTACTTCATCACGAATTAGGTCAGCAGGAAGATTTTCCCGTTGAGCAACGTAGTGCATTTCTTCGGTGATAACACCCTGACGTGCGTAGTGCATTTGAGTTACATTGCTCTGCCCACGCCGCTTGGCAACCCATTCTTTCCGCATGATTGAAATCCTCAATAAACAGCTTCCCTCCGCTGGTATTACCCAGACTCAGGTGTTAAGGGTGTGATCTCAGCCTTGATGATTTAGGCACCCCTAGCATGGATGTAGATTGTACCATTTTGCTTACGGTTGAGGACAAGGAGGTTAACAATTTATGAGGTGTGGGAGAGTGCGATCGCTATTTCTGTTATCACTTTATGAATCTGCTGTGGTGTGATTGAGGCGGTGTAACTCACAGTTAGAGGTTTTGTTGCCAAACAATATTTTTATCTCACGCAAAGGCGCAGAGACGCAAAGAAGAGCGCGGAAGATGTCTATACATTAACAAAAATAGATGGTGTGTAGTACTTTCTAATTAGGTTTCTAGCATTCTCACGACCTTCTCCTGTAAATAAGTTAAATACTACCTCTTCACTGTGAGAGTAAAGTTGCAATAACCCAAAATCTTTAACTCGTGAGTACAAAAAAGGAATACCAGCACTAGTCAACAAAGTTGCTTTTTTAGTATCACGTTTTCTTGCTTCAAGAGAGTCATGATATGAAGACTGAAACTCTATAACTAAACATGGTTTATAGTCTTGATTGGTGATGAGAGCATCTACATTAGAGCTAAAGAAAAACCTTTTTAATTCTGAATCAAGGAAGCCATTTATCTCACAGAATTGACATAAGCTCACTTGTGTATGAATTTTATAATTATCATCAATACAAGTTTGTAAAAACTCTAGCATTCTTTCTTCATAAGTATTTATAAGTCTTTTTGGCTTTAAAGACATTATTATTGCTCCAGGATAATTTTCGCAAAGTAACTAATAAATTCTTCTAATACTTCCTTTGAACTAATACAAACCTGCCAAGTATAAGGAAAAAGTTTGTCATCGTGGAAAAGAAGATAGTAATCACTACTTCCCATGCTTTTAATATCGAATTCTTCTGGGGAATTAATGAAATTCCGATATTCGTTTATATTAAAGTTAGAAAATTCATTTGAATAATATTCAATCTCCTCACGTTTATTTAGTGCAAAAGTACCAGTTGTTTGTCCAAGTGTTAATAGATTTGGATAATTAAATTGCATTGATTCCCAAAATCTATCTTCTTTACTTGGCAATATCCAAAATTTACCTAAGTCAGTACTAGGCTCTTCATTCCATACATTGGAGTATTGTAAACATAGGATATTTGGAATTAAAACATCTTTAGAAATAGAGATACATAAACCCTCTTTACGTGGGGCTAAAACCAGTTGATAACGTTTAACTCCTTTCCCAGGATTTTTAAGCCGATATCCTATGTACTGAGATGTCTGATTTTCCTCAAACTTGTCGTAAAAACCAAGTTTAGCCAGCATATTTATAGCTAACGAAAGCAAATCTTCCCCACCTTCAATAACCTGTATATTCGTTGAAACTAGACGAGGAACACCATTTTCTACCTCAAAACGTTGGACGACATCGTATATTATTTTTGACATTAGCTAATTTCCAAAAACCTTGGCTAAGGTTGCTGGGAATAGTGTAACTCTAATTTCTAAAATTTCCAAGAGTCTTAGCTAAGATTTTTAGATTTTGTTGTAAAACGCTAATTTTTCCAATGACTTGCAGTCTTGGGAAACTCAATCTATATGGATGCTGAAAGCGATCGCACCTCGCCTTGCTAAACACCAGGTATTTTCGGGCGATCGCCTTGTTGAAATCTCATCCAATCTTGTTTTAACGCTGCTGGAGCCGGATTCTTGGCATCATAGACAACAATGACATTGGTTAAGGGTCTACCAGCCGGAACTAAAATTTTATTATTAGCTGCTAAAGCTTTCGATGCACCACCATCTAAATTCATGGCTTCGTGACAGCCGATGGCTTTCATAGCTTGGGCTGTTTGTTGCAAACTTAAACTACTGTCAAAATTCACTAAAAATAATTTTTTGCGATCGGCGGGGAAACCAATGGCTGTACGTGCGCCTTTACCCAAAACATGAGGATCTTTAAATCCCTCTATTCCTGGATTGAGCCAAATTTGTCCATTTCTTAACAATCGGGGGCCGCAGGTAAGAGAAAACCAATGTTGATGCCATTCTGGTTTACCATCCACCCGTGCAGTAATCATTTCTGGTTGATTGCCAACTCGCAAACCCAAGGTAGTACCAAAATTTTCCCATTGGCTGTATTTCAAAAATCTACCGCCTGCTACCATATTACCCATCACTGTTTTTTGGGCATTTTTGGCGAAAAAAGTCCCATTGGCAATCACCGCAGCACGATAACGCGATACGATTTTGTTAAATTCCTCATCTCCGCTACTTTTCTGCTGCGTATTAGCAAAAGTTGCATTCTTGGCTAAACCAATGGTGATGAAAGTTTGGGGGTCAGTGAGGTCAATAATTGTCTGGTAAAAAGAAATACCGTTGATCTTGGCTTTTTTAATTTGGACGGTTTGAGCAGTGGCGGGGAGATTCCATGTCAATCCTTTGACTAGGGAAGCACCGCCCAGGAACAAGAAAGAACGTCGGCAAATCTTAGAGTTCAGCATAATCAACTCATCTTTATCTGGTTTTTATTAAAATTCCCAAATTTTTGCATAATTTCACTCAATCAACCCTGTTAAGTCTAAATTGAGACTTCTAGGAGTAGCAAAAATCCATAAATATCTAATGACCAATAGCTTTCGGTATTTAATTTTTCACAAACCCTATGGTGTTCTCAGTCAATTTACGCAGGAAACACCAAACCATAGTACCCTCAAAGATTATATTGATGTGCCTGATGTCTATCCGGTGGGGCGTTTGGACTGGGATAGTGAGGGGTTATTACTGTTGACAAACGATGGAAAATTGCAACATCGGCTCTCTGATCCGCGTTTTGCCCATCAGCGAACTTACTGGGTACAAGTAGAGCGTATTCCCGATACAGATGCTATAACCAAATTGCAAAGGGGTGTAGAAATTAAAGATTACCGCACTCGCCCTGCCCAAGTGAGGCTGTTAACCGTAGATCCACCAGTGGGCGATCGCCACCCACCTGTTAGATTTCGCAAAAATGTACCAACAGCTTGGTTAGAAATGACTTTAACAGAGGGCAAAAATCGTCAGGTGCGGCGAATGACTGCGGCTGTAGGGTTTCCCACTTTACGACTGATTAGGGTAAGCATAGCCCATCTTAATTTAGACGGACTACAACTCGGTCAGTGGCGTGACTTGAGTGCATCGGAACTTAAATTACTACTAAACAAGTCTTCTGAATCTAAAACTAAAAAGTCTCAATTCTCTTAATTAATAAATAGATGTAAATAAACGTGAGAATTAATCTGTGAATGTCAGCTATTCGAGGAAAGCATTAAAAACTGGGAAAGATATTTTTTGACTGTAAATTGGCTAAATTTTGCCAAAAAAAATTATAATAAACTTTTTTTCTTCCCTTTCCCTATTAATGAACGTTAGCCTGTGAGTACAAGTTTAGGTCTTATGAGCTTAAATCAGCGATCGCTCTGGCATCAAACACACACACAACAAGATACCTTGTCAGCCCCTCCGGCTCGCTTGGAACTTGTGCCTGACTGCACCTCGAATTTAGAACTGTACACAGCAGATATGCTGCGGCGTACACAAGCAGAACTCCAGTGGTATCGCAGCCTGTATGAACATACTCCAGCAATTTACTTGAGTGTGAATGCAGCCGGGATAATTCTTTCTGTCAACCAATTCGGCGCTAACTTGCTGGGTTATAAACCAGAAGAATTAATCACAACCTCTGTATTTAATTTGCTGGAGTTATCAGACAGACAAAGATTATCAGAAACATTCATTGAACTGTTCAGTGCTGTTCACCCCAACCACTCTATCAAGGCAGAATATAGCCTCAACTGCCCTAGTAGTAAAATTACCCAGGTCAAAACAACTCTCACAATATTACCTGATGGTGAATATCCTGAGAAAAGTCCGGTAATTTTGATGGTGTGTGAACAAGTCAGCCAACCAACTAACCAAACTGCAATGCAGGTACAGTTGGCAGAAATGGAAAGTCTGACTCACCTTAAGGAAGAATTTCTCAGCACAGTTTCTCATGAACTCCGCACACCGCTGACAAACATGAAAATGGCAATTCAAATGTTAGGAATTGCACTACAGCCAGAACAAAATTTTTTGCAGGAAATGGCCAAGCCGCCAGCCGAACGCTCAAAAGCCGCTCGCTATTTTGCAATTTTAGATAACGAGTGCGAACGAGAAATTAACCTAATTAATAACTTTCTGGATTTGCAACGCTTAGATAGCAACGCTAAACCTTGGGTGCTGGAAACCATTCAAGTCCAACAATGGCTGTGGCGAGTTGTAGAGTTATTTAACGCCCGTAACCGAGGTATATGTAAACAAAAAATTCACCTACGTCTAGCCCCGCATCTGCCGCCACTGGTTTGTGATCCTTTTATCCTAGAGCGCATCTTCATCGAACTACTGACTAATGCCTGCAAGTTTAGCCCTCCAGAAGCTGAAATCACTGTTTCTGCCGCATTAAATTCCCAAAATATGCAGTTTCAAGTGATTAATTCGGGTGTAGAAATCCCTAATTCGGAATTACCCCATATTTTTGAAAAATTTTACCGGATTCCTAGTAATGACCCGTGGAAGCAAGGCGGGACAGGATTAGGATTGGCATTAGTGCAGAAATTAATTAAGCAATTAGAAGGAACAATCGAGGTAGAAAGCGGGTCAAATCGTACTTGTTTTATGATGCAATTACCATTGCATCGTCAGGTATAACAAAGAAGTGTAATTATACCAGTTTCTCCCTAAAAAATTACTACTCCCCTTAGACAAGCGCAAAATTTATTTGCAGGTATCTGAAATATTTAGCTAATATGCGTCACAATTAATACTGCCACCAACATTCACTGGTGAAACCACAATCTCTTGTAGGTCTATTGTAGGCAGGGGCAGTTAATTGTGGCACTTTGGATATTAGTGGCTAGAAGCACCTTGGAACGGGAATAAAGGAACTTCCACTATGCTGATTTGCCCTCAGTGTAAATTTGAGAACCCCAATGCTAATAAATTTTGCCAAAACTGTGGCACTTCCCTGACTCACCATGCTTGTCATGAATGTGGTATGGAAGTGCCATTAAATGCCCAAAATTGTCATAATTGCGGTGCTGAATGTGGGACAGTTTGGTTGGCGATTGTGACTAGGGAAGAAGGCGGGGACTGGGAACTAGGCAGTTGGCAAGATGATCAGGATGATTTACCAACTTTACCTCTTTCCACAGAACAGACTTTACCGCTTGCTGCTAGACCTGTGTTGAAAGCTGGTTCTTACATAGATAAAGAACAACGCTATCAACTGCTAGAACCCCTAGAAATCTTGGATGACAATGCCCAAGCTACAGAAGTTTGTGTGCGAGTCTTAGATTGTCAGCCGTATCAAATATCACCGATTGAAGCAATTTTAGATAATCAAAACCAAGGATTGTTCACAGCAACAGATCCAGAGATTAGTATTCCTAAATTGGCTAAGGCTTACGTACAATTGCAGTCAAAAGGTCAATTAGAAATACCAGCTATTCACGATGCTTGGCAGGAAGGAAACACCCAGGTTGTCTTAATTGAAGACCGTTCTGATTGGCCCCTGTTAATTGACTTGTGGAAAGAAGAGACAACAAGCTCGTTACAAATTTTACATTGGTTTTATCAAATGACCCAACTGTGGGCAGTGTTGGAACCTGTGAGATGTCGCCAAAGTTTGTTGGAGTTGTCAAATCTGCGCTTGGATGAAGACCAAACATTGGCTTTGGCAAGATTGTATAGGGAAAGTGACGCAGAAACAGATGAGACAGCCGAAGATGAAACATTATCACTAACGGAACAGCCGTTTAGTGTAAAAGTTTTGGGAGAAATTTGGCAGGAATTATTTAGACAGTCCCAACGCACGCAGTTTGGGGCGGTATTGCAGATTTTGGAGGATTTAAAACTAGGGAAAATTCAAATGATTGCCCAGCTGCGATCGCGCCTAGAAGCGATCGCCTCAGACCTAGAAGCCTCAGCAATTCCTAGTTTTTCGCCAACCGCTCACCAACATCCAACAGCACCCACACTCATTCAGCTAGAAGATGATCCAGATGAAGACAGTTCTGCAAGAAGCGACGACTTACCCACCATTGTGCTGTCAATGCAATTAAGCAGTCTAGAAGATGTGGGATGCACCGACGTAGGTCGTCAGCGTCAACACAACGAAGACTACTTTGGCATCGACACGAAAATTGAAAAGCAAGAATTTCCCAGAAACCGCGTCTACCAAGCCCGTGGTTTATATATTCTCTGTGATGGTATGGGTGGTCATGCTGGTGGAGAAATAGCTAGTGAATTAGCTGTTAACACAGTCAAACAATACTTCCAAGAATTTTGGCAAACCAACCAGCGCCCAACCGAAGCAAATATGCGTGAAGCCGTTTATTTAGCCAATCAAGCAATTTATCAGCTAAATCAACAAGATGCGCGATCGGGCATTGGGCGGATGGGTACAACTTTGGTAATCTTGGTCATTCAAGATACCGAAGCTGTAGTGGCTCATGTGGGAGATAGTCGTCTCTACCGCTTAACCCGCAAACGCGGACTAGAACAAATCACCGTAGACCATGAAGTTGGACAACGGGAAATTGCGCGGGGAGTAGAACCCAGCATAGCTTATGCCCGTCCTGATGCTTACCAATTAACCCAAGCTTTAGGGCCACGTGACGAAAGCGCCATCTATCCTGATGTAGAATTTTTTGACATTAATGAAGATAGTTTGCTAATTCTCGCCTCTGACGGTTTATCAGATAATGATTTACTAGAAACCCACTGGAAGACTCATTTACTTCCTTTATTAAGTTCTGGTGCTAGCTTAGAACGGGGTGTCAACGAATTAATTGATTTGGCAAACCAAAAAAATGGTCATGACAACATTACTGCAATACTTGTGCGGGCTAAAGTCCGCCCAAACATGGACAGTCAAAAGTAAAAATTTAAAAGGTAAAAGTCTTTTTACTTTTAATTTTTAACTTTTTAATTTCTACTCCCTATCTTTTATGCAGGTTTGATTGTGGTTATTGTGACACTGTTAGAACCGCAACACAAAACACCCCTGAAACAGTGGTGCTTTGATAACTCCGCCGTCATTCGCATTGGTCGAGCGGCGGACAATCATGTGGTTTTATCCGATAGTTTGGTTTCCCGACATCATCTAGAACTCAGGCAAGTCAGTACTGTCAACAATGAAGAATCTTGGCAGATATATAGTCAAGGTACAAATGGTACTTTTCTCAATGGTATTTTGGTAATTCAAAGTCCTCTACCTAACAATGCAGTTTTACAACTGGCGCAGGGAGGCCCAATACTGCAATTTCAAATTCAGGAGATATCACCAGCGACTAATGCAGAGTCAGAAAAATTGGCTGGGTTTGTGTCTGGAAATCAAGACCCTGCTAGGGCTGCTTACACTTGCACCCATGAAGGTAATTCTCCGCAAAATTTATTTTGTATTCATTGTGGTCAACCTCTTTTAGTGCAACAGACGATTCGTCAGTATCAAGTGTTGCGAACTTTAGGCCAAGGAGGTATGGGAACCACTTATTTGGCTTGGGATACAAAAGGCTGGATGAGTGGAAATCCACAGCTTTTGGTCTTAAAGCAAATGAATGCGGATATGGCGAAAATTGCCAAAGCCCAAGAATTATTTGAGCGAGAAGCCAATACGCTGAAATCTCTCCATCATTCAGGCATACCCAAGTATTATGACTTTTTTGTTGACGGTGGCAAAAAATACTTGGCTATGGAATTAGTACATGGGCAAGATTTAGAAAAACGAGTCCAGATGACTGGGCCTGTAACGCCTAGCCAAGCGATCGCCTGGATGATTCAAACCTGCAACATTTTAGACTATTTACATAGCCAAGAACCACCACTGATTCATCGTGATATTAAACCCGCTAACCTGATGGTACGAAATGCCAACAATCACATCGTCGTCCTAGATTTCGGTGCTGTGAAAGAAATTGGCACAACACCAGGTACACGAATTGGTGCAGAAGGTTATTGCGCCCCCGAACAAGAACGGGGACAACCTCTGATTCAATCGGATTTATATGCCATTGGGCCAACACTAATATTTCTGCTGACTGGGGAAAATCCCTTTAAATTTTTCCGCCAAAAAGGACGAAACTTCCGGTTTGATGTGGCTAACTCTCCCACGATTACACCTCAAATCAGAGAGGTGATTGAACGTGTGACTGAGCCATTACCACGCGATCGCTATCAAACCGCTAAGGAATTAGCTACTGCTTTAACAGCTTGCAAAGTATAGATTAGGGAGTGGAGAGCAGTTAGAGGAAGCGGTGCAGGGAGCAGAGGGGAAATTTTCTTCCCGTGTATCCCTGCTGTTTCTCTGCCTTGTCTACCTTGTCTTCCCCATTTCCTTGACTTATTCCCTACTCTTCATCCCACGCTTCCACTGCCAAAAGTTCGCTGATTGGGTCTTGCATACTGAAGCCAAAGTCCAACAGTTCCTGTTTCCAGTGCTGCCAGTCATTGCCATAGAGAAAGGCAATCTTCCAAATGCTATCAGTGGGTTTGATGATATTTGATTCTACGAGTGATTGCACGTTACGCTGCAATTTCACCATTGGGTGAATTACTTGCTGAGTCATAACCTATGATTGAGTTCAGATTTCGTTTAGGTAAATGCTTAATCAAAACTGCTTTCCGCTTGGCAATTATTATCGATGCGTAGAGCGTTGGAATTGGTAAAGCTAGTCTTAACTTTCTAACTATACCATAACAAACCCTGCTTGTTTTGGCATAAATTCGGTTTTGTACGGTAATTACCACCACAAAACTGAAATTTTTACTCACAAGCGATCGTGTATGCGTCACGAAAAAACTAACTGTTTTGAAAGTTGCATTGATAACACAAGTTGAATTTGCAGAATTTTATCTACATCAGCCATGAGTATGTGAGTACTTGTTAGAAAAACAAGGATTTTAGGCTGGTTTGAGGTCGTTTAAGACACGGCTAAGGAGAGTTTACCGCGTATATTTAGACGTAATATACAATATCCCAAACATCTGAAGTTAGATAGATTTATTACAAAAATTTACAAAATATTAATTTTTTAGCAGAGATTAAATCGTGGCTTAGGGGTACTCCAATATATACAGGACTTACGCACAAAGATTGTCTTGAAGAATGGGTGTGAGGGTATGAAGGTGTAAGGGTTTTGAACACCTACACTGCTCGGTTGAAACTCATAGCGAAGCCTTGTCTTCCTTGTCACCCTTGTCCTTAATGATTAAAAGTCCCCATTCAAGTAATTCCTACGTACCGCCTGAAGAAATTTTCAAAACTTTACAGCTATGATGTTAGTTCCTCTGGGGTGCTGGGTACTCTGATAACTGGAGGCTTGCTGGTATCTCAGTATTTTTAACAGCAACTATTGAGACATGTCTAGTTCTGGGGATGATTATATTATTTCCCGTCAAAAGAAAATTGAGCGAAAGAAAAGGATTTTAACGGTAGTAGGTTTAGCGTCTTTCGTTGGTTCTACTGTATTTGGTGTGATTAGTGGAATACCACAAGCTCATCAGCAGCCTCAGACTAAGAATGTATCTGTTGAGTCTTCTTTACAGGAACAAGCACGGGGATATGAACTAGTTTTGCAACGAGAACCAAACAACCAAGTTGCTTTAGAAAAACTAGCCATAGCTAGAGTGCATTTAAAAGATCCCAAAGGAGCGATTGAGATTATGGAAAAGCTAGTCAAACTGCATCCTGACAGACAAGATTACAAAACTGTTTTAGAGCAGATCAAGAAGCAGCAAGTTAATAGCGATCCCTAAGTTGGTCAATTTGTAAACTCTCCATTGTTCTTAAACATAAATTACTAGCTACAAAAGCAGAGAAAAAATTAATTTAAAAATATGAATGTTGACTATTTAGTAGTTGGTTCTGGGATTACAGGTGCAACAATTGCTAGAATTCTTGCTGATGCAGGTCGACAAGTTTTGGTAGTTGATCGCCGTTCACATCTTGGTGGCAACGTTCATGATTATGCTCATCAAAGTGGTATTCGTATCCATACTTATGGGCCTCATTATTTTCGTACTTCCTCTGAAGTTGTATGGAAGTTTGTCAATAAATTTGCATCCTTTTACCCTTATGAAGCAATTTTAAAAACTTATGTAGATAATTGTTATGAAAACTGGCCCATAGCAGCTAGTTATATTCGGCGCATGATAGGAGATAACTGGATACCTGATTTCAAAGGTACACCTAGTAATTTTGAAGAAGCTTCACTCTCTATTATGCCTCGTTTAATATATGAAAAGTTTGTTAAAGAATATACAGAAAAACAGTGGGGAGTACCAGCAACACGGCTTTCACACAGTCTAGCTAAAAGATTTGATGTTCGTGAAGATGATGAACCACGCTTAAAAACTAATAAATATCAAGGAATTCCTTATGAAGGTTATGCCAATTTCATGAATAATCTTTTACAGAGTATTCCTATAATTATGAACTTTGACTATCTACGCCATAAAAAATTTAATTACCGTCGATAAAATGGTGATTTTTACAGGCCCAATAGATGAATATTTTAATTATGATATGGGAAATTTAAAATATCGAGGTCAGCAAAGAGAAAATCTTTATATTCGAGATATAGAATATGCCTTTCCTGCTGCTCAGATTAATAACCCAAGCAAGGTATTCGGTACGCATATTAGAGTTCTTGAATGGAAACATATGATGCCTAAAGAGTATGCTGAAAATATTCAAGGAACAGTTATTACTAAAGAATTTCCTTTTACTCCCACAAATCCAGATAACTATGAATACCCATTTCCTGATGAAATTAATAATCATTTATATTTAAAATATGAAAAACGCGCAAAACAAATTGATAAATTATTGGTCTGTGGCAGATTGGGAGAATATAAATACTATGATATGGATCAAGCAATTGCTAAAGCAATGACATTGGCAAAAAAAAATTTTAGCTGATTAATTAATAAACTAAAATTTTTAGACAAATATCACATTTTATAAATTGATAGAAGGTACATAAATATGAATTCTGTATTTCAGCAACTTACTAATATTTTACCTATTACAACATCCGAAATACGACCTTTTTGGTCTGTAATGATTCCAACTTATAATTGTGCCAACTATTTAAAAGAAACACTTTTAAGTGTTTTAACACAAGACCCAGGTTTGGAACAAATGCAGATTGAAGTTATAGATGATTGTTCTACCAAGGATGATCCTGAAACAGTAGTTAAAGACATTGGTCAAGGAAGAGTTTCTTTCTTTCGTCAACAGCAAAATGTTGGAGCAACAGCTAACTTTAATACTTGTATTCAACGTGCTAAAGGGGAATGGATACATATCTTACATGGAGATGATACGGTATTACCTAATTTTTATAGTCGCTTGCGACAAGGTATAGAACAAGATCCAACAGTTGGTGCAGCCTTTTCTCGTTATCTGCATATTGATGAAAGCAGTAATTGGAGACTAATGTCTCACTTAGAGAGAGAAACTGCCGGAACTTTACCCAATTTCTGGCAAACACTTGCTGTAATTAATCGAGTGATGACACCTTGCATAGTAGTCAAGCGTAGCGTGTACGAAGATTTAGGTGGATTTCATCCTGAATTAATTCACGCTGCTGACTGGGAAATGTGGAGACGTATTGCGGTAAATTATCCTATTTGGTTTGAACCGCAACCTCTTGCTTGTTATCGTGAACACTCTTCATCAGATACGTCTCGCTTGACTAGATCAGGTGCTAACCTTATTGACATTTGTAAATCTATAGATATTGCCGAGTCATATCTCCCAGAGCAAATTTCTGTGCAATTATCCAATCAATCTAGAGAGTATTATGCAGGTCAAGCTTTAAATACAGCTCATCGGATGCTAAATAAAGGTGATATGTATGGAGCAATCAATCAGATTCAAGAAGCTCTCAAGTGTTGCAAATCTCCTCAAATAATCAGTTCTTTTGCAACTCTTTTAACCAATTCCGAAGCTTGTCTAAGGTTAGCGGCTTTTCTTTTTACATTTAGTGATGCTAATCAACTAATTACAGCACTGACTAATGAATCACAATTAGAGGAAGATATAGAATTTGAATTTAGAGATATAAACTTAATTATTTTCCCTAATTGGGAAAATCAGCATGAATTACTATACGAAGATTTAGCAATTGTTATTAAATTTATTCTTACTAGTCCTGACAGGGAGAAAATATCCCTATTTATAGAAAATAGCCAAATTGCTGATGAAGATGCCAATTTTATTATCTCTGATGTTATTTTTAATTTGCTCCAACAAGAAAATATCGAAATTATCGATGAGCCAGTTATTAATGTATTTGGGAATATTAGCCAAAAGCAGTGGCACGCTATTCTAACAAAAATGCTTGGTCGCATTGATTTAAATAATCAAAATCAAGAAGCAATAATTAAGTTGGAAGCTGACAGAATTTGTAGTATAACTGTAGAAAAATTATCTACTCATCAATTAAGTTTTCCTAATCCAGCAATAAAGTTAATTTTATCTCAAATAGAAAATTTACCAAGTGATTGGCATACAGGTGGTGCTTTATCGGGAAATGTTTTACAAGCAATTGCTAAGTATGTAAGCTTTCAAGATATTTTTTATTCTGTAGAAACAGGCTCTGGAGCTAGTACTTTATTACTATCACATATTAGTAAAGAACATAAGGTTTTTTCCTATGATTGTGGTAGTAATGGATTAAGTATTGTTCGTTCATCTGCACTAATTAATCAGAATAATATCGAGTTTATAGAAGGGCCAACACAACAAACACTACCAAAGTATAAGTTTAATCAAAAAATTCAATTAGCACTAATTGATGGGCCTCACGCTTATCCATTTCCAGAATTGGAATACTATTTTATCTACCCTAATTTAGCTGAAAATGCTTTATTAATATTAGATGATATCCACATCCCTAATATACATAATATGTTCATTTTCATTGCTGAAGATGAAATGTTTAGATTAATAGATATTGTAGGAAAAACTGCATTTTTCCGAAGAACTAACAAACCTGTATTTAGCCCCATCGAAGATAATTGGTTCTTACAAAACTTTAATAAATTACGATTTCCAATCACAGAATAAATAGAGATTAAACAGAGCAATCAGCTTGATGTATACAAAGAAATTCAGAGGTAGTATAAGGTTCATCATGAATAGTTATAGAAATAGTCAACTTCATATAGATGTAGTGTTACAAGCAACTGGTGTTCATGGATGGTCTGCTTCACATGGTTGGATAAACACTTTACAGCGAGAAGGTTTACTAAATCGGGTATTTCGTCCAGTTGCGGGATGGGGTATAGAAGAACCTTTACATGATGATGGTTTGTTTGAGTATCTTCAAAACCCCCAAGCGGACATTATATTAATGCTGGGTTTTGACTGGCATTCTCAACCTCTACATACAACTCTCAAGTGGCAAGAAAGATGGCATCAATCGCCAATAATAAAAATAGCTATACTTCAGGAATGCTATTCAACACATATAGTACAAAATACTCCTGTATGGCAGCAGCAAATGCACCAAGCGATTACAAGCACAATTCCTTGTGTCGATGGTTTAGTGTGTAATCATGAACCTGATGTAGATTTTCTCCAAAAACAATTAGGTATATCTCTACCTATAATTTTTCTGCCATTTGGTATCGATCCGGAATTTTTTAGAATTAATCAGCCATTTGTAGAAAGATTCAATCGAGGGTTATTCAGAGGTAATGCACCTCGTTATTTTACGGAAGAATCATATAAGCAACGTCATCAATTAATAGAAGTGTTAAGCCGTTGTCATAATGTCGATTTATTTTCAACTAATCTACATTATGAACAAAATCCTTTACAAATTATGCAAGAATATGTGCAAGAAATTAATAAATATCAAATCGTCTTAAACTTACCTTCTAATTCCACAACATTAACAGCACGTCCCTTTGAAGTCATGGGATGCGGTAGTTTACTTTTACAAAATAAAATTTTTGGAATTCAATCACAGAATTTACTGAAAGACTGGGAACATCTTGTCTATTATGACGCAGAGCAACCAGAAGATTTAATAGAAAAAATAGAATACTTGATATCAAATCCAGAATTGACAGAGAAAATTGCTGTTCAAGGCTATAATTTATGTCATGATTTACATACTTTAAAATGTAGAATTACAAGCATTTTAGAATGGGTGAATACTAATATTCCAATTAAAGTTAAACAATGTGAAGAAAATAATAGAACGCATAGATTTTTCTCACATTCAGCTGTAAATTTTAAGATTATTATTGACGGAATATTTTTCCAACTTTACCAAACTGGTATTGCCCGCGTATGGAAGTCATTATTAGAAGAATGGGCAGAGAATAAATTTGCACAACATATTCTGTTACTTGACCGTGATGGAACTGCACCGAAAATTGGTGGAATTAAATATGCTAATATTTCCGCCTATGACTATAACGATACGAATACAGATAAACAGATGCTTCAACAAATCTGTGATGATGAAGGCGCAGATTTATTTATCTCTTCTTACTATACAACTCCATTAACAACACCTTCTGTGTTCATGGCTTACGATATGATACCAGAGGTGTTGGGATGGGATGTGATTAATAATCCTATGTGGCGAGAAAAGCATTTAGCGATTCAAAGTGCATCGGCTTGCATTGCCATTTCTCAACATACAGCGCGTGATATTAACAAATGTTTTCCTGAAATATCTGTAGAGTCTATTACTGTTGCTCATTGTGGAGTTAGTAGCACTTTTTCGCAAGCAAAAACTGAAGATGTTAATAGTTTTAAATCGAAGTATGGTATTACAAAACCTTACTTTATTTTAGTTGGAGCTGGTAATGGTTATAAGAATGGTATGCTATTCTTTCAAGCATTTGCTCAGCTTGCTAATAGCTATGGATTTGATATTATTTGTACAGGTAGTGGTGGGATATTAGCATCAGAATTTAGAGCTTGTACATCGGGTAGTACGGTTTATATGTTGCAACTTAGTGATGAGGAGTTAGCAACAGCTTATTCTGGTGCAGTGGCGTTGGTTTATCCTTCTAAATATGAAGGTTTTGGGATGCCAATTGTTGAAGCAATGGCTTGTGGTTGTCCAGTAATTACTTGTCCGAATGCTTCAATTCCAGAAGTAGCAGGAGATGCGGCAATATATGTTAAGGATGATGATGTAGATGGAATGGCAAATGCTTTATGTGATATCCAAAAGCCGAGGATTCGTCAAGTATTGATTGAGGCTGGTTTGGTGCAGGCGCAAAAATTTTCTTGGTCAAAAATGGCTGAGATTGTCAGTTCTAGTTTGATTAATGCTAGTCTGCTATCTTTGAAGTTGAAGGAAGTTAATGTTATTGTTTTCCCTAATTGGTCGCAATCGGAAGAGTTAATTGGTTTAGAATTGGAAGCTGTAATTAAAGCGATCGCAACTTATCCTGATAGTCAAAAAACTACTTTATTAATTTACACAAGTAATAGTTCTACTGAAGATGCAGAACTATTAATTTCTGGCATTACCATGAATCTTTTGATGGAAGAAGATTTAGATATCAGCGAGGGATTAGAAATTTCTTTGGTTGGCAGTTTAGCAGATATTCAATGGCAAGCTTTATTACCTCGTCTCAGCAGCCGAATTATTTTAGAACATGAAGATAAAACGGCTTTAGCAGAACTCCCAATAGAAGCACTACCGACTTGTGAACTAGATAGCTTTATTAATCAACTTTGTGTTTTATAAAGTATGAGCTAGCAGTCTGAATAATTTTTCATTGATAGTGAGTGCTTTAGTATTAAAGCACTCACTCTAGTTTAAAAAGAAGGAGAAGTTAACTTGATTATTACAACAGAAGAATTAAATAATGATTTATATTTTCTGAAAAAT
Source organism: Nostoc piscinale CENA21 (assembly GCF_001298445.1). Taxonomy (NCBI): domain Bacteria; kingdom Bacillati; phylum Cyanobacteriota; class Cyanophyceae; order Nostocales; family Nostocaceae; genus Nostoc; species Nostoc piscinale. The sequence continues at coordinate 2,382,460 of NZ_CP012036.1, read as the reverse complement.
AATATTAATATAATTATATTTCTTGACTGGTCACAAGCAGAAGACACTATTTATCAAGATTTAGAGAATGTAATTCAGGTAGTAAATAATCATCCTGCCAGCAGTCAGATCAATTTAATGATTGATATTAGTAATGTTGCGGAAGATGTTGCTAATTTAGTGTTGTCTGGGGTATTGATGAATCTGTTGATGGCGGATGGTGCTGATATTAGTGCAGGCTGCGAAGTTTCTCTGGTTGATAGTTCGGATGTTCAGCAGTGGGAGATGGTATCTAATCAAGTTCATGCGCGAATTACTTTAGATAATTTCAATCAAGAACTAGCTGCTAATATTCCAGAATATTCAATCGATGAGTTTGGTAAAATATCGACATTTCAACTGATTTATGACTTAGCCAATAGATTATTTCAAACAGAACAGTGGCAAGGTGCGATCGCACAATATCAAAAACTGCTAGAATTGCAAATCAGTAGCTTAGAAATTTACTGGAATTTAATTCATTGCTACAGAAATTCTCAGCAAACTGAGGCTTATTATAAAACACTACATCAGGCGATCGCACTCTACCCCACAGAAGGAAGTTTGCATTTTTCTTTAATCATTGACTTGCGGCGTAATGGTCGAACACAAGAAGCAATTTTTAGTGCGGAACATGCTTGTATATGCTTGCCAGATGATTATACTTTTAAGCTACTGAAATATTTAACAGTACCTAGCATTTATAATCATACAGATGAAATAAACTTTTATCGTCAGCGTTATACCCAAGGCTTACAAGATTTAATTGCACAAACAAGATTAAATACTTTAGAAGAAAAAACTAATGCTTTCAATGGTATAGGTCGCCTGACTAACTTTTATTTATCTTATCAAGCCCAAAATGACCGATATTTGCAACGTCAATATGGACAGTTAGTGCATGAGATTATGGCGGCTAACTATCCCCAATGGATTGCACCTTTATCTATGCCAAAACTCCAGCCACAGCAAAAAATTCGCATTGGCTATCTTTCCCATTATTTACATTCTTATAGTGGCACATTATGGTTAACTGGTTGGCTACGTTATTGTAGCCATCAACACTTTGAAATTTACTGTTACTATATAGGTAATGATCCAGATCCAGTTACAGAACAATTTCAAGAATATAGTGATATTTTTCACCATATTCCTTATAACTTGCCTGGAGTTTGTGAACAAGTAATTGCAGATAGTTTACATATTTTAGTGTTTCCAGAAATTGGCATGAACCCACAAACGATGCAAATTGCTGCACTCAGACTTGCGCCTGTGCAGTGTGTAGCTTGGGGACATCCGGTAACAACTGGTTTACCAACAATTGATTATTTTTTATCCAGTGAGTTAATGGAACCAGAAAATGCCCAAGAACATTATTCGGAAAAACTAATTCGCTTGCCTAATATTGGTGTATCGTATCCTAAACCTTATATTCCGCCAATCATCAAAACTCGTTCAGATTTTCAACTTCCAGATGATGCGGTGATTTATTTATGTTGCCAAGCACCGTTTAAATATCTGCCACAATATGATTTTATTTTTGCAGAAATAGCCCGTCGTTTGCCGCAAGCTAAATTTGTATTTTTGCGAGGAACTTTACTTCAGTCACGCCTACAACTTGCTTTCGCAGCGATAGGTTTAAACAGTGAAGATTATTGTGTATTCTTGAATATTCCCGATCGCCTAGATTATTTGATGATTAACTTATTATCAGATGTTTATTTGGATACTTTTACTTGGTCTGGTGGTAATACTACCTTAGAAGCGATCGCCTGTAATCTTCCTGTTGTTACTTGTCCAGGAGAATTTATGCGTGGTCGTCACTCAGATAGCTTTCTCAAAATGCTGGGAGTAACTGAAACCATCGCCGCCAATGCAGCAGAATATATTGATATCGCCGTTAAGTTGGGACTAGATTCAACTTGGCGAAACCACATCGCTGAAAAAATTAGCCAGCGTCATCATTTACTATTCGATGACCAAGCTTGTGTTAAGGGGTTAGAAAATTTTTATCAACAAATTGTGGAAGCGCATTTTCATTAAAAACTCTATTTCGGTACTCAGAGTCAAACAACTAGCACAATCAAAAACCCCTGCGGCACTTGCGTTGTAGACATAATCAGAACTTATACAAAATTATGAAAATTTGAGTTCCGTTCCTCCACCCAACCGAAATCAGTCTCAACACTCAGCGAGAAGTTGCGTGCGCGGGTTCCCCGCGTTGAGCAAACTTCGGTGACTCTGCACTTTGCTTGACTAACTTCGATTATCTATTTGGGCGCGTTGTAAATTACCAGAAAAGTCAACATACACACTCTTCCATTCTGTGAACACATCTAAAGCTGTAGTTCCGGCCTCGCGGTGGCCGTTACCTGTTTGTTTCACACCACCAAAAGGTAAATGTACTTCCGCGCCAATAGTGGGGCCATTAATATAGGTAATACCTGCTTCAATGTCACGCATCGCCGTAAATGCCCGGTTAATATCGTGGGTATAAATGGAAGAAGACAGACCGTAATTGGTATTATTGAGAATAGCGATCGCCTCTTCAAAGGAATTAACTTCAATTAATGCCACTACAGGGCCAAATATCTCTTCACGGGCGACGCGCATATCTGGCGTAACTTTATCTAAAATAGTTGGCAAAAAGAAATTACCCTCTTTTAATTGTCCCTCACTGGCAATTTCCCCACCAATTAAGATTTTTGCGCCTTCTTCACGGGCAATTTTCATATATTCATTCACCCGTTGCAATTGTCTTTGATTAATTATCGGCCCAATTTCTGTATCTTGGTCATAACCAGCACCCAAGCGTAACTTACTAGTCCGCTCATACAACATAGCCGTAAACTCTTCTTTAATGTCACGATGCAATATCAGGCGACTTGTAGCTGTACAACGTTGCCCAGTTGTCCCAAAAGCCCCCCAAACCGCACCATCTAAAGCCAGTCCTAAGTCTGCATCTTCCATTACAACTTGGGCATTTTTGCCGCCCATCTCCAGACAGACACGCTTGTGAGTGCGTCCGCAAGTTGCACCTACAAAAGCCCCTGTTTCGGAAGAACCAGTGAAAGAAACTAAATCAACATTGGGATGTTCGACTAAAGCTTTACCAACTTCTTCACCAACACCATGCACTAAGTTAATCACACCTGGGGGTAAACCTGCGGCGGCGAAAATTTCTACTAGTTTGGTTGCACAACCCGGAGTATCTTCAGCAGGTTTGAGAATGACAGTATTACCACATACCAAAGCTGGCATAGCTTTCCAACATGGAATAGCCACAGGGAAATTCCACGGTGTAATTAAAGCACAAACACCAATGGGCATTCGCACTGTCATCGCAAATTTATTCGGCATTTCCGAAGGTGTTGTTAACCCAAACAGCCGCCGTCCTTCACCAGCACTATAAAAAGCGCAGTCAATACCTTCCTGCACATCACCCCTAGCTTCGGTGAGGGGTTTACCCATTTCCCGACTAATTAATTGAGCGAGTTCTTCTTTATGTTGAAGTAGTAATTCTCCCACACGAAAAATATATTCGGCTCTAGCTGGGGCAGGAACTTTCCGCCAACTGCTGTAAGCTTGACGGGCGGTGGCGACGGCTTTATCTACATCTTCAGTGTGAGAACGGGGAAAGGTGGCGACAACTTCGCTTACCAAAGCTGGGTTATAACTTTCCAGAATGTTTCCTGTCGTAGCATCCACCCACTGACCATTAATATAATTGCGACAAGTTAGCAGAGTCATAATTAGTATTTAAAAATTTCTTTGAGATAATTGCTATGGATTAGATTCGCTTTCTAAGTTAACGCCAAGTTTCAAGAATGGGCAGAAGGCGAAAAAGTTATACACAAAAGTTAAGGCACAAAAGCCAACACACCCACAGGACAACCAGAACCACCACGTAATCTGAGAATTGCGATCGCTAATGTAGTACCTTGAGGGGGTAGTTGATCTAAATTCGTCAAATTCTCCAACACAATACCCTGCTGCGCCAATACTAAACGGTTAGTCGTAAAACTGTTATCTTGTCCGGGGTCAACACCATGAGTATCAATTCCTACACCAGCAATTTGCCTTTCATCCAACAAAAACTGCGCCACATTGCCACTAAAACCCGGAAAGTGCATAATTCCTTCCGCATCCTGGTTAAAAAAGGCATTTCTATCACTCCACTTCTGCTGCCAGCCAGTATACAGCAGTACTAAACTACCACTGGCAATCACACCGTATTTTGCCTCCCAAGCCAGAATATCAGCAATACTCAAAGCATAATCAGGATTATTCACGGCAACTTTGCAGATATCTATCACTACCGCCGATAAAACCAGTGATTCCGCCGCATATTCATCAATTCCTGCACCAGCAGGATCAAAACTGTTCGGGGCGTTGATATGGGTAGCAGTATGTTCACCCATAGCAAAATGCCGCAGATAGTAACCATCATTTTGAATATTAGCAACGGTAGTAAATTCTATCGCTGGGTCGCCCGGCCATAAAGGAATGTTTCTATCAATAATATGGCTTAAGTACACAACACGAGAATAATTAATTTGCATAGTTTTTTTAAAGTACAAACTCATCAGTGTATATCTGCGGTTAATTATCTTAATTTTATTGAACTATAAACAATGAAAGACGTTGCTATGCAACGCCTTTAATTAAATGAGAGATAATTTGTGACAACTTAGCCTTTATTTTTAATAATCATCACATTCACAATACTACGTGCTGTTTCGTCGGGAATTTCTAAATTACTCCAGAGAACATTTAACAAGTCTTCTTCTTCTTTAGTGACTTGACCATCGGCTAAAATCAAGTCTGTGGCTACAGCAAAAGCAGTGTCATATAAATCATGGGGAAGTGCAGCGATCGCAGTTTTGATAAAATCATCAAATCCTTGACGTTTAATCATCCCGCACAGTTTATCAAACATCCTTCTGATTACATCATTGGGATAACTACGAAATAAGTGCATTCTCGACAAAGAGGCCATCATTGTTTGGATTTCTTCATCTGTCAAATAACCATCAGCAGCAACCGAAGCTAAAGTAATAGCCGCAAACGCTTCGGCTGGACTCAAAGTTACATCATTTTGAGTGCGGATAGATAACTTATCAAATAAACCCATAGGAATCAATTTTGAATTCTACAGTTTTATGATTCCCATTACCGACCTAATCTCTACTATGTAATCCTATTTTATTGATAAGTAGAAAGGTGTAAAAAAACCGAAGTATGTAACTAAAAGTAAAGTTGCCCCAAACCCTCTTCCCTTCTGCCTCCTGCTTTCTGCCTCCTGCCTTTCCCTAGCTATAAATATTCATACCCACTTACTTAAGTCTATTCGTCAATAAAGGCAACGGGTAACAGGGAACAGATTTGTTGTTTATCCTAAATCATTTACAAACATCTCTGCCTTGTCTCCCTTGTCTCTTTCTTGTACTTAATCCAATAAGACTGCTATATACCAATAACAAAAACTCTCACCTAGCCCAAAAAACATAGAGCTTAAATGAGAGTTCTCAGAAGTCAAAAGCTAACATTCACCGTATACAACATTACCGGAAATTGCCAGGATTTAAGCGAGTCCGATTTTGAGATTGAGTCGGAGTTTGACGGCGAATTGCCACACCATTACGTAATTGTGTACCAGTTCCACCATCTTTGCGATCAAGGAAAGGTTTAAGATTAATTCCACTTCTAGATGAGCTAACTTTGCGATTACTGCCACCTAAGATTGTGCGGCCAATGTTGTAAATTTCATCTACGCTGCCTCTGTTATTACGATAAGTATTTACAGCCGTAGTTTGTTGACCATCGTCCGCAGAAATTAAGTTTTGGAAAATGCTATTACGGACAGTATAGGGGTCTTTATCTCTGGGTACTGTCAACACAATTCGACAACTAGGGTTAGCTTCAGTGGTTACACAAACAATGTTTTCGTTATTCAAGAAACCTGTTTGGAGTTCTTGCAAACCATCGGGACGATATTCTTCTAAGCGTTGAGCAATGGTAACACAACGTTTGTACGGGTCCCAACCACCGCCCAATTGTGCAGGGGCCGCCCAAGGAAAAAATCTTCCAGGTTGGCTTTCTGGTTGATACATCACTATGTATTGACCATTGCTGTTTTGACAGCTAAATCTCGTACCCGTCACTACAGTACCACTAGAAGAAGTGTCTACAGGATTTGATGAACCGGATGGATAAGGATCGGAAGTGGTTGGTACTACAATACCACCATCATTAACTTGAGCAAAGGCGGCGGAATTACCTAAAAATAAAGACAAGCCCAAACCGCTTAAACATAATAACTTCAAGGGTTGAAATGCCATAAATTATCCTTTAGTAGATATGAGGTTAGCTAATTGATAATTTCACTGACGCAGAAATTTGTTTTTTGATTCATTCAGAACGCCGCTTTTTCTCTTCTCGTTCTTTTTCTTCTTTGAGGATTTGTTTAACTTTGGCTTGAATGGCTGTGTGACGTTCAACTCCTTCGTAACTGTAGCGGTTGTATTTACCGCGAATAATTAAGTTTTCGAGATAATTCACCCGTTCTTTACCACCTGGGTGGGATGATAACCAAGTCGGAGGCGCATTTTTTTGTTGTTTTTGTAGCGTCGCCATCAAGTTACGTAACCCATCAGCAGCATAGCCATTCGCCACAATTAAACGAGTACCAAGAACATCTGCTTGACGTTCCATATCACGACTGTAGCTGAGGGAGAAAAGTTGACCGACTGTACCACCAAAAGGCAGATATTGAGTAACGTTAGAAATTAAGTTTCCTTGGGTAACTAGTTGAAAGCCGTGGGATAAAACTACGTGAGATAATTCATGACCAATTAACCCAGCTAGTTCAGCTTCGGAGTTACTTTTGGCGATCGCACCAGCATTAATAAAAACTTTACCCCCTGGTAAGGCAAAGGCGTTCAATTCTTCTTCAGGAATCACAAAAAATTCGTATTTAAATTCAGTGCGTCCTGAAACTTTCACTAGTTTCTGCCCAATTTCGTTAACGTAGGCCAGCACTTCCTCATCTTTTACTAATGGTAGCTGTTGTTTTGCCTGTTTCGCTACCGACTCACCCACTGCACCTTCGCCTTGTAGTAACAAGATGGTAGAGTCTAAGGCCGAAAATGGCCCTAACAAACTACCTGTCACCGCATAACCAACTGCACCTGTAATGATGTTAGCAAGAGTGTTACCTCTAATTTCTTCGCGGATATGGGCTTTATAGCGTTTGAGATTTTTTTTCTGCAAGCTGGGTAAATTCCTCGGCTTGCGGATCATTAGGATAAAGAATCGCAAATTGACGCGCTGCTAAGGATGCTTCCATCCATTTTTTTTTCATCAGCTAGTGCTGTAACTTTGGCTTTAATTAAATCTGGTTGATCTGGATATAGTGATGATGCTCGTTCTAAAATCTCTACAGCTTCTTTAGGGCGATTATATTGCTTGAGAATCTCAGCATAGCGAATATGACCAGGAATAAATTCGGGATATTGTTCAACTAAGAGTTTTAGCGGTACTTCTGTTCTTGTTTGCAACTTAGCCGCAATTCCCGCTTCTGATTCTCGCCAGTAAACTTTGCCAGCTGGTGATAGTTGCGTCGGGTCAAGAATAGCTGATTTGCGTTCTTGAGTTGCAGTATCTGTGTTAGCAAATGGTGTTTTGACTTCCCGATAGAGTTTTTCTGCCTCAGTAATATTTCCCGCGAGGTATAATTTGTCTGCTTCGATAAACTTTTGTTGACGGGCAATTTCTTCGGGAGTGAGTGCAGGTTCCGTGGCTGTGTCTGTTTTTTTAGGTTCAGTCGCTTCTGGTTTTGGTGTTTGGTTGGGCTGTGAACTTTCGGAACTGGGTGTATCTGTTGTTTCTACTGTGGTGGCAGGTTCTTGGGCTGGAACAGGTGCTAAAGGTTGCGTCAGAATAATTACAATTGAAGTACTAACTGACAACAAAATCCAACTCAAGGTGAGCAGCAGAGACTTCCTGGTTCGTTTCATGCTGAGTTCATTTATGCGAAGGGGTTGTTTTAATGCTATGAGTAACTGACCCCATCCGCCTAGAGCGATCGCTACTGTTTTCCTACAATCTCAGGGTATAAACTTTTGCAGTCTTAGTCCTTGGTTTAATATCATAATTATTCTGAATTCAGAGCTATCCAATAGTAATAAATACTCTATTAAAATTATCATTCTGAAATAGGTTAAGTACCAAAAGAAGAAACGTTATAATAGAGATATATTTCTGTTAATATGATTCAAGTGAATGCTATGCAGCAAAAAGCTGATGAGATTGTCAAAACACTCAAGAGCAAAGGATTGCGAGTAACTCCTCAACGCTTCGCAGTCTACGCCAATCTACTAGGGCGAGAAGACCACCCCACAGTAGACCAAATTCTGACAAACTTGAATCAAGATGCACCAACTTCCTCTCAAGCCACAGTGTATGCCGCACTACAAGCATTACGGGAAGTCGGCTTAGTGCGAGAAGTGCTTTTAGAAGAAGGTGTATCACGTTACGATGCCAAGGTTGGGCCACATCATCATTTTCGCTGCAACTGTTGTGGTGCAATTGAAGACATTGATTGGAATACTTTTCAGTGCATTGATTTAAATAAACTGCGTTCGGGGTTAAAAGCCGAACGCTATGAAGTAACTGTCCAGGGAACTTGCGATCGCTGTCAAACCAAGTCGGAAGTGTGAAATTTCAGTGCGATCGCAATACAATGGATAAGATATTCTATCGATATCTCAGTTCTTATGAATGGTTCAGGTGACATTGATGCTCAAGTGACATTGCCGATGGAACTATATCAGGCGATTGTGCAAAGGGCGCAAGCTCATGGACATTCGGTCAGTGGGGAAATTATCGCACTCCTGACTCCTTTGCTGGTGGAAATACCCAATGAGTTAGAGGAAGAATTTGCAGCATGGGAAGCAGCAAGTGACGAGGATTGGCTGACTACAGAAGGAATGTTGGCATCTCTGGGAGAATGAGATAGTGAGAGGGGATGTTCTGTTAGTAAGTTTACCAGATTCAGATAAACGAGAAGAAAAAGGTAATCGCCCAGCGATCGCTGTTCAAACAGACATTGCGGTTTCGCCCATGTTAATGATTGTCCCAGTTACTTCTTCCTTGGGGCATCAAGGTTTCCATTTACTGTAAGGATTGAGCCATCAGTGCTGAATGGTTTGACGTTGCTTTCGGTAGGAATGGTTTTTCAGATGAGGGCGATCGATCCTAAGCGAATTATTCGTAAAATTGGTGAGTTGGAGCCTGAGTATTTGGTGCAGATTGATGGGGAAATTTGGCGAATGTTGAAGCCCCCAGAGGTTTAAAAGTAAGCATCGTTACTACAATTTAGATATTAACAAGCCAACTGTCACGCGCCTTACTTCACACTTCACTTCGCATTACCGCATCTAACAACAACCCAGCCCCAAACCGCACCGGATCAGTACAGGCTAAACCGGTTTCGGCTGTTGTTTGGGCGATCGCTTCTTGAGCAGCAAACTCATTTAAATGTGCAGTATTCAAAGCTATACCCACCACAGGTACTTTCCCAAAAGCACCCCCCGCACTCGCTACAGATTCATACATTTGAATCACTTTCGTTAACGGCGGAATCGGGACATGGGGATTATTCCGGTTGTGGGTTTGTCCCGCCCGATGTACTAATACCAATTGTGTGGGTTGGGAACCGCGAATCAAAGGCAAGGTAGCTGTAGAACCAGGATGTAACAGCGAACCTTGTCCTTCAATATGCAGAATGTCATAGTTTTTGCCATAACGCATCACTATTTGTTCTACAGCACCAGCCGCAAAATCTACTCGAACTGCATCTAAGGCGATACCATCACCTTCTAACATCAAACCAGTTTGACCTGTAGCAATAAACTTAGAACGCCAACCCCGTAACTTTGCCGCCCAGTGTAGTTCTAAACTAGTAGACATTTTCCCAATCGCCATATCTGTTCCCACCGTCAACACGCGGCGACAGGGAAGAGTCCGCGCCATCCCACTCGCCACCTCTAGATTTGGTGGTTCTTTGCGGACATCCCAAATTAATTGTCCTGGTTTGAGAATTGCATTTAACTCTGCCATCGTCGCCAATGGTGTGTGTAAACCATTTACCAAAGACATACCCGCTTTTAGCGCATCTTTAATTTCTATCCAATAATCATCGGGTACAGCGCCACCTTTGGGTGCAATCCCAATTACCAATACTTCTGGTTTATATGTCAAAGCTGCGGTGACAGATTCCACAATCGGCACATCACGCTTGATACCTGTTAATTCTGGCAAAGATTTACCAGCAGTTACCTTATCAATAACTGCGACAATCGGGGCTTCACTGTAGCGTAAAATTGCCAACCCTGTTTTGCCCTGTGTTCCTGTAGTTCCTTCATGCAGCAGAATAGCGATTCGTTGATTAAGCGGCAAACGCACTGTATTGTACCCCCAAGCCTGGTAAATCGTTTGGTAAAACTTTTCCTTCTACTACTAATGCACCCATAAATGGGTCATCAACTAAGTTGAGATGACTATCTAAATCTAAATAATCAGCCAGTGGTGCTAATTGTGCTGCTGCTGTGTTAGCGAGTGAACTGTCAGAATAGCAGCCAAACATCACTTGTAAATTGTAAGCCCGCGCTGTGTGTACCATCCGCAATGCTTCGGTTAAGCCCCCCGACTTCATCAGTTTGATATTAATTCCATCCACGTAGTTCGCCAAATGGGGAATATCAACACTGGTAAAGCAACTTTCATCCACAAAAATCGGTAGGGGTGACTCTTGTTTGAGTTTGGCTAAACTTTCTTCCTGACCCCTTGGTAGTGGCTGTTCTACATACTTTACACCTAAATCAGCCAGCCAATGACACATCTTAATTGCATCTGGCAAACTCCAGCCACCATTTGCATCCACAAAAAATTCTAGATGTGGTGCTTCTTGTTGGACTGCTAATAGCATTTGCTGATCCGCTTCAATACCATCGGGGCTACCTAATTTCACTTTAAACAGCCGCACATCCAAATAATTTAACCAGTCCCGCGCCCTCGCCCTAGCACCTTCTGGTGAATTTATGCCAATAGTTACTGACGTTGGGACGATAAGATTGCGATCGCATCCCCAAATCTGCCACAGTGGTAAACCAACAAACTTACCTAACCAATCGTGCATCGCCATATCCACAGCCGCCCGCGCCGCAGAAGGAATCTGCTGTTGAATTAACAATTGCTCGACTTGCTGTCTCTGCAATGGGCTAAAAGTTGTTAATAATGGTATAACTTGCTCGATAGCATCTTTAATTTGCTCGGTTTTTTGAGTATGATTCCCGACACCAAACGGTGATGCTTCACCCCAGCCCTCAACGCCATCTTGCGAAATTTTTACCCATACATTCGTTGTCTGTGCAGTTGTACCCCGACTAATAGTTAAGGGAAATCGTTTATTGACAGTAAATACTTTGACTTCTACTTGCATAAGTCTGCTCTATGATGGCTAGGGCAGAAAATAGTTTAAGGTATTTTAGCTGATTTTCTGCATCTGTTATACTTTTTTACATTTATTAATTAGCATCTATGAGCAATCTCAAGAAATGGAAAATCCTGCAATCAAAAATGGTACTAAACCATCCTTGGTGCAGAATCAGGCAAGATAAAATTGAATTACCTAACGGTAAGGTTATTGATGATTATTTTGTCAGTATTAAACCAGAAATTGCCATTATTTTGCCAATTACCAGTAATCAAGAAATTGTTTTCGTTAGGCAATACCGACACGCAGTCGCAGATTTTTTTATAGAATTACCAGCCGGACATTTTGATCCTACCCAAGAAAGTGCAGAAATCGCCGCTATTCGAGAATTACAAGAAGAAACTGGTTATCTTGCTCAACAAGTTAAAAAAGTCACTGTTTTTTATGACAAACCCAGCAAAGATACCAACCGCATACATTTATTTTTAGCTGAGAATGTCATGAAAGTTGGTGAGCAAAATTTAGATATTACAGAAGAAATTGAAGTAATCTTAATTCCAGTATCAGAAGTATTAGATAAAATTCATCAAGGTAAAATTTCAGTTTCAGGAACTATTGCGGCTTTATTTTTAGGTTTAAACCTGATGAAACAACTTTAATAACTATTAATAAAAAATAGCGATCGCATCTATAATTCAGAACAGCGATCGCCAAAATATTAATCCAGTAAATCAAACAGTTTGAGAATTGATAGATATATGCACCCGAAACTAAAAGTTTCTCTTTCCCTGATAACATCGGCAATAAAATGTAAGAACTTAGAATTCAAACATCTTCTCAGAGTTTGATGAATAATATTATGAGAATATTCAAATTTATATCTAGCATACCCTTAATTTATTCATGATTCTGAATTCTGCCCAGGAAATTAATTAGCCACCTGTTTTTTCGACTTCATTCTTAAAGCTAATGCAAGTGTAGCCGCAATCCCAACAACTGCGCTTGGTTCAGGAACAGAAGTTGTATCATTTGCATATTTGGCACTGGATAAGTTATTGACAGATTCTGCATTAGTGATATCAACTAACATTTTTTCAGTGTTGTCACTGTAAAAAATATCATTAACTGCCAAGAATAAAAACTTAGCGTTGGTGGGAATCTTAATTGTCATCTCGCCTAAGATTCCGAATACACCATTAAACAATGTTTTTTGACCGCAAGTTCTATTAACATCACTTAAAGTTTCTCCATTACACATATAAGCACCTTTTGATTCATCGTAAGTAGAACCTGCTTGCTTAGTGGTGTCAAATAAAGTGTTAGAAGTCCAGTTTGCTTCTGTATAGCCATACTTACTCGCATCTTCAGCATCAAGGCTAATAGCATCAGCTACACGCTGTTGAAAAGACGAATCAAGTAGTGTATCTGACGCACTGAAAACCCCAATCATATCGTTTCTTTGTCCAGGGTTCCAAACACTCCAATTAAATGCACCAGAAGTAGTTAAACGAATTGTGTTTCCAGCTTCCAGACCTAAATCAGCTAAAGAGATGGCTTTAGTATTACCTGCAATTGTCTGAACATTATTGTAATAAGTTGTATCAGACTGGGTTTTCAAAAAAGTGTAGGTAGAGTCAATTTCAAAAGAAGCTGCTTGGGCTTTAGCATTGAATAAAGTACCCAATCCAACCAAGCTAGAAACCATTAAAATACGCCAGATTCTGTTCATGTTCTTATACTTATTGCCGACTTCTCTAGCATAAGTAATAAGTTCCATATAATGTATAAATTATCTTGTGTCTTCGGCGAATTTAGAATAAACTTTATACTGCTATTTTGGGGTATTTTCTCAGTATATTTCTTTGTCTACTAATTTCAAATAAATAACATTTTAAGACTTCGTTATCAGTACTTTTACGACGGGACACTTACAAGTTATCGAAACTTATTATGTTTCTCTATCTCGAATTTATTCACCACAAATTGGCTATCAGCCAAGAGAACTAATGATTCTGCTATGAGATAACCAGTTAAAAGGCAGATATTAAACAAAGTACGATCACCATTCAATAAAAAAACTGGGCGATCGCACCCATAACACCAACTAGCGATCGCCCAAATATAAATCTAAAACTGATCTGGACTGAGAAAAGGTAGATAATATTACTGTCATATCACCCTATTACCTTTCACCTGCTATCCAAACAAGCTCTTCAACTTAAAACAATTTGAGCCTCAATTCTGACTTCCATCAATTTCTGGGCAAAACTCGTCAATTTGCAAAATTCTGATCATTTCGCACCCAGGATGTTTGAATAACAAATAAAATTCACTATTGGGCATTCTCAAGTTTTCAGGAATCAGCTGCGTCGGGATTGCTTCTGTTAGCACTAACCCATGTCCAGGAAAGAGAATAACGGTAATTTCGCCAGGAAGTAGACATCCTAATACTCTTGCGAAGACACGCACATAAAAGTCTGGATGGTCTTCATATCGCATATCAATTTCCAAAGCGAACAAAACTTTGTATTTCTACCACAACCATAAAGTTAAACAAGCGCATAGGCGTTTTGTTTTAACGGAATTTGAATCACAAACGCTGTTCCTTGACCAAAGGTGGAAAAACAAGTCAATTTGCCATGATGTCTTTCGACAATTATCTGATGGCTAATTGACATACTAATTCCTGTACCCTTACCAACTGGTTTTGTCGTGAAAAATGGATCAAAAATGTGTGGCTGAAGCTGTTCAGGAATCCCCACTCCATTATCTTTGATAGTGATTTCTACCCATTTGTCCGCCGTTAAAGAAGTTTTAACTGTAATTTGAGGTGGGTTATCTTGAATTTGTGAATGGGATGTTTGCGTAATTTTCTCTTCTAAGGTATCTATCGCATTTGTGAGAATGTTTAGCACTACTTGATTGAGTGAACTAGGATAACACTCTACAGTCGGTAAATTACCATAATCTTTGCTCACCTTAATTTCTGGACGCTCTGGTTTTGCTTGCAGGCGGTGATGCAAAATCATGAGTGTACTATCAATACCTTCGTGAATATTCACCACTTTCAGTTCCGCTTCATCCAAACGCGAGAAATTTCGTAATGATAATACAATTTGTTGGATGCGATCGCATCCGGCATTCATTGAGTTTAAGATTTTTGGTAAATCTTCTTGCAGAAAGTCTAAATCAACCTCTTTAATTAGCCTGTGAATGGGCAATGGTAAAACCGGAAAATGAACTTGGTAAGCATTGACAATGCTCAATAAATAATTTGCATATTCTTCAACATAAGTCAAGTTGCCGTGAATAAAGCTAATAGGATTATTAATTTCATGTGCAACCCCAGCTACTAATTGTCCTAAACTTGACATCTTTTCTTGTTGGACTAACTGCATCTGCATCTGCTTTAATTCTGCCATTGTGGTTTCCAAAAGTTGATTCTTGCTTTCCAGTTCGATTTTTGAGGCGAATATCTGACTGAAACAAGCAAGTAAATCAAAACTTTTATAGAAGCTGAGAAAGCGTAATGCAATCACAACTGTCAACAAATCCGCTATTGCTTGCCAAAAATGTGAATTAACCAAACCCAGCATTCCCACCACATGCAAGCCATGACCAAAAGCGCAACTGAAGAAAATCCCAGCTACGGTAACTACCAGTGGGTCAACACCTGCTTGTCGATTACGCCACACCCCATAACCAATGACACTACTAATAATGAAATAACAACAAGAGATGACTAAATTTTCCCCCGCTATTAACCTACCGATTTGATCAGCATTCAAAAAATGATTCATAAATCTACTAGTACCCTAAAGCCCTCAGATCCTTAAAGTACCCATTTGCTCACTCATAATTGATATAAATGTTTACAATAGGTATTTTTTTATTTCTGCGAAGTTAAAATATTACTAATATCAAGCTAAAAAACTGATATTACTATAGTGGGCGATCACCACAGGTTTACGGTATGGGTGCAATATTGGGGTGTTTTCCCGCGTAATAAACAATAACCTTCAATTGCTGCTCATCAGGAATGTAAAATACTCTGTCTCCTTTTGTGACTTCATATTCCCATACTCCTTTGTAAGTTTTACCCTTCAAAGGAAAAACACGTCCTGGCTGTCTAGTTGTTGGAGTAGAACATAAATCCTCATAACAGCGCAGAGAGTTTTCTGGATGACGTTGTATTAAAGCTTCCCAGTCCCGATTAACTCGACGATTTTTAGCTACTACCAACCAAGTGCTTTCTCTCTCAGATAATGCAGGAGCAGTCAATTTCACTTCAGGCGGCTCTACATTTTCTACTATGGGGTTTTCTTCTTGGTTATCTGACATACACCCTTACTCAGCACTATGAGCAGATGGTTTGGTTAATGGTATTTCATCAGTTTCAGCACTAAAAGCTGCTGCTAGTTCAGGGCTAAATATAGCAATAGCACTTTCATACCATTCATGGATGAGCGCCTCAATCATCTCCCATGCTGTAGTTGAAGAATCTATCAACCGAAACGCTTCACTTAGCTCCTTAATAAACTCTTGCAAATCATCCGCATCAAACACACTCAACCATCCATAAGGATGTTCAACGCCGATTTCTTTTCCTAGTAATAAAGAAAAAGCAACAGTTAATGCTTCAAAGACGGCTTGACTTTGGGTAGCTGCTTTCACCAAAGAAGTTACTTCCTCTCGACGCAACAAAGCAAAAGCCTGATCATTGCGAGTAATTGTCACCGGACGTTCTAAAGCTTTGTCTAGCACTCGCCCAGGCTGACGATTTAACTCAGTGGCGGTAATTAGCTCATCTGAGTAAATATTGCCAAAATTGCCTAAAACCATAAGTTATGTGTTTTCAGCCAAGGAGATTTCATGAAATTATTGACTACGTATAATTGTACGTACTATTTTTAAAGGGTCAATAGGGTTATCTTAGTTGCTATGACCTTAGATTTATTGAATATTTATCAAAGGTATTATTGCGCGTATGTTAATCGCAATGGCATGTTTATAAATATAATCGCAACTTCTCCCAAAAAATAAGCGATCACCGCAGGTTTAAGGTGTAGTTGCAATTTTGTTTTTTACTTGATGTTGAGTAGTCTGATCAAGTAAAAGCCCGGTGACTACTCGCCGAGGATATTAAAAAATAAAATGATTATATGATCCACATTATCAGCCGTAAACTGCTTCGAGAATTCTGCCAAACACACGCTGATTCGTGCGAAGCACTTGATGACTGGTTTCGGACTGCAAGCAAAGCAAGCTGGACTAATCTAATTGAGGTTCAAGCAGTCTACCCAAAAGCTGAAGCTGTTAGTAACTTTACAGTTTTTAATATTAAAGGCAACAAATATCGCTTAATTACCAGTATTAATTACGAAAAGCAGGTTATCTATATCAAGTACGTTTTGACTCATGCCAATTATGACAAAGACGACTGGAAGCATGACCCATACTATTAATTCCACAATTTACGGTGAGTTATTGTTACACTATCAACCCCGTATCATCAAAACTGAGTCAGAAAATGAGCAATTTTTGGCAGTGGTTGAAGAATTATTGGCTCGTCCTGACTTGAGTCCAGAAGAAGATATCTTGTTAGAACTATTAGTCAAACTCATCGAAGACTTTGAAGCAAAGCACTATCAACTTAATGCTTCAACCCCTGGTTCTAGACTTTTGCATTTGATGGATGCTCGAAACTTACAGCCATCTGACTTGGTGGAAGTACTGGGTTCAAGTGAGATAGTGAATAGGTTACTTGATGGAGAGCAAGAAATAACAAAGGAACAGGCTAAGGTTTTAGGACAGTTTTTTCACGTCGAGCCGGAGTTATTTTGCTCATGAAAAACAAAGGCGATCGCACTCTCATATAAAAAGCGATCGCATCTATGAAATCAGAAATGCGATCGCCCTTGTTGTAATCCAAAAAATTACACAGCCTGAGAACTAACTGCGAAGGTAGCTGTCAAAGGCTTCCATTTGAAAGCACGACTACCGCCTCTTTCCACCACTACTTTGACTTTGGGTTCCAATTTAGGCAATTCTGCCAAAAACTCAACTTCTTGGTCAGATAAAATATGCCCTTCAATAATCCACAGCACCAAACCCTTAGATTTGGGTGGTAACTGTTCTAGCTGATAGTTAACAATTGGGGGTAAATAGTAGACACTACCCACAGCCGCACCACTACCAGTACTTTTCTTACCCAAGTGAGGTGGTCTGACACCATGAACTCCAGTGAGATAGGCAGCCACATCGCCCAATCCCCTAGCAGTCATATTCAAAGTCACATAGCCAGCAGCACGCAGTCGGCGGCGATATCGACCTTCAAAACCTCCCTCTAAAGGGACGTACGTACCGAGAGCGCCAAATTTCTCCAAATCTCGGATTAAACCATTGCCAGTGGTAATCAGTGCCATAGATTTTCGTTTATCCTATCCCACTTACATATCTCTATTATTTACTGTTAAGTAAAATATTTAAGGTGCAGTCCGATAGCAACTACTCAAAAACTTGCCAAAGTCTTGCCCGACAAGAGAAATCGCATCCAAAAGCTGATTTATGCACTCAATAATATAGATATGGTCTGGGCTATCCAAAGCATGATCCACAACTCTCATAAAAATACTCGACAAACATCACACCCCTCATCTATAATGTGAGATTGTGACCAAACGGCCAAATCAAGCTTTCCTTGGTGAGTTGCATGAGCGTAACATCTAACCTCTGATTAAATAGAATCAAGTTAGAAGTTAAGCCAAGCTACCAAGAGACTGCTAAACTAAAAAAGCCTTGATGTTCACTAAATATAATGATGGCGAAGTCATCAAAGCCATAAGCCGGATACAATCTGGATTCTCTCTTGTAGCCCGGATCAACTAGGCAAAACCTTGAACAATAGTTTAAGGTAATCCTAAAGGTAGAAACTGAGTCGTAATACTAGTGCTGTAGTACAAAAGTCTTAGTTATAGGGATACTGAGTGGTAATTAACTACTTAAGTCCTTCTACAACAAGGAGGCCATCACAAACGCAGCCTCCGAGAAGTGCCTAAGCAAATGCTTGGACGAGAGCATTGCTGCACAAAAAGCAAAGCTTTAGAGCATTGCCTTAAAACCAGAGATTTGTGATTCCATTTGGAAGCAACTCTTGGCTGTTCTAGTAAGCAACTGAATTCAAGTAAACGGATTCAACCAAAATTTAGGGAACGGTTTTTGTTTTCTGGATAAGAGAAAGCAACACTAGTTGCTGGAAATTACTGAGGATCGTCCTCCCTCAGTCAGAACATCACCGAGCATCCCGATGAATCTGCTCAGTAAGTAAAAAGGAGAACCAGTTACTGTGTCTGTAGGTATTCTCGGCACCAAGCTGGGCATGACCCAAATATTTGACGAGGCAGGAGTAGCAATTCCTGTCACAGTCGTTCAAGCAGGGCCATGCACTGTTACACAAGTTAAAACCAAACAAACTGACGGTTACGCCGCCATTCAGCTTGGTTATGGCGAAGTCAAGCCAAAAGCTCTAAATAAACCCGTATTGGGCCACTTAGCTAAATCATCAGCGCCAGCTTTACGTCACCTAAGTGAATTTCGCACAGATAATTCTGGCGAGTATACATTAGGTCAAGAAATCAAGGCAGATATTTTTAGTGCTGGTCAAATTGTAGATGTAATTGGTACAAGTATCGGTCGCGGTTTTGCAGGCAACCAAAAGCGGAATAACTTTGGTCGCGGGCCAATGTCTCACGGTTCTAAAAACCACAGAGCGCCCGGTTCCATTGGTGCTGGTACAACACCCGGTCGTGTGTATCCAGGAAAAAGAATGGCAGGGCGCTTAGGTGGTACTCGCGTCACCATTAGTAAATTGACAGTTGTGCGTGTAGACGCAGAACGCAACTTATTACTCATTAAAGGCGCAATTCCTGGTAAACCAGGTTCCTTAGTGAGTGTTGTACCCGCAAAGAAAGTTGGTAAATAGTCAATCGTCAATGGTCATTAGTCATTGGTTATTAGCTGAAGACAAATGACAAAGGACTAATGACAAAAGACAAATGACAAAGGACAAAAAAAATGGTTGAGACTGTAGTTAAAAACTGGCAAGGAGATGAAGTCGGACAAAAGACGTTCGACTTGCGGGTTGCCAAAGAAGAAACAGCGGCCCATATTGTACACCGCGCCTTGGTTAGACAAACAACCAATGCTCGTCAAGGAACCGCTAGTACAAAAACTCGCGCAGAAGTTAGAGGTGGTGGCCGCAAACCTTGGCGGCAAAAAGGCACAGGTCGCGCTCGTGCTGGTTCGATTCGTTCGCCCTTATGGCGTGGTGGTGGTGTGATTTTTGGGCCTAAACCCAGAGATTACGACCTGAAAATGAACCGGAAAGAACGACGGTTGGCATTACGCACAGCCTTCATTAGCCGTGCTGAAGACTTGATTGTGGTCGAAGAATTTAGCAACGAACTGTCTCGTCCGAAAACTAAAGATTTAGTTGCAGCTTTAGCGCGTTGGGGAGCAAGCCCAGAACAAAAGACACTCTTAATTTTGTCTGAGATTGCCGAAACCGTTTATCTGTCAGGACGCAACATAGAGAACTTAAAAATTATTGCAGCAGATCAGTTGAATGTTTATGACCTGCTGCACGCTGACAAGCTTGTAGTTACAGCACCAGCATTAGAAAAAATTCAGGAGGTCTACAATGGCTAAGGTTGCGCCCCGTGATCTGCCTGACTTGGTGCGTCGCCCGATTGTCACCGAAAAAGCAACGATTCTGATGGAACAGAATCAATACACTTTTGAAGTAGTCCTAAAAGCTACCAAGCCAGATATTAAAGCAGCGATCGAAGACTTGTTTCAAGTCAAAGTAGTCAAAATCAATACTGCTACACAGCCGCGAAAAAAAACGTCGTGTTGGCAAATTTATTGGCTACAAACCCCAATATAAGAAAGCAATTGTCACCGTCTCACCTGGGGACGCACAAAAGATTAGACAGATTCTATTCCCAGAGGTCTAACAAAAAATGGGTACTCGTTCTTATCGCCCTTATACCCCCAGTACTCGTCAAGTTACAATCTCCGACTTTTCGGAAATTACTAAAAAAGAGCCAGAAAAGTCTCTGACGGTGTACATCCATCGCGCCAAAGGTCGCAACAATCAAGGGCGGATAACCAGCCGTCGTCGGGGTGGCGGCCATAAAAGACTTTATCGAATTATTGATTTTAAAAGAGATAAGCGTAACATTCCCGCTACAGTGTTAGCGATCGAGTATGATCCCAACCGCAATGCTCGTATTGCCTTGCTGCAATATCAGGATGGGGAAAAACGCTATATCCTCCAACCGAATGGATTGACTGTAGGTAAAACCTTAATGGCTGGCCCTGAGTCGCCAATTGAAGATGGTAATGCCTTACCACTGGCAAACATTCCTTTAGGTACAAACGTACATAACGTAGAACTAACTGCTGGTAAAGGTGGACAAATTGTCCGTGCTGCTGGTGCAACAGCACAAGTAGTTGCTAAAGAAGGTAATTATGTCACCCTCAAGCTGCCTTCTGGGGAAGTGCGGATGATACGGCGTGAATGCTACGCTACCATCGGGCAAGTAGGCAACACCGATGCGAGAAACCTGAGTGCTGGTAAAGCAGGACGCAATCGCTGGAAAGGTCGCCGTCCGAAAGTTAGAGGTAGCGTCATGAACCCAGTGGATCACCCACATGGTGGTGGTGAAGGTAGAGCGCCCATTGGTCGTTCCGGCCCAGTCACACCTTGGGGTAAACCAGCATTGGGAGCCAAGACACGCAAACCCAAGAAACCTAGCAGTAGGTTGATTGTGCGCCGTCGTCGTAAATCTTCTAAGCGCGGTCGTGGTGGTCGTCAGTCTTAAAATTTTAGATTTCAAATTTTGGATTTTAGATGGAAAAACTATCTAAAGTCCAAATAAATAAATCCAAAATCCCAAATCCTAAAACCGAAATTTAACTATGGGTCGTTCACTAAAAAAAGGGCCTTTCGTTGCCGATCATTTACTCAGCAAAATTGAAAAGCTGAACGAAAAAAACGAAAAGCAAGTTATTAAAACTTGGTCAAGAGCCTCAACAATTCTGCCCCAGATGGTGGGACATACGATCGCTGTTCACAATGGCAGACAACACGTCCCTGTGTTTATCAGCGATCAGATGGTAGGCCATAAGTTGGGAGAATTCGCCCCAACACGCACCTACAGGGGTCATGGCAAAAGTGACAAGAAAGCGGGTAGATAGTCATTAGTTATGAGTCATTAACTAAATAAAAATAATGACTTATGACAACAATGGAGAAAAACATGGCAACTAATACTACAGAAGTAAAAGCGATCGCCCGTTATATACGCATGTCTCCCTTTAAAGTGCGTCGTGTACTCGATCAAATTCGGGGGCGGTCTTACAGAGAAGCGTTAATTATCCTGGAATTCATGCCTTATCGGGCTTGTGAGCCAGTTCTGAAACTAATCAGAAGCGCAGCCGCAAATGCTGAACACAATGCAGGTCTAGACCGCGCTCAACTGGTAATTACTCAAGCTTACGCTGATCAAGGCCCAGTCCTAAAACGTTTCCAACCTAGAGCGCAAGGTCGAGCTTACCAAATTCGCAAACCTACATGTCACATCACAGTAGCTGTAGCTGCTGGTGAGACTGCGGAATAATTACCAGAACTTTAGAGGAAGCATTTGTGGGACAAAAAATTCATCCAGTTGGCTTTCGCCTTGGAATTACCCAAGAACACCAATCCCGGTGGTACGCAGATCCTGAACGCTATCCAGAACTTTTACAAGAAGATTACAAACTGCGTAATTACATCGAACAAAAACTGGGTAGACTCGCTCAAAATAACGCTGGCATTTCCGAAGTCAGAATTGAGCGCAAAGCAGACCAAATTGATTTGGAAGTACGCACAGCCCGCCCTGGTGTAGTTGTAGGTCGTGGTGGACAAGGTATCGAATCCTTACGCACTGGACTGCAAGATTTATTAGGCGGTACTCGTCAAATTCGGATCAACGTCGTCGAAGTCCAAAGAGTTGATGCTGATGCTTACTTGATTTCGGAATACATCGCCCAACAATTAGAACGTCGGGTTTCCTTCCGTCGCGTAGTCCGCCAAGCAATTCAACGGGCGCAACGTGCTGGTATTCAAGGAATTAAAATTCAAGTCAGCGGACGGCTCAATGGTGCGGAAATTGCGCGGACAGAGTGGACGCGCGAAGGTAGAGTACCTCTACACACCTTACGGGCTGATATTGACTACGCTTACTGCACAGCTAAAACCATTTACGGTATTTTGGGCATCAAAGTGTGGGTATTTAAAGGAGAAATTATTCCTGGACAGGAAGAAACTCAACCCCAACCCGCCGCCACCCGCGAACGTGAACCACGTCGCCGTCAACAACAGCGTCGTCGTCAGCAGTTTGAAGACCGTTCCAATGAAGGGTAAAAGATGAAGGCGGAAGGATAAAAAAATTTATCTTTCACACTTCACACTACCTTCGGGAAGCCGCGCCAAGCGCGTCTACACACTTCATAGTTCACACTTCATAGTCATGTTAAGTCCTAGAAGAACTAAATTCCGCAAACAACAGCGCGGGCGAATGGCGGGTCTAGCCCACCGGGGTAGCACCCTCAACTTTGGAGATTTTGCTCTCCAAGCCCAAGAACCAGCTTGGATTACCTCTCGGCAAATCGAAGCTTCCCGTCGGGCGATGACTCGTTATATCCGTCGGGGTGGTAAAATCTGGATTCGGATTTTTCCAGATAAACCTGTTACTATGCGTCCGGCAGAAACACGGATGGGTTCTGGTAAAGGTAATCCAGAATTTTGGGTGGCAGTAGTTAAGCCAGGGCGGATTATGTTTGAAATCGCTGGTGTTTCTGAAGAAATCGCCCGTGAAGCTATGCGCCTAGCTGCATACAAACTGCCAATTAAAACCAAATTTATTGTGCGCTCTCAGATAGAAGAGGAGCAGGAGTAGGTCATGCCGCTTCCCAAGATTTCAGAA
Source organism: Nostoc piscinale CENA21 (assembly GCF_001298445.1). Taxonomy (NCBI): domain Bacteria; kingdom Bacillati; phylum Cyanobacteriota; class Cyanophyceae; order Nostocales; family Nostocaceae; genus Nostoc; species Nostoc piscinale. The sequence goes on along the minus strand of NZ_CP012036.1, from coordinate 2,358,916 downwards.
GCTAGAGAATTAAGTGACGAACAATTAGCCGCGGAAATTGCCGCCACTAAAAAAACAACTGTTTCAGTTGCGCTTGCAAAAAGCAACCAGACAACTAGAAAAACCTCACCAATTCCGCCATGCTCGCCATCGCCTCGCCCAACTGTTGACAGTAGAGGGAGAACGCAAACGGGCAGCAGCAAGTCAAACTCCTAAAGAAGAGAACTAAGAGATTATGGCAATCAAAGAACGAGTTGGCTTGGTAGTGAGCGACAAAATGCAAAAAACGGTGGTAGTTGCCATCGAAAACCGCGCTCCCCATCCCAAATACGGCAAGATTGTAGTGAAAACCCGCCGCTATAAAGCTCACGATGAAGAAAACAAATGCAAAGTGGGCGATCGCGTGCGGATTCAGGAAACCAGACCCCTGAGCAAAACCAAACGCTGGCAAGTCACAGAAATCCTCAACACTAAAAACTCATAAGTTGTTACTTCACTAACAACTGCACAAGGGAGACTAATTGTGATTCAACCCCAAACTTACTTAAATGTGGCAGATAACAGCGGCGCACGGAAACTAATGTGTATCCGGGTGTTAGGCGCAGGTAATAGCCGTTACGGTTTTATCGGCGACAGAATTATTGCCGTTGTCAAAGATGCCATTCCCAACATGGCTGTGAAAAAATCAGATGTTGTGGAAGCTGTGATTGTTCGCACCCGCCATAACATCCGTCGTGATAGCGGTATGACCATTCGCTTTGATGATAACGCCGCTGTGATCATCAATAAAGAAGGTAATCCTAGAGGTACACGGGTATTCGGCCCAGTAGCAAGGGAACTCCGCGACAAGAACTTTACTAAAATTGTTTCTCTGGCTCCGGAGGTGCTTTAATGGCTATCCAAAAGGAAAAAGTATTCCATAAAATGCACGTCAAAACTGGTGACACCGTGCAAATAATTGCTGGCAAAGACAAAGGCAAAGTTGGTGAAGTAATTAAAGCATTGCCCGAACTAAGCAAAGTCATTGTTAAAGGTGTCAACATTAAGACAAAGCACGTTAAACCCCAACAAGAAGGGGAATCTGGACGGATTGTTAACCAAGAGTACCCAATCCACAGTTCTAACGTGATGCTCTATTCCACAAAACAAAATGTCGCTAGTCGCGTTTGTTACACCTTTACCCCCGAAGGCAAGAAGGTGAGAAAACTCAAAAAAAACTGGCGAGATTATTGATTAAGGATGAAGTTTCAAGTCTGAAGTAGAAATATTACTTATTTTATCTTCATTCTTCATAATCTTCCCTGACCAAGCCCAGGGATCTCAGGACAAAAACTATGGCGACAACAAGACTCAAAACTTTATATCACGAGACAATCGTCCCGAAACTCACAAATCAGTTTCAATACACCAACATTCATCAAGTACCGAAGTTGGTCAAAGTGACTGTTAACCGAGGTTTGGGCGAAGCAGCACAAAACGCTAAAGCTTTAGAAGCTTCTATCAACGAAATTGCCCTCATTACTGGTCAAAAGCCTGTAGTGACAAGAGCAAAAAAAGCGATCGCAGGCTTTAAAATCCGTCAAGGTATGCCTGTTGGGATCATGGTCACTCTCAGAGGCGCGAAAATGTATGCTTTTCTCGACCGCCTCATCAGCTTGACACTACCGAGAATCCGTGACTTTCGCGGTATTAGCCCAAAAAGCTTTGACGGTCGTGGTAACTATACTCTAGGTGTAAGAGAACAGCTAATCTTTCCAGAAGTCGAATACGATAGCATTGATCAAATTCGTGGTCTGGATATTTCGATTATTACTACAGCAAAAAATGACGAAGAGGGCCGCGCTTTACTCAAAGAATTGGGAATGCCCTTTCGCGATCAATAAGTTCATCTAAAGAGGGAACGATGGCGGCTAACGACACAATTGCAGATATGCTGACGCGCATCCGCAATGCCAACATGGCAAGGCATCAAACAACACAAGTGCCAGCCACTAAAATGACCCGTAGTATTGCTAAAGTACTACAAGAAGAAGGATTTATTTCAGAATATACAGAAACCGGAGAAGGCGTAAAACGGCACCTGGTGATTTCTCTAAAATACAAAGGGAAAAATCGTCAGCCTTTGATTACTGCCCTCAAACGGATTAGTAAACCTGGTTTACGTGTTTATTCCAACCGAAAAGAACTACCCAGAGTATTAGGCGGTATCGGTATTGCCATTATTTCTACCTCCAGTGGCATTATGACTGACCGTGAAGCTCGCCGTCAGAATTTGGGTGGTGAAGTACTTTGCTACGTCTGGTAGTCATTAGTCATTTGTCATCAGTATTCAAGACAAAAGACAAAAGACAAATAACAAAGGACAAAAGATCATGTCTCGTATTGGTAAAAGACCAATTACTATTCCCTCCAAAGTGCAAGTCACTATTGATGGCACAAAGGTTGTGGTCAAAGGCCCCAAAGGTGAGCTTTCACGGGATCTACCTGTTCAAGTAACAGTAAACCAAGAAGGCGAAACCTTACAAGTAGTTCGCAAAGATGATTCCCGTACCTCTCGCCAAATGCACGGTTTAAGCCGGACATTGGTAGCCAACATGGTAGAGGGAGTTTCCCAAGGTTTTCAACGTCGTTTGGAAATTCAAGGGGTTGGTTATCGCGCCCAAGTACAAGGACGCAACCTGGTGTTAAACATGGGTTTCAGTCACCAAGTACATATTGAGCCACCAGATGGAATTCAATTTGCAGTAGAAAATAACACTAACGTCATCGTTAGTGGTTATGACAAAGAAGTAGTCGGTAATACAGCTGCTAAGATTCGTGCCGTCCGACCACCAGAACCCTATAAAGGTAAAGGTATTCGCTATGCGGGTGAAGTAGTCAGACGCAAAGCTGGTAAGACCGGAGGTAAAGGTAAGAAATAAGCATGAAACTTACTCGTAGAGAATCCAAACAGCGCCGCCACCGCCGCGTCCGTGGTAGAGTTAGCGGCTCTCCAGAACGCCCACGCCTAGCCGTATTTCGTTCTAACCAACATATTTACGCCCAAGTAATTGATGATACTCAGCATCATACTTTAGTGGCAGCCTCAACTTTAGATGCAGAATTAAAAGCAAATTTAGCATCTGGCGCTAACTGCGAAGCCTCAGCACAAGTTGGTAAGTTAATTGCAGCACGCGCATTAGAAAAAGGCATTACCAAAGTAGTTTTTGATCGTGGTGGTAACTTATATCACGGCCGCATCAAAACACTGGCGGATGCAGCACGCGAAGCTGGTTTAGATTTTTAAAGTCATTAGTCATTAGTCATTAGTCATTGGTCATTAGGTAAATGACAAAGGACAAATGACAACTGACAAATGACAATTGACAAATGACATTTAGAGAGCATGAATTATGGCAACAGGTCGTCGTAAAGCTAACCGCGCAAAAAAAGAAGAAACCAACTGGCAAGAGCGGGTAATCCAAATCCGACGTGTGAGCAAGGTAGTTAAGGGTGGTAAAAAACTCAGCTTCCGGGCAATTGTCGTTGTTGGTAACGAACGTGGTCAAGTCGGTGTGGGAGTAGGGAAAGCCTCAGATGTTATCGGTGCTGTGAAAAAAGGCGTAGCCGATGGCAAAAAACACCTAATCGACATTCCAATTACAAAATCTAATTCCATTCCTCATCCGATTGATGGTGTTGGTGGCGGTGCAAAAGTCATCATGCGTCCAGCTGCACCTGGTACTGGTGTAATTGCTGGCGGTGCCGTGCGGACAGTATTGGAATTAGCAGGAGTTCGCAACGTTCTTGCTAAACAACTTGGTTCTAACAACCCACTTAACAATGCTAGAGCCGCTGTTAATGCTCTATCTACCCTACGTACTTTAGCAGAAGTTGCTGAAGACCGTGGTATTGCTATTGACAAACTCTACATTTAGTAGAGCTTCACTGACAGAGTTCTTGTACACAATACAAATAACATCATGAGACTCAACGATGTTAAGCCTCAAAAAGGCTCCAAAAAAACGCCGTCGCCGTGTAGGTAGAGGCATTTCTGCTGGTCAAGGTGCCAGTGCCGGTCTAGGTATGCGGGGTCAAAAATCTCGCTCTGGTAGTAGTACCAGGCCAGGGTTTGAAGGTGGTCAACAGCCATTGTACCGCCGGATACCAAAGCTGAAAGGCTTTCCAGTTGTGAATCGCAAGATTTACACTACGATAAATGTAGAGAAGTTATCTTCTCTACCTGCCAACACAGAAGTAACATTGGAATCCTTAAAAGCAGCTGGGATTTTAACCTCTGCCAAAGGTCCATTGAAAATTTTGGGTAATGGGGAATTGAACGTTGCCCTCAACGTCAAAGCGGCAGCTTTCACAGGTCAAGCTCGTAGCAAAATTGAGGCAGTTGGAGGAAGTTGTGAAGTTTTAGGGTGAAGCCTAACCGCGCACATAAATACCTGCCAACTTGCTTCCAGTGCCTGGTTCACGACAAAGGTAGCACTCTATGATCAGTCGAGATAAAGCCCCAACGGCTCAAGAAACTTTTATGCAGATGGCACAAGCAGCTGGGCTAAGAGGCAGGCTGCTTGTCACTGTCGGTATTTTAATTTTGGTTCGCCTAGGTATCTTTTTACCTGTACCTGGAATTGATAGAAATAGATTCCATGATGCCATTTCCGGCAGTAATTCCATATTTGGTTTATTGGATATCTTTTCTGGGCGTGGACTTTCTACTTTGGGAGTCTTTGCTTTAGGGATTCTGCCCTTTATTAATGCGTCCATTATCATCCAATTACTGACTGCGGCTATCCCATCTTTAGAAAATTTACAGAAAAATGAAGGTGAAGCAGGACGGCGGAAAATTTCACAAATTACGCGCTATGTGACTGTAGGTTGGGCAATTCTCCAAAGTACAGCGTTTTCTGCCTTCTTCTTGCAACAATTTGCTTTAACTCCTGGCCCTCTATTTGTAGCTGAAACTGCAATCGCGCTGACCGCAGGTTCTATGTTTGTTATGTGGGCATCCGAACTGATCACAGAACGAGGTATTGGTAACGGTGCATCACTGTTGATTTTTGTCAACATTGTCGCTTCGCTACCTAAATCTCTAGGCGACACCATCGACTTGGTACAAGTTGGCGGTCGAGAAATCGTGGGTCGGGTAATTGTGCTGGTGTTGGTCTTCTTAGCCACCATCGTGGGCATTGTCTTTGTGCAGGAAGGTATTCGCCGCATCCCAATCATTTCGGCTCGTCGTCAAGTAGGTAGAAGAGTTTTGGCAGAACAGCGTAGCTATCTACCCCTACGGCTCAACTCTGGTGGTGTGATGCCAATTATTTTTGCGGCTGCCATTTTGAGTTTGCCATTGCTAATTGCCAACTTTACAAAAAATCCTGACTTGGCAAATATTGTCAATACCTATCTCAGCCCTGGTGGTTCTGCACCTTGGGTATATGCCCTAGTGTATTTAACTTCCATTGTTTTCTTCAGCTACTTCTACTCTTCATTGATTGTGAACCCAGTTGATGTAGCGCAAAACTTGAAAAAAATGGGTTCGAGTATTCCTGGTATTCGTCCAGGAAAAGCGACCAGTGAGTATATCGAGCGAGTTATTAACCGCTTAACTTTCTTGGGAGCTATCTTTTTAGGCTTGGTTGCGATTATTCCTACCGCCGTGGAAAGTGCGTTGAAAGTACCAACCTTCAAGGGACTGGGTGCTACTTCATTGTTAATTCTAGTTGGTGTGGCAATTGACACCGCAAAACAAGTCCAAACCTACGTTATTTCTCAGCGTTATGAAGGAATGGTGAAACAATAGTGACGCGACTAATCTTCTTGGGGCCACCGGGTGCGGGCAAAGGAACTCAAGCTCAGGTTTTGGCAGAACACCTGCATATCCCTCATATTTCCACTGGTGAAATCTTGAGGCAAGCAATGAAGGAGCAAACTCCTTTGGGGGTAAAAGCTCAAAGTTATGTTGATAGCGGTGAGTTAGTTCCTGATCAATTGGTGCAAGACTTAGTGGAGGAACGTCTCGGTCAATCAGATGCCAAATCTGGATGGATTCTAGACGGTTTTCCTCGCAAAGTTACGCAAGCAGCTTTTTTAGAAGCATTGTTGGCAAAAACTGCTCAAGGTGGCGAAAGAGTAGTTAACTTAGATGCACCAGATGATATTGTGATTTCGCGGTTGCTGGCTAGGGGAAGAAAAGATGATACCGAAGAGGTGATTCGTCGTCGCCTAGAAGTGTACCGCAATGAAACTGCACCTTTGATCAACTACTATAGTGAACGCCAAAGGCTGTTAACAGTCAATGGTAATCAATCCCAAGAAGAAGTCACTAGTGAATTGAAACAAATTTTAGCCTCCTAGCTGGAGATGCAGGAGTAGTCATGGGGAAGAATAAAACTCACCACTCACTACTCCCAATTCTTCACTGAACTTGAGCAAGAGAATGCTGATCAATTTTAGCTAAGATATATTAATAAACTGTTGATATATTTCTCAAATTGTGTTCTCTTGCAGATTAAAGCTGCCAGCGAACCAAAAACTGTTGAGTTGAGGAACAAAAAAGTTGTCTAAACAAGATTTGATTGAAATGGAAGGTACTGTTACTGAGTCCTTGCCGAACGCGATGTTTCGTGTAGACCTGGACAATGGTTTTAACGTACTAGCCCACATTTCTGGAAAAATTCGCCGCAACTATATCAAAATTTTGCCAGGCGATCGCGTCAAGGTTGAACTCACTCCCTACGACCTGACAAAAGGCCGAATTACCTATAGATTGCGGAAAAAATAATTAAATCCAGAAAAAATTAGTTATATGTGAAGGATCTTACCATAAAATCAACTTGTTGGGAGATTCTCATTTACTTAACTGTAATATTTTTCGAGAAATGCTATAATTTTATATTTGGAGTCAATTAAGAAAGGCATGAAAGTCAGAGCCTCTGTCAAAAAAAATTTGCGAAAAGTGTAACGTGATTCGCCGTCGTGGTCGCGTTATGGTGATTTGCTCTAACCCCAAGCATAAACAACGTCAAGGATAACACTCTCAGTATTGGGGAGTTAACCGTGACTGGGAAAAATCACCAAAAAAAATCCTAGATGTGGCATATCAAGCACCCACATCTTAACCAAGAGAAATTGCGAGAACAACAGGGAGAGATTTATTGTGGCACGTATTGCCGGCGTAGACCTGCCACGCGATAAACGCGTAGAGATTGGTCTAACTTACATTTATGGAATTGGATTATCAAGGTCGCAGGAAATTCTGGCGGCTACAAGTGTCAATCCAGACACTCGTGTGAAAGACTTAAGTGATGCCGATGTCGCAGCCCTACGTGCAGAAATAGAAAGTAACTATCAAGTAGAAGGTGACTTGCGGCGCTTGGAAGGCATGAACATCAAGCGTCTAATTGACATCGGTACCTACAGAGGTCGCCGCCATCGGATGGGTTTACCAGTCAGAGGACAAAGAACTCGTACTAATGCTAGAACCCGCCGTGGCAGAAGGCAGACAGTGGCTGGTAAGAAGAAGGCTCCTGGCAAATAATTGTTCATTGCTTGCTCAACAGAGCAAGTTTTTCCTTAAATTAACTAAACAAATATGGCGAGACAACCAACTAAAAAAACTGGGAGTAAAAAGCAAAAGCGGAACGTACCTAACGGACTTGCTTACATCCAATCTACTTTCAACAATAGCATTGTCACCATCACTGATCAAAACGGCGATGTTATTTCTTGGGCAAGTGCTGGTTCCAGTGGTTTTAAGGGAGCTAAAAAAGGAACTCCCTTCGCAGCCCAAACTGCTGCTGAAAGCGCCGCCCGTCGAGCGATTGACCAAGGAATGCGTCAAATTGAAGTGATGGTCAGTGGCCCTGGTGCTGGTAGAGAAACTGCGATTCGCGCACTGCAAGGAGCAGGACTGGAGATTACCCTGATTCGGGATATTACCCCCATTCCTCACAATGGTTGCCGTCCACCAAAGCGCCGTCGAGTCTAGATCAAACTTGTTGGGTAATAAATACCAGAAGTTGCAATTAAAAATTCACTTGTGATAGCTACTAAAGTTTTGGTTTTTAGCTATCAAGCAGAGTAAAGAGTAAATAACTTCTGGATGCTTGGGTGGTAAAAAGCAAGTTAGCTCTTCCTGGAGGGAGAGCTGCTGCACTATCCGCAACACCATATTAATTATGGATAATCGCCCACAAGCTTCATCAGCAGGTCAGTTACCCTCACTAGATTTGAGTCGTTTGATCAGCCGGAAGCAAGCCGAGGGCAAAAGTAAATTGAATAGGCAATTAATTGCTAGCAGCACCTTAATTAAGGGAGGCTACTCCGTGGCGCAGTTTCAAATTGAATGTGTAGAGTCAAGTACAGAAGAAAGTCGGAGTCATTACAGTAAGTTTGTCTTAGAACCCCTAGAGCGCGGTCAAGGCACAACTGTGGGTAATGCACTGCGACGGGTGTTGTTGTCCAACTTGGAAGGAACAGCCGTAACCGCAGTGCGAATTGCAGGTGTTACCCACGAGTTTGCCACAGTTCCGGGTGTGCGGGAAGACGTGCTAGAAATCTTGATGAGAATGAAAGAAGTTATTCTCAAGAGCTACTCTTCTCAACCCCAAATTGGTAGATTGCTTGTAACTGGCCCAGCAACAGTTACAGCCGCTCATTTTGATTTGCCTAGTGAAGTTGAAGTAGTTGATCCTACCCAGTATGTTGCGACTCTCGCTGAGGGCGGTAAGCTGGAAATGGAGTTTCGCATCGAACGCGGTAAGGGTTATCGTACCGTAGAACGAGGACGGGAAGAAGCTACTTCTTTGGACTTTTTGCAAATCGACTCGGTATTTATGCCAGTGCGAAAAGTCAACTACAGTGTTGAAGAAGCCCGTGCGGACGGCTCGATTACCAAAGACAGACTGTTATTAGAAGTTTGGACAAATGGCAGTGTCTCTCCCCAAGAAGCACTATCCTCAGCAGCCAGTATTTTGGTAGATTTATTCAACCCACTGAAGGATATTTCTTTAGAACCAACAGATATTGGTTCTGATGTTCCAGACGACCCAACTGCTCAAATTCCTATCGAAGAATTGCAACTTTCTGTGCGGGCATACAACTGTCTCAAACGCGCACAAGTTAATTCTGTGGCAGACTTGTTGGACTTTACCCAAGAAGATTTGCTAGAAATCAAAAACTTTGGTCAAAAATCGGCGGAAGAGGTTGTGGAAGCGTTGCAACGACGCTTGGGTATTACCTTACCGCAGGAAAGAAGCTCCAAACACAGCTAAAGCAAAACCTTTCATAGTTCATAGTCCACTATTATGCGTCACCGTTGTCGAGTTAAAAAACTTGGTAAACCAGCTGACCAGCGTCGCGCTCTGTTGCGTACCTTAACAACTGAGCTAGTTCGTCATGGTCGAATTACCACCACTTTGATTAGAGCGAAAGCTTTGCGGAGTGAAGTAGATAAAATGATTACCTTAGCGAAAGACGGCTCCTTAGCATCTCGTCGGGCAGCTTTAGGTTACATATATGACAAGCAACTGGTTCATGCTTTGTTTGAACAAGCTCCTACTCGGTATGCTAATCGGAGTGGTGGTTATACCCGAATTATCCATACCATGCCTCGGCGTGGAGACAATGCCGAAATGGCAATTATTGAACTGGTTTAAGTCATGAGTCATTGGTCAAACTGACAAATGACAAAGGACAAAATCTGTATGCAAGAAATTAACCAGCCGCAACAAACTCAAAGAGTTGCCTTGGTAATTCAATACCTGGGAACTCATTTTCATGGCTGGCAAAGGCAAAAGGGGCAGCGTACAGTCCAAGAAGAAATCGAAACAGCGATCGCGACTATTCTTGGTCATCATGTCACACTACATGGTGCAGGACGTACTGATGCTGGCGTTCATGCTGCTGCACAAGTAGCCCACTTTGATGCTACAGGTTTAATTCCGGCCCAGAAATGGGCAACAGTTCTCAATAGTTATCTGCCACAAGACATCATAATTAGGGCTTCAGCACCAGTAAGTAACGCTTGGCACGCGCGGTTTAGTGCGGCTTATCGGCGATACCGCTACACGATATACACGGAAAAACGACCAAATTTGTTCATTAAACCCTTTAGTTGGCATTATTATCATGAGCCACTGGATGAATTATTGATTCAGACTGCCATGAAACCTCTATTGGGCAAGCATCATTTAGCAGCTTTCCATCGTGCAGGCTCCAAGCGAAAACATTCTTGGGTAGAAGTACAAGCCGCAGAATGTCATCGTAGCGGGTCATTGCTTCATCTAGAAATTCAAGCAGATGGATTTTTATATGGCATGGTTAGGCTGCTGGTGGGAATGCTAGTACAAGTAGGTGCTGGACAGCGAACCCTGGCGAACTTCACCGAAATTTGGCAAGAAGAACGCCGAGAAGAAGTAAAATATGCCGCACCTGCTCAGGGTTTATGCTTGTTGCGCGTCGGCTATCCTGATTTTCCTTTTTCTTGTGATATTTGGTACGATACCCAGCCCAAATTTAGTTTTTAGTCATTGGTCATCAGTCATTACTCAATGACGTATGACAAAGGACAAATAACAAAGGACAAACACAAATGAGTAAAACCTACCTTCCGCCTCAAGATGCCCTTGAGCATGATTGGTACATAGTAGATGCTACTGACCTACGCCTTGGTCGCCTCGCTACCGAAATCGCTATGATTCTCCGAGGCAAAAAGAAACCGGAATATACACCTCATATAGACACAGGTGACTTTGTGATTGTGATTAATGCCGAGAAAATCGCAGTCACAGGTAAAAAACGGACTCAAAAATTATATCGTCGCCACTCTGGCCGTCCTGGTGGGATGAAGACCGAAACTTTTGCCAAGCTGCAACAGCGCATCCCCGAACGGATTATTGAACATGCTGTTAAAGGTATGCTACCGAAAAATAGCTTGGGTCGGCAGTTGTTTACTAAGCTGAAAGTTTATGCAGGGCCGACTCATCCCCACGCAGCCCAAAAACCTCAAGAATTAAAAATTAGTACAATTCCTGGAGAAAGCTAATGGTAGTAGCAGAAGCAAATAGCGGTCGCGCCGTGTACTGGGGTACTGGTCGCCGGAAATCAGCAGTAGCAAGAGTCCGCCTTGTCCCTGGTAGCGGTCAATTGACAGTTAATGGCAAGCCTGGAGATTTATACTTCCAGTTCAATGCCAATTATTTGGGAGTGATTAAAGCTCCTTTGGAAACACTTGGCTTAGAAACCGAATATGACATTTTGGTGAAAGCTGAGGGTGGTGGCTTGACTGGTCAAGCTGATTCTATCCGTTTGGGTGTGGCTCGTGCATTGTGCCAATTAGATCCAGAAAATCGCTCACCTTTGAAAACAGAAGGTTATCTCACCCGCGATCCCAGAGCTAAAGAGCGCAAAAAATACGGTTTGCACAAAGCTCGCAAAGCTCCTCAGTACTCCAAACGATAAGGGATTGGGTTTTGGGTCTTGGGAATTGGGTAATTTTTGTAGCCTCTAGTCCCTAGTCCCTAGTCTCTAGATTCCACTGAAAGTTATAATTTATATAGATTCACCACAAAAGGAACAATGGCTAAACCTGATATTCATCCCCAGTGGTATCCAGAAGCTAAAGTCTACTGCAACGGTCAAGTTGTGATGACTGTTGGTTCTACCAAACCAGAATTACACGTAGATGTTTGGTCTGGAAATCACCCTTTTTATACTGGTACTCAAAAGATTATCGACACAGAAGGTCGCGTAGAACGCTTTCTGCGGAAATACGGCAAGTCAAGCGAGCAAAGCTCCGGCGGCAAAAAGAAAAAGTAGCGGTTTGGCTCTGCTGTTAACGACGACCCTGCGAATGCTGGGTCGATTGTCATTTTTTGAGCCAAGTTGTTATTTGAAGGAGCGATCGCACTTATGGCTGAAACATACCTGCTGGAGAAACTTAAATCTGTTGAACAAACCTTTAATGAATTGACACGCCGCCTAGCCGACCCTGATACCGCAAAAAACCCTGATGAGTATCAGCAAGTAGCTAAGGCCCGTTCTTCTTTGGAAGAGGTAGTGAATACCTATGAAACTTGGAAAACAGCCCAAGCCGATTTAACTGGGGCGCGTCAAGTTTATAAAGAAGCAGCCAGTGACCCAGAAATGCAAGAAATGGCCGCACTGGAAGTTAGTGAACTGGAAGAAAAAATAGAATACTTAGAAAACCGCTTAAAAGTATTATTACTGCCCCGCGACCCCAACGATGAGAAGAATATCATGTTGGAAATTCGCGCTGGGACTGGTGGCGATGAAGCGAGTATTTGGGCTGGCGATTTGATGCGGATGTACACTCGCTACGCTCAAACTCAAGGTTGGAAAGTTTCGCTGGCGAGCGAATCTTTGGGAGAAATGGGCGGTTGGAAAGAAGTCATTCTGGAAATTAAAGGTGACAACGTTTACAGCCAGTTAAAGTTTGAAGCTGGAGTGCATCGCGTACAGCGTGTACCAGTCACAGAAGCTGGAGGACGGGTGCATACTTCAACCGCTACTGTCGCAATCATGCCAGAAGTGGATGATGTAGAAATTCACATCGACCCCAAAGATATTGAAATGACAACGGCTCGTTCTGGCGGTGCTGGTGGACAAAACGTCAACAAAGTGGAAACGGCGGTTGACTTGATGCACAAACCGACAGGAATCAGAATTTTCTGTACAGAAGAGCGTAGCCAGTTGCAAAACAAAGAACGGGCGATACAAATTTTGCGGGCGAAACTGTATGAAATGAAGTTACGCGAACAACAAGAAGCTGTAACTTCCATGCGGCGATCGCAAGTTGGTACAGGCTCGCGATCGGAAAAGATTCGCACTTATAACTATAAAGATAACCGTGTGACCGACCACCGCTTGGGTCAAAATTTCTCCTTAAACCCTGTTCTTGAAGGTGATTTAGAGACAGTAATTCAATCTTGTATCTCTCAAGATCAGCAGGAGCGTTTGGCAGAGTTAGCGGCTTCTGGTGCAATGAACTAATCTTTAGCTTGAGAATTAATTTAATTACGAACCGTCTGGGGTGTTGCGATATTTAACACACTAGACGGTTTTTTAATCAAAATTGATTTCCGCAAATATACATAAGTTACGCACATATAAATAGTTTTAAAATGGTGAGCATCAAATTTTTATAGGTGCAGCTATGTCATTGTTACGGAACGAACCTTTAGATTGGCAATCTCATCCAGAAACATCTTATATACCTGTTTATCATAAAGGTAGTTTAGTTGGTTTCTTTAAGCAAGAATATGTGAATGAAATTCTTTATTTTTTAAATGAAGAAGAAGTTTTAAAGAAAGCTCTCAAGAAAGCTTGTAGTGATTTACTAAAAAAGACTGGTGGGGATACAAGTAAGGTTAATTATTTAGTACAAAAATATATAAAGGTTAGTGAACGTCCTAAGTTTGGCACAAGAGCGATCGCACTTTTATTACAAGAGCGACAAAAAGAACTTGACCTGAACAATCAAGAATTTGTTAAATTCTGCGATACCTTTAAAATCTCTCCTACCGAACTCAATAGTATTTATGCAGGGGAACCCATTGATGATAATTTATTAGCCCCAATCTCACGGGTATTAGGGATAACTAGAGAGCGCGTGCAAGAAGTTAGGGATGGTGTCGAAGTCCAAAAGAGTACATAATTAGCTGTTAATATTATTTTCTCTGTTCCATCTGTGAAAACAGACAGCATATTTTATCGCCTGTTTCAAGAATTTCCCGATATCTTCTTTGAACTCATTGGTGTTTCTCTAGAAAATACTGAATACTATCAATTTTCATCAGTTGAGATTAAACAAACGGCCTTCAGAATTGATGGTGTGTTTCTACCTGTACAAAACGAAGAAAAGCATATTTACTTTGTGGAGGTACAGTTTCAAACTGATGATGACTTTTATTCACGACTGTTTGCCGAAATTTGTTTATATTTACGCCAAAATAGACCGCCAAATGACTGGCGTGCAGTGGTTTTATACCCAAACAGAAGTGTAGATACACAAGATATAAAACATTATCGAGAATTTTTTGACAGTCAGCGAGTCCAATGTATTTATTTGGATGAATTAGGCGATGTTGCATCACTACCAATTGGCATAGCAACCATCAAGTTAGTAGTTGCTGATACAAACACAGCAATCGTCGAGGCTACGGAGTTAATTACCAGAACAAAACTTGAGTTAACATCTCAACGCCAACAACAGCAATTATTACAATTGATAGAGACGATTCTGATTTACAAGTTGCCGAACATGAGTAGAAAGGAAATACAGAATATGTTTGGATTAAGCGATTTAAAGCAAACGCGCTTTTATCAAGAAGCTTTTCAGGAAGGCAAAGAAGAAGGTAGACAGGAAGGTATGGCAGAAGGTAGACAGGAAGGTAGACAGGAAGGTAAAGAAGAAGGTCAACGCCAAGAAAAGTTGAGAATGGTCTCTCGCCTTTTGAGGTTGGGTTTGACTGTAGAACAAGTAGCGGCAGAACTTGAGTTAAGTATTGAGGAAGTACAACAAGCTGCACAAAATTAATCAGTAATTAAGAAAAAATACAGGCTATGTTTGAATTAAGCGATTTAAAGCAAACGCGATTTTATCAAGAAGCTTTTCAGGAAGGTAAAGAACAAGGTAGACAGGAAGGTCAACGCCAAGAAAAGTTAAGAATGGTCTCTCGCCTTTTGAGGTTGGGTTTGACTGTGGAACAAGTAGCGGCGGAACTCGATTTAAGTATTGAAGAAGTACAACAAGCTGCACAAAATTCATGAGTAATCAAAATTAAGCGATGTCTGGGTTTGATTGTTACTTCTTGGGAAGAATTATTGGTTAATTTTTGTTAATATTGGACACGGTGTTGGTACTTCGTCCTTAACCATCAATTTCCTACCCTGAGAGAAACTCGATGCTGCGACTCGAACATATCAGTAAAATTTATCCGACAGGCGAAGTCCTTAAGGATATCAACTGGGAAGTAAAACCAGGCGATCGCATTGGCTTAGTTGGCGTTAACGGTGCGGGAAAATCTACCCAGTTGAAAATTATCTCTGGGGAAATTGAACCTACCGCCGGCGATATTATTCGTCCTGCTAGTTTACATATTGCTTATCTCAATCAAGAGTTTGAAGTCGATCCCAGACGCACAGTTAGAGAAGAATTTTGGACAGTATTTAAGGAAGCCAACGAAGTACAGTTATCTCTGACGCAAGTGCAACATGATATGCAAACTGCGACACCAGAGGAACTAGATCGGCTAATTAACAAATTAGATCGTTTGCAGCGTCAGTTTGAAGCTTTGGATGGTTACGGTTTAGAAGCACGCATCGGTAAGATTTTACCAGAGATGGGATTTGAGCCTGAAGATGGCGATCGCCTCGTCAGTGCTTTTTCTGGTGGCTGGCAAATGCGGATGAGTTTGGGTAAAATTCTGCTGCAAGCGCCGGATTTATTGCTGTTAGACGAGCCGACAAACCATTTAGACTTAGAAACTATCGAGTGGCTAGAAAACTACCTCAAAGGCTTAACAACGCCAATGGTGATAGTTTCCCACGACCGCGAATTTTTAGACCGCCTCTGCACTCAAATTGTCGAAACTGAACGCGGCGTTTCTAGCACATACTTGGGTAACTATTCTGCTTACCTGCAACAAAAAGCCGAAAATCAAGTAGCACAACTAAATGCTTACGAACGCCAACAAAAGGAAATTGAGAAACAACAAGCTTTTGTTGACAGATTCCGCGCTAGTGCTACCCGCAGTACCCAAGCAAAAAGCCGGGAAAAGCAACTGGACAAAATTGAACGCATTGAAGCACCCACATCTGGAGTCAGAACCTTACATTTTCGCTTTCCCCCTGCACCCCGCAGTGGTCGGGAAGTTGTGAAGATTAAGGATTTAACTCATATTTATGATGATAAAATCTTATTTCTGGGTGCAAATTTGCTGATTGAAAGGGGCGATCGCATCGCTTTTCTAGGCCCCAATGGTGCAGGGAAATCCACCTTATTGCGAATAATTATGGGTACGGAAACACCCAGCGAAGGCATCGTGAACTTAGGCGATCATAACGTTATTCCGGGTTACTTTGAGCAAAATCAAGCCGAAGCTTTGGACTTGAAAAAGACTGTGATGGAAACAATTCACGATGAAGTTCCTGACTGGAAAAACGAAGAAGTTCGCACGCTGCTCGGCAAGTTTTTATTCACAGGTGACACTGTATTTAAATCAGTTGAAGCCTTAAGTGGGGGAGAAAAAGCACGTTTAGCATTGGCAAAAATGCTATTACGTCCAGCTAATTTACTGATTTTAGATGAGCCTACCAACCATCTTGATATTCCAGCTAAAGAGATGTTGGAAGAAGCACTGCAAAACTATGATGGGACAGCGATTGTAGTTTCCCACGACCGTTATTTTATTTCTCAGGTGGCTAACAAAATTGTCGAAATTCGGGACGGGGAATTCCGCGTTTATTTAGGAGATTACCACTACTACCTAGGAAAAATCGCCGAAGAAAAAGAACAAGCCAAATTAGAAGCGATCGCTGCGGAAAAAGCAGCAAAAAAAGCAGCCAAAGCCGCCAAAACTTCTGGCAAGAAAAAGTAAAATATCAAGTTAGTAGTAGTACCTTTACTTAACTACTAACTCATTCATTCATTGGCGATATCACAAAATATATGCAACAGTTGCGAAAAGTAAAAAAAGTCTAAAAAATCTCTCAATAAGTCATAAATTAAGTTAATAAGCAGAAATTCACTTGCACCTGTGGTTAGCAGTGGTATCATTCGGGTATTACAAAAAGTAAAGGGCAGTTTTACTATGACCAAAGCACCTGTTGCTCCTGTGGTGCTAGTCATTTTAGACGGATGGGGCTACTGCGAGGAGACACGAGGAAACGCTATCGTTGCTGCTAAAACGCCAATTATGGACAGCTTGTGGGCGGCGTACCCGCATACCCTCATCCGCACATCCGGAAAAGCCGTAGGCTTGCCAGAGGGTCAAATGGGTAACTCAGAAGTTGGTCATTTGAATATTGGCGCTGGGAGAGTTGTACCACAAGAACTTGTACGCATCTCGGATGCAGTGGAAGACGGTTCAATCCTTAGTAACCCTGCACTGGTTAAAATTTGCCAGGAAGTTCGTTCTCAAAATGGCAAGCTGCATTTAGTGGGTCTTTGCTCTGATGGCGGGGTACACTCACATATTACCCACCTATTCGGACTACTTGACTTAGCAAAAGATCAGCGAATTTCAGAAGTTTGTATCCACGCGATTACTGATGGTCGTGATACCTCCCCCAGTGAAGGTATAAAAGCGATTCAGGCAATTCAAGATTACACCGATCGCGTAGGCATTGGGCGCATTGCTACCCTTAGCGGTCGTTATTATGCGATGGATCGCGATCGCCGTTGGGATCGTGTTCAACGGGCGTATGATGTCATTACCAAAGATGGTGCAGGCGATGGACGAACAGCTGCACAAGTCTTGGAAGCATCTTACGCCGAAGGGGTGACAGATGAATTTATTAACCCAGTCCGTATTGCTCCCGGTGCAATTGCGCCCGGAGATGGGGTAATATTTTTCAACTTCCGCCCTGACCGTGCTAGACAGTTGACTCAAGCCTTTGTTAGTCCTGAATTTACAGGCTTTGAGCGACAGAGAATCCAGCCATTATCTTTTGTGACATTTACCCAGTACGATCCAGAGTTACCCGTGACAGTGGCTTTTGAACCGCAGAATTTAACGAATATCCTCGGTGAAGTCATTGCAAATCATGGTCTAAAACAGTTTCGGACAGCGGAAACCGAAAAATACGCCCACGTTACTTACTTCTTTAACGGTGGTTTAGAAGAACCTTTTGCGGGCGAAGACCGAGAACTTGTCAGCAGTCCGATGGTAGCGACTTATGACAAAGCGCCAGTCATGTCAGCCGCCGCCGTTACCGATGTAGCGATCGCTGCCCTTCAAAAAGGCATATACTCGCTAGTGGTGATTAACTATGCTAACCCAGATATGGTAGGGCATACTGGTCAAATGCCAGCCACAATCACAGCGATTGAAGAAGTTGACCGTTGTGTAGGTCGCCTTCTGGAAAGCATTATCAAAGCAGGTGGGACAACAATTATTACCGCCGACCACGGTAACGCTGAGTATATGCTAGATGAAGAGGGTAACTCTTGGACGGCTCATACTACCAACCCAGTACCCTTGATTTTGGTAGAAGGCGAAAAAGCTAAAATTCCAGGACACGGTACGAATGTCGAACTACGTAACGATGGCAAGTTAGCGGACATTGCGCCTACGATTCTGGATATTTTACAGCTGCCACAGCCACCAGAAATGACCGGGCGATCGCTAGTCAAACCAATAGAGTTTGAATTAAAACGCGATCGTACTCCTATGCCAATTGGTCTGTAAAATAGTGCTGAGTTGAAAGTGCTGAGTGCTGAGTAAAGTCAAAATTACTCAACACTCAGACCTCAAAACTAATTATGCTAAGAATCTTAGGAGTTAAGATTTAAAAGTAATAAAATACAGTTTTTAACGCCTTAACTTCCGACATCTGTTTTCAAACCGCTATAAATGAGATTGCGAACATGACAGTTACAAATATCGTACAAATTGTTTGGGCATTATCCGCCCTGGGAATGATTGTTTTAGTATTGCTGCATAGTCCCAAAGGTGATGGGATTGGTGCTATTGGTGGACAAGCCCAATTATTTAGCAGTACCAAAAGCGCAGAAAACACCCTAAACCGAATTACTTGGGCTTTAACAGTGATTTTTCTCGGCTTAACAGTCGTTTTAAGTGCAGGTTGGCTACCCAAATAAGGACAGGGAAATGGGGAAAATGACCCTAAACCCAACACCGAATATTAGAAAATTTCTAACAGCCTTTGTCTTAACTATAAGTACAGGGCTGTTAATTATTTTGGCTCACTTCCCATCTAGCGCCACTTCTTTACCTCCGCCAAAACCCCATCCCCTACCATCTACGCTAGTTCAGTGGAATGATCAGACAAACAGTGGCGATTACTTTTCTCAAGTTGCAAAAACAGAAATAGGTTATTTAGTTTGGTCACAATTTCCAGTTCAAGTTTATATAGAACGACCAATAACTGTTAGCAATCAACAGGCGGAAGACTGGGTGAAAAGTGTTTTGCAGTCTGTACAGGAATGGAGTGTTTACTTACCCTTAACAGTAGTAGAAAAGCCAGAAATTGCTGATATTAAAATTGAGCGAAAAGCCCCACCATTACAACTTTCACCAGATAAAAAAATTCTGCGGGCGCGTTCTGCTTTAACTACATACCAGTTTTATACCAAAAACAACGTTTTATTACACCGTTTTACTATTCTCTTGAGTCCTAGTCAGACTGGTAATTATGTCGTTGCAGCCGCACGCCATGAACTTGGTCACGCCTTGGGAATTTGGGGTCATAGTCCATCACAAACTGATGCTTTATATTTTTCCCAAGTCCGTAACCCACCAACTATTTCAGATAGAGATGTGAATACTTTGAAGCGAGTTTATCAACAGCCTACGAGTTTGGGATGGAATTTATAAAATCTTGAATAGAAATATTTAATATCAATATAAACCCAAGTCACGTATATTCCTGATTGCAGAATGGTATTTACAGAAAAACAACTCGCCCACGCAGTAGCCCTATTGTAATAAAACGCTGCTCTCCATGAGCATAACGCTCATCTTCAAAAGTAAAGGTTGCACCTTCAAAAACTATATAAGCATCTACAAAACCAAATCCTTGATTGCTGATATTTGATTGCCGCTTATTTTCATCCCAAATGAACCGCATCTGTTAATTACAAGCCACACAAAGCCTATTGGCAACAAATTTGAGTAAATGTCATCATTGAAAATCACTATCTTAGGTGTGAAGTCCGAACTTCCTGTGAAAATCATACTCAGTCAAATAATCTATAGATGCTTTTACGCGCCCCAACTCAGACGTACAGGGCGCTCGACTAAAACTTCTTTATACAATTCTTCTAGCTGGGTAATGTTTTTATCTAATGTATATCGCTCTAAAACGCGATTTCTGGCTTTTTGTCCTAGCAGAGTTGTTAATTCTGGATGGTCTTGGCAAAGTGGTAAAAGGGTTTTTAATTGCGATCGCACGGTTTTAGTACTTAAAACTATACCAGCCCCTTTCTCTAAAACTTCTCCATCCGCGCCGACATCTGTAGCTATACAAGCCCGTCCGCAGGCCATTGCTTCTAATAAAGACAAAGATAATCCTTCTACTAAAGATGGCAAAATAAACACATCTGCACCCCGTAAGATTTCGATGCGTCTTTCTTCTTCCGCCACAAAACCTAACCAAATAACGCCGTATTCTGCGCCATAAAATTGCTCTAAAGAAGCTCTTAAAGGGCCATCTCCTACAATTAATAACTTACTTCCATCACCCATCCCCGATTGTTTCCAAGCACGAAGAAGAGCTTCAACGTTTTTTTTTTTCTGGGGCTATTCTACCTTGGTAAACAAATAAGCGTTCTGCTTGAAATTTTGCTTTAACTGTCGAATATCCAGGAGAATATTTAACTGTATCTACACCATTGGGAATCACCGCAATATTTTTTTTCTCGCACACCCATACGTGCCAATAATTCTCGCTGAATTTGGGAAAATACAATCACGCGATCATAGTTATCTAAAAAAGGTGCGTACAACTGATAGGCTATGAGTTGCGTTCCCGATATCAGTTTTGCTCCTTTACCCGCAAACGGTGTATGAAAAGTAGCAACTAAAGGTAAATTCAGTTGTTCACAAATTTCTGGTAAAACAAAGTCTAGCGGGGACAAAGTTAAAGAAGCATGAACAATATCCGGCTTGATTTCTCTTAATGATTCTGTTAAAACTTTTGTCGCTTTCAGTGCCGGAATTGTATAAACTTGAGATTTATAAATAAAGGGTAACGATACTTCTTGGAATTTCGGCCAGTTATCCGGTTCAGGTTCTTCTTGGGCAAAGTGCAGAAAACTAACTTCATGTCCCCTATCTAGTAAGGCATTGGTTATTTCTCGGCTATAGGTGACATTGCCACAAAACGGCGATTTTTTTCCAATCCAGGCTATACGCATTCTTTAAAATTAGTTATAAGAAAGCTGGTTTTATTTATGATTTTTGCGCCTTAGCTGTATTTGACTAGAACCTGATTTTACTAAACAATTGGTGTTGAAAAAGCACCGATATCAACTATTGCTCAATTTGCTGATTAGCTGATGAAAACAATCGATGTTCGGATTGATTGATTTAATGAATAAGCTGTTAATTTTACACTTGGAATACAACTTTATTCTGCGTAATCTCAGGTTTATTCCCAGCAAAAAGGCACGAAATTATTGATGAGTTCAGTTTACCATGAAATCAAAGTCAATAATAAATTATTGCTTTTGTCAAGCAGACTGACGGGAGTTATACCAAGTTAAAATTCCACCAAAAAATACGATCGCAGCTAGTCCCAAAAAGACAGCTTTCAATCCGACGAAGGTTTCAGCGACACCGGCTAGTGCTAAAGGTAAAGTCAAGGCAATATTAATCACATTATTTTGCAAACCAAATACTTTACCCCGCATTTCTGGGGGAGTTTCTGTTTGAATCGCAGTTTGCATTGGAATACCAACTAAAGCGCCAAAAATCCCCAATATAGCTACAAACAATAACACCAACCACAATTGTGTTGTAAATAAAGCCAAACCAATTAAAGATACTGCCATTCCTAAACAACCATACAGGCCGAGTTGAGAATAGGAGAAGCGTTGCCCAAACTGTCCTAAAATTGTTGCGCCAACTGCAATACCTACACCACCTGCTGCTAGTAAAAAACCAAATTGCGAAGCTTTTAAATTCGGAATAACTTCTGCCATCCGTACTGCCAACACTGTTAAAGCGGCAAAGACAGAAAACAAAATAATCAGTCTGACTAAAGCATTCCGCACTTGATGATTAGCTTTGAGGTAAGCAAAACCATCACGTAAGTCTGAGAAAACATGAGGAAATTCCGTATCGGGAGCGTGGGGTTTTTCTTTGGTGGTTAATAACATTAAAATTACACCAGCGATCGCATAACTGCCACCCACTAAAATTTCTTTACCCAAACCATTGCTACCACCAAACTGCGCCCATATACTATCTGCGATCGCTAAAATCGGTTCACCGATGGCAAAGCCAATAATAACTGAAGCCATCATGGTTGTTGTATATAGAGAGTTTGCCGAAAGTAAGTGTTGTTCTTCGACTACCAACGGAATTGCTGCTTGTTCGGCTGGCGCAAAAAACTGCGTCAGTGTGGACACCAAAAAAGTCACACCCAAAATTATGGCAAAACCTACTGGTAAAACTCCGATTGGTTGCCAATCATGAGTTAACCACAACAACACAGGAATCACCAACACCAAAATACCCCGCCAGATATTTGTTGCTACCAAAACTGCTTTTTTTGACCAACGATCTACAAATACTCCTGCCACTGAACCAAATAATACGGCTGGAATCGTAAATGCCATCATCAATGCTGATACCCAACCACTAATGCTTTGACTACTGGCTTGAAAGTGAGTATTGATTAAAGCAATCATCAATACTAAGTACACTTTATCAGCCAGTTGACAAAACACTTGTCCACCCCAAAGTGCTAAGAAATTAGGATTTTTTAAGACAGGTAAGAATCCTTGCTGTTGTACTGTATCTGAGTTCGCTTCACCACCAGAACCATTCCCAGCAGCTTTTTCGGTTGCAGTTGCGGCTGGTAAACTTTGTTCTTTGTGGCTGGGGGCAGCAATATTGACGACTGTATCCGATGTCCATTCTTTACCATTGGTTGAAACATCGGGTTGAGAAATTTCTTGGTTGTAAATTTGACTATTTTTAGAGATGGGAACAGGCTTCAAATGATTAGTCACATTAGAAGTATTTGTTCGACTCGGTTTTTTGGTGTGGCTTGGTGATAAAGGAAGGATTTTTCGATCCAAATCAGATGGTTGCATCATGGTTGGTTGGCAGCAAAATAAGAATCTATCAGGGTAGCGGAGCGAATAGAATGGCCTAAATGATACTGAGCATACTGACGTAAAATCTGCTCAATCGATAACCAGCCATTATCTCTAATTCCATCAATTTGCATTATCTCTGGTTGTGACAGTTGTTGGAGCAGAGCTAATTCTCTAGCACTCAAACGACAGGAAATAACTGGAATTTCTTGTCGATGAACAACAGTCTCGTAACTAGGGATAGGAGAATTTGCTGATGGGGAAAATTCGGAATGATTTCTATTTTCCCATTTTTCTTTCTCGCGTTTTCTGCGTAAACTTTCCCATACCTCTAAACAAATTACCCCACCAGTCGGAACACTAAATCCAACTTGCCAGTTGGGGTTGGTAAAGTCTGGCGTGAGAGGCTTTTGAGTTAAACAACAGGCTTGGATTTGCGGTGTCAGTCCTGCTAAAACTAAAAGTTGAAACACTCCCAAAGCGAGATATGCGTACACAGATGATATTTCAGCTTTTGGGAGGATTTCTAATTGATGAAGATGTGCATTCAGTAACTCATAAAGTTCTTCTTGGGGTTGTTCGCTCAAAGCCTGAGATAAGGCTATTTCTGCTAAATACTGACCTGCGGCTAATTTTCCTAAATCTTGAGCTAAACCGGGATAGGTTTTTAAGGTTTGTGCTTGAGTAATTTTATCGAGCGATCGCCCTTTCGCAATCAGTAGTTCATTCACAACAAACATCCCACTCCGACCACCCAGGCTAGAGTTATGCTTACGCGCCCCTGGTGCAACTGCGCGAATCAGACCAAATTCTCGTGTCAAGATTGTCACTATTCTGTCTGACTCGCCCAGCACCTGAGTTTTAAGATTAATACCAGTTGCTTTATAAGTTTTACTCATGAATCATTAGTCATCAGTCACTAGTCATTAACAGCCAGTGCATGGGGTGGTTTCGCCGGCTTTCTCACTGGCGTTCATTAGCTGAGGAGGAAAGACAAAGGACAAATGACTATTCCCCTTTCTCCAGATTATCGCGCTGGTGAAGCAAATCTATACCGCGAGATGTCCCCAATCTTGTAGCACCCGCTAGGATTAAGTCTAAGGCTTGTTCGTGAGTCCGAATACCCCCAGAAGCTTTAATTCCTATCCTGTCTCGGACTATTTCTTTCAAAAGACGCACATCCGCTACTGTCGCACTGCCATTCCAACCTGTACTAGTTTTCAGGAATGCTGCACCCGCATCCATACATATTTCTGCTGCTAGTCTTTTTTCGGCATCTGTCAGCAGACCAGTTTCTAAAATTACCTTGACTGTTTGCCCTGTTTCTTCACAAATCTCAGCAATTTCTCGGTGAACTTCTTCGGTTTTTCCGATCTTCAACCAGCTTAAATTAAGTACTAAATCTAACTCAGTAGCGCCATTTTCTACCGCTTCTTGCGCTTCATACAGCTTAACGGCTGAAGTTGTGGCTCCCGACGGAAAACCAATCACAGTACAAACTTTTGGCTTTTTGTTTTGTAGGAGTTCTGCTGCTTGCTTAACGTGGGTAGGGTAAATGCAAACCGCCGCAAAGTTAAATCTATATGCTTGTTCACACCATTGCTCAACCTGCTCTGGAGTAGCCGTTGGCGTTAACAGGGCGTGATCGATAAATGGCGCAATATCAATATCTGGATAGTCTGCTGCCATTGAACTTTTGCCTATGAATGATTATTAAGCTTTATAAAAAATTAAGACATTTATTATATATTAAACCACATTAACTAGGAATTTAACTCCAAAACCAGCTAATTATTTCAGTTATAGTTGGAGACATCTTAAGTTGATTTAGTAATTGTAACTAAAATTATGTATATTTTAGACAATTTGTGCTTACAGCAATACCATAGTTTTGTCTTAATTAATTCCTAAAAAATCAAGAATAGTTCTCGCCAACCCCTGAGACAGCAAGTAAGGTACACCATTACCAATGGATTTAAACATATTAGTCAAAGACATCAGTTCAGGAAGTACAAAATTTCCTGGTAAAGATTGTATGGCTAAAGCTTCGGCTACAGAAATTCGCCGCATTTTATAAGGATGTAAATGTACTTCATTATTGCCATAGCAAGCTGTGGGAGAATAACGCCAACGGTGCAGACGTTTAAAAGATTTTTTAGAATCATCTCCTTCACCGACAGTCGCAAACTTACTCATCCCGGCTCTGGGTTGAAAATAATGCTGAGTATTAGGATGCGCCTGAATGTTATTTTTTCTAAACCAAAATTCAATAGTTAATTCTGGAATAATATTATCCGGACAAGGTAATAAAGAATCTGCTTGAAATGATTGGCATTGCGGCCAAGGACAAGCAAAAATTTTAGCTTGAGAATGTGTTATGTATTTTTGCCAAAAGTCTAGATTTAATTGTTTTTTTATTTCATTTTGATTGATAAAATGCTGATGAAAACCTATCAAAATAATTCTTTCCCTATTTTGAGGTACACCATATTCAAGAGCATTAATTAAGCGTTCGTTAAAAATATAGCCTACTTGCTGTAAGCGGATTTTTAAAGATTCAAAAAATAATCGATGTTTTTTTGTTCGCCATAATCCCTTAACATTTTCAAATAAAAAGAAATCAGGGAGATTCTGGCAAATTAATTCAATGTAGGCGGACGAAAGTTTACCGTTATCTCCTAAGTAGCCTTGATTTTTCCCAGCAATCGAAAAATCAGGACAAGGCGGGCCACCAATAAAACCAATAATATTCTTAGACTTGCGGCAATCTTTGACTAGTTCTAATAAACCTTGTGCTTGTATTCCTTCAACCAGCTTACTGACATCACCTGCTTCTCCATGATGATATCCGTATTCAGGTAGTGGTGATTTGAGTAATTCTCTGGAATAACGGTATGCTGTCATGAAAGGTGAGAAAATTTCATTCACATACACAACATTAAACCCGCTATGTTCAAAGCCTAAATCGAGAAAACCAGCACCAGCAAAGAATGAGAAAATTGCAGGACGATCGCTATTCATTAGCAATTTGAATCAGGACATATTTAATTTACCATTTATCGCATTGGTATCTCAATCACAAACTCAGTACCCTGATTTAGTTCAGAATGATAAAATAAATTTCCCTGATGTTTGTCAACTACAATTTGATAACTAATTGACAACCCTAAACCAGTACCACCACCTACATCTTTAGTGGTGAAAAATGGATCAAATATTTTTTGACTAATATCTTCTGGGATACCACCACCATTATCTGCGATCGTAATTCTGATCATCCGAGATGCTGTTAACTCTGTACAAATTTTAATTTGAGGCTGTTGATGATTTTGCAGACATTGAGTATTTAAAAAACTGCCTCTTAACACATCAATTGCATTACTCAAAACATTCATAAAAACTTGATTTAGTTGACCTGCATAACAAGTTACTTCTGGTAAAATAGCATATTCTTTAATAACTAAAATTTCTGGTAAATTATTCTTTTCTTTTAATTGATTTTGCAAAATCATTAAAGTATTATCGATACCCTGATGAATATCAACAGGTTTCATATCCGATTCATCTAAGCGAGAAAAATTGCGTAAACCTAAAACAATATCACGAATACGTGAACTACCCATTTTCATCGAATCTATCGTTTTTGGTAAATCCTCAACCAAAAATTGTAAATCTATTTCCTCAGTTTTTTCAGCAATTATCGGTGTTGGATCGGGATATTCTTGTTGATATAAATCCATTAATTCCAGTAAATCACTTACATAATCATTAGTATGTACAATATTGCCATGAATAAAATTGATGGGATTGTTAATTTCATGGGCAATACCCGCTACCATTTGACCCAAAGAAGACATTTTTTCACTTTGAATTAATTGGGCTTGAGTTCTTTTTAACTCCTGGAGTGCTTGTTGCAATCTATCATTTTTATCTTTCAGTTCGTTGGTTCTTTCTGTAACTTTTGCTTCTAAATTATGATTATATTCTTCTAATTGTTGCTTAGTTTTATTTAAATTCTCATAGAGTATTGCATTCTCTAAAGAGATTGTAGCTTGACTAGTTAAAAGTTTGAGAACTTCTAGGCGATCGTTTGTAAATGCACCTGTAGCTAAATTATTTTCTAGATATAATATCCCCAGCAGTTGGTTTTGATTAATCATCGGCATACACAACAGACTTTTTGGCTGTTCCTGCATAACATAGATATCTGTTGCCAGAAACGCCTGATTTATCGCATCATCAACCACTAAGATTTCTCGACTACGTTTAACATAGTTAATTACTGCCTGCGGTACATCAGTGGAAGACTCTAAATCAATGGCAGTAAATTCTGTATAAACACATGCTAAATTAACAATTGAACTAATAGCTCTGACCGTAAAATTTGAATGATCAGCTTCATTCAAAACTAAAACACATTTAGATGCACCTACATTCTCCATAACAACTGTCATCATCGTTGACAGCAAATCTGGCAGATTAATTTCTCCTGATAGCGCCTGGGAAGCTTTAATCACAGATGCCAAATCTAACATATCTGAAATACTAGTATTAGAACTCATAACAGTGTCATGGCTGCTGATAGAAGTCTCCATATTATGAGTTAAAGATGTACTGAATTCTGCTTCCTGATTTTGCTGAAAATCTTGGCTGAGTTGTTCTTCCTGAATAATGGCCGCCAGTAAATAAGGATGGCGTTTTTGCAAATCTTGAGCTTTAGTTAATGCTCCCCAACGTACATAACCGTAGTAAGCATCAATTAAGTAAGCTTTAGCAATCTTTTCTTTATCCCAAGTTAAATAAAAATTAGCAGCCAATTCATTAGCTAAGGCTTCTTCATGGATAAATTCATTTTCCTTGGCTGAAGAAATAGCACGTTCATAAAACTCTATTGCTTCTAGATGTTGGTTTAAAATTCTATATCTTTCAGCTTCTACTAAATAAAATTTATTTAAATAATTGCTGGATGAACTTATTGACCATTTTTGCATTTTTTCTTGATTTATTCCAACTTTAGCCAATATTTCTGCTTGTTGAGAGGGATCAACTTCATGACATATAGCTAACCGAGCGAGAGAATCATAAAAGAAAAAATTGCGGAAATGTAAATTGACCAATTCCCCCAGACAAATACTTTTCGGCATTCACAGCATAATTAATAGCTTCAGTATATTCTCTGAGTAAATAACATAGATGTAGCTTACAGAGATAGAAATATAATAGAGCATTGATATCATTAGCTTCTTTGTGAATAGAAATTAATTTTTCTTCATTGTAAGCTTCACCCATTAAACAACAAGGGTTTTGAACATTATCTTTTAAATTTAAAACTGTCTGTCGGTAAATTTCAATCCAGTAAAAAACCCTATCTTGTTTGATATGCTTAACCGCATAACTGTAGGTTGCCATCTCTCTTTCTAGAGAGTTTAGTACTTTCCCACTAAAATATGAAATATAGCAGTATGCTTTTAGGGAATAGGCAGCAAATTCCAAATCCCCAGCTTCTAAACCTACCGAATAAGCTTCTAAAAGATACTTTAAAGATTCACTAACAGGATCTTGCCAATGTTTGACATGGGCATTAAATGTCTGAATAACTTTAGCTTTGATTTCTTTATTACTGAATTTAGCCAATAATCTTGTAGCTAATTTGCCAAATTTATAGCCGGATGCAATATCTTCTACCGCACCACAAAGCATAAATCCATAACAAACATACACATACGAGGAGAAATCACAATTACCATATTTCAGAGATAAGTTGATCTGTTTCAGCACCATCAAAGGAAATAGTTCTGGAATTACGGTATAGGCTAAAGCAAGAATACTAGATAAAACACGCATGATTGCTAATGCTGTTTTATCTTGCATAATTGGCAAATCTATTAAACTATCAATACTCCTATGAATAAAGTAGTTATTTGTTGCATCCATTGCTTGTTGAATGTCTAATTGGCTGGGATGTTCGGGAAATTCAATGCCAAATAATTTCAAAAAATCTAGTCCAGCCTGGACACCTGCTTGTGCTTTGTTTTGTGCTCCGTATGATTGAATAGTAATTTCAATTACTTTGACTTTATCTAAATTCATCTTTACATTAACTAAAACTATTTGAACAAGTTGCTCTGCTTGTGTAAAATCTCCATTTAAATACGCTGCTTCCGCTGCTGTTTCCCAGAGAGATAAAGTTAGTGTATATTCAGTATTCCAACTATATTCGGTAAGTAGTTTAATTCCTGTATTTAAATATTTCAAGGCTGCTGAGTAAGCTGTTGAAGCTAAAGCTTTACGTCCAGCAGTTAAATTCATTTCCGCAAGTTCATAACGCTGATGTGGATTGGTAATCAAATCTACAGCTATATTAAATTGATTGACTAGCTCAAAAATTTTTTCCTCTCTTTCTGTTACGTGAATATTTTTTAATAACAGTAAGCCAATTTTTAAATGAGTTAATTTTTTTTTGTTCATTAGCAATTAAAGAATAAGCTGCTTGCTGTACACGATCATGTACAAATTTATATTTAGGAAGTTGATAGTTATCAATAATTGATTTATTAACAGTATGATGATTAATAACGTCTAATTTTGCGTAATCATCTTCTGATAAAAAAAATATACCCATCATTTTGCGGGATGATCAGTCCTTCGATTAAGGCTGGCCATAAATCTGATACAGTATCAATAACAGATTTTTCACAGATAATAGCTAAAGTTTTTAAGTCAAATTCGTTGCCAATACAAGCTGCTAGTTGTAATATATTTTGTGTATGTTGTGGCAATTTTTCTATTTGAATCGCCATAAACTCTACAACATCATCTGTAAAAGCAAGAGTTTTAATTTTTGCTAAATCATATTGCCAATATCCCGCTTCAAAATTTAATGTTATTAGCCCTTCATCATATAATCCTTTCAAGAATTGTGTAGCGAAAAAGGGATTTCCGTGAGTTTTAGCAAATACCATTTGGGTTAAAGGTATAGTTAATACTTCCGAACAATGAAGGGTATCGGCGATTAAATAGTTTAAACTAGACTGAGTTAAGGGCAGAAGTTGAATTTGACTTATTTGAGTGCCAGATTTTCTAATTTCATTTAATGTTAAAACTAGAGGATGGATATGAGAGACTTCATTATCTCTATATGCACCAATTAGTAATATATTACCTTGGATTCCTTCTGTCTCGTTTGTTTCACTGACAAGAGTAGAAGAAATATTTTCACTCATTAATAATTGAATAAATTTTAAGGAAGCATGATCCGCCCATTGCAAATCATCTAAAAATATAACTAGTGGTTGGTCTTTTGTAGTGAATACTTGAATAAATCTTTGAAACAATAAATTAAATCGATTTTGGGCTGCGCTCCCAGATAAGTCTACAATTTCTGGTTGTTGACCAATAATTTTGGCTAATTCAGGAATAACATCAATGATGACTTGTGCTTGTGTGCCTAATACTGATAATATTCTGGCTTTCCATTGTTGAAGATGAATATCATTCTCTGCTAATAATTGTCCAATTAAGTTACGTAATGCTTGGATTAAAGCTGACAATGGTATGTCACGTTGAAATTGCTCAAATTTACCTTTAATACAATAACTACGTTGTCTAACAATGGGTTTATGAATTTCATTAATGATAGCGGTTTTACCAATACCAGAGGAACCTGTGACTAATATCATTTCTGTTTGAGTATTAGCCACACGCTCAAAAGTATTCAGTAAAGTTTCGACTTCACGCTGTCGGCCATAGAGTTTTTCTGGAATTGTAAATTGATTGGATATATCCTTCTGTGCTAATTCAAAAGGTAATATACTTCCAGTTTCTTGCCATTGTTTTTGACATATATCTAAGTCATATTTGAGTCCATAACCGCTTTGATAACGGTCTTCAGCATTTTTAGCGATTAATTTGTTAACAATCTCGGATAGAATTGACGGAATATTAGGATTAAAAGAGTTAACTTTTGGTGGCTGTTTAGCAATATGAGAATAAACTAGTTCCATTGGATCGGAACTAATGAATGGTAGATTTCCCGTTAGGAGTTCAAAAAAAAGTTATACCCAAAGAATAAAAGTCACTACGGTAGTCAATAACTCGATTCATCCGTCCTGTTTGTTCAGGGGAAATATAAGCTAAAGTGCCTTCTAAAATATTGGGATTAGTAAATGATTGAATTTCCTTCGGTAAAAGTGTGGAGATACTAAAGTCAATAAGCTTGATTTCTCCGGTAGTTGGATGAATTAGAATATTAGCTGGTTTGATATCTTTATGAATAATCCGATGACGATGTAGGAGTTCTAAGGTTGTGGTAATTTTAATAGCAATATTAAAAAAAATCGTTGAAAGAAATGTCACTTTCGCCAATTTTATATTTTTCTAAGCGCCATTCTTTGATAGATATACCCCCAAAATCTTCCATAATTAAAACATAGCCATTACGATAGTTTTCTAGGCTATATGGTTTGACAATACCGGGAATTTCCAGATTTTGAGTAATAGTGTATTGATTACGAAATTGGGCAATTTCTATAAAAGTAGGATACTCATTCCGCATCAGTTTGAGAATGACAGGTTTTTGGTCTGTTTCTCTCAAGCCACGATATACTAAGGTTTTACTACCAGAGTATATTTGCTCAGTGATTTGATAACCAAATATAGGATATATCGTGTCTGATACTGGTAACATTTCAGCCTTTGCATTGCTCTAAGGACTATGATTCCAGTATTCCCAAAAATAAATTACTAATATCATTAGAATAACGAAAATTTTGTTTCAATTATTTATAATCAACATAGGCGATTCAATAAAAATTCAAAAATAACAAATAATTATTAATGTTTTAGCAAACTTATTTATAGTATCTAAAGCAATATATACGTATAATTATGATATTAAGAGAATTTTTGCATTTCAGAAAAACAATCGAGTAGAGATTTTTCTTTTAACATCTCTACTCGATTAATTTTGGGAATTATTGACTACTAGTAATGTTATTGCTTTCTAGAAAATTTACAATTGGTAGTATTTTTTCTAGTAAAAAACTAGAAAATTATACTATATTTAATCCGCATTGAATGAGAATTTGGAGAAGAAACTTTTAAAGGCAACAGAAATCAAAGCAAGTTGGAACTTTACTTAATTTTCTGTTTAATAAAGGTGACTACCTGAGCTAACTGTTTTTTCAAGCCATCTATTTCAGTTTGCATTTGAACTATTTTCTCATTCAGTGCTTTAATTTCTGCTAAAGAAGCTGTTTCAATAGGAGATGTTGGGGGTAGTGGCAAGTGGTCAACACTGGCTGTAGCTACTGTTTCTTGTTCTGCGATCGCACTGGCACTAGTTGTACCTGTACTAGCGCCATTTTTAGCTGCAACGACTCCCACCAAAGCTGGTTCAGAACGTGGCAACTTGGCCTTAGCCATTGCTGATTTAATCGCATCAATCAGTTGCTTTTTATCAAATGGTTTACCCAGAAAATCAAAGTATTCAAATGGTTCTGGAATTTTTTCGGTTACTTCTTCCTTGCGACCAGACATGATCACTAAAGGAATTTTCCTTAACTCAGGCTGGGCTTGAATTTGTTGAAAAACTTCCCAGCCACTCATTTTTGGTAGTAGGAAATCTAACATAATCAAGCTGAGTTTTTCTTGACGGATAAAATTAAGTCCTTCCACCCCGTCTTTTGCTTCTAATACCTCGAAGTTACCTGGAGGTAACATTTCTCGGACTTTTACCCTGACAACGGTAGTGTCATCGATAACTAAAATTTTGTTACTGGCCACGACTGATTTCTCTAACAGAAAATTTAAGTTGCATTACGGCTATGCCGCTTGACCTTGAGAGTCATCCCACTATATCTAAATTTGTTATGGATTGGGGGATAGTATATTTCGGTATAAATAGCTGGAGATTTATCTAGGATTTATGACTTCGTTACAACCAGGGGAATTTAAGTCCGAAATTATGGCTATGCCTAGCTGGTTACGTCGCCCTATTGGCAAAGCCAGCGAAATTTCCACCGTACAAAGCATTATCAAACAGCGTCAAATTCACACAATTTGCGAAGAAGGACGTTGCCCTAACCGGGGAGAGTGCTATGCCCAAAAAACGGCTACTTTTTTGCTGATGGGGCCTACCTGCACCCGTGCTTGTGCTTTTTGTCAAGTTGATAAAGGCCATGCACCAATGCCGCTTGATTTAGAAGAACCCCTGAAGGTAGCAGAGGCGGTACAACTTCTAGGATTAAATTATGTGGTGTTGACTTCTGTGGCACGGGATGATTTGCCAGACCAAGGCGCGGGACATTTTGTCAAAACAATGGACGCGGTGAGAAAGTTAAACCCTGGAACTCAAATTGAAGTACTCACACCAGATTTTTGGGGTGGTGCAGGTGTGGGTGAGGCAGGACAGCGCCAACGGATTGAATTGATTGTGAATGCCAAACCTGCTTGTTTTAATCACAATATTGAGACGGTACAACGATTAACTGGCCGAGTGCGTCGGGGGGCAAAATATGATCGCTCCCTGCGAGTCTTGGCTATAGTGAAAGAAATTGACCCAACTATTCCCACCAAATCGGGTTTAATGCTGGGACATGGAGAAACTGTAGCAGAAGTTCTCGAAACAATGGCAGATTTAAGAGCTATAGGCTGCGATCGCTTAACTATTGGCCAGTATATGCGTCCTTCCTTAGATCATCTGCCAGTACAAAAATACTGGACTCCAGAGGAATTTGATGAGCTTGGTAGTCTAGCATGGAAAATGGGATTTACTCATGTCCGCTCTGGGCCTCTGGTTCGCAGTTCCTACCACGCAGGAGAAGATACAACTATGAAGTCTGAAGTTTAAATCATAACTCAGCACTCAACCCTCAGCACTCAGCACTCACTACTCAGCACTTCTCCCTCGCTAGACAAATATTTTTAACGAATCTGGGTAATTGGTGCAGCTATTTGGTATTTCTGAAAAAGTCATGACATTAAGGAGAACCTCTTATGGCTACTCAAAACAAAAGTTCCGCAGTGGCAGACAGTGGCGCAAAGCCTCCCTATCCATTTCGTACAGGTTGGGCTTTGTTTCTGTTAGCTGTTAACCTTTTGGTAGCGGCTTACTATTTCCACATCATTGAATAGTTAGAAGTGGGCTGGTGCTGCTCAAATCGTGCCTTTGAATAAACCTTTGGGACGAATGAGCAGCACCAAAATCATAATTAGTAGAGCAATACCTTGTTTGTATTGTGACCCTAACCAAATAGTGCTAACTTCCTGAGCAATCCCAATGATAAAAGCTGCGGCGATCGCTCCGTAGGGATTTCCAATTCCGCCTAAAATTACGGAAGCAAACAAAGGCAAAATTAAAAACCATCCCATATTGGGGCGCACAGCTGTAATTAAACCGTACATGCTGCCACCCAAGGAAGTGAGTGTGCCAGCAATCAGCCAAGTCCACAAGATAACTTGCTCAACATTGATACCGGAAACTCTCGCTAAATCTAGGTCATCTGCTACAGCTCGCATCGCTTTACCTATTTTGGTGTTTTGCAGGAGGTAATGCAGCCCGACAATTGCTAACACAGCTAGACCTAAAACCAAAAGTTGATTTTGGGGGATTTTGACACCAAAAAAGTCCCAAGCAGAAGTGACAGGAACATTGTAGTTTTGGTTTTTGCCACCCCAAACTAAGATAATGCCATTACGCAAAAATAAAGCTAAACCAATAGAAATAATAATCAGCGTTGTGGAAGTGGCACGAATTAAGCGCATCTTTGACCACAATAACTTCTCTGATAACAGCATCGCGGCGACGGTTCCTACGGCTGCCAAAATCATTGATAGCCAGATATTTACCCCAGCCGCATTTACCAACAGAGTCAAATAAGCTCCTAAAGTCAGAAAATCACCATGAGCAAAATTCGATAACCGTAAAATCCCGTAGGTGAGAGTTAGACCAACCGCAGCTAGAGCAATAATGCTCCCCAAAGCAATGCCATTGACAATTAGTTGTATAACTTGTGTATCCATGATTTTTAAGCAAATTAGTTACTTTAAAGAAATTAGACGTGAGTGATTTATTCAAAAACTATTGTTAAGTCTGTTACCATAAACAGTAAAAGTTAGAGTTTGTGAACAATCAAGATTTGTGAGCTAATATACATAGAATCTTGTTCGCAATTTTGCGCCAGGCTAAACTTGTTCAACGGTCTAGTTGACCATGCAGCAGTATTCAAGCTTACCAGAACAAAACTCACAGGTAGATGCAACGCCAAGTCTTTTGGCAACAATTCAACAACTCCGTGCCGAATTGTGGTTAGAGTGCAGCTTGAACAAGTTGCAAAGTCGCCTAAATGATTACCTAGTTTCTGTTTCTGCGTCTACTGTACAGGTAGACGCAACAGCCGCAGAAATTTTTTCAAGCAGTGGTCGATGAACTTGATGTTGCTTTGAATAATAGTAGAGTAGCGATCGCTCTGCCTCAACCAAAAACAAAATTGGCTCAAGTTTGCTATATTTCTACTTCTGCATCAGCCTTAGAAGTAACATCCCAAAAAGGCAAAAAAACTGCGGTTGCAATTAACGCAAATGGTGGAAGTAGCAGATTTGCAGCGCCTCGCCAGTCAGCAACCGCCAAGTGCTTGGCCTTTAACCAATAATTCTGAGATGATTGGCTGGCTAATTATTTCTCAAACACCACAAGAAGTCCTGACAGCATCACAAATACAACTGAAACCAGAATTATTCACCAGAGTCACCCAACAGCTTACCAATGCTCTGACACAGTTTAAACAAATACAATCTTGGCAGCAAATCTCGCAAAATATTGGTAGTTATCATCAAGAACTCGAAAGAACAAATCAACTCAAAAATCAGTTTCTCGCCAATACCAGCCACGAAATTCGCACACCCTTGAGTTCTATTATCGGATTTACCCATTTACTGTTAGCTCAAGGTTACGAACCCAGCCGAGAACGCCATCAAGAATATTTAAATATTATTCAGTCGAGTGGCAAACACTTGTTAGCACTTATTAATGATATTTTAGACCTCTCCAAAATTGAAGCCAATCAGTTAGAAGTACAACCAGAAGAAGTAAATGTACCAGAACTATGTCGCAATGTTTTGGCATTAGTTAAAGAGAAAGCGGCTAACAAAGGTTTAAAACTACACCTTGAACTCGACCCTAACATCACAACTCTAGTTGCAGATCCCTTACGCCTCAAGCAAATGCTGTTAAATTTGCTCTTCAATGCTGTGAAGTTTACTTGTACTGGTGAAGTGGGTTTAAAAGTTATTCCACAAGCTGAATTTGTTAATTTTACAATTTGGGATACAGGAATTGGAATTTCTCAATTAGACCAAGAGCAACTTTTTCAACCTTATTTTCAAATTGCAAACGTGGTAACTAGCCGTGATGAAGGTACAGGCTTGGGTTTGGTTGTCACGAAGAAACTGGCGGAAATTCACGGGGGTTCTGTAGAAGTGGAATCGGAACTGAATCAGGGTTCACGTTTTAAGATTATCCTACCTGTGAAACCAGTCAAGGAAGTTCTGGAGCATCAGAAAGCTCAAATAGATGCAGCAGATATTACACCTTCATCTGCGTCAAATATCGTCCCTAGTTCTAACTTCCGAATTTTATTGGTAGAAGATGATTTACCCAATGGCCAGTTGATGCAAACTTATCTTGAGAGATTGGGTTATCAGGTGACTTGGATTAAAAATGCTACAGCAATGTGGTCAACTCTGGCACAGCAAACACCAGGGTTAATTTTAATTGATATTCAGTTACCCGATGAAAACGGGCTACAGGTGGTAAAGCAACTACGTCATCACTCAGAGTATCAAACAATTCCGGTAATTGCTCAAACTGCAATGGCGATGAAAGGCGATCGCGACATCTGTATCGCATCAGGAGTCAATGAATATATTTCTAAACCTTTGGACTTACCACTCTTAGAAGCTTTGGTAGCTAAGTATATTCAATTACCACCACCAGCATCGGAAGCGTCGCCCAGCTAAAACACAGATTTTCTTGACACCTCTACAATGGAATTTGTGGGGAAATGTCAGGAATTCAAAATGAAATTGTCGGAAAAACTACAGCAACTCAAAGCCTTATTTGGCGAAATGGAACGCGCCTTAATTGCCTATTCTGGTGGTGTAGATAGTACTTTAGTGGCGAAGATTGCTTATGATATTTTAGGCGATCGCGCTTTGGCTGTCACAGCAGTTTCGCCTTCGCTGTTACCAGAAGAATTAGAAGACGCAAAAATTCAAGCCGCAAC
Source organism: Nostoc piscinale CENA21 (assembly GCF_001298445.1). Lineage (NCBI taxonomy): Bacteria > Bacillati > Cyanobacteriota > Cyanophyceae > Nostocales > Nostocaceae > Nostoc > Nostoc piscinale. Next base: position 2,321,632 of record NZ_CP012036.1, on the reverse strand, counting down.
TATTGGGATTTCGCATCAAATTGTTCCAACAAATGAGATGGAAAATCCCAACTACACATCAAATCCTGTGAATCGCTGCTATTTTTGCAAAAGCGAACTACACGATACTCTCAAACCATTAGCTGTGGAGTTAGGCTACCCTTATGTTGTGGATGGGGTGAACGCCGACGATTTACACGATTATCGTCCAGGAATTCAAGCCGCCAAAGAACGAGGGGCGCGATCGCCTTTAGCTGAAATTGGTGTATCTAAATTAGAAGTTCGCCAACTTTCTCAACAACTTGGTTTACCTTGGTGGGATAAACCTGCTCAACCTTGCTTAAGTTCCCGTTTTCCTTACGGTGAAGAAATTACCGTAGCTAAACTACAACGTGTCGGTAGAGCCGAAATTTATCTGCGAAAACTCGGATGGGATAATTTGCGTGTACGCTCTGAAGGTGATACTGCTCGGATTGAGTTAGCCCCAGAAAAAATTAAAGATTTTGTTTTAGCTGTTGATTTACCTGCTGTAGTTGGTGCATTTCAAGAATTTGGCTTTATCTACGTCACTTTAGATTTAGAAGGTTATCGTAGCGGCAAATTAAATCAAATCTTAAGGGTGAATTCAGAAGTCAGAAGTCAGAAGGCAGGAGGTAGGAGTTAAAAAATTACTGTGCCAGATATCCACGCCCTCAAAGCCTCTTAATCTATATAAATAAAATATGTAGATATAAAGAGAAGATATCCAGCAATAATTTAGGCACAGATTTCAAAAGAATAGTATAACTAGCCAGTCATTAACTAATAATATTGAGTTTTTCCTTCTGCCTTCTCAGGTAATTTCCGCCTCTACTGATACTAAAATGCAACCGTTGATTTTCCAAGTATCATCGCGTTGCTGTTCCATAAAATATAATGCCCTCAAAGGCATACCATGAGGACTCAACAATAATACAGGTTGAGTTATATTGTCTTGAATAATAGTAATTTTTTCAAACATCACAGAACGAGGACGATACACCGCTGGGTAATTGAGCATTACCATCCGCATAAAGTTTTCTGGGCTTTGAAATTGCTCTTGAATTCCCGGACTTGCGAAACTAAAAGCAGTTTGAGCATCATCTTGCTGAAAGGCTGCTAATTGACTTTCAATTACAGAACGGATGGTAATAGCATCAGTATCATGAATTTCCATAAATTTTAAAACTGCGATCGCAATTTTCCATGTTCACGCTGAGTCAACTTATACTCGACTTGTTCTAATGCGGAACGCCAAACATCATACCCCTCTTGGGATAGATGTAATCCATCGGTGGTTAACTCTACACGCAAATTACCTTCAAAATCAGTAAACCAATCATGAATATTTAAATAATTCGCTCCCTCTTGTTGAGCAATTAGGGACAATTGAAAATTAATCCGCCGAATTTGGCTATTAGAAATTGTTGGTAAGCTTGCTGGTAGAATTGATTGCACAATTATCTCAGTTTTTGGGTGAGCCTGTCGCAACCGACGGATAATTTGGCGGTAATTTTGCAAAATCACTTCATCCTTTAGCCCTCTGCGTAAATCATTAATTCCCGCCATGATGTAAATGACTTCTGGCCTTGTAGATGAAAATGCGCCTAATCTTTTTAAAATTCCACCAGAAGTATCACCAGATATACCTTGATTCAGCCAAAGTTTGCCACTTGGTAGTTTTTCTGGGGGAAACCACAAACTTAAAGAATCCCCAACCATAATGCTTAAATGATTATTACCTTGACCTTTTGTCACAGCTTTAGCTTCTAAAGCTAATAAACTTTTCCAATCTTCGTAAGTTAATTGGCGCTGTTTATTAGACTCGGAAAAAGATGGCGATTCATCAGATATACGTGTATAAATTTGACCAGTCTTTAAAGCCGCTAGTCTTTGGTAATAAAGTTGATATCCAGATGTTAGTGGTACATTTGATGATGGTGAACTGCGATGAAATAGTGACTCAATTGGCGCTAACAATCCTTGTTCACTAATTTCTGGTGAAGATTCATCAAGATTTGAAATTTTTTTTTATGATCAACTATTGACTGGGAATACTCTAAAGATTGTGAGGAAATATCAACACTAGGAATAGTTTTTTCACTAACTGTTGAGTGCGAGGTTTTAATATGTTGTAAAGCTTGATATCTAAATTCCGGTAAGGAGGTGTCAAAACTAGGAAGATTTTTTTCACCTATCATTAACAGCGAATTATGTTTTGCTGTCCCCAGGTAACTAAAATTTGCTGGCAATCTGTTTGACAGAGGCGAAAGCGTCGATACTGGTATTGCCAATCCTGTTAACAAGCCTATTGCTAACAGATAATTGTGCTTCATCGCTTTGTATTTCCTCATACTTAGTACTTTCCCTTATGACAGCATTTGTTACCTGTGTTCAGGATGATTTTTTCTTGGTTAAGTTATTATTTTTATTTACACTCAGTAGTACTGTAAAGTAGTTTAACAAGATTACATTTGGAATTTATCATCTCTTTAACGCAACTTTTTCTAAAACTAGAAGTTCCTACGTATTGAACATGGCTTTGCCTGAGCGTTTCAGTGAATCTGCAAATTAGTAAATTGTAGAGATTCGTTCTTTGCAGAACCTTTATACTGTGAGTTAATCACTCAATATATTTACTATAGACAGCAGTAATCTTGCTTAGTATAGCAATAACTAAGCGTAAATAAATATACGTAAGTTAATATTAATGCTTGATGGCAAACTCATGCGCCTACTCGGATGTGGAGAGATGTAATCAATGAGGCTGTGATTGGTTTTAAGATGCGATCGCCAGCTATTTACTGAGTTAAAAAATTTAGCTTGAAGGCTGCGAGATTCACGCCCGTAAGCAAGATACAGCAAAGAAAAGCTAAAAATCAAATGTAAAACTTACTTTATAAATCAGCAGATTATGATTTAAATCAGTAATTATTCTTTTGGACTAAGTTAAATCGAATAACAGATATATAGAACAACTTTAAGGGAAATGCTAAGATTTAGGCGGTGTCTATAATGTTATACATTTTGTTCTGTGGCTAGAGCTAGTACAGCAATCGGTGTTAGTCCGATTATCAAGGAGATTGTGCAGAAACAGGCACATTCAACTCGTTTAACTCTCAAAGAAGTCATCCTCATGGGGATGTTAGCGATCGATAAGCTTGATGATCAAAATCGTCAAGAATTAGCAGATCAGGTTCATAAAATGCAAGTAGATGGAGAGATTTAAGTAAAATTATTAAGTTTTACTTTGAACTCTCAATAGATTTGGCTACTCAACAAATCGAAAACGACTCCCCGTCACATAATCTTGATTAATTTCAAAAGAAATCCATTGGCGTTTAAAAGTCTCAGCTACAAAACCCGTTGTGTTGGAACCAGCAAATGGATCTAAAACCAGATCACCCTCATCTGTTAGAAACTTGATAAAAAATTCAGCAAACCCCTGCGGAAACCTAGCCGGATGGGGCTGAATTCCCTTAGCTTTACAGCGACGTAAATAAAGACTATTAGATTCTGTGTTGGGAATTTCTAATAAATTTGGTGGAATTGCACCTTGATTGTCTTTTTGAAACTTACCCGAAATTTCGTGGCCACTGGGGCGCATTTTTGCTTCATAACCATTTTTGAGTAATCGCTGCATACTTTGGCTATAAGGCTTTAAAACTTTCCGATTATCTGCTTTGGGGTTTGCCGTTTTTGATAACCACCAAACAACATTAACCGCATCTTTTACCCGGATTCTTCTAATTGTTACCCACTCAGCCGGGGTGGGTAGTCGTGCTGGGTTGTAATGGTAAAATTCTTGCGCCAAAAAAAAGCCCACTTCCTTACACAACCTCAATAACAATTCGTATTGATAAAGACTCCGTACAGGATGACCAGGAAGATATGCACCGCCTAAATCTAAAATAAATGAGCCGTTATCTGCCAGCACTCTTTTAAATTCCGACGCAAAGGGTAGAAACCACTCAATATAATTTTCTGCACTCTCATTGCCATACTCTTTTTTGCGAGTCAATGCAAACGGCGGCGATGTCAAAATCAGGTTAACGCTGCTTTCTTTTAAGAATTTGGTGAGTTGCAGACTATCGCCTAAATAAATTGAGCCGTAACTTTGAGTGTAGTAAGGTGTGAAATTAATAGATTTTGGTGTATTCTCTGGTTCAGTTGCCAAGATTGATAAATATTAAAAACAAAATTACCCATCTTTAGATCCCCGACTTCTTAAAGAAGTCGGGGATCTGCATATTCACGAATAAAATAACTGCTTTCAAGTTTCTATTATAAAATCATCTGGCTCCAGCCCCCAATTAACCCAGCGAATTGCTTCACGGGCTGACAGCATATTTGGGGGAACACGTAAGACATGAATAAAACCTGTACTGGGACAAGTCATTTTTAATAACAAAATCGGTTCAATATCAATAAAATCATTATCAATTCTTAACAGGGTATATCCAGCCCAATTATCTAATTCAATAGCTTGTAAATCTTGGCAAATGCGACTGTAACCTATACCTTCAATCAACACACGCCGCAGTTCAGCATTAGTTTCTGTTAATAACCATTGGGCTTGCCATTGCTGTGGATGAAGTTTACCATATTTTTCAGGTAAGGTGACACCGTGATAAGAGTAAAGGCTATAGCCATCAGCAAATTCAATTGCTGGTTCACCTTCAGCGTGGAGGCGGTTTTGATTATCGAAGCGGATATGAAGCGGGCGATCGCATACAATTACTATATGCTCATCAGGAAAAATCCAGCCACAATTTTTAATTAGATTCTGTATAACTAACCAATCTTGCTGAGATAAATCCCAATTCAACTCAGATATACAAAAATCAATATAACTAGCTTTGAAGACCCATGATTCTGATGATATGTAATTTAAATCAAAAACACTAAACTCTGTATTATAAATACCATAAATGTCTTGATTGAGCTTTATTGTTAGAATTCCACTAAAAAATATTTGACCTATATTACTTCTTAAATATTTAATTTCTTCTTGATTCAGTAAAATATTTAGTTTTTTAACTTTTATTTGAACATGTATCTGATTTTTTATTCAATCAGTTATTTTTTCTTCAATTTTGTAAGAGCTTTGGTGAAATAAAGAATTATCTAATTGCGTTGCAAATTCTTTTAAAGCTGCATAAGGGCTATCGAAAAATACTATTTCCGGCTCATCGAAACCCAGAATTTTATAAACAGCTTTCACAGCATCAGCCGCTATCCCCTTATCAATCCGTTCAGTAGAAAGCGCAATTTGTCGCCACTTCTCTCGATAAACTGGAATCAAAGCTTCTTGCTCAGGTATGAGTTTTTTAATCTGCGACATATCGCCAACCTTCCGGCTCATACTCACGCTGAATTTTGACTATCCAGTTACCTTGAGGGATAGGAATTGCCTGATGTTCTTCGTGAGTTAGCAAGGCTATATCTGATAAAAAAACGCGCAGATAGAGCGTACCATTCTTTTCATATAACTCTGCTTCTCCCTCGCTAATTTTATGCTTGTGTCCTGTAACCTCACCTTCTGCCAAAATTAAATCAAGTTTCTTTTGTCCATCAACCTGCTCCACAGGTAGTAAAATAACATCACCTTGGCGAATCGCTTTCATAGTCTTAACCTTGAGCTATACAGTAATGAACCCTACTTCGCTTTTAATCGCAATTTTGATTTAATTTTGGCACAACCTAAAAAATTTCAGAGGTCGCAGCACACCAGCCAAAACAAATAAGTAGGTCATCGTAAATATTTATCGTTAGGGTAAGGCAGAAGGCAGGAGGCAGGAGTAAAGAGGCTTTTAGCTTAGTTAATCTTTCGTAACATAGTTAGGTTTTTTCTCACCAACTTACTTAAGCAGCAAAAAAATGTCAGGGGTTTCGCTATCACTCCACCCAATCTACTGACTTCAGTCGCTTAGTGCAAGATGTGAACATACACCCCCACACCCTGATAAAAAAGTATGCTCCTACTACACTTGAACAGTATTTTGCCAACGGTAGTCGCCAATTATGCCTGAGATAAGTTAAAGATTGAAATAGTTGGAAATTCATCGCCAACGTTTCTTTGTCTTATGCTCTAAGAAAGACTGCTTTTGAAAGTTTTGCGAATTTTCGCAATTCTAGGCAGTTTGTGTGAGGATGAATTCACAGCCCCCAAGCTTGAATTTTCTCTTGACATTTCACAGAACTTGCTTCAATTTGACTGTTTAGCTTGACAGCTATTCTTTTTTTTGAAATTTCCATGTCAACTCTCGTCATCGTCGAATCTCCCACCAAAGCTCGTACCATTCGCAACTACCTACCAAAAGACTATCGGGTAGAAGCGTCTATGGGTCATGTCCGTGACCTCCCCCAGTCAGCAAGTGAAATCCCCACGACCATCAAAGGGGAAAAATGGGCGCAGCTAGGGGTAAATGTGGACGCAGACTTTGAACCGGTGTATGTTGTCCCCAAAGACAAAAAGAAAGTTGTTACTCAGCTCAAAGATGCCTTAAAAGAGGCAACTGAACTCATCCTGGCAACTGACGAAGACCGGGAAGGAGAAAGCATCAGTTGGCATTTATACCAATTGCTCAAGCCCAAAGTTCCGACTAAGCGGATGGTGTTTCACGAAATCACCCAAGAGGCGATAAAAAAAGCTTTGAAAAACTGCCGCACTATTGATGAACAGTTAGTCCGCGCCCAAGAAACACGCCGAATTTTAGACCGTTTGGTAGGATATACACTTTCGCCCCTGCTGTGGGAAAAAATCGCCTGGGGATTATCTGCTGGGCGAGTCCAGTCTGTAGCTGTGCGATTATTGGTGAAAAAAGAACGCCAACGCCGCGCTTTCCGTGAAGGGACATATTGGGATTTAAAAGCCTATTTAGAACAAGCAAAAGCTCCATTTACCTCCCAGTTAGTGACCTTGGGTGGCACAAAAGTAGCGAGTGGCAGTGATTTTGACCCCAACACAGGACAAATCGCGGCTGGGCGCAATGTGGTGTTACTCACAGAAGCCGATGCTGTGGCGTTGAAAGAACGGTTAACAGGTAAAACCTGGGATGTTACCGAGATGGAGGAACGGCCAGTTACGCGTAAACCTGCACCACCGTTCACTACCTCCACCTTGCAACAAGAAGCCAACCGGAAACTGAGGCTGTCGGCACGGGATACGATGCGGATTGCTCAAAACTTGTACGAGCAAGGGTATATTACCTATATGCGTACAGACTCGGTGCATTTGTCAGATCAGGCGATCGCAGCTGCCCGTGATTGTGTAGAAAAGCTGTACGGTAAGCAATATCTCAGCCCCCAACCCCGGCAATACACCACCAAATCTAAAGGCGCACAAGAAGCCCACGAAGCCATCCGCCCCGCCGGTAACACCTTCCGCACACCCCAAGAAACAGGTTTAAGCGGTCGGGAACTGGCTGTCTACGACTTAATTTGGAAGCGTACCGTCGCCTGTCAAATGGCTGACTCCCGCCAAACTCAAATTACTGTGCAGTTACAAGTGGAGGATGCAGGCTTCCGCTCGTCTGGAAAACGCATCGACTTTCCTGGTTACTTACGCGCTTACGTTGAAGGTTCCGATGACCCCGAAGCCGCGCTAGAAGATCAAGAAATTATCTTACCTAACCTGAAAGTTGGGGATCATCCAAATTGTAAAGAACTAGAAGCAATTGGTCACGAAACCCAACCCCCAGCCCGATACACCGAAGCCTCTTTGGTGAAAACCTTAGAAAGTGAAGGTATTGGTCGCCCCAGTACCTACGCCAGCATTATCGGCACAATCATTGATAAAGGTTATGCCCAATTGGTGAATAATGCTTTAATTCCCACCTTCACCGCCTTTGCCGTCACCAGCTTATTAGAAAAACACTTCCCCGATATTGTTGACCCTGGCTTTACCTCCAAAATGGAGCAAACTTTAGATGACATTGCCGAAGGTGAAGTTAACTGGCTTCCTTACCTGCGGGAATTTTATCTGGGAGACAAAGGTTTAGAAACCTTAGTTAAAGAACAAAAAAGTCAAATTGATGCCAATAAAGCCAGAACTGTAGAACTAGAAAATTTAGAGGCAAAAGTCCGCATTGGCAAATACGGGCCTTACATCGAAGTGGAAAACGGTGATGCTGTAGTGACAGCCTCCATTCCCAAAGATTTAACCCCGGCTGACCTCGACCCTAAACAAGTAGAAGTTTTACTGAAGCAAAAAACTACTGGCCCCGACGAACTCGGTCGCCATCCCGAAACAGGTGAACCAATTTATATCAAAATTGGAACTTACGGCCCTTATGTCCAATTAGGTGACAAAACCGAAGAAAATCCTAAACCAAAACAAGCTTCCATTCCCAAAAACGTGCCGCAAGAAAACGTCACTCTCGAAATGGCTGTTGGTCTTTTAGCACTTCCCCGCACTTTGGGAACCCACCCAGCGACAGGAGGCAGAATTCAAGCTAGTATCGGCCCCTATGGCCCTTACGTAGTTCATGACCAAGGCAAAGAAGGCAAAGATTACCGTTCGTTAAAAGCGGCAGATAATGTTTTAACAGTTTCTTTAGAAAGAGCGTTGGAAATATTATCAGAACCGAAAAAGGGACGGAGTTCTGTTAACAACAAATCTAAAGCCGCCTTACGGGAATTGGGTAACCATCCTGAAGATGATTCACCCATTAATATCTATGATGGCCCTTATGGCCCTTATATCAAGCATGGCAAAACTAATGTCAGCATTCCTGAAGGACAGTCGGTGGAGGAGATGACCTTATCTCAAGCCCTGGAATTGTTAGCTAGTAAAGCTTCGTCTGGAAAAAAATCTACCCGCAAAACCACCAGCAAAACAACTAGTACCCGCGCTAAATCAACTACTAAGTCATCCAAGACCACTGCTAAAAAGAGTGAGGGATGAAGTTGAGTTTAGGGACTTCCAAGTAATAAAATCTCTCTTTATTTGGGGACAAGGGAGACAAGGAGATAGAACAATTAAAATCACGGCTACAGGAACAAAGCCTGCCTTTGCAGGCTGAAATTTCTTATTAGTTGGTACTCAGCACTCAGCAGTCTATTAAGTCCAGAAATCATAACTAATTTCCCATGACAAATGACTCTTGACCAATGAGAAATGAATCTTGACTATTTTGACAACATACCCATCTTGTGACAGATACAGTTTATTGGGCTGTGGATGTGATACTCTAAAAAGTAAGGGAAATCACAACTTGCAACTTTTAAAATGGCTAACCCAGAATCAAAAATTCGGGAATCAGCCAAGTTAGCAGCAAAACGTGTAATAATAAGCCAATTTCCGCGTAGCTGTTAATTAAAGTAGGTAGTAATTCAGGAGCGGTCAGTTCATGGACTATATAGAAAAGGTACTGGAAAGGCTGAAGGAAATGGCACGCAAGCTAATTGAAGCCCTGCTGGGGCCAGAAGCTGAACCGGAACCGGAACTGATTCCGATTCCAGTCAATGAACGTTCCCGTCGTCGTTAAACCTGAAGGAACGAACAATTGCAGGTGCAACCTTTAAGCATTTTGGTACTGCATGGGCCAAACCTAAATTTGCTGGGACAGCGAGAGCCGGGAATTTATGGTGCTGTAACTTTGGCTGAAATTAACCGTTTATTGCAAGAACAAGCGGCAAAGATGCAAGCAAGTGTGTTTGCCATGCAGTCTAATCATGAAGGAGCTTTGGTAGATGCGATTCATGAAGCTTTAGGTCAACACCAGGGAATTTTGATTAATGCTGGGGCGTATACACATACTAGTGTGGCACTACGGGATGCGATCGCAGCAGTCAATTTACCAGCAATTGAAGTACACCTCAGTAATATTTACCGTCGAGAAGATTTTCGCCATCATTCTTACATCGCGCCTGTAGTGATTGGTCAAATTAGCGGTTTTGGCGCACAAAGTTATTTTCTAGGCTTACAAGCTTTAGTGCATCATTTACGAAAGGATGAAGGATAAATAAAGATATGGGGAACTGATGTTTTAGCTACATAGACAAAACTAGCCGACGCGAGTTGAAAGAAATTTAATGTTTTGTTAGTTCGCGTAGCAGAACCCAGCTTATGTAGTAGCAAAATATATTAGCCCCTTACTTTTCAGACTGCCCTATCCTTCAGGAATGGGAAGCCGCGCACAGCGTGTCTACACACTTCATACTTCATCCTTCAAAATATGCGCTATTCACTATTCAGCCGCTTTCGAGGTACTTTACTTGGAGCATTATTAGGTGCAAATTTAGCTAAGTCGGGAGACAAATCACCTCAAGTTGTCTCAGATATTGGCAAATTAATGCTGCTTGGTACCGAAAGTCTGGTGAAGCTAGGCAAACTAGATTTAGATGACTGGAAACAGCGTCAGCAACAAGAATTGCCTAACTTTCATCTCAGTCAGAATGCCACTTCGGAAATTATTTTAGCCACTTTACCAGTGGCACTTTTTTTTTCATGACAATTTGCTGAAGTTAAGAAATAATTTACTACACACGTACCAACTGTGGGGGGAAGATGCAGTGGTACGAGATGGAATATTGGCAGTAGGCTATGCGATCGCTTTATCTTTAACCGAAAAATTAGATCCGCAAACTCTCATAGCCCAAATTATTAGTTTTATTGGTGAAACACCAACATCATTACCAAAAAAATTATTACAAGTTAATGATTTGTTATCTAAACACGCTGGGTTAGAAACAGCTAAAGCAGAGTTAAATACTAAAGATAAAACTAGCAGTGCGATCGCATTGGCATTTTACTGCTTTCTCAGTACACTAGAAGACTTTCGTTTGACGGTTTTACGCGTAAATCAGCTGTTACCTTCCCCGATTATAGGTGCGATCGCAGGTGCTTTATCGGGAACTTACAATAGTACAGCCGGAATTCCTACACAGTGGCGAGTGCTGCATTTATCCACTGATAGTTCTACTGGGATAATGGTCAATTATCCACAAATGTTAGAATTAACCGATGCACTTTTAGTTGTTTGGTCAGGAGTATATAACCTGTCCCTACATCCCAAACCATTGACTTTAGAAGGATGTGTGATGTTGGAAAAACACAAGTTTGTTTCTGTCTTTGCAGCACCGCGCGTCATTCGCTCACGTTAATTAAGCTTTAATAAATCTAAGTAGTTACATAAAATTAAATTTATTTGTGGAGGTAGGGAACACTTCTCCTGCCTGAGACGCTACGCGAACGACAAGTTCAGAGCATCGCAGTGCATTACAGGGAACAAGGAACAGGAAAAAAATCTGTGTAATTAACTATGTGTGAGTACTTCAACGAAAGTAAAACTTCTAATTTTTTATAACCTATCGCCTGTAAAATGTAACCTTTTTTTAAGAAAATTTTGTTCTGATACCAATGGGAAAAATGATGGCAATCAATGAATTTATGAAAAGCTAATCATACTAAGTTGCTTTCAGAAATAGTATTCCGACTCCATACTCCCACCCCAAATTACTATCTTTAACTGCAACTCGGTATCAATAAAATCATTCCACCATCGAAAATGGAATCAGCTATGAAAGTCAGCGGCCAGAGGTAATGAAAAAGCAACAATTTTTTCACTCCTTAACCCAGCAATTAAATTCTTGGCGGCGTTATACAGTTATGTGTCGTCCAGTGCGCTGGCTGGTTAAGCAATGTCCAAATAGCCAAAGTTGCCATGATCAACCTCAAAAGAATTTTCTCAGGAATTTTCATCACAGCAAACTTCATAAACACCCAACGGTATCCAGATCAATGACAAAATCGTTCAAAACTCTGACTGGAATTACAGCAGTCGGTTTAGGCTGGGTACACGAAAAACGTTCTTCTGTGGTGTTTGCGATCGCAGTTGTTTCTTTAACAGGGGTACTAGGTCATAAGCTATACAACCAACCCCAGCTGCAAGTAGGAACCTACGCACCACAAACTTTTAAGGCTCCTTACTCTACCAGCATTGAAGATAAAAAACAAACTGAAGCTCGACGTAAAGATGTGAGTAGAAGTTCTATACCAGTCTTAATGGTTGACGAAAAGATCACCAACAAGATCAACCAAGAACTACAACAAATTCTCGACCAAGGTAATGAAATTCGTTCTGTTGCTGGGCCTTTTCCTTTTTTTGACACCGCAGTTTTATCTTTACCTACCCAGCAATATCTACGTGCTTGTTCTGACTCAGAATGGAAAGCACTATTAGCCACTATCGAAAACAAGAGTAAACAGAAATTAGAACTTTCACTAGGATTTCCCCAAAAACCTCACTCTCCTAAATATCCTCCCTTATTTCCATCTGCCACAGGTTCATCTACTGAGCCGAACCAGCCTATAACTATCATCCCGACCATACCATCTAAGTCGCCTCAACCCAGCAAAATTACCCAAAACAAAGACTTTCAAATAGCTGTAGGAGAATTAGAAGCTTACCGAATCACCACCTCAGCACAAAATTTATCTTCTTTGGTACAGCAAATATCTCAAATCCGCCAAGCTTATATCCAAGCCAAGTCGCAATTTTTACAACTAGATACAAATAACCCAGGGACAGTTTATCAAGAAACAGTCATCTTAGATTTATCAGATGATGATTGGTCAAATACCTATACCCAAGTCAGGCAAATTGCTGACCGCATTCTGACTCAGGGTATTCCCGAAGGACTTCCAGATAAAATTTTACAGAATGCAGTCAGTACCCATGTGCAGTATGTTGTGCCGAAAGATGCGGAAGCTTTAGCCTCTAAGCTGTTGTTGGCAGTTTTACAACCCAACTTAAAAAAAAGATGAAGAAAAAACTAGAATACAAGCTAAACAAGCAGCAGAAGGAGTTTCACCCGTCATAGTTCCGGTGCATCAAGGTCAGATAATTGTCCGCCAAGGTAAAAAAATTACTGAGTGGCAATTTGATGTTTTGGAAAAGTATAAATTAATTCGTCGGGAAAATAACTGGCTAGGTCTGGCGAAGTTAGCAGTAATTGTTACAGGGGCAATTGGGATTTTTGTTTGGGTAGAAAAGCGCAATAAGTACCGATTACGCCAACGCGATCGCCTATTAATATTACTACTAACTTTGAGTACTCCTGGTGTGATCGCAATGGGAATATTTCATACTAGCTGGAGTGCAGTTGGTTTACTACTAGGCAGCTTTTATGGACAGACTTTGGGTGCAACAGTCATAGGGTTATTGTTGCTAGTGATATCCTCAAGTTTGGAAGTCAGTAAAATCGCCTTGGTGGCTGGCGCAATTGGAGGAATATTAGGTAGTTACATCGCCCAAAAACTGCGATCACGGGAAGAATTAGCATTATTAGGTGTAGCTATTGCTGCTACGCAAGGTAGTGTTTACTTAATTGTGAGTTTATTGATGGGTGCAGCATTTAGTACAGGCTGGTACATAGTCTTTCAAACAGCCGGACTGTTTGCTTTATCAGGTTTAGCTTGGAGTATCATCGCCTTGGGTGTGAGTCCTTATTTAGAAAAATTATTTGATTTAGTCACTCCAATTCGGTTAGCAGAACTAGCAAATCCTAACCGTCCCTTATTAAAAAAAACTGGCCACAGAAACACCTGGAACTTTTCAACACACCCTATTTGTCGCCACCTTAGCAGAAGCGGCGGCGAAAAAATTAGGTTGTAATGTTGAATTAGTCAGGGCTGGAACTTTATACCACGACATTGGTAAAATGCACGATCCTTTGGGTTTTATTGAAAACCAAATGGGGGGGCCAAATAAACACGAAACAGAAATTCAAGACCCTTGGAAAAGTGCCGAAATTATTAAAAAGCACGTTAGTGAAGGGTTAGTAATGGCGCGTAAACATTCTTTGCCTACAGCAATTCAAGCATTTATTCCCGAACACCAAGGTACAATGCTGATTGCTTATTTTTATCATCAAGCACAGCAGCAAGCCCAAGCAGACCCCAGCATCAAATTAGACGAAGCTGATTTCCGCTACGATGGCCCAATTCCCCAATCACGGGAAACGGGAATTGTGATGTTAGCAGATGCTTGTGAAGCCGCCTTGCGATCGCTCAAAGAAGTCACATCTGAACAAGCTTTAACAACCCTCAATAATATTTTGCGTGCCAGATGGCAAGACAATCAACTGCAAGAATCTGGACTAACGCGGGATGAAATGAAGCAAATTGCTGAAATTTTTGTTGAGGTTTGGCAGCAATTTCACCACAAGCGTATTGCTTATCCTAAATTAAAGGTTAGTAATAAGTAGTCTAATTCGTAATTTAAATTGCACTTAACTGATGGTGGTTCTAAGAAAAAAACACTACAAATCCAATGTAAAAATCGTCAAGTATGGATAGTCACTCAAATCCAAAGTAGAGAGTTATATGACGTTGATAGAATTTGTGTTAAAGAAGTTTCAATCAAAGACGTTCTGAAAATTTTTACTAAAAAACTATATTCAGATACATTTGCGGAAGAAGATTTATCTTCTTATCTTGCCGTAATCGATAAATCTTAATTTAACTAATAATATCAGTTTAATATGAAGCTGTACCCTATAAATTTTGTAGAGACGTTGTATACAACGTCTCTACGTTGAATGTGAAGCTCTAGATCCTTGGCGTTCTTGGCGGTTCGCCTCTTAAGATTCTGTGCATCTTCATATAGAATTAGTATGATTTACTGCTGACTCAAGATTAAAAATGCTGTTTGGCATAACCCAACAATAAAACCTAAAACACCACCTAAAGTTACGATCGCCTGTAATTCATTTTTGACAATTCCTTCGATTGCTGCTTCTAAATCAGCCGGAGAAGTTGACTTTACACGGTCAATAATTACTTGGTCGATGGACAAAATTGGAATGACTTGCGCCACAATAGCCTCTAAATCTTTTTCTAAATAACGTTCTAAAATCAAGGCTAATTCTAAGCTGACCACTTCTAAAGAAGAATTGACCACAGGTGAAGCACTCAAGCGATTCAGCAATAATGTAGCGATATTTTCCCAATTTACAGAATCGGTGAATCCTTGTAGTAAGTCACCACCAGTACTTTGAATATATTGGCGGACTGTTTCGCGGGTGGTTTTGCGTAACTGTCTGACTGTCCCAATGGGTAAGTTTTGTAATGATAAATTTTGCAGGATTTTTTTCAAGCGATCGCGCACTTGCAAATCTTGAGTTAATTCTTGCAAACGCGCATTTGTGGCTTCTTTTTCATCCAAACAAAAAGTTCTCAGTCTGGTAAGGGTGTTGCGTAAGCCAAACAAATTGGCTACTACCCAATAAGTACCGCTTGTTTTTTCCCGAAAGCTTTCATCGATAATTTGAATTGTGCGATCGGTTAAAAAATCAACTATTGCCTGACGCAACACATCAGGAGGTAAAACTGTCTGCAATAACCAATCAGCTAGGCGTGTAGCCTGTTCATCAGTCAGTTGTAAATCTAGCAGGACTTGATCAAAAATTTGATTGATTTGCGCCTCTAAAAAGTCTTCTCTTCTTGCTAAAACTTTTAACAAGCGTGGTAAAGATTCGCCTAACAAATCACGCAAAATTCCGGCTACTATTTTAGCACTTTTCTGGTTTTTATCCGCCTTAATTTGTTCAATTGCTAACTTTAGCAACCACAGAATTGCCCCTTGGACTCGTTCTGTTTGCAACAAGCGCCGTGCCAGATTTTGTAATTCTTCTGGCGTGAGCAGCGAACCCATGATTGTATTAGAAATATTTTTCGCCAAACGCTCCTGGTTGCGAGGAATCAAACCGGGAGTAAAAGGCACTCGTCGTCCACCAATATAAATTGCGCGATAGGGACGAAATAACATTTTGATGGCTATATCGTTTGTGAAATAGCCAATTACCCCACCTAATATTGGGGGAGATACATAAAGCCAAAGATGAGACCAATCCACAGGATTTTGGACTTGCCAATTTTGAATTTGGAAATTTAGACTCAGAAATTGATTTCTCAAAGACTTCTGCTTCTTTGCCAGCAGAGTCAATCAAAAACCTCAAATCTCAAGTCTCAGATTTACCAACTACCAACACTCCCATCATACCGTTCACAATGGGGTAATGTGTAACAGATGCAAAACCAGCTTGCCGCGCTAATTCCATTTGCACGTCTCCTGTGGGAAAACGATCTAAGCTGGGACTGATGTAGGCATACTGTTCTTTTAAGCCCAAACTTTCAGCCATTGGTACAACTATAGAATTTAAGTACCATTGTTGAAACGCTCTTAATTGCGGGTTGTTTGGGCGATGAAAATCTAAAATTGCCGCTTTTGCACCGGGCTTAAGAACGCGGTGAATTTCTCTCAGGCTTTGGGGAATATCTGTAACATTTCTTAACCCATAACCCATTGTTGCCGCATCAAATTGGTTATTCTCAAAAGGCAAATTGAGAACATCTGCTTCTACCCAAGTGATGGCGGGTTGGGGGTATTGTTGTTGAGAGCGTTCTTGAGCAGTGGCGAGTAGGTTAGGGGAAAAATCCACACCATAGACATGTCCTGTGTTGCCTACACGTCGTGCTAAACACAACGCTAAATCACCACTCCCACAACACAAATCAATACAAGTGTCTCCGGGTTTAGCACCACTCCATTTAATCGCCATTTCTTTCCATATCCGGTGTTGTCCCAAACTCAACCAATTATTTAGCTGGTCATATACGGGAGCAATACTGTCAAAAATGGCGCGAATTTCTTGATTCATTGGTCATTAGTCATTGGTCATTAGTCATTAGTCATTAGCCAATGACCAAAGACAAAGGACAAATGACTAATAACTACAAAGTTCCTTGATAGCAGCGACTACTAGTGAGAGCGATCGCTACTAATTGAGCTGATAAATTAATCAGGTTCAGTTCATCTTCTCGCAAAGAGCAAGGTTGTTGCCATTGGAGTGACAACACACCTAACATATCATTCCGGTAGGTAATTGGGATAACTAAATGTGCTTGCACACCAGTTTCTTGATAGTGGGATACACCAGCCAGTTTAGGTTCCTTAGCGACATTTAAGGCGACTTGGACTTTGCTAGTGGCGATCGCTTCGTTTACCAAGGGGTCTTTATTTAGCCAGTTGAGAGTAGTACCAACACGGCTATGAGAGCCAGAAACGCCAGCTAATTGATTTTCTTGTACTAACTGCAAAATACAGCCATCAGTGGCAAAACTATCACTAAAGGCTGTAGCAATGGGTTTGAGCATGGATTCTAAAGTATCTGCGGCTTGGGTAACTTGCACTAACACAGACAATAACGCCATTTGAGCATTGGCGCGGCGTAATTCTTCTGTGCGTTGCTTCAACAAATCATAGGTTTCTGCGGCTCTTTGGACGACCGCCTTCAGTTCGCCAGGGTCCCAAGGCTTGGTGATATATTTATAGACTTGTCCAGCGTTGATGGCTTCTACCAAGTCTTCAATATCAGTAAAGCCCGTCAGAATAATCCTGACTGTATCGGGAAACTGCGGCACAGTTTTACTCAGAAACTCTGTCCCCTTCATTTCCGGCATTCTTTGGTCGGAGATAATGACTGCCACTTCGCCTTCTGCTGCCAAAACTTCTAGGGCGTTGATACCGCTATCAGCTTTTAAAACATGAAAGTCGCGCCGAAAAGTCCGATACAGTAAATCGAGATTATCTGGCTCATCATCCACTACTAATATTTTGAGTTTTTTTGCTCTTTCTAAAGTAGCTGTTTGCCGACGACTTGTATTTAATTCCTGCGTGGGATTATCCATGAGATAATTCCTGTAAATAATTCACTATAGTGTTATATTCCACACCAAGCTTAGTTGATAGATGGTGCGTCAGCCTTGCGTGAAGGTACTGATCAGTTCTAATCCATAACTTGCGTGTACTATTGATAACCTATAATTTTGTTTGGTGCTAGAGTGAGAGATAGTCCGCTATTAAAGATTAGAATAAGACTTGCCGATCAGGTATCGGTAGTTTTATTTAGCTCAAGTTTCTCCTCTCAGTTATGACTGACTTACCACTCAATGCCCCAAACCCTGACACCTCTGGAAATGACAACGCCCAGGAGTTACTGCGTAAGCTCAGGCAAAAGCAAGGTAATTGGGTGGAATGGGGAATTGCGATCGCCACTCTGCAAAAGTCTGGCTATAATCCGCAAGAAATTTTTGAAGCCACCGGATTTGAGCCAATTCAACAAAATCAGGTAGTAGTTGGCGCTCAAGTTTACAATTCTATAGAAAAAGCCAGGGCATCAGAAGCCGCGAGATCGCACTACAGTACAAGAGGTAGTGATGTTTTATACGAATTACGCTTGCTCTCCCAAGAAGAACGAGCGGCGGCAGCGGAATTAACCTTTATACATAAACTTGATGTTGATGGGGCGAGAGAAGTAGCCAAGGCCATTAAAGATTATTCTTGGTTACGTACTTTACCCGAAGGATTTTCAGCTGATGCGGGAGATGCGGTGGCTTACCAAGCCTGGAAATTAGCCCGGCAAAATTCTGATTTGGCAGAGCGATCGCGTTTAATAGCTAAAGGCTTGCGTTTTGCTCAAACAGATTCTGCGAGGAAGCAACTAGAGCAACTGTTAGTGGATTTTACCGTTGTTCCCAAGCGTCCGGCTCCGTTGCTGCCATTTTACCGCTTTGACTCTGAAGATGAACTACCACGGATTTTAGCGGTGGTGGGGAAATTGCCCTTAACACCCCAAGATTTGCAAGCCGTACCTTTAATTACAGCTAGTGAACCATTCCAAATAGTCAAGTTTGCTGGCGAACAAGCATGGGTTCCTCTACCGGGTTGGCAAGCCTTGTTAAATGCTGAAGATCCAGTAGTGATATTAGCAGATAGCGATCGCCTGCCCAATCAGGCACAGGCACAAAACAGGCGAGAAGAAGTACTAGTAGTTATTGATCGCGCTCAAAGACAATGGGACAATTCCAGCTATTTTGTCATTGATAATAACGGTAATTTAGATATTCAATGGTTAGAAACTGAACCAGATATTTCCATTTTGGGCAAAGTAATTGTCATTGTGCGTCCAAAGAAAATTTTGGACGAAGAAGTGACTAAAGAGCCTTGGTTAATTGATGAATAATAAACCCTTCTGACTGGAAGTCTGGGGATATACAAACAAAGCCCATCGGCAACTGCAAAGCTTAAAGCAGGCTAATTATATGCTTCTACGTATTGATTTGGTATTAGTAAACATTCAACTGTAGGCTACGTTATAGCAACGCTTAACGCACGGATAAAGACGGTACGTTACGGCTAATTATCACTCCCTGAAGTTCCGAAATCATTGTATAGCCGTAACACACCCTACTTAATATTTACTTACTTAATTCTTGATACATAGTAAGACTTTTACCTTCTGCCTCCTGCCTTCCGCCTCCTGCTATACAACGATAAAGTTGATAGGGAATACCTATCCGATAATGTTGTGTCGGATCGATATTACAAATTATTTGCTCATTAGATAACTTCACTTGTGGTTGATAATCCCTTTTTCGCAAACCAGGGGCGACTATCCATAAGTTTAGTGGAGATGAATCGGGAATAGGTAATTGTGCAAGCTTTTGCCAAAAAGGAATTACAGGCGAGTTTTGATTAACGAAAGCAAAATTATCCGATTTATTTGCATTTCTTAACGGTTCTAAAGCTAAAGCAAAACTTAACCCCAATGCGACATTTTGATAACTACTATATCCAGTAACTAGCATTATTGGAATAGTTGGATCTAAATTCATATTTTGAGCCACTTTTTCTGGTAGAAAAGGCTTTTGAAAAGCAAGGTTAAAAATTACAAAAATACAGCTGAGAATACTAATAGTTAAGAAAACCGAAATTGATGTTCGACTTTTTCTGGCGTAATTAATCCCGGCTGCTAATAAAGCACAAAAGCTGGGATAATAAATAAAGTGATATCGGGGAACTACAGAAATATCTTTATTGGAAACGTAAATAATAATTAAAAATTCTAAAACTACGCCAATAGTAAAAGCTAACAGAGTAATAGTTGAGATATTATTATTATCAAATAATAAAAAAACGTAATCCTTGAAAAACTTTACGTCCTGTCCAAATAGAAAAAGACACCATGATTAAAACATTAATAATTGCCACGGGCAGAGATTGATTTTCTACCGGTAAATTAATTAGCATCAATATCCAGTTAATTAAAGTTTGATATAAGGGGGAAATGTAGTTAGGATTTGGCAACCAATTTGTTTCTGTACGCTGGGCATGATTGAAGATAACCAATAACAAAGGAAGAAAGCTAATGCCAATAGTAGTCAGAGAAATCAATAAAAATAGCCGGATTTTTTTGATAGTTGTAATATGAAGTTGATATCGATAACTTATAAATATTAAAGTAGCAATTTCTGCAATCAAGGCGAAAGCAAAAAAATAGTGGACATAAAAACCAAGAATATTCACAATTGTCCAAGATAACCAAACCCAAAACCTGAAACGTGATCGCTCAAAGATATCTCGCTGAATTTGCATCAAGCCGAGTAACGATAAAGTAATAAAAAACATCGGCGCAGTATAGTGTCTCGCTTCTTGGGAAAGGTAGACAGCAAAGGGGGAAGTCGCCATCACCAAAGCAGCGATAATTCCCGATGACTTGGAAAAAGCAATGCGATTGAGGCAATATATCGCTGGGATTGTAGCGACACCGAATAAAGCAGGAAGCGATCGCAATTTAGTCACCCACTCTGTTCCTAAAGGAGTCATCCAACTTAACCACCGATACATCGCACAGAAAAATAAAGGCGGGTGGGTAGACTGTGTGTCAACATTAGTGGCGATTTGTGAACAACTGACACCAGGATGAAAAGTAAAAATTTCCTGGACAAGTTGTAAAGGAAATAAAACATCTAAAGGTAAATCATGATAATTTTTACCTAAACTAAAGATGGCAGTAATCACTTCATCCATCCACAAAGGTTTTAAATCTAAATGCCAAAAGCGCAAAATAGCACCCAGGGCGATCGCCCCAATTAAACCGAGATAATGTCTACTATTAGTCATTTGTAATTTGTCATTGGTCATTGGTTAAAAGTAGGAAACAGCAGACCAAATAATTAAATTTCAGACTTTATTCTCTCAGCCTCAGATTGTGATATGTCAGATACCAACTTTACTGCTACTGTGCCTTTAGAATCTGCTCCATCGGAATTATCTCAGTCATCGCAGCAGGTTTTGTCTTTGCGCGAAAAAATATTGGCGATTCGCAACGCTTACGCCAAGGACAACAGCAGATGGCTGATTGGGAATCGGGGCCATTAGCGGTTTCTGCGGTTCCGGGTGCGGGGAAATCGACGGGAATGGCGGCGGCGGCGGCGATCGCGATCGCGCGTCAGTATGAACGTTTAGCGCAATCACGTTCCTCGGTTCACCGTCAGTTGGTAGTTGTGACCTTTACTCGTTCTGCGGCTGCCAATATTAAAGCGAAAATTCGGAAATATTTACGTGACGATTTATCTTTACCGCAAACAGGTTTTGCTGTTTACACATTACATGGTTTGGCGCTGAATATAGCCAGTCGTTATCCTGATTTATCCGGTTTAGAGTTAGAAAATCTGACATTAATTACCCCTAGTCAAAGCCATCGCTTAATTCGCACAGCCGTCGAACAATGGATTAACAATAATGCTGAAATATACTTCCGTTTACTGGAAGGGCAGCAATTTGACGGCGAAGAAACAGAAAGATTGCGTCGTCAATCTGTGCTGCGAACTGAAGTTTTACCAGACTTAGCAACTACGGTGATTCACGAAGCCAAAAGTTCAGGAATATCGCCAGAACAACTACAAAATTGGAGTCAACAAACTTCCGATAATTATGCCATTTTAAGCATAGCGGCGGGATTGTACGAACAATACCAAAATTTAATGCGATCACGCGACTTCATCGACTACGACGATATGATTCTCGCCGCCCTGCGCGTATTAGAAAATGACAGCGCCCGTCGCATCGAACAAAACCAAGTTTTTGCCGTTTTTGAAGACGAAGCCCAAGATTCTAGCCCTTTGCAAACTCGGTTGTTAGAGATTTTGGCGAGAGATGATCAGGGGGGGTGAGGGGATAGTAAATTAGGGCGAGTGTGGAGAGATAAGTAATGAATTGTCTCTTGCCAAAGAGGCAAAAGTTCAGCATATGGCATTTGTGACAGACTAGACGCTAAGGAACTCAGGGCAGAGGCGCGATAACTCTCAGACTGAATCGACCGAGCGGCGGACAGGGCTTCTGGTAATAACTCAGGTGGCAGTTTGTCGGCTAAGGCTTTCAGAGCAGAGGCACGAGAACTCTCAGACTGAATCGACCGAGCGGCGGACAGGGCTTCTGGTAACACCTCTGGTAGTTTGTCGGCTATGGCTCTCAGAGCAGAGACGCGATAGCTTTCATCCTGAATCGACCGAGCAGTGGACAAAGCTTCTGGGAACAACTCAGGTGGCAGTTTGTTGACAATGGCTCTTAGGGCACAGGCGCGATAGCTTTCATCCTGAAGCGACCGAGCGGTGGACAGGGCTTCTGGTAACAACTCAGGTGGCAGTTTGTCGGCTATGGCTCTCAAGGCATCGGCACAATACTTCTCAGACCGAATCGACCGAGCGGCGGACAGGGCTTCTGGTAACAACTCAGGTGGCAGTTTGTCAGCTATGGCTCTCAGGGCAAAGGTGCGATAACTCTCAGACTGAATCGACCGAGCGGTGGACAAGGCTTCTGGTAACAACTCTGGCAGTTTGCCGGCTAAGGCTCTCAGGGCATCGGCGCGATACCTCTCATCCTGAATTGACCGAGCGGCGGACAGGGCTTCTGATAGTGCTAGTTTTTCTAAATTAGGCGGTAGATAGTTGACTAACTTTGCTATGGCTTTAACTTTTTCTTCTGGTTCTGGTTTTTGTAGTGCATAAGCTAGTCCTTGTTCAGCAGTCCAGAAGTTGTTTTTGACTAACGCCACCAGCAACTCTACTGGTAAATTAGCAGCCAAGCTATTCAAAGAAGCCGTAATCAAACCATAACGACACTGCAAACCTACAATTTGAGGCAAAGTTGCTTCAGTCCAATTCGCTTCAGCTAATTCCCAAGCACGAGAAATATCTGTGATGTAACCGCCCGTTTGCCCTAATTTCTCACGCACTTCATACCAGCCATTATTGCCAGTCGCCGACTCTTCTCGCAATAACTGGTGAATTTGTTCTATTTGTGCTGCTTTTTCTAAATGCCAAACTAAATGCTGATGAATGTAACCATCATTGGGTAAGGTATGCCATAAATTATTGTGGGTTTTTTGCCGATATTTCTCTAAGAAAACAGCGTGAGCATCAGCAAGCTTTAAACCTAACCCCCCTAGCCCCCCTTGAAAATGGTGGAAATTTTCTTTAAGTCCCCCTTTTGAAGGGGGATTTAGGGGGATCTGATGATTTGTGTGTACAGAGTTTGGAGAGGGGTTTTCTAATAACGGTGCAGTTAACAAATTACAGGCTAAATCATGGAATAAGTCATGCAACCGATAGGTAGGCGTACCATCAGCAAGCGGTACTCCTGTTAACAACAATGCTTTATTGCGGAAATATTGCAATGTCTTGGCAGCTTCACGCTCATTTATTCCCCACAGCGTCGCCGCCATCATCTTATTAATATTGACATCTTCGGGTAACACCCCCAACCAAGCAAAATGCTGCTGTTTGATTGGTGGCATTCGCTTAATACTCAAGTTTAATGATGCCGTTAAACTCAGGCGTTTTAAACTCGCCTCATCGGTGATTTCTTCTGCTTCTGGTCGGTCAAAACTTCTTAATCTGGCTACCTCTAGCTGAATATCCGCCAATAGTTCATCCCAAGTTATACCATCTGCAACTTGGGCGGCTGCAAGTTCCAATGCTAAGGGGAGATAACCAACGCCTTTGGCTAAATTTGCGGCAGATAAACGCTCTTTACCTGTAATTTCCCGCCCTAATTTCTTTCTTAACAGTTCCATCGCCTGAGTATCTGTCATGATATCCAGGTTGTAGATGCTGGCGGCTAAAGCATCAGCAATTGCTCCTTCACGGGTGGTTACTAAAACTTGACAACGCGCCCCACCAACCTTAAACGCTTGGGCATCTTGCGTATTCCAAGCATCATCTACCACCAGCAACACGGCTTTGTCATACAGCAAAGTCCGCAATTGCGAGACAGTTGCTTCTACACTGGTAGGTTTAAAACTATAGTCTCCTAATGCTTGCACCCAACCACTCAGCAAAGATAAGACATCTGGTTGTTGACCTAGTGTTGCCCATAATATGCCATCACAAAACTGCGTTTGAATTTCTGCATCATAAGCTAAAGCTGCGGCTAAGGTAGATTTACCTACAGAACCCAAACCGTGAATAGCGGTAATGACTAAAGTTTGATTACCTCTGAGGAGGCGAGTTTTTAAATCATCGCTGTATTCTGGGCGTTCTACAAAGTGTGTGGGTAAAGGTGGAGCTTGAAATATCTGTATTTGACCTAACCCCCTAGCCCCCTTCCCTACGAGGGAAGGGGGAACATCTAAGGGGGAGAGGTTTGGAGAAGAGTTTGCTAATTTCGATTTATTTGGTCTGTTCTTTTCCCATACCTCATCAAACTGTTTAAGATTCTTTTCTCTATCCCTCGACCATAGCTTTAAAGTAAAGTGCCAATCATCGGAACCCTTGGTTTGAATACGGTTATCTTCCAGAATTTTGACAAAATCTTTGAGTAAGTTCAGTGCTTCTCGAATTTGGGTTTTAGTTAACTTACCGGGATGTTCGTCTTTTTGCGTCAGCAACTCCAACGTTACGAGGGTTGTTTTTATCGTCAGCTTGGGGTTAACACTGTCTTCTTCTTTCCAGTCGTACTCAATCTTCAAGTTATCTTCTTCAATTTCCCCAGCAACGAAACAAAGCAACGCCTCTAATAGACGCTTGACTCGCTTTTGAATTTCCGGGCCTTTACTAGGTGGTCGCGCCATTGCATCCCAAAAGTTAAGCAGAAAGTTTGGGGCTACCTTAATTTAAAACGACTACCCCAAGCTAATTAAGTCCTGATTTTATAGCATTTTCGGCGAGTTTGGGGTGTTTGCTTCAGGACACGACCCCAAAGCGAACCTGTATCTATCAAATCTTTGGGGTACAAACTCATGCAACGTAAGGGTCAAGATATTATCGGTAAAACTATTGCTTTATTGTTGGCAATGCAACTATTCTTAATTGGCTTGCAAGCTAAAGTCCGCATTGACCAAGGCAACTCATCTCTTGAGGCGTTAATGTGGATGATTCAACAGTATATCCCGGTGTTGGTTAAATTTCGCAGTTTGCAAGAGAAGAAATCAACCAGAGAGGACACGGAAGAATAAGAAAGTGAGCAATATGGTTAGGTTAACTTTTTAAGATTTTGAAGATCCCCCCAACCCCCCTAAAAAAGAGGGGCTAATGAACAATTCTCTTTTACCCCCTTAAAAAGGGGGTCGCCCTAGGCGGGGGGATCTAAATCGAGGGAAATGCAACTTTAATCGGAAAAGTATTGAGATGAAATTGAACTTTCCTAATTACAAATTAGCCTTACTCTGCACCTTCGAGTGGGTGCAAAACCTTGGCGTTGGATGTTTTCTGTAATTGTGCGCGGTTCGAGGAACTGTAGCAAGTAGTCAGGGCCGCCTGCTTTGGAACCTACGCCCGAAAGTTTGAAGCCGCCGAAGGGTTGCCGAGCTACGATCGCTCCCGTAATATTCCTATTAATGTACAAGTTGCCGACTTCAAATTCTTCCTGCGCTTGCTGAATGTGGGAAGGTGTACGGGAATACAAACCGCCAGTTAAGGCGTAATTTGTCCCGTTAGCAACTTGCAATGCTTCGGCAAAATCTCTCACTTTAATTACAGCCAACACAGGGCCAAATATTTCTTGTTGGGCAATAATCCCATCGGGTGGGACTTCGCTGAAAATCACCGGGCCGATAAAATAACCTTGGGCTGGCGATGGTAACTCTAGGGCTAACTTTGCTTCTGCCTTACCCTTTTCAATATACTCGCGGATGCGATCGCGGGCGTTAGCATCAATCACAGGCCCTACCTGCGTACTGGGTAACTCAGCCTCGCCAATATTCAAGGATTTTGTCGCCTCAACCAACCTCGCCACAAAAGTATCGTAGATTGATTCCACAACCACCACCCGCGAACAAGCCGAGCATTTCTGCCCACTGTAACCAAAAGCTGACTGCACAACGCCGACAACCGCCTGATCTAAATCAGCACTTTCATCTACAATGATGGCATTCTTACCACCCATCTCTGCAATAACTCGCTTCATGTGTCTTTGCATAGGCTTAAGGGTAGCCGCCTCTGCGTAAATGCGACAGCCCACTTCTTGAGAACCCGTAAAAGCAATCACATGAGTATCAGGGTGACTCACCAAATACGCCCCAACTTGCGAACCCTTACCAGGCACGTATTGAAAAACACCCTTGGGAATCCCCGCCTCAACTAAAATTTCTGTGAGTTTGGCAGTAATAATTGAAGATGTTTCCGCAGGTTTGAGCAGCGTACAATTACCCGTAACCAAAGCAGCTACAGTCATTCCACAGGCGATCGCTAACGGGAAATTCCACGGCGAAATCACTACCGCAATTCCTCGTGGCTGGTAGATATAACGATTAGTTTCTCCAGGTACGTCATAATTAATACCTTGATATAACCGCTCCATCTCATCAGCATAGTAGCGACAAAAATCTATCGCCTCCGAAACCTCTGCATCAGCTTCCTTAACAGGCTTACCCACCTCTAAAACTATCCAAGCCGACATCTCTGCGCGGCGTTGTTCCAGCAAATCCCCCGCCTTGCGTAAAATATCAGCGCGTTGCTTGACAGGCGTTTTCCTCCACCCAGGAAACGCCGCCTTCGCCGCGTCCATCGCCTGTTGCGCCTGTTCCACACTAATCAAGCCAACCTTACCAATCACCTGACTGTAATTAGAAGGATTAACAGAATCAATCACATCAAGAGTATTCACATACTCCCCATTAATTAACGGTAAATAACTCTTGCCAAACTCCCGACGCACACCCGCAAAAGCCTGCGCTGCCTTTTTCCTTCTCTCCTCCTCCGCATAATCAGTATCCGCCGCCCCAACAAAACCCTTATCTTCCTCTCCGCGCCTCCGCGCCTCTGCGTGAGATATCTCTGGAGGTGCTAGTAACTCCTCCACAGGCCGATTCTCTAAATTCTGCCGCAAAAACGAACTATTCGCCGTATTCTCCAACAACCGCCGAATCAGATACGCCATCCCCGGCAATAATTCCCCGTAAGGACAATAAACCCTCACCCGATATCCCTTATCCACCAAAGCCTTAGCTAACTTATCCCCCATTCCATACAAAACTTGCATTTCAAAACAACGGCGGGGAACCTGCAAACTTTCCGCTATAGCAATTGCCCGTGCTTGCGATCGCACGTTATGACTACCAATAGCAGCATATACATATTGATGATTTTCTAGCAACAACTGGGTGATCGCTTCAAAATTCGCATCTGTCGCTACCTTGTCATTGTAAACAGGCTGCGGCCAATGCTTCTGGGCTGCTTTGATAGTTTCCTGATCCCAATAAGCACCCTTTACCAAGCGAATTGTCAAAGGATAACCGCGCTGCTTCAACCATGCAATCACATTTCTGGCATCTTGCTCACTGTCACGCAAGTATGCTTGGATTGTCACACCGATATCTGTGCGTTGGCGAAACTCATCTTCTAACAATAACTTTTGCAAAATATTCAGAGTTAAGTCTTTATAGGCATACTGTTCCATATCAAAATGAATAGCTGCGCCTAACTCTTTGGCATAACGTAATAAATTACGAATGCGATCGCTAACTCTTTCTTCACTACCTTTAGCATCTAAAGGGTCAAATTGCGAATAAAACGCCGTTAATTTCACAGAAACTTGGACTTTTGGTAGCCTTTCGCCATCCGCTTCATCAATTGCCGGAATATGCGTCCAATTTTTTGATGCTTCTACCAACTGTGCAATTAATTCTTGATAGCGTTCTAAATAAGACTGCGCCTCTACTTCTGTAATGACAGCTTCACCAAGTAAATCAATCGTGAACGCCATTTTTTCTTTCCGCAGACGTTCAACTGTTTTGATGACTTGTTTAATATTTTCACCAGAAATATATTTATGTGCTAAAGTCTCAACCGCCGTCGAGACAGTTGTAGCCGCCACTTGTCCCGGCATGGAATCAGGGTTAGCAAAATTTAACATCCCCTTGAGGGCGGCTGGTAATTCGACAGTTTCATCGCCTAAATATTCTTGTAAATGTGCGGCAATTTCTGGCTTACTGCGTAACGCTGGCAGAGTATCAATAAAGCGAAAAAGCTGCACCCGTAAACCAGGATTACTCATCGCCCAAGCGAGTAATTTATCATCCCAGCGCATTTGGTCACGCAAGGAAGCTAAAAACGAGCGATTTTCTTGAGTAGCACTTAACAGTTGTTTAGCAATTTCCTGGGTTTTAGGTTCGTAGATGCTGGTTTGTACTTGTAATACCACAGATAATAATCTCCTTAATTTAGTGCATAACTGTTTGTAGACAGTCCGCGTCTTCTATTGTGACTCTTGAATTTTGGTTGTAGCAAAGTGCTGAGTCTTGAGTCTGGCTACAGCTATAGAAACTTAGGATAGTTAAATTTTTCTGAGACATTTTGACACACAGTGTAAAACAGTATTACCCCATTTATATTTTTCACATGGGCGACTGGAAGTCGCGGCTACACAAACTAAGTCCGCCTGCGCGGACTAATAAAAAATCAAGGTTTTAACCCGCGCAGGCGGGTTTTGCCTGTATAGCCGCGATTTCTAATCGCTGGGGGTAATTCTCAGCACTCAGCACTTAAATAATGTGGAAAAACTTAGCCTTAACACCTTTAACCATCGCAGTTATCTGTCAAGGAGGTTGTACCAACCAGCCAACAGATAAACAACTGGAAGTATGGCGCAACGAAGCAATCGCACGCAATGCGGAAATTGTTGCAAATAACACTAAAAAAGCACAGCAACGTCAGTGGGATTTGGTTATTCAAGGTGAAACGACTACTGGCAAATCTTTAAAGTTCAATTGGCAGCAGTTACAAACTTTAGCAACCAATCATGTCAAAACAACTGATCCTCTAGACATCCTGCATTCTAACGAGATTTTTGATTTTCGGGGTGTGCCTGTAGCGGTACTTTTACAACAGTTTGCTGTCGCCAGTCATGTCACAGATGTAACTTTTGTTTCCTTTGATTCTTACTACACTACCCTCAGCCTCAAAGATTTATGGCAATATCCAATTACACTAGCGATCGCTAAAAATAACAAACCAATCGCCCGCGCTCAAGGCGGGCCATTTTATTTGGTCTTTCCCTATACTCAGTATCCCCAGCTAAAACAAAAGTACGATGCCACCAATTGGGCGTTTTATGTCAGTCATATCATAGTCGGGACTGAACCAGGTTTATTGCATGTGGGCAAACATCAAGTTAACTTAGCTACCTTAGATCAATTACCGCAAGTTACTTTAGAGCAAACAGTTGGTTATCGCATTTCTTGGCCTAGTGGCAAAGTCAAACTTTATGGAGTTAGACTGCGTGATGTTTTTACTAGTCTCAAAGAACCATTACCCGCCCAGGGAGGAGTAATCATTCGGGGTAAAGCACCGTTTTATGAAGATGCTCCCGTGCGGTTGGCGACTCAAGACTTAAGCAAGTGTGATATTTTACTCGTTACCCGTTGGGGAGAAAACCGCGAATTGATTCCCGCCAAGATGGGAGGCCCCCTAACTTTAGCTTTTAGTTCTCAATGTCCGGAGAGAATCAGCCAGTCGCGCTGGGTAACATTTGTAGAAGAATTAACTACTACACCATGAAATTATTTAGTTTCCGCTCGATTCGGACTCGAATCATCACTGCAACGACATTATTAAATGTGGCGTTAGTAGGTGCAATTGTTTTGGTATGGGCGAAAACTGAAAATACCCTTTACCGAGAGCAGAAATTAAATGAAGCTAGATTTGTATCTAGGGTGTTAGGAACATCTACCTTTGCGAATCACTTAGAAGAGCGCAACTGGAGTCAAATGCGCCTCAACTTAAATGTGATGCTGCGAGAAAACGCAGATTTTGTGTATATTTTAGTGTCGGATGCGCGGCTAGAAAATCAAATTATTGCTGCCTACCCAGAATATTTACAAGGACAATACATCCCCGATATTGTGCCATTAAAAGTAAGTGATGCCGCCCAGAAAGCATCTCCAAAGTCTAACTTAATTGAAACATTTGCATTAACAGATATCAACTTTGGCAATCATATCAGGGCTAAACGTGGCGATCGCATTATTGAAGTTGCTTCGACAATTTACAAATTATCAGGGGACAAAATCGGCACGTTACGCATCGGTGTTTCTCTACGTCAGGTTAACTTGGCTGTCGCTAATGCAGTGAATAAAGCCTTAATAGTCGGTTTTATTAGCCTTGTGGTGAGTTTGGTTTGTGCATATATTCTGGCGCGACGCTTGAGTAACCCTATCCGGCGCTTGCAAACCAGTGCGGCTCAAATTGCATCCGGGGATTTGCAACACCGCGCCGAAATTACCAACGCCGATGAAATTGGTGCATTAGCAAATTCCTTTAATGAGATGTCTGCTGCATTGCAAAGTTCATTTCATAAATTGCAGAAGACTCTAGCATCATTTGAATTATTTGTGCCGAATAAATTTATTTTAGCGATCGCACCCCAAGGCATCGAAAATATTGAGGTAGGTATCGCAGTCATACGCCACATCACAATTTTATTCTGTGACATTCGCGGTTACACTTCCATCTCAGAAATGATGACACCAATAGAGATATTTACATTTTTGAATGACTACCTAGCTTGTATTGGGCAAGTAATTGATCGTTCAGGTGGATTTATTGATAAATATATTGGCGATGCTGTCATGGCATTATTTGATGATGACAACACTGATGGCGCACTCAAAGCAGCAATTTTAATGCACCAAGCTCTAGATCAGTTTAATCAAGAACGTATGCAAAAAAAACTCCCCAAAATTAACATTGGCATTGGCTTGCATCGCGGCGAAGTAGTCATGGGAACAGTCGGATTTACTGGCCGCATTGATTCTACAGTCATCGGTGATGCTGTGAACATTGCCTCACGCATTGAAGGCTTAACTAAACAATATGGCTGCAAAATTTTGGTAACAGAAGCAGTGATTGAGAGTTTATCTCAACCAGATTTATTCTCATTCAAATTGGTGGATCAAGCAGTAAAGTTAAAAGGTAAAGATGAAGCGATCGCTGTTTACGAACTTCTTTTGGTTACACCAACTGTTCTGATCTGATATTCTCTTTGAATTCAGCACCAGCGGCTTCATTCAATTCGTTGCACCGCAATTGTTATGCAGACTCCAAGAGTGCGATCATTTTCTCTGCAACACCTTTGGCAGAAGCAGGATTCTGTCCGGTGACAAGATTTCCATCGACGATGCTGAATGCCTGCCAGGGTGCCGTCTTGTGGAAGAGTGCGCCTTGTTGGGTAAGCGCCGTTTCCAACTCGAAAGGCACATCAGCTTTTGCGTAGTTTTCTTCCTCGTCGTTTGTAAATGAACTGATATTCTTCCCAGCGAGCAGATAGGTGCCATCACTCAACTTGACGTTCAGCAACGAGACTGGGCCGTGACAAACAGCCCCAACAACAGCACCCCGCTCGTACGTCTCTTTCACAACCTTTTTGAGGAGTGGATGCTCAGGCATATCGACCATCGGTGCTAAACCGCCAGGCATAAAAATGGCATCGTACTGGCTAACGTCTACATCTGAGAGCTTTTTCGCTTTCTGCATTGAGTCCCACCCTTTTCCTACCAAGAAGGCTAAGTTATCAGGGTCGTCAGCAAGATTGAGCGCATCCAGAAACGGTGTATCTCCGGTGAGACTTGCAAAATCAATTTGGTATTTTGCTCTGTCGAATTCAGCATAAGGATGTGCGACCTCCGGCAGGAAATTTCCTGTCCTGCGGTTGTTCGGGCCAATAACGCACGCGTTCGACACGATAATAAGAATCTTCTTTGACATAGTTTCTCCTGAATGTGGTTGTTTGGTTCGGTTCGGGACAAAGCTTTAAACAAGCTTCTTCACCGATATCACCTCGCGGCTTTCAAGATAGGGGATGATCTCTTCTGCAACGATTCTTTTATAGTGTTCTGATTGCCTGTGAGATTCTGCGGCAGCGGTGTCGGTGTAGTGTTCGCAAAGAATGAGTTCGCAAGGATCGTTTTCCGACTGATAAATCATGTAGGAAATATTGCCTTCCTCCAATCTGGTCTTCTCAGCAAGCTCCGGTAGCAATTTCAAGATCCGCGAGCTTTCCGACTCCTTAATTCTCCATTTCACGATCATGATTTTTTCCATGTGCCTATACCGTTTCACAAAAAAAAATGATACAAATTTATGGGTTTTTCATTCTTTCCCCCTGCCCCCCTGCGGCCTATTTGTATCAAACTTAAAGTGAAACGGTATTACTGCTCTCTTGCCAGACAAGCATACTAACACCCTAGCAGCTTGCGAAACAGTTATCGTTTTCCGTATAAAATCCTTATTTAGAGTATTGAACGGAATAAACTTTAAGGAACACTGTAACTGTTAGTTTTTTACTCAGCTTCAGGTAAAGTCAGAATTTCTACACCATCTTCTGTGACTGCAATTGTATGCTCAAATTGAGCCGACAATTTGCGATCGCGCGTTACAGCCGTCCACCCATCACTCAACATTTCTACTTCCCAAGCGCCTTCGTTAATCATCGGCTCAATCGTAAATACCATTCCAGGTCTCAGACGCTTCCCTTTACCACGAGTCCCATAATGGGGTATATCAGGCGCTGTATGGAAAATATTACTAATGCCATGTCCGACAAAATCCCGCACCACAGAAAAACCCTCAGACTCTGCATATTCTTGAATTGCTGCGCCAATATCCCCAACCTTTGCGCCTGGTTTGACTTCTGCAATCCCACGATATAGGCACTCTTGAGTTACTTCTACCAACTTTTGCGTTTTAGCAGCAGCATTACCAACAATAAATGTTTTTGATGTATCACCGTGATACCCATCTACAATCGGCGTAACATCAATATTAATAATGTCACCGTCTTTGAGGATTTGTTTAGCATTGGGAATGCCGTGACAGATGACCTCATTCACACTCGTGCAGATTGATTTGGGAAAACCTTTATAACCAAGGGGTGCGCTTTTAGCACCGTGAGCTTGTGTCCAACGTTCAGCTTCATCGTTGAGTTCCAGTGTACTTACCCCAGGTTTCACTAGTGGTTCCAGATGCTCTAGAAGTTTAGCCGCCAAGCGTCCTGCCCGACGCATTTTTTCTATTTCTCTTGAGGATAAAATGACGATTGTTTCAGTTTTCATGGGCATTAATCTAAAGCATCATTCAAAAATATAGTTAACCCTGAGTTTGCGGCTCTTTGGACAGCATCTGCCACCTTGAGCGTGTATAAACTTGCTTCAGGAGTGACATACAAGGGAGTACCTGCAAACAAATGGTCTAAGACCATAGTCGTATCTTTGGCAAACAAACCCCGGCGTGTTCCCACATCTATGGCTGTGGTTTCTCCCGATTTAATTAAGTAGCCAGTATTACCATCAAAAATTAAACCGCCTTTTTCGCCGTGAACCTCAAATTTGCGCTCTGGCTGCCAAATTGTTTCACCTTTGCCGTAAATTACTTGTGCTAACAGTCCACTATGAAAGCACAGTTGACTCACACACATACAAGTTTGGTAGTACTCTGATTCTACTGCCCAATATCGCTGATGACAGTTAACTGTAAAGACTTCGCCAAACAAATCAATCAGGCGATGCAACCGAGAAATTGCCCCAATCAACGGAAATCCAAATAATTCATGATTATAAGTCCACTTGCGCGGTGCTGGATTTTGAGGATTGATAGTGCTGTAGCGCACATAAAACACATCCCCTACTTGTTCTAAGTTTTGTTTTAAAGCTTGGTGTAAGCCACCCAAAAGTTCTATATGTTCCACATGCAGCAATTTCTTTTGGGCTTTGGCCAAGGCGATGATTTCCTTAGCTTCTGTGAAATCAACCGCTAGAGGATATTCTACAACTACATGCTTACCGTGGGTCAGGGCAGCACGGGCGATCGCTCCATGATCTCGATTCACTGTGGATATCACTACCATATCCACATCTTCCCGCGCTACTAACTCTTGCCAAGAATTTAAAGCTAAGGTTTGATATTCTTTTGCGAAAATTTCTGTTGTTTCTGGGGTATGACCAACCACTGCGACGAGATGCGATCGCTCATCTTGCAGCAGTGCTTCTGCCCTGAGTTTTGCTGCATACCCAGTACCTACCAAGCCGACGCGCACTTATGCTTGTCCCAAAACTGCCTCTGAATTATACATGATTTTCCAGCCCTTGCATCTTGAATATCCGTACTCTCCACGCCCCTATTCTTGTTGCCAAGTATAAATGAAACTTATTATTTTGATGTAACTAAATTTCATTACTAATCGCGTTGGATTTCCAGTTACAAGGTTTAGTTTTTCCCGTAGTATCAGAATTGAAGTAAATTTTCACGACCGGCTAATCCTATAAGTTAAGCCGTAAGTACTGCTTTAGCATAACTTATCCTGCCGTTTACAAAAGAGAGGAATACTGAAATGGCAACCATTTATAAAGTTACACTGGTAGATCAAGAAGGTAACAAAACCGAAATTGAAGTTCCTGATGATGAATATATTCTAGATATTGCTGAAGACAAAGGTTTAGATTTACCTTACTCTTGCCGTGCTGGTGCTTGCTCCACCTGTGCAGGTAAACTTGTTTCTGGTACTGTTGACCAGTCTGATCAGTCTTTCTTGGATGATGATCAAATCGAAAAGGGCTATGTCCTGACTTGTGTAGCTTATCCCACCTCTGACTGTACAATCGAAACTCACAAAGAAGAAGACCTTTACTAAGGTTAGGTTCTAACAATCTTTACAGGTTATTTATTTAAGTGAGATGTGTAACTGCAACGTCAAGACTTGAGTATCAGAGCAAGTAAAAATTAGCAGGAATGTACCCAAATCAAAAAGTGCGTTCCTGTTTTTTCATTAGCTATTGTTGCCATTCGCCATACAGCAAAGTCATGAGTTCTAGTTTTGACCTATGGGTTGATAGTCATAAATGAAACTTATAATTTTGATCTAACTAAATTTCATTACTAATCGCGTTAGATTTCCTGTTACATAGTTTAATTTTTCCCGTAGTATCAGAATTGAAGTAAATTTTCATGCGCGGCTAATCTTATAAGTTAAGCCGTAAGTCTCGCTTTAGCATAACTTATACTGCCGTTTATAAAAGAGAGGAATACTGAAATGGCAACTTACAAAGTTACCCTGATCAATGAAGCTGAAGGTACAAGCAACGTAATTGATGTTCCTGATGATGAATATATTTTAGACGCTGCTGAAGAAGCTGGTCTGGATTTACCTTACTCTTGCCGTGCTGGTGCTTGCTCCACCTGTGCAGGTAAGTTGGTCAGTGGTACTGTTGACCAGGGAGACCAATCCTTTTTAGATGACGATCAAATCGAAGCTGGATATGTACTAACTTGTGTAGCTTATCCTACCTCTGACGTTACAATCCAAACTCACAAAGAAGAAGACCTCTACTAAATAGCGGATTTACGCACAAAGTTTCTATGTGGAGATTGGGTGTAGAGGTATAAGGGTATGGGGTGTAAGGGCTTTAGATACATACACCCCATACCCCCTACACTCTTACACCCTTCTACCAAACCTTCATTTTTCGTTTTCTGGCTTCAGTCATTAGAGTGTGAGCTGATCTGACTCAGCACTGTTTACAACTTAATGTTGTCGTTGAAGATTTGAATTTTTGTCCCTGGATAGTAAAACTGGAGAATTTTGGATGTTTCCCAACCCAGTTTGGCTAAGTTTTGTGCGCCAGTCTGACTCAAGCCGACACCATGTCCCAGTCCCCCACCAATAAATGCGTAACCCCATAATTCGGCTTTGCCTTTATTTAAAGGTTGTAAGTAAAACAATGTACTCACAGGTGCAGCAAAGGCACTGCGTACTTCGTCTTTGTGTAGGGTAAATACGCCGATATCGGTTTTGACTGCTAAATCTAGGATACGCCCACTATGACTACGCTTAGTGACTGCGATCGCTTCAATTGTTTTAAATTTAGCGTAGGGGCTGTTTTTGACGCGCAAGAATTTTTGTAAATCTTTGGCAATATCTTCCAGGGAAGTTTCTTTATTCCAGCGAAACACATCCCAGTTGCTTTCATTGAAGCCTTGCTTCATGTTAATAAATTTGCGGAAGTTCTCTTCATCAGCCAAACTCTGTTGTGATAAGTCCCAAAAATTAATCGGCGCATCGACTACTGGTTTTAAATAAGGACGGTCTTCCCCATTCCAGACATCACTAAAAAAGGCTGTGACACCACCGGTTGTAGAAGAATACAAGGCATCAATTAATTGGTTGTTATAAGTTACTACCATGCCTCTAGTAGCAGCGATCGCTTGATCTGTTTTGCTAGTTGCCCCACTCAGCCCATAATAAACTTGACAGTGGGTATCAGCACATAATTGATAGTTATCAACAGCAAATCTCCGCAAATTTCTTAAAGCGTAGGTACGGGCTAAAATTGCTTGGGCTTCTAAGCCTGCTTTGGGCGCATTTGAACCAATTTCGTTGGGAACAACACCACGCAAATAAGTTTCTAAAGATACTTCATTCACTAATGTATATGTGCCGTAAGCATTGGGTTGTAATGCCATTCGCCCCGCGTACACACGGCCAGTTCCCGATTTTTCACCTTTGTTGATGCGAATTAAGTTTTTATCGGCGCTGATGGCTAAGTTCATCGGGCTGTAACGTTTGCCATTCACTAACCAACTTACTTTCGGCACTTCTTTCAGCACTTGAGTATCGATATATGCCATTTTTGCGCCAGACTTTTGCAAGTTATCAAATAGCAAGCGACGCAATAAAGCTGTGCTGTAAACATCCCGCTTGGCCCAAACTTGCCAGCGTTCTGGCTGGGCAATTTCTACTGCTATCCCTTGAGAACGCCATTTGTTGGCACTGTCTTCTGCTGTTTCAAAGGTACGGTATGTCCCTAAAACCACTACTTCCTGAACTACAGGTTTAGCCACAGCTTGCATCACTGTTTCTAATTTTACAGGTTTGTCGGTGACTATGGTCTGTTGCTTGTTGCCTAGGGGAAAGCTTAACCGCAAGCGATCGCCTTTTGTCGGTTCTAATTGCAGCTTGGCTGTGGATTTTTCGCCAAATCTCTGGACAATTCCGACTCTTAACTCTACATCTTGGCTGTTGCTTCCCGGCCCGGATGCGGCTGTCAGCCCCAATAGGCAAAATGTCGTTACTACTGTGTAAGACAAACGCCAAAACGAAAATTCTACTTTGACTTGATTCTGCCTTTTTGTATTGCGTCGAGGCAGAGTTACCATTTGCTTTGTAGCGTAGTGGTTTTGTCGCATGAACGCTCCAATAGTACCATTACCAATTTAGCTACCTAAATCACTTGCAAATCAAAGTCATAACGACTATGATTTATCTATAGGCGCAGAACAGAATTAGTTGGATCAACTCCTGATGGCTAAAGTCCAAGAAATTCCCTTAAATCAAATTAAACGTCCTCTGCCCCGTACCAACGATCCCAACAAGGTTAAAGCCTTAATGGAATCCATTGCGGAGATTGGACAGCAAGAACCCATCGATGTTTTAGAAGTAGACGGTCAATATTATGGCTTTTCTGGCTGCCATCGTTATGAAGCTTGTCAGCGTTTAGGACAAGAAACCATATTAGCCAGAGTCCGTAAAGCTCCGCGTAGCGTTCTCAAGATGCACTTAGCATAGATTGTAAAGTATGAAGTTGGAGGTCTAAAGTATAAAATCTTATGCTTTAGCCTTTAAACACCATCTTTAGTATTCCCTAATCCTCAAATAATAAGTTTAGGAGAAAATTATGTCATCTCAAGCAACAGTAAAAAATGTAAATATTGGCATCGACGAAGAAAATAGAACCAAAATAGCTGAAGGATTGTCACGCCTATTGGCGGACACCTATACACTGTATCTCAAAACTCATAACTTCCACTGGAATGTTACGGGGCCAATGTTTCAAACATTACACCTGATGTTTGAGACTCAGTATACAGAACTAGCTTTAGCAGTGGATTTAATTGCTGAACGGATCAGGGCTTTGGGTTATCCTGCACCTGGAACTTATAGCGAATATGCCAAACTCAGTTCCATTCCCGAAACCCCAGGAGTACCAAAAGCTAAGGATATGATTCAGTTACTGGTGGAAGGACAAGAAGCGGTAGTGCGAACTGCGCGGTCAATTTTTCCGATAGTAGATGAAGTCAATGACGAACCCACAGCTGATTTATTAACTCAGCGGATGCAAGTCCATGAAAAAACTGCTTGGATGTTGAGAAGTTTGCTGGAAGAATAAGGAATGTAAAGGATGAAGCGTGAAGTATTTTAAGTATGAGTTTCATACTTCATCCTGAAGTCTTTATTCTTTCCTGAGCGATGGCCAATCTTGATTTCACGCAAAAACTGCAAGATTTATCCCAAAAAGTCGGGATTACAAGTTTTAAAGCTTTGAGTAAAGCTACTGGTGTCTCCGAACGACAAATATTGCGGTTACGACGGGGAGAGGTAGAACAAATCAGAGTCGATGTGTTGTTAAAGTTGGCTTCTGTTCTCCGGGTGTCGTTAAATGAACTGGTTACAGCTTTTTCATCACAAGAGTTGAGTCAAGCTGATCAAGTATCTACTCAACAGATGTTACAAGAGATTGCTGATTTAAAAACCGAATACCAGCGATCGCAATTACAAATCCAACAACAACGAGAGTTATTACTCCAAGAATTCCAGCAGTCGAGTTTGCAACTGCTGGAATCTTTATTATTGCAGTTTCCGGCTGCTGCTCAGAAAGCAAGAGAAAATCCCCAGTTGGAAGCGGTGAAGATACTACCATTAATCGAAAACTCACTTAAAAAACTGTTACAAGCTTGGGGGATAGAAGCGATCGCACCAATCGGCGCAGAAATACCCTATGATCCTCACCTACATCAATTAATGGCGGGAACGGTACAGCCTGGCGAATTAGTCAAAGTCCGCTACAGTGGCTACTTGCAAGGCGAGAAACTGCTTTATCGAGCGAAAGTTAGTTTAATTGATTCAGGTTGAGGCAATTATATTTAAATTTTTAATTGATTACTGATCTGAATTTTGTGAAAAAAATTACAGATATTGGGAATACTAATAAAGTCAAGCGATCGCTGCTGCAAATCTCCGTAAATTTATTCAGGGACTCTCCATCTTATTTACTATAGCGTTCCTTATTCTCTACCTAAACGAGTAGTTGAGAAATCAAATAAGATTGCTACATATTCTGGTGCGATTGATACAAAAATTAGTTCTACTTCTCGGTTATGTTCATATATCTAACTCTTTTTGATAGCAATTTTGAAAAACTTAACTACAAAAATATAATTTTGTAATTTAAGTTACGGTACGCTGAGTACAGCA
The DNA here is from genome assembly GCF_001298445.1 of Nostoc piscinale CENA21. Taxonomy (NCBI): domain Bacteria; kingdom Bacillati; phylum Cyanobacteriota; class Cyanophyceae; order Nostocales; family Nostocaceae; genus Nostoc; species Nostoc piscinale. The sequence goes on along the minus strand of NZ_CP012036.1, from coordinate 2,282,048 downwards.
ATGCTTGGGTATTTATTAACTTTGATAAATGAAATTATGGATACTTCTTAATTGGAATTAAAGATGTATTATCAACACTTACATTGCCAAAATATTGACATCAATTTAGCAAATACTAGTAATCATGACTTTTATTCTGCTCAAAATGTCTATTAGTATATAATACTAACAAAATCAGCACCTTTTCAGACAACAATGGGGAAATATTATGGATAATCAAGTACAAATTGTGAAGCTTAACGGTATTATCAACACCAACAATTCACAAACTCTTAGAGAAAATATTACTGAACTTCAAGAAACTGGTGCCAAAATTGTGCTAGTTGACTGCCAAGATGTCACGTTTATGGATAGTTCAGCTCTGGGGGCTTTAGTTTTAGCTTTCAAAACATTAAGAGCTACAGGTACAAAATTAGTTCTTTGTTCTATTAATGAACAAGTCAGAATTTTATTTGAATTGACTGGTATGGATAAAGTTTTTGAAATTTTTCCTAGCCAAGATGAATTTCATCAAGTTGTGCTTTCTAAAAATTAATTACTGAAATTGAATTTGTAAGATTGATAAGTCATCATCAAAATTCTCTTTGGAGTTTAAAGCAATTAGGTAATTTAACACTTGTTCTAGTGGGCAATCAAAAGTATTTTGTATGCTTACTAATATCTGAATTAACCCATCTAAACTCCAAAGATTTCCGTCAGTTTTGGTGATTTCGTAAGCCCCATCACTAAAAATATAGAGATTGCTAAAGTCGGTAATGTGACAACAAGCATCAACATATTTTGCTTCAGGAAACATCCCTACTGGCATACCAGGAGTTCTCAATAGCTGCACTTCGGTATTTTTCGGCGATTTGCCAGATACTAATACGGCTGGTGGATGTCCAGCACTAGCATAAACTAACTGCTGGGTAACTCGGTGATAAACTCCATACCAAATTGTAAAGTATTTGTCATTTTGATAATTGATTTGGAAGGTTTCATTTAATCCGCGCAGAACATCACTAGGTTGATAGTAATTTAAACTTTTCAAAGCCCGCGATCGCAGTAAATTTAAGACAGAAATAGAGGGGAGAGTGGCCTTGAGTCCATGTCCGGCTGTATCTAATAAATAAACCGCCAAATAATCATCATCCAACCAATAATAATCAAAACAATCACCACCTAATTGCCGTGAAGGAATAAAGCAGGAATTAATCTTGAATGGTTCTGTGGTTGGTAAAGGTAAAAGTGATCGAACATATTCAGCCGCTTGTGCTAATTCTGTTTCTAAAAGCTGCTTTTGAATTTGTAAATCTCGACTTAATTGATGTAGGCGTAATCCAGCCCTAACCCTAGCTTTTAATTCGTTCTGCTCGATAGGTTTAGTGATAAAATCATCAGCCCCAGCATCTAAACCCTTAACGCGATCAGCAACAGAATCTAATGATGTTAATAAAATAAAAAAACTAGTGGATAAATTCGGATCATTCTTAATATAATTACATACTTCCAGCCCATTTAATCCGGGCATAATCCAATCACAAATAATTAAGGCTGGATGGTAGGTGATCGCTTTCTCAATACCTTCTTCTCCATTACAGGCAGTAATCACCTCATACCCTTGTTTTTCTAACAGCCTTTTGAGAAATACTTTTATGGTTGGATCATCATCGATTACTAATATTTGTAACATAAAATTTTGATATAATTAATTATTATTTGATAACATAAAAAATCAACAAACTGACAAATTTAAAATTTCTCAACTTTACTAAAGTTTTCTGCTGTCAGATACCCGACTTCTCAAAAAAAATCTGGTATCTTTAGGACTACTATATCTGTTCAGGAACATATCAATAATTACGGTGGGGATAAAGGATTCATCCATAGGAGAATAGCACGCTTAAGTTGATGTAAATCACGATAAACTTCTTGCTTGAACCATTGTCCCAAAGCATCAAAAGGAGTGAATGAAGTACCAATTTGCCATTGAATATCTTGTCCAAGAGGAGTTGTATGAGTTCCAGGTAAGGTTTGTGCTGTAACCATTTCTGGAAAGCGTTGCTGTAAAATTTTGGTTAAAGCTGCTGATTGGTCGAGGTTATCGTTATTGAATTTAATTAGTAAATTCCGCCGGACTTTATAACCTTCTTGAACAATCTTATTTGTTTCTAATGGCGAAGGTGTAAACTCAATTGCCAAACTAGAATTGAGTTGCTCAACTAAAGGAATAGCATCTCTAGCTGCGTAGTTATTAAAGGATATTAAGATATTTCCGGCTCTTTCTACAGGATACAAACTACCGATGAGTAAATGGAGTTTGCAACCCATACTATGTCCAATACCATAGGTAGGAAGATACAGCTTACGCAATAAACCGGAGTCGTGTAAGCGTTCGAGAGTGCGTTCAAAGTTTAATAAAACAGATTGGGCGATCGCTATATGATCTAACGTATTCACAAAGGGAGTCGCAATCACAAGATATCCTTTACTGGCTACCTGTTCCAGTAACCAGCGGTAAGTTAGGTGCGGTGCAGTAGCCACAAAAGCACCCCCTAAAAAATGGACAATACCTATAGGATTTTTGGGAACTAGTACCCAGTTACCTCTAATTTCTTTCCAGTCCATGCCTGTAGGCGATCGCTTAATTTACACTTCTTTATATTAGACTGGGAACTGCGACACTGGGGTAACATAGCAGAATTCAGGAGTAGTAATCAGAGAAATACTGAGCTTGGCAGACTGAGCAACAGAAAAAATGATTTTTAACTTAGTTCCTGTGCAGCACTTAAATTTAAAGCGCAATCACAGTAGAAGCTCCCAAGCAATCTACTACTCACTGTCCCCCTTGTCTACCTTATCTACCTTGTCCCCTTTCTCACCTTCATCCTTGACTTTGTAACTTTTTCATTTCATACTGCACATCCAAAGCAATCTGTAATGCTTCATTTAATAACTTGCCATGTTCCGTAGCTTTTTCTGTAACTTGCATTGTTGCCAAAGCCGCTAAATTATTGGCAAATAATTCAGCATTATGAATAATAAAATTCTTGTTTTCGCGCAAAATTCTTTCTGTTTTCAAAGCTCGTACTAAATCGGCTCTGGTAAACTGCAATGCAGCAATTACTTTTTCGCGTTCTTGAATACTAACTTCGGGATTTCCTGCCGCTTCTATTTGGTCATTAATATCTATGGCTTTAATAACTGCATTATATCGGTCAACATCATTTAAGAGAATTTGCAGAGAATAAGTCATATTTTCTTTTAAAATTCTCCGAATATTGCGCCACAGAAAATAGAAAATTAACTGTATGCCAGCACTACCGAAAAAACACATCAATAGTAGTAATATCCAAGATGGAATGGTTAGCCAATTGGCGAATAACTTAATAATAATATCCAGGATTAAATAAGTAAAAACAAATATAGAAAAGCTAATAAAAACTACTGTAGCTCCCTCCGAGCCTTTCATTTTATATATCAATTGTTTACTAAATTCTTTTAGAGGATTAGTAATTAAAACTAGTTGATATTTGACAGGCAAATTAGTTAGTTGTTGTAATTCTTTTTGACTAATTTCTAAGCCCTGTAAATCATCACGCACAGCTTTCCCCATAATTAGCTACATAGTCATTTAATACAATATAACAATCAAATTTCCAGATTGCTAAATCAAATGTCATTTTGGCAAAAATTTTTTACTTCAAGAAAACCAGTATAAAAACAATTAGTTTTGCTTCAGCAAAAGTACTTAAGAAGATGAGAAATTACTAAAAATTAGGCTGTCCAGAGAGTAATACAGTTATGATGAAATCCATGATAAAAATTGATACCCAAGTAGTAACAACTGCCGTTGTAGCTGATTCTCCAACTTCCTTTGCACCGCCTTTTGTAGTTAGTCCCCAACTGCAACCATTAACAGCCACCAGAATTCCAAAAATGAATCCTTTTAACAAAATAATCATTAAATCTGAGGGTTCTAAAAAAATTTCTGACTGATTCTAAAAAGACTTCGGGAGCAATTTGGTAAAACTGTGATGCAGCCAATACACCACCCATGATGCCAATCATCAAAGCAAAAATCATCATTAAAGGCATCATTAAACAGCAAGCCATCACCCTAGGCAGTACTAAATAATCTATCGGATCAGTTCTGAGCATGTAAAGTGCATCGATTTGTTCTGTAACACGCATTGCACCCAACTCAGCAGCAAAAGCAGAACCAACTTGTCCTGCAAGAATACTAGCTGTCAAAATAGGTGCTAATTCTCGGCAAAAAGCCAAAGCAAACGCACCCCCCACCGCACTAACAGCACCAAATTGAACTAATTCTCTGGCGGTTTGAATCGTAAAAATCATCCCAGCAAAACCGCTTACCAGCAGCACTGGTGAGATAGAACCAGGCCCTGCTGTTACCATGTGTTCCAGAATTTTGTGATAGTAAGCTTTTCCTTGAAGCAAATGAAGTGTGACTTGACCAAACAGCAAGAAAGCAGCACCACAGCGTACAATCCATAATTGTTCGAGATTTTGTTTTGGGGGCAATTTTCCCCTCCTTCAGACTGAGTTGTTGGCACAGAATCATTGAGAATAAATATATAACAGTCCTATTTGATATCTGAACAAAAGAGGTAAGAGAGACAATGAAGACAAGGGAGAAAGACGCACTTTGTTGGTAGGGAAGTGGTTGTCAGTACTTTTGCAGTTATATCCTAACTAAATAGGTTTTTGATTTGTTTTGAAATTTAGTAAAACAAACTCAAAAACCATTTTGCATACTGCACTACATCCTGAAAAGCTGGCAGTTTGACAGTGATTATAGTCTAATTATGGCAGGGTAATTGCTGCTTTAGGCTGATTTATAGCAAAATATCATAAATATCCCAACTATCTAAGGTAAGAGAATTTATTTAAAAAATGTAACCTTTTAGCTAGTTGTTGAAATCTAGTAATTTTTGGAAATATTAACTATAGATATAAATTCGATTTGTTACTTCTAATATTACTAAATATCATGCAGCAGGAAGATTACCGAATTACTTAAAGAAAGTATTGTTTTAGCTCATGAATGGAAATGAGCATCCTACTATGAAAAACCTGTGGTTTTTCATGTTGGGTGAAATTGTCATGTCTGGGAATATTTGAATTTTTCATATTTCTACTTTGTTCTGGAGGAAATTTTCATGCGTAGCTTATTTGGTTGGTTATTAGCACAGACAACTTTGGTGGTTGTGGGAGTAGCAACGGCGGCATTTAACCCCATAGTAGTTTCGGCACAAACAACAGAGCCATCTACAACACCTGCGCCATCTGTGACACCTTCCCCAACTGCTGCTAGTAATTTTTCTGATGTGAGTACAGATTACTGGGCAACCCCTTTTATTCAAGCGTTAGCAGCCAGAAATGTAATTTCGGGATTTCCAGATGGTTCATTTAGACCTAACCAAGCTGTAACTCGTGCCGAATTTGCGACGATGATTCAAAAAGCTTTTAATCAAAATCCGGTTCGGCAAATTAGTGCGGGTGGGTTTACAGATGTACCTACTGGCTATTGGGCGGCTCCTGCAATTCAAGAAGCTTACGAAACTGGGTTTATGACGGGATATCCTGGTAATGAGTTTCGCCCTAATTTGCAAATTCCGAAAGTTCAGGCGATCGCAGCTTTGTCCAGTGGTTTAAATTTAAATACTAGCGGCAATGCTTCCGATGTTCTCAACACTTACTACACAGATGCTTCTGCAATTCCTGACTATGCAGTTAACAATGTGGCTGCGGCAACTCAAGCTAACATTGTTGTCAACTATCCAGATGTAAAACAACTTAATCCCCAAGTTCCGTTAACTCGTGCTGAAGCTGCAAGTTTGTTGTATCAAGCCTTAGTCAGACAAGGACAAGCCCAACCTCTGGCTAGTAATGTGACGGCTGCTAATTATATAGTGGCAGGCAATACTGGTAATACTCAGACTGGTAATGATATCGTTTCCATCGCTGCATCTAATAATTCTTTTACTACCTTAACTACTTTATTAAGGACAGCAGGTTTAGCTGATACTTTACAACAACCAGGCCCTTATACAGTGTTTGCGCCTACAGATCAGGCGTTTGCTGCTTTGCCTGCTGGTACTATTGAACAGCTACAACGACCAGAAAACAGAGAATTGTTGGTGAAAATTCTCAGATATCATGTGGTTCCTGGCTCATTAACTTCTACTCAACTCACACCTGGCGAACTAAGAACAGCTGAGGATCAGTCTGTAAATATCAAGGTGGACAGTGCGAATAATCAAATCGCTGTCAACGATGCGCGAGTGATTCAACCGAATGTTCAAGCTAGTAATGGTGTGATTCACGTTATTAATGAAGTTTTAATACCACCTAACTTGAATGTGAGTCAACAACCCACAGACAATAATCAAACTACTCCTGGAACCACAACTACCGATATTAATGCTGGTAGGGCTACCCGTGGCGGCTCTAGTTATGTTGGTGTTGCTGGTAATATCGGTATACTAGGCGGGGACTCCGCTTTAGGAGGAGGAAACATAGCAGTAATTAGTAAAGTCGGGCTAACTAACTATATTTCTGTACGTCCTTCTGCCGTATTTGGTGACAACACCGTAGTTTTAGTACCCTTGACATTTGACTTTTTACCTCGTTCTGTTAATCCTACAGGTGAGCAACGTTTCCCTGTTTCACCTTTTGTTGGTGCTGGTGTCGCTATCAATACTGGCAATGATGCTGACGTTGGACTGTTGTTAACTGGTGGTGTGGATGTGCCTTTAGGCGATCGCTTTACACTCAACGGTACTGCCAATGCTGCTTTTCTAGATCGGACTGATCTTGGTTTGCTGTTCGGTGTTGGTTATAATTTCTAATTCAATACAGTGTATTGAGCTTTAAAACTGATGGCGATCGCTTGTCTTTGCAGATGGGCGATCGCTTTTGCTGTTTTTCTCAATGTTAGAGTGCGTCAGATATTAAAATTCCCTCCTCCGCGTCGGAGAAGGGATGCAGGAGAGATCATATCAAACTACATCTTGCACCAGTTAATTGATTGCAAGTTTTATCAGGTGGGCAATATTTAAAGTTCGCGCAAACTTTAATCTTTACGCCAAGAGCATTGCCCACCCTACATTTGGAGAATTATCTACCAATACCAACGTATTGGAAACCTGCTCTCACCATTGTTTCAGGGTCGAGGAAGTTACGACCATCAATCACGACAGGGTTGTTCATCAGTTGTGCCATTTTGGCATAGTCTAGCTGGCTGAATTGCTGCCATTCGGTTACAAGTACCAAAGCATCACAACCATCGGCGAGTCTTTCGGCATCAGTTTCAACTAAAACGCCAGACAAACCATGACGCATCCCGGTTTGAGAAATAATTGGGTCGTAAGCTTTAACTTTCGCTCCTAAGCGGTTGAGTTGCTCAATTAAGTTAAGGGCGGGTGCATCGCGCAAGTCGTCTGTATCGGGTTTGAAGGTCAATCCGAGTAAACCGACTGTTTTTCCTTTGAGGATTTTCAGGACTTGCTGAAGTTTTTCCAAAGCAATCAAACGCTGGCGTTCATTAACGCTGACAGCTGATTTGAGTAGTTGGGCTTCGTAACCATAATCATCAGCAGTGTGAATCAAAGCGGAAACATCTTTGGGGAAGCAAGAGCCACCCCAGCCAATGCCTGCTTGTAGGAATTTGTTACCGATGCGGGAGTCTAAACCGATGCCTTTAGCTACTTGAGTCACGTCAGCACCAACGCGATCGCAAATGTTAGCAACTTCGTTAATAAAACTAATCTTGGTAGCCAAGAAAGCATTCGCAGCGTATTTGATCATCTCTGCTGAACTGAGGTCTGTCACTAGTACAGGTACAGGTGGTAAAGATTGGTCAGCTGCAAACTTGCGTTCGACAATGGGGGCATAAAGTTCTTGCATCATAGCGACTGCTTTCGAGCTATTGCCGCCTAAAACAATGCGATCGGGGTTAAAGGTATCGTATACTGCTGAACCTTCACGCAAAAACTCTGGGTTGCTGACAACATCAAAATGTGCAGCCAGTTCTGGCAATTTGTCATCACTAGGCACACCACCTGCTGGTACCAATGATTTTTGGCGTTCTGCAATGCCATCTAAAACAATCATTCTTACCCAATCACCAGAACCAATGGGTACTGTAGATTTGTTGACGATGACTTTATAACCGCCATTGAGGTTGGAACCAATTCCACGGGCTACAGCTTCAACATAACGGGTATCACTTTCACCAGTGGGTAGGGGTGGTGTACCCACAGCAATAAAGAGAATTTCACCGTGGGCAACCCCAGCCGCGAGATCGGAAGAAAACTGAATATTGCCAGATTGAATGGCAGATTGCATAATTTCCGAGAGTCCTGGCTCAAAAATGGGTGATTGCCCAGACTTCATCAGTTTGACTTTTTCTTCGTTGTTATCGATGCAAACTACATCATGGCCAATGTGAGCCAAGCAAGCACCTGTAACTAAACCAACGTACCCAGTACCAATTACGCAAACACGCATTTTATTAACTCCTCGCTTTCTTGGGGTGATTCTTCAAAAATGAAGTTGTCAATACGACATTTACACGCCGTTGATGAACTAATGATTGAAGTACAAGCTATGAAGGCAACTTAGCTTTTACTCTGATTCAGAGCAGTTTGATCAACTGTGGGGAAGCTTAAATCCTAAGTATCGCTTTTTATGCGATCGCGGAAATCCTCTACTGTCAGTTTTAACCCCTCTTGGAGCGGAATGGTAGGTTCCCAATTTAACCAAGTTTTTGCTCTGGTAATATCAGGGCGACGGCGGCGAGGATCATCAGAAGGTAATGGCTCAAACTTAATTTCGGCATCTGTATTCACTAACTTCTGCACAGCCTGCGCCAATTCCAAGATTGTGTATTCGTCAGGATTACCTAAATTGATCGGGCCAGTAAATTCACAATTCATCAACCGCATCAGTCCTTCTACTAGGTCGGATACGTAACAAAAACTACGAGTTTGTGTACCTTCACCATACACAGTTAAGGGGATACCCCGTAATGCTTGAACTACCAAATTACTGACTACCCGACCGTCATTTTCTAACATCCGAGGGCCATAGGTGTTAAATATCCGGGCTACGCGAATCTCAACTTTATTTTGTCTGTAGTAGTCAAATGCTAAAGTTTCCGCAATCCTTTTACCTTCGTCGTAACAAGAACGCAATCCAATGGGATTAACATTACCTCTGTAGTCTTCGGTTTGGGGATGAACTTCTGGATCACCGTAAACTTCACTAGTCGAAGCTAACAAAAATCTAGCTTTTACACGTTTGGCTAACCCCAACATATTCAGCGTTCCCATGACGTTAGTCTTAACGGTTTTCACTGGGTTGTACTGATAATGTACTGGCGAAGCGGGACAAGCTAAATGATAAATTTGGTCTACTTCTAAACGAATTGGCTCAGTAATATCGTGGCGGATCAACTCAAAGTTCGGGTGTCCCATCCATTTAAAGATATTACGTTTAGTACCTGTATAAAAATTATCTAAACAGATTACTTCATGCCCTTGGGGGATTAATCGATCAATGAGATGGGAGCCAATGAACCCAGCGCCGCCCGTCACCAAAATTCTCATAGTTTTCCTGATATTTACAGATACTAGTAGTGGCTGTTTAGCTTGTTTTTAGAGTACCCAGCCGAGATACAAAAATGCAGGGCGAACAGAGCTAAATTTTAGTAATGTATTTTATGAGTGACTAATTTGTTATGTATGCAATTTTGTTACATGAATACTTGGTTGCTGGACAATTCTTCTAGCAAAATAGCAAACATCACCGAAAGCTTGAGCATTTTTACTAGAGAATTCATGAAATCTTCAACAAAATTCAGCTGCTTGTAAAACCCGAATTATAATCAGTAACTGCTTTTCATCTACCTGAAGTTACAAAATTGCCGACTGCAAGTTGTGAGTTAGGGAAATTACTTAAATCATATAACTCGTGTTAGCAATAGTTTTAGATATGTTCGTGACTTGCGTATTTTCAGAGGCTTTCAGGATGACAATCGAGCAAGTCAGGTGCTTGGCGATTTGAGTCGTTAGATCACTCATCACTAAGCCACCAGGGATATGATAGTTACGGATAAAAGGTAATACTACCAAATCATACAGTCTAGCTGCCTGTAAAATTGCCTGGGCAATATTGTCATGAGCAATCATTTGAATTTCTGGGGGATTTGGCAGGGCTAACTGTGAGACTAAAACTGTCAGTTGAGATCGCCTAGCGGCAATTTTACTAGAACTAATACGGCGATCGCACACATTTAAAACTGTGACTTGGGCTTGATTGGCCTCTGCTAACATTTGGGCAAACTTAACAGCAGGCAATACAGGCGACGTTAAATTTTCTAATGGTACAAGAATGCGCTGAATTTTTTGGGGGGACTCTACTAGACATGTGACTGCTACAGCACAACGGGATGCCCATAATACACTGTCATTTACATTACCAAATAAACGCGATCGCAGACCATTGCGTTTACCCCAACCCATAACAATTAAACTGGCTTTCTGCTCACGTGCAGCTCGGCTAATTCCGGCTCCATAAGCATTGTCAATCCGCAGTAGTGGTACTGTTTCAATTTTCCCGCCCAGACTCTGATCAGTGGCTTTAGCTAATAACCGTTCACTTTTTTGCACAGATGCTTCTAGTTGTCCTCCATCCATCCGCACCGCAGCCGGAGCAATATTTAACGGGATAATTTTGCTTTTTTCAAACCGGGCTAATAATGCCGCCATTTCCATTAAGTACTGCTGCGTATGAGGATTATATATCGGTACAACTATAGTGAAAATACTAGGTTTTTCGGCGATTTTGGCTTCAGATAAATTTACTGTGAGTGCTTCTGACTGGGGTGTAGATGTTAAAGCCACAGCAAGGCGATCTGTAAGTACAACCCCTAAAGCTGATGTCATCAGCACTAAGGCCACTATACTCTGAAATACTTCTATGGAGAGCCAGCCAGCGCGATACCCTAAAAAAGTTCCCGCTAAGGTGGTACTCACTTGGGGTAGCGATATCGACCACATAGTAAACATTTCTTGCCAGTTATAGCGGTAGCAAAGTTTTGCTAACAACGCCGCTAAAAATTTACTAACAATTACACAAACAAAGACTAACAAGGTTAACTCTAAAACTGTAATTCCACTGCTCCCAGCAGGCAAATTAATTAAAACACCAAGGTTAACAAAGAATACCGGAATAAATAAAACACTACCTACAAATGTAATTTTTTCTTTGGTGGGACTGTCACCAACCACTGTATTCACTACCAGGCCTGCTAAAAATGCTCCGACAATTTTGGTAATTCCCAGTAATTGACAACTGATGAGGGCAATAAATACTGAGATCAAGACAAATAAAAATTTATTGCCTTCATCATCTCCAGAACGACGGAAAAATTCTTGTCCAGCCCAATCAAAACCCATCCAAATAATTGTTGTATAAATAATTAACCGACCTAAATATGTGAGGATGTAAGATAAATTGAATGCCTCTGTGGGTTGGCTAGATAAAAAAATCGCTAATATCAAAACAGCACCGATATCAGTTAATATTGTCGCTTTAATCGAAGTGCTAATGGCTTGATTATTAATAACTCCCAAACTGCTGAGAAGGGGATATGCCAAAAGAGTAGAGGAAATAAATAAGCAGCCGATGAACAGAGATGTATTCGCCCCCCAACCGCAAATCTTCCCGATGAAGAGTCCCATTAGTAAAGAGATAATCAAAGTGAATCCAGCAAATCCCCAAGCTTGTTTTTGACTCTGGTGTAATTGGCGAAAGTCTTTTTCTAAACCTATCAAAAACATCAAATAAATTAAGCCAATGTTAGATAGTAGGTTAATGATTGAGTAATCAGTGTGAACTAAATTCCAACCTGACGGGCCAAGTACAACTCCAGAACCAACTAAACCAACTAAACCTGGTATTCTGAGGCGCTCAAATAAAATGGGTATAACTAAAATTATCAGTAATAAAATTGCCAAAGGAACGATTGGTTCTTGACCCAGATGGAAATTAGGTTCTAGCGCAAGAACTGGTAAGACTGGTTCCATAGGTAGGACTTCAATGAGCGACGGTAACATAACGATCGCTTAATAAGCGATCGCACAATCAAAATAAATCATTATAAAAGCCACCCTGATAAATGACAAAACAGCTTATTTGAGATTACTTAGGTAATTTTGCATAAAATAACTACCTATGGATGGATTTGACTCAAAATAAACCGTAAGCGGTCATAATCATCTTTCAGCAGCACACTCAGCATTCGTCCCGCTTTCACCAGCCATTCTCTGTCAGCTTTGCGTAACTGATAAACATCTCGAATAGCTGCTGCCGTTAAAGACTCTACTGGCGCACCATTTACAGACAATAATGTCCGTAAAAAATCTAATTCTTCTGTAAATTTAATAATTGCTTCCGCTTCGCAGCGATAAACCGCTTGGTGAATTTGCGGTGGGCGGGGCGGTAAATACTGATATATCCGGGGAATTGCTGAGGAATTTTGGGTAGGTGGTGAAAAACCAACAATCGCCGCCCGAAATTCCGTTTTGAGCATGGCAAATATCTGTGGTTGTTCTTCTCGTAATTCCTGCAATGACAAACCCATCGCCACAGCCCGATGTACAGAATCTATCGGCATCGTTGTAGCATAAGACACCACAGCATACACTTGATTTCCAGACTCTTCATCCACAGCACAAACCCAACTACCAAAAGGTGGCATAGCCGGAAAGCTCAAATCCTCTGGTTCCAAGCATTGTGCCAGAAATTCAGTAGTATTAGTCTCAATCACCTCCGCAATGTGGCTGGGGTGGCGATCGCTTGTCGCAAATTGTGGTAGAGGAAGACGCATAGAATCAAGTTAAAAGGCAAAATGCAAAAGGTGGAACACGAAAGGCAAAAGAGTTAGTTATTTTTCTTTTGCCTTTTTACTTTTTACTTTTTACTTTTTACCTGCTTTCCGTCCTGCTGTGGTGTCTACAGGTTCCAACTCTGACAGGCGAAAGGTAATTAGCTTATCCCAATTGCCACCTTCAAACAATACAGCTACCTTGCCATCACTTACCCGTTGTACGAGTCCTTCATAGCGATAGTAGGTATCTGCGGGATTTTTAACACGAACAGTTGCTCCAGGCAGAATCATGATTTTTACCCTCGCTGGTTTACTGTTAATAGCTTAATACTTGTCCTTTGTCATTGGTCATTTGTCCTTTGCATTAAAACTATTGACTGATGACAAATAACAGGCGACTCATAAATAATACTTCTGCTTTTGTCGGAAGTTTGCCACCGATTCTACTATTCCTAAAGCGATGAAATTAGTCAGCATTGCAGAACGGCCATAACTCATCCACGGTAAGGGAATTCCAGCCACAGGTGCTAAACCAACGGTCATTCCCACATTCACAATCAACTGAAATACAATCATCGACAAAACACCAATCGCCAATAAGGAACCAAAATTATCTTTGGCAGTTTGGGCTACGTGTAACAGACGAAAGCAAATCAAGCAAAACACAAACAAAACCACTAAACAACCCACAAACCCAAATTCTTCACCTACAGCAGAGAAAATAAAGTCTGTATGCTGTTCAGGAACGAAATTGAGTTGAGTCATCGGCCCTTTAAACAAACCCCATCCCCAAATTTCGCCTGCACCAATGGCAATCCGCGATTGAATCAGGTGATAGCCTGCGCCCAGAGGATCATGATCGGGGTTAATAAATACGGTGAGGCGGTCTTTTTGATACTCTTTTAAAACATGGTTCCAGGCAAAAACACCGAGTTCACCACCACAAATATTCAGAATCCAAGCGCCAATCGCACTCAGTCCAAATCTTCGCCAAGGAAGTGTTTGCCAGCCTACAATTGCCATTGCAAATGACCAAACTATCCCTAAAGGCCCTAACGCTAATTCTTTAAATAAGATGATTGGCTCTGATAAAGGCCAGTAAATACTAAACAAAATGGCGGAAACTACCGGAGAAATCAACAAGATGAGCCAGCCTGGATTGGCATTAGCCCAGTACAACATTCCTAAAACGATCGCTCCAAATACCAAAGATGTCGCCAAATCTGGTTGTAAAAATACTAGTCCCCAAGGAACGGCAGTAATCGCCAAGGCGCGAAAGACGTTATCCAGGGAAGAAGCTGTCCGCTTGTGTAATAAGGCGGCGAGGGTAATAATAATGCCAATTTTGGCAAATTCCGACGGTTGAACATTAAAACCTGCAACGCTAATCCAGCGTTGTGCGCCTTTAGCACTCGTACCAGCCAGCATCACCGCAATCAAACTCAGGTTAGTTAGACCATAAGTAATCCAATGCCACTGGAGTAGATTTTCGTAGCGGATACGAGCTAAAAATAACGCGATAAAAGTGCCAATTCCTGCTACTAACCAGTGCCACCACCAATCTGTCACCGGTTGTTTGAGTTCTGTACTAAGAATCATCAGACCGCCAAACATACTGACGGCCACAGGCAAACAAAATAATAACCAATCTACTTGTTGCCAAGGTTTAACCCAAGATTTCCAGCGAACTTTGGGAAGTGAACGTTTTAACAACATTGTGTGATTTTAAAATTTAATTTGGAGAGTTAAATTTACTGAGTAAAAGAATTTAGGAAACAGTAAGTAAAATTCAGGAGGAGTTTACCAACCTATGAATTTATTTCTCAAACCAAAATACTTTTTCACTATATTCCTCATACTTAAAGAATGAGAAATAGTGACTTCTGAATTTTAACTTCTAAATTCTCAATTCATAATCTGTATTCCCAGGCAATTGCCCAGGAATCAGACAAAATTAAAAAATTTATGCCGTCAGTGCAGCGACTGATACTTTACCGGCGATAGTCAGGGCGATCGCTTTTAAGGCTTTCGCCGAAGCCGAATCTGGTTGAGACACCACAATCGGCACACCACTGTCACCACCAACTCTCGTGGAAATCTCCAAGGGTACGCAACCCAATAAAGGCACTCCCAATTCTGTAGCAGTTTTTTCACCACCACCAGAACCGAAAATATCGTACTGTTTATCTGGCATATCCGGGGGAATAAAGTAACTCATGTTTTCTACTATTCCCAAAACAGGGACGTTCATTTGCTGAAACATCCGTAATCCTTTCCGAGCATCTAATAAAGCGACGGTTTGTGGTGTTGTTACAATTACAGATCCCGCCATTGGTACAGCTTGGGCTAAAGTTAACTGAGCATCACCAGTTCCCGGCGGCATATCCACAATTAAATAATCTAGCTCGCCCCATTCCACTTGATAAAGAAACTGGCGAATCACACCATTCAGCATCGGCCCCCGCCAAATCACCGGCTGGTCTTTATCAATCAAAAAGCCCATTGAGACTAATTTGACTCCATGATTAAAGGCAGGTTCTAACACTTCACCTTTATCGGTAGAGCGAACCACAATTTGAGTATCACCTAGTCCCAACATGGTGGGATCGTTGGGGCCGTAAATATCAGCATCCAGCAAACCAACTTTTGCACCTGTTTGGGCCAGGGCGACGGCGATATTCACCGCCACTGTGCTTTTACCTACACCACCTTTGCCACTGGAAACTGCCAAAATATTTTTCACACCCGGAACACCATTGCGATCAGGTAAACTTTTTTGCTGGGGTGTTTCGGCTGTGACTTCTACCTCGACTTCCATCACGCCTGGGAGTTTTTTAACAGCTTTTTCACAATCTTCAACAATAAATTCACGTAAAGGACAGGCAGGTGTGGTCAAAACCAAAGTAAAGCTCACCTTGCCACCGTCAATGTTAACGTTGCGAATCATATTCAGTTCTACCAGACTCTTGCGGAGTTCTGGGTCTTGCACAGGCCGCAATACTTCTAAGACAGAACGGGAATCAAGGACATCGTACATAGTGTTTTCAGCATTACCGCCGTAAAAAATTTAAGAAATTTTTTATTCTCACCTAATAGAATCTTAACTTTGTTGGGGAGTCGGGAATAGGGAGTAGGGTGTAGGGAGTCAAGGATGAGAAAATAATTTTGGCAGTACCAAATTTCGGATTTGGCTTCTAACCTCCAACCCCTACTCCCAACTCATCACTCCCTCATTTCTAAAAATCAAAACAACCATCATTCAACGGTTTTTTCTTACTAGATACCGCTTGCACTGCGGCATTTTCTACGGCTTCAACTAAAGAACGTGCCACCCGATCTGCATAGGGACGAGAAAATGACCAAATCAGGGGAGATAGCCAGCCTTTGAGGGTGACAGAATAAGACAAACAAGTTCCACACACCGTAGATTCCACTTGATAAGTAATTCTCTCTTCCACCCCAGGAATTGCCAGCACTCTCACACTCAAAAGTTCTCTGGGATTTACCCGTTCTACAAAGATACGGATAGGAAAGGGCGAAAAGCGGGTGACGGCTTGATAAATTAATCCTGGTTTGGGGACTAATCCGTAGGGTACATTAGTACTTTTGAGTAGGGGATGCCAGGATACATCGGTTAAGTCAACTACTTTTTGCCACAGTTCATCTACAGAAGCGTCACTAATCTCTCGATACGTCCTGACCAAAGACGCACAAAAGCGACGACGTTTGCGGTGGATGAATTTTGATAACCAACCTCGCATTTGCCTTATCCTCCTCGCTACAGACTTGCTGTTAACTCTGGTATGGTGAGCAATCATGATTGCTTTGATTTAACATTTCTCAATATTGGTGGCAGCATCGCAAGTACCGATTAGTCACAGATAATAACAAGGTTGCTAGGGCTGGAAACCGAGGCTTGCAGGGCATCACCATCATCAGTACGGCATATACTAACTTGCCTGAAGTTGATCTAACACCAGAATGTTCCCATCAAGAAGTACAAAAAAAACTGAGTCAATATACAAGCCTATACGCATTTGAGGGAAAATAACTCTAGTCATACACATCAATCGTTTAAAAGTGTGACAACTAAGACAAAAGTAGTTTGAGTAAGTCGAGCTAAAAAAACAGTTCTTATTGTCTACCAATTTTTAACGGAAAATTTCTGGGTTTTTGGCAATTGTAATTAAGGTTCGGGAATCTCTATGTTGACTAATTCGCACACCCCAACAGTAAAAGCAGCCTCATCCAAGTTCTTGCCGCCAACGGATGCTAAGGCAAGGGTGAGTCAGTTTATGAAACAGCTGCAAGACGAAATTACCCAAGCGTTGGCCGAGTTAGATGGTGTGGGTAAGTTTCAAGAAGATGCTTGGGAACGTCCAGAGGGTGGTGGTGGGCGATCGCGTGTACTGCGTGATGGCAGAATTTTTGAACAAGCAGGTGTAAATTTTTCTGAAGTTTGGGGTTCTCATCTGCCGCCCTCGATTTTAGCCCAACGTCCAGAAGCGGAAGGACACCAATTTTATGCTACAGGTACTTCTTTGGTGTTACATCCACGCAACCCTTATGTCCCCACAGTTCACTTAACTACCGTTATTTTGAAGCTGGCCCCGTTTGGTGGTTTGGTGGCGGTGCTGACTTAACACCTTATTACCCCTTCGCCGAAGATGCAGCCCATTTCCACAAAACTTTGAAACAAGCTTGTGATCAACACCACGCCGAGTATTACCCAGTGTTTAAGCTTTGGTGTGATGAGTATTTTTACCTCAAACATCGCAATGAGACACGGGGGGTCGGCGGTTTGTTCTTTGATTATCAAGATGGTCAAGGTACTTTATATCGCGGCCCTAACCCCCAAGGCCCAGCAGCGAATTACAGCGACCAAGTAGGAGTAGTAGCGCAACGGACTTGGGAAGATTTATTTGCCTTTATCAACAGCAGTGGAAGAGCTTTTTTACCAGCTTACGTGCCAATTGTAGAACGGCGACATGAAATAGAATATGGCGATCGCGAGCGCAACTTCCAACTCTACCGCCGCGGCCGCTACGTGGAATTTAACTTGGTTTACGACCGTGGCACAATTTTTGGACTCCAAACCAACGGCCGCACCGAATCGATTCTTATGTCCTTACCGCCCTTAGTACGCTGGGAATATGGTTATCAGCCCGAACCCAATTCCCCGGAAGCCGAATTGTATAATACTTTCCTCAAGCCGCAAGATTGGATCAATTGGACAACAACCCCCTAAGATCACATACAATGTAATCCCCCAAGTGAAATTTATCTGCCGAGAAAGTTCAGTATTGGGTGCGTTGTATAGGAATATAAAATTCTGCATATTCGTTACTTGGCACTCAGAGCTTTCAACTCAGCACTTTCATTAGTACTCAGCACTTTTTTTAGTGAGTTACACTACTAAAGGTAAGCACCTAGTAATTAGGTGACTATTTTAGCTATAACTTGTTTATCTCAAGTGTCAGCACTGGATAGTCCTCTTAAGCGGTGAGTCAACTAATTTACCAAGTTTCTGTCAAGCTTTCGTGCCTACGAAAGTCAGGATTACCAAAAGAGTAAGTTGTTTGACTCACCAATCTCAGGCTCAATCCAGCAATAGTCAATTTGAAAATGAGTGCCACGGGGATTTTTAGTGATAAAAATAGATCAAACAACCTATACCACCCAAGACGGTAACACCGTCATAGTTTTAACACCGGCTGGTCGTCTGGATATCACCACAGCTTGGCAGTTTCGCTTAAAGTTGCAGGAATGTATTTCTAAGTTGAGTCGCCATGTAGTGGTGAATCTTGGGCAAGTAAATTTTATTGATAGTTCTGGTCTTACCTCTTTGGTAGCTGGGATGCGCGATGCGGATAAAGTCAAAGGCAGTTTCCGCATCTGCAATGTACACCCAGAAGCCAAACTCGTGTTTGAAGTTACCATGATGGACACAGTATTTGAAATTTTTGAAACAGAAGAGGAAGCTTTAGAAGGTGTTCCTCGGAGTATCGCCAGTTAATTCAGTGCTGAGTATGAATAACTGCACTAACAACCTCTGAGAAAACTGCTCAAGGCTAACAGTTAGGCTTTTTTACTCAGCACTCAGCACTCAGCACCATCAAGAGAATACTGTTCCCGTTTAGTGTAGCGATAAGGCCCTAAAATCGCTCCCCAAGTTGCTTTGCCAGTTTCCGAGTCAATGCCTTTGTCGTAGCTGTAAAATTCTGCTGCTGTAGCTGTAAACCCCAAGGAAACTTGTATATTGTTGCCTTGATAATTAAAGCAGCAACGAGTCTCGGTTGGTTGCGTAGCGATAAACTTATAGTTTTTGGGAGTTAATTCTTCCTGAGTTAGTGTCAATACACACCCCGGCAATAAATCTAATTGTTCGACTGTGAGTGTCTTGAGTAAAGCAGGATTACGGCCTGCGCCACTTAAGGCACTTGGATCTTTAAGCATATAGTACTGGAGTTGCAAAGGTGCATCCCAATTTTTCCCTGCCCTTAACCGCATAATTCGCTGGCGATAAGGACGATCTAAGTTGACAATATTCGCTTGTTCAGCAAACAAAGTAATACTGTCTTGAGTGAATAAGTTCACTGGTCTTTGCCACATCCGCAAATGAACATACCAAGCAGGCTCTGCTAAAGCTTGTTCTCGATTGTCAAATTCCCCAGCTATATAATTACCTAGAGTAATGAGAAGCGGTGAAAGGCTCATAAGTTGAGATGCACAATTCAAAATGTTGGATCAAAAATAATTCGGGAGTCAAAATAAATTCAGTAGGGAACTCATAGTCACCACTGAGTGTATGCAGCGAAATAGACAATTCTGCCCCTAGCTGAAAATTTGTTATTGATTCGCCAATCTGAAAGAATTTGGTGGAAATTCTCTGTTGATAACGTTGATCCCCCCCATGCTACCAAATTAACCAAAAATTCTGATGAGAAAGCCGAACTTGGCAAAGTAGCCTTTAAGGGAGACAATAAAGTAACTTCGCCCTTAACATTCTTAATATTTTTTTTGTGAATAACGTCCGTACTGTCTCTGATACCAAGAGAACTTTCTACTCCTTACATACCCGCCCCATCAACACAATCTATCGTCGGGTAGTAGAAGAGTTGATGGTGGAAATGCACCTACTATCAGTAAATGTTGATTTTAGTTACAATCCAATTTATGCCTTGGGCGTTGTCACAACCTTTGACCGCTTTATGCAAGGCTATCAACCAGAAAGAGACAAAGAATCAATTTTTCAGGCTATCTGTCAGGCTGTAGAACAAGACCCACAGCGATATAGACAGGATGCTGAAAGGTTAAAAGCTTTGGCAAAAAGTTTAGCAGCTAGTGATTTAATTGCTTGGCTAAGTCAAACTCATCATTTAGACCGTGATCCTGATTTACAATCACAATTGCAAGCGATCTCCAACAATTCTCAATTTAAGTACAATCGCTTGTTTGCCATTGGTCTATTTTCCTTACTAGAAGAGTCAGACCCAGACTTGGTTAAAGATGAAAAGCAACGCACTGACGCAATCAAAACAATTGCGGCTGGGTTGCATTTATCTGAAGACAAACTCAACAAAGATTTGGAGTTATATCGCTCTAATTTAGAGAAAATGTCACAAGCACTAGCAGTAATGGCAGATATGCTCTTAGCCGACCGCAAAAAAACGCGAACAGCGTCAACAGACTACACCCGCTACTCCCCCTACGGCTAACGAATAGCTAACATTGTTAGAGATGATTTATCAAGTAAACCTTAAATTCTAGGGTGCTTTATAGCAACGCTGAACGCACCGAGAAAGATGGTGCGTTACAGCTAATTCTCACTCTTTTAAGTTCCAAAATCTTTGTATAGCTGTAACACACCCTACTTAAATATTTACTTTATAAATAGCCTCTTAACAGTCAAGAAATCAGGATGGAGTATAAATGCTGCACAACTGGACTAATGAACTCTTCTGAATCCTGAATTTTTGATTCAGACATTTTTTTCTTCAATCCTTTGGGGGAAAAGTAATTTTGTTACCCTCTGGAGTGCTAATTACCTTTCCTCCTAAAGCCTCAATTTCTCTGACTACTCTTTTGCGAGTTTTTTCATCGACTCCATTACTTAATATCATTGCCCAGGTAGCAATTCTAGCGTACCTGCTATCAGGATTTTTGCTCAAAAATAAAGCGGTTTGATAGGAATTGTGAGTTATATATTTACTTTCTGGATCGGAATAGTTATTTGCCCAATTAGCTGCCATACTGAAAGAATTTTGTGCAGCTTGAGAATTTCCTAAAAATAATAATTCATCAGTACCTTTATAACGCCATATATAGTAAGATTTTTCTGGAACTTGAGGAGTCATACTGCGTAAACCCTCTTCCATTAATTTAATTGAGCGTTCTGGCATAGCAGCATACAAAGAAGTGCTAGTAGAAAGCCCGACATAAGCTCCTAAAAATTTTGGGTCATTTTTAATAATAATATCAAAATATTTTGGGCTAAGACTATAACCTGTTTTTTCTCGCACTTCATCATCACCAAAGTACTGCAAGAAATTGAGATAAACCCAATTAGCCATCAAGTTGTCATAACCAAAACTAGGTATCTCTTTTAATAAATTTAACCGGAGATTTTCAGCTTTGATATCTTTTTGTAAAACTTCTAACGAAACATCTTGTTGGTTAGTTAGCAGTGATTGTAATCGAGGGAATTGCAGGGCGCTAACTCCTAATACGCTAAAACAGGCTACTAAAGGTGTAATTAAAGCTTGATATGATAAACGCAGCATAGATAACCTAATACTTAAGTTGCTTGTAAAAACAGTATTCCTACTTTCAATCCAGGGGATAAAAGCTTGTCATAAACAAGCTGATGCTTGTTTTTCATATTGCAACGAGGCTTGGAAAAAAAATTGAAGCCGAAGTCTTCTAAAAGTTGAGTAGCCCGTGGTTGAGAAATATAACTGCGCTCGGTAAAAATTTTACCCAAAAGCCCGAATCTGTCTGCTAATTTTATGTCTCAACAGTCTTTGATGCCACTGGCTGTCAAAAACTGTGTATACAAGTATATTTTATGAGGATAAATTCTGCTGCTGGTTTCTTTTCTGTACTGCCTGACTGAAAATTCGTATCACTCCAATCTCGTGGCTATCTTTGGGGAAGTATATCGAAGTGTGTCTGTGATCTATTTGACTAATTCACTCTTAAAGACTTAGTGTTGGTTACTAGAGCTTTCACTGGTAAGACTAGCAATCTGTTTAAAATCGGCAATATATTACCAGATAAATTGTCCATTAAATATTTATTGTCCAATTTAAAGAATTATTGTCCATTTTGCATACAGAAGTAATAATCGCTAAAAAGCTTATTATTTAAGGCTTTTAGCGATTTTTGTATCCACTTAGTTAATTCTAAATTTTTAAATTAAATGATGTCATTTTTTTGGGGGGAGCAGCTTATGCCCAGAAAGACTACCAGCCAAGCCTTTCCTGCATTTGAGGCTGAAGAGACAGCAAAAGCAGAGGAAGAGCAAACAAAGCATCTGCTTGTTAACGAAGATTCTCCAGAATATTTAAAAAAGGTGGACTTAATAGACGCTATTCGTCAAGCACCTAATAAGGCGGCTCGTAGGGATGCGATCGCAGATGCAGTAAAAGCTTTGGGTAAAAGCACTCGAACTATTAAACGTATGGTAGAAAAAGTTGAACAAGTAGGAGTTGCAACTTTAGCTGTTGGGCGTAAGGATAAGGGACAATATCGTATTTCTAAACAGTGGCATGATTTTATTGTGAACCTTCATAAATGGGGTCATAGAGAAGGTTCCCGGATTAATCATCATCAGATTGTTGGGTATTTAAAAGCTTTAGCCTCTCAGGGAGAAAAACTGCAACAACATAAATATGATGAAAAATTTAAAGAATACTCTCAGGTGCGAGAGGACTTAATAGCAGGAAAGCACCCTTCTCATGTCACTGTATATAAAGTAATCAATTCCTATTTAGAAGAAAAAAATAAGACAGTTCGCCATCCTGGTTCACCCATAGAAGGTCAAATTATTCAAACCACTGAGGGCATTCTAGAAATTACTCACAGCAACCAGATTTGGCAGATAGACCATACTAAATTAGATATTTTGTTAATTGATGAGGAAGACAAACAAGTTATTGGTCGTCCATACATCACGTTGGTAATGGACAGTTATTCTGGTTGTGTTACAGGTTTTCATTTAGGGTTTGAAGCTGCTGGCTCTCATGAAGTTGGTTTGGCTTTGCGTCATGCAATTTTGCCAAAGCATTATAGGAAAGAATATGAGCTTGACGAAACATGGCAGATTTATGGAATTCCTGAATATGTAGTGACAGACCGTGCAAAGGAATTTAAGTCAGAACATTTAAAACAAATTTCACTACAATTGGATTTCAAAAGGCGTTTACGTGCTTTTCCCCAAGCTGGTGGTTTAATTGAATCGATATTTGACAAAATTAATAAAGAAATTTTGTCCTTGTATGGTGGTTACACTGGTTCTAGCGTTGAAGAACGTCCTCCAGAAGCTGAAAGAACTGCTTGTATAACACTTGATCAGCTAGAGAAAATATTAGTCAGATATTTTGTAGACCACTACAACCATCATGATTATCCAAGGGTAAAAAATCAAAAACGTATTGAGCGATGGAAATCAGGTTTTTTACTAGAAGAACCTGAACTTATCGATGAACGTGAACTCGATATTTGCTTAATGAAAACTGCCATACGGAATGTAGAAAAGTACGGTTCTGTGAAATTTCTGGGTTGGGTATATCAAGGAGATTGCTTATTAAAGTATGAGGGTAAACAAGTTTCTTTAAGATATGACAAGCGTAATATTACAACAGTCCTTGCCTATACTCGCCCTATTAACGGTGAGCCAGGAGAATATCTTGGGATTATGCAGGCTAGAGATTGTGAACGAGAAAGAATGTCTCTGGCTGAATTGAATTACATCAAGAAAAAAATTGCGTGATGATGGTAAGGAAGTTGATAATTATTCTATATTAAACGAGCGATTATCTAGATTCGAGGATGTTGAGCAAACTCGTAAACAGAGACGCAGAGAACGCCAGAAGAAAGCTCAACAAGAACATGAAGTAAAAACTAATAAATCAAAAGTAGTCGAATTATTTCCTGAAAATGATGCACCAGAAGAAGTTACAATTTTACAAGAAAGTTTGATTAATACTGCCTTTGATGCAAATTCACAAAACATTGTAAATTCAAAAGATCAGCAAGTTCCACAGAATAAACCTGATACCAGTCAAACATCTAAAGTTAGAAGACCTAGAGTAAGTGTGAAAGATTGGAATCAATTTATGAAAGATAATTGGTAAGCGCAATGTCAGAGACAAACTTAGCCCATGTCAATCTAGAATTTCAGCAGGTAGCTGCAAGTTTTCAACCTGCTGAGGAACAGAGGCGATCGCCTCAATTACAAGCTGAGGTTGAGCGGATTGGTAAGGCTAACACGTATTTTGCTCTAGACCGTGATACCGAATTGTTTGACTGGCTTGATGATCAGCGTGATGCAAAACTCTGTGGTTATGTGACATCGGCTACGGGTTCTGGTTTATTAAAGGCCTGTCAACTGTACAGGACGCAATACGTAAAACGAAGAGGAACTCTGTTAGAAATTCCTGCGACTGTCATCTACGCCGAAATTGAGCAGCATGGTGGCCCAACGGATTTGTATTGTTCCATTCTGGAAGAAATAGGCCATCCACTTGCTAATGTTGGCGCATTAAGAGATTTGCGATCGCGTGCCTGGGGTAGTCTTAAAGCATACGGTGTAAAATTGCTCGTCATCGGTAATGCAGATTATCTAACGTTAGAAGCATTTAACGAGCTAATTGATGTTTTCACAAAACTCAGAATCCCCGTTATCTTGGTTGGAACTTACTATTTGAGTGAGAACATTCTAGAACGGAAAAGCCTTCCATACGTGCGCGTTCATGACTCATTTTTAGAGTCATACGAGTTTCCGAATTTAACTGAACAAGACATAATTGAGGTTGTGGAAGATTGGGAAGCAAAATTTTTGCCAGAGACTAGTCGATTAAACCTTACGCAAATTGAAAGTGCAATTTCTTATTTGCGGTTAAAGTCTGCTGGACTGATTGAGCCTTTGTATGATTTGCTTCGGAAAATAGCAATCTTGAAGCTAGATGAGCCAAATTTTGAACTCAATCAAGCTAATTTAACTAAGAAATTTGGCAGACGTAAGGAACCAAAAGTTAAGTTTAAGAGGAAGGGCTAATATAAATTAGTTTTACCAGAAATTTCCTTTGATGTAATGAAGGCATTTGTATATTTTCATCTATCGCTATATATTTTGAATTAATTTCCTACTTTATAGGTGAATGGTATCGCCTCCAGAAACGTCGCCAAATTAACAGCACTAAAATAGCAATAATAAATCCACTCAGGGTATATATACCTTTAGTTGTTGGCATTAACCACCAGGGTTCTTTTTCATTTGGCTTTGGTGGTACACTCAATTTTAAATTGCTTAAATTTATTAGGGTAGACCTAACAGGGTTATCATTCTTTTCCCCCAATCCTGGTAGCCCTGCAACAAATGAGCCAAAAGCCCATCCTCCAGCTAGGAGGGTAACGAAATTTTGAAAATTGCGATCGCGTTCAGCTTTTTCTACTTCAACTCGACTGCGAACGGCATTAATGGTATCTGAGAGTAATTTTAAACCTCGCTCCAGGTTTTCCGAGTCTTTAGTTATCTGTAGGCGATATTTATCTTTAACTAATTGACTAAACTCTGTTAAAAACTTAACTTCTGTTTCTTGATTTGATTGAATTTTGTGAGACTTTTGTTTAATTCTCCCTAAGCGTTTTTCATAATTGCTTAAATTAATATCAATCGTACCACCTTGAAAATCAAGAACAGTTAATTCTCTTGTATAATCATTGAGTGTATTTTGCACATCCACTAATGTTTTATGCAATGTATTTAACTCGCTTCCCTTATTTCTAGCTTGTTCAATAGCATCACTTCCAACTTTAATTTTAGTAAAATAAGTTTGTAGAGAATGTTTTAATAGACGACTTTGACTATAAGCCCAAACTATTTTTTGCCGATAATAAAATAACCGTATCCAGTCAGCATAAAATTTGCCAGATTCGTTTAAAGTAGCTTCATCGGGATATATTATGATAATAAAATGTTGATTGTTTTGAGTTAGTTCAAAAATATTTGCTCCGAGAAAGTGTCCTTGACCTTGTAAATCTCCTTCCCAATCTAAACCGGGCATTAATGCTTGATAACAAGCTTGGGCAATCTCTTCGGAGCTTTTAGTTTGAGCAGGAGGTAGCCAGCCAGAGAGCATCCAGGTTTGCCCAATAGTAGCTGTTTGACTATTTAAGATGCGCTCAATTTCGGCTTTGATATCTACAAAGCATTTAGCAGGTTGAGCATTAGTTTTATTTTTGAAAGCACACTCTACAAGTAAGCCATAACTATCACCGAGTAGCACAGGATAGAAATAGCCTTCATATTGTTCATGATGATGTTTTGTCTGTGCGTATACATCTTTGAGAAGATGTACATATTCGCCTGGAAAATCTTGCTCATTTTCTAATAATAATGGGCGAATATATTCAGGAATTTTATTGTAATAAGATTGTTGATTATGCTTAATCTCTTCTGGAGTATCACCTAAACTATACTTCAAGTCATAAAGAAAAAGGTCAATGGTGGGATAAATAAGGTCAGTCATTCCAAGAAATAATTTATATTTTGGATTCTGGATGGTAAACACAGATAAATAATTTTTTTATCTGTTAAAACATCAGGCTATTATCTTGTTAGTCAGCTAACAAATAAATTGATTCCCTGAGAACTTAAATTTATTGAAACAGATTATAAGTTATAGTTTTAACCCATGATGATATGTTTTGCCATTAGTTTAGTAGTCTATTAATAATTACGCAAGGGAAAGGATGAATTAACCCCCCTTATTCAAAGGTGGGTTAAGGAGAATGAAGTTGCTATGGTTAAGGCAAATATAGATGAATTAGGATAGGGTTATCTTTGTGCAAGATTTTGGTTTAAAAATTGTTGAAATTGCTCAAAGCGACTTAATTTTTTAGCAGTTTCAGAAGGATTGGGAGTTGCCATAACCCTGATAGCCATGTTGGTAATTTCATTGCTTCTCAAGTCTGATGAGCTAACTTGTGGAATAGCACGGGTTATCGGTTGAAGTTTCTGCTGTGGTGCAACTTGTTCTACTTCAGCCTCGCTAGGTAGTAAATTGAGAGGCATGGTATCACCTAAATTATCTAAAAGAGATTTAGCGGCTTGAAAGCGTTGATTTAAAGATTCGTTAGCTTCGAGCATCGCTAATAAGCGGGGTTTGATGAGTATCTCCCAAGCTTTTGGGTTGACAGACAGTTGTTCAGCAACTTGGGATAAATCGGATTGTTCTGTATCACTCAGAGGAGTTTCGGAATCTTTCAGGGCTAGTAACAGAGCTAATAAAGT
This sequence comes from Nostoc piscinale CENA21, assembly GCF_001298445.1. Lineage (NCBI taxonomy): Bacteria > Bacillati > Cyanobacteriota > Cyanophyceae > Nostocales > Nostocaceae > Nostoc > Nostoc piscinale. The sequence continues at coordinate 2,254,632 of NZ_CP012036.1, read as the reverse complement.
ATTGTTAAGATTGGTAGTTTCCATAAGGAAAATTACTAGGTTTTTTTGGTTACATGATTAATTAGCCTAGCGTAAATACTTAAATTAATTTGTGGTTATGGAAAGAGAAGCATTGGTGATCGGGATTAATCGTTATCCGACGTTGATAGAAAAACCTAGCGATCGCCCCCCGCATCTCAAAGCACCAGCAACTGATGCCGAAGCCATAGCCCAAATCCTCGAAACTTATGGCAAATTCCATGTCGAGCGTTTACCAGCAGCTTATAATCAGGATGGTTCTTGCTTTGTCGATCCTCAGCAGCAGCTAACACTCCAAGAATTAGAAACAGCTATTGTCCAACTTTTCAACCTCCCTGGACGCAGCATTCCGGATACAGCCTTGCTCTTTTTTGCGGGTCATGGTTTACGCAAAGATATCGGTGGAGTCACAGAAGGCTTTTTAGCTGCCAGCGATACTTGTCCTGTGATTGGACAGTGGGGACTTTCTCTAGACTGGTTACGCAAACTCTTACAATCTTCCCCGGTTCGTCAGCAAATTGTTTGGTTAGATTGTTGTTATAGCGGTGAGTTATTGAGTTTCCATGATGCCGATCCTGGCAGTTTTGAGACAAAGGATAGATGTTTAATTACCGCTTCTCGTGGATTTGAAGTCGCCTATGAAGAGTTGAGTGGCAATCATGGGATTTTGAGTGGCGCATTAGTAGAAGCACTTAAACCTGAAAGTCATGCTGAAGGCTGGGTGACAAACTACTCCCTGGTTGACTTAATCAAGCAGCAGCTAAAAACTGCCCGTCAGCGTCCCATTTTTCACAACACTGGTGGAGAAATTATCCTCACCGGACAAAAAGAAAAAATTGACCGTGCTGTTTTAATGGCAGAGTTCTGTCCTTACAAGGGTTTAGCAGCTTTTGAATTTAACGAATCAGACCCGAAATATTTCTACGGACGCACCGCTTTAACTGATTTGCTGTTGGAGAAAATTAGGCAAGGGAATTTTTTGGCGGTTGTCGGGGCTTCTGGAAGTGGTAAATCTAGTGTAGTCAAGGCAGGTTTACTGCATCAACTGAAGTTAGGCAAAAGATTGGGAGGAAGTGACCAATGGGTAATCAAGATTTTTCGCCCCGGAGAGCATCCCCTCAAGAGTTTAGCTAGAGTATTTGTAAATAATATAACTTCCCGCCCGGTTCAGGATGCCCAAACACAGACAGATAAACCGAAATCTGAACTTGAAACAGCAGAAGAATTACTCAACAAGGGTGCAAGGGGATTAACTGAATTAGTTCAAGCCACATTGCAATCAGTAGAAGTACCGCATGAGCTAGAGCCTGAAGCCAACACTTTACCCTTACAAAATCAAGTTTCCCATCGTCTCATTCTCGTCATTGACCAATTTGAAGAAGTTTTTACTCTCTGTCAAGATGAAGGCGATCGACAGCAGTTTTTTGAGTGTTTATTAGGAGCATTAAATAATTCTGGGTTGACGGTAGTAATAACGATGCGGGCAGATTTCTTTGGCAAATGTGCCGAACAGGAATATGCAGGATTAGCACAGAAAATTCAAGACAATCTGATTACTGTCACCCCAATGAATCAAAAGGAGTTGACCCAAGCCATTACCCAACCTGCCTATCAAGTCGGGTTAGAAGTGCAACGGGAACTTGTAGAACAAATGTTAGCCGATGTGGAAGGCCCTGGTAGTTTACCTTTGTTGCAATATACCCTAACAGAATTGTGGCGGAAGCGAGAGGTGAATCGCTTAACTCTGGCAGAATATAGCAGACTTGGTGGAGTCAAAGGCACGCTACAAAAACGGGCTGATGAAGTTTATGATGCGCTCGACTCTAAAGAAGAACAACTGACTGCTAAACGGATATTCATCGAGTTAACCCAGTTGGGAGAAGGAACAGAAGACACCCGCAGACAGGTGTTTAAGACAGATTTAGTCAACCCCCAGCAATCGGCAGAAGTGGTGGAACAAGTGCTGATGAAGTTGACAGATGCCAGATTAGTCGTCACATCTGAACTGCAAGCACGGGGAGAGAGTCAAAAGACGGTGACAGTGGTGGATGTAGCCCATGAAGCACTGATTCGCCATTGGCCAAGACTGCGTGCTTGGGTGAGTGAAAACCGAGCCGCCATCCGCGTTGAGCGCAAGATTGAGACAGCATCAGAGGAGTGGGAAAGTAAAAACAAGTCCAAAGATTATCTGTTTACTGGGTCAAAATTGGCAGAGGCAGAGAATTACTTACAAGAGTATGGGGATCTCGGTTTGCTGTCGCGTCTAGCATCGGAATTTGTGCAGAAAAGTATCCAGCAACGTAACACAAGTAAATGGGTTAGGTTTGGCGCAGTTGCTGCTTTTGTAGGCGTGGTAGCTATAGGCGCAGTTACTTCAACAATTTTTGGATTAGAGTCTCGCAAACAAGCAAGCATCGCCAAAGAACAAGCAACTATTGCCAATCTGCGAGAAAAAGGTACAAATATCAAATACATACTGCCACTATCAACAAATGTAGAGCCATTAATTTCAGCAATTGCAACAACTGGTGAAAGTCAGTCACAACTGGGACAAGTTTTGAGTGAAGTTCAATCTAGTTTATTAGAAGCAATAGAAGCTGTGCGTGAGCGCAATATTTGGCGTTGCATAATGAGAATATGAATTAGGGTGAATCTTCATGGAATGTCCGCGTTGTAATTCCTCTCATATCCGTAAGAACGGTAGACAAAGAGGTAAACAAAACTACATTTGTGCAGATTGTGGTCGTCAATTTATTGAATATCACAATCAAAAGGGTTATGGTGACGAAATTAAACGAGAATGCTTAGAAATGTATGTTAATGGTTCTGGTTTCCGTGCCATAGAAAGAGTAAAAAAAGTACATCATACAACAGTAATTTATTGGGTGAAACAAATGGGTGGTCAGTTACCAGAACATCCCGAAACAGCTGAAATACCTGAAATAACTGAAATTGATGAATTAGAAACTTTTGTCGGGTCAAAAAAAACAAAATTTGGGTATGGAGTGTAGTCAACCACAAGACTTCGGGGATTTTAGGATGGGTTTTAGGAGATAGAAGTTCAGAAACTTTTCAACAGTTGTGGCAGAGGATTAAAGCGTGGAACTCATATTTTTATGTAACGGATGGCTATCCGGTTTATCCATGTTTTATTAATCAAGAAGACCATCTTGTGTGTAAAACTTATATGACACGAGTAGAAGGTGAAAATAGCAGATTAAGACATTATTTAGCCCGATTACATAGAAAGACTTTTTGTTATTCTAAGTCAGTAGAAATGCTGGAACTCTCTATTAGATTGTTAGTTTATTATCTCCAGCATCGTTGTATTCCAATGCGGGAGCAAAGCCCCCGCGAGGATATAGCGATCGCATAATTCATCTTGTGATTCAGCAACGCCAAATTTTTTCATTGACCACTGTCCTATCTACCTATTACTAGAAAGAATTCCGTGCAAGTTCAAAAAGCTTGTTACAACTACGGCCGTTCTTACCAAATATTGGCAGTGGACAGGCACGCTAAATCTGCGAGAGACTTAGAAATCATGCTTCGCTAGTTCGATCGCTCGAATTTTACTACCTTAGAGCCGTTATCAATGTGTATGTATGCTTGATGTGTCAGGACACGGAAAATAAGGGTCTTCAACCGTAGACAGCTTCAGGACGCACAATCAAATCACCACTGGGGCGACGATCTACTATGTAAGCAGAAAGGCGATCGTTATTGACATCTAAATGTCGCGCTACCTGTTCTTTGACTGCTACATCATTCATTCCTGTAACAATTCCTAGTTGTCTTTCTGCAACATCAACAGAACGTCCTTCAAATCGAATATGAACCATTGGAATCACCTCTTTTAAATTACAAATAAGTATTAGTCATAGGACTGACGCAAAAAAACGAAAAACCCAGGTTTTCGAGAAGGGTGTAGGTGTAAACAACTCTTACACCCCTATACCCTTACACCCTTACACCCATTCTTAATAGACAACCTTTGTGCGTAAGTCCTGAGTGGATCTGATCGGAATTGAACCGATACCCTCCCTGTGAGAGTTGCACTCACTCCTCATGCAAGTTGAAAAAGCCGTGGTAACACACGCAGGAATCGCACCTGCAACTTATCGTTTCCAAGCGATCGCTCTACTATTGAGCTAGTATGTAAGCTTTTTCGGTTAGGACACAAGTGGAATCCGGGAACTCTACCGTTAGAGCTACAGACCCATGTTTTCATGATTGCATTGACGTTGATTAAAGTTGCAATAACTTCAATCAACGTCAATGCAAATGAAGCCGTCGGGAATCGAACCCAAATCCTGCAACCGTCCGTTTGTTGGTTTCGGAGCAGTCGAACGCCAATCGCGGCCCCAAAAGTGGGTAATGCCGAAAATAGTTGTGTTTATCGAGTTATCAAGGTTCTACAAGGATTAGTGTTTGCCTTTTGAGTGGGCTGTTACTCTTATATTACATTTGTAGTATGTATTTCTGATAATGTCAAGAGGATGGTTAAAAGATGTGGGGAGGTAGCACCTCGACTTCGCTCGGCGACCAGCAGAGGGAAGATTATTCCCCCTTGCGCCCAGTACCCTACCCCTGATTCTCTTCAAGAAGTCGGACATCTTTTTGGGCTATATATTGAAATGATTTTGTGAATATTCCAGGACGAATTTCACCGTATAAATACTATGAAAAAATATCGTCTGTTTCGGATACTGTGGAAAATACGGTTATTTAACTAGTTTTATGAGATGATATTTTCTCTAGAATTTTATGCTGCATTTATCTAACATTAATTGAATAGAAATTACATTAGTAATACAGTTATTTAGTCATACTAACAATGTCGATAAAACACAAAACAAAATTTGCTGTGATTCCTCTATCTCTAGCTACAGTTACCTTAGCGAGTTTAATAGAACCAGCTATGGCTGTTAATTTGGGAGTCGCGCAAGATTATAATGTCTTCGTGTTTGGAGACATGAATCAAAGTTCTGACTCTGAAGGTCGTGTAGCTGTTGGTGGTAATGCTACATTCAGCAATTTTGGGATTGCTGACCGTTTAGCTAATTCTAATGGTACAGATACTAGACTGATAGTAGGTGGAGATTTAACTTACAACGGTGGTCAAATTTTTGGTGGTAATGCTGTTGTAGGTGGTAGTGTTAAAACTTCTGTTAATTTTAACTGTTCTCCAAATTGTGGTGTTAGTTCAGGTACACCGCTCAATTTTGAGGCAGCCCGCCAAGAATTAACTTATCTTTCTGAATCTTTAGGTGGGTTAAGCTCTACAGGTACTACAGAGTATAAATGGAATGGAATTCATCTTCAGGGTAACAATAGTGATTTAAATATTTTTACTATTGATGGTTCACAGTTTTCTAACAGCACTTATCTGAATATTGCTGGAGTAGGTAGTAATTCTACAGTAATTTTTAATATTTTAGGTAATAGCGTCAACATTAGTAACTTTGGACTTAACCTTAATGGACTAAATAAGCAAAATATTTTGTTTAACTTTGTTGATGCTACTCAAGTAAAAACTACTGGTTTCTCATTCTATGGTAGTGTACTTGCAACTAAAGCTAATGTCCTATTTAATAATGGGAATGTAGAAGGAACTTTAGTAGCTTCTTCGTTATCCGGTAGTGGTGAGTTTCACAATACTAAGTTTGCTGGTAACTTACCTAATATACCCAAGCCACAGCCAGAAACCCCAACTGAACCAACTAATCCCACTCCCGAAACACCTGAAACTCCAACTAACCCAAAACCTGAGCCTCCTGTTTCAACTACCGTACCAGAACCAAGTACAGTTATGGGGTTACTTTTTGTAGTTGGTTTATTTGGCTTTTCTCGCCGGAATAAATTATTCACTAAATCAGCCATTACTAGTGAGAAAATTTAGTCAGTAACCTGCAATCATTTTTGAATAAAAAGATACCCGATTTCTTAAATAAGTCGGGTATCTGAACTTTTAAGTTATTAAATATTTGATATGAATCAAAATCAAATTAATCCAAAAAACTGGTCACAAGAAAGTTATATTAAAGCTTATAAATTTGCTGCGATCGCACATCAAAACCAAAAAATGCCGGGTTCAGAACTACCTTATATCATGCACTTGAGTTTTGTTAGTATGGAATTAATTGCAGCTTTAAGTGCGGAAAAAGTAACTGACTGTGATTTAGCAATTCAATGTGCAGTTTTACACGACACCATAGAAGATACGGATACAACTTTTGAACAAATTAAAGCCGAGTTTGGTGAAGCAGTTGCCAAAGGTGTACTTGCATTAACCAAAGATAATAGTTTGGTGAAACATCTACAAATGGCTGATAGTTTAAAGAGAATCAAACAACAACCTCCAGAAGTCTGGATGGTCAAGTTAGCAGATAGAATCAGCAACCTCCAAGCACCACCACATTACTGGAGTCAAGCAAAAATTGTTAAATATCGAGAAGAAGCTATAGAGATTTATGAAGCTTTGAAAGATGCGAGTCCGTTTTTGGCTACAAGATTGGCTAGTAAAATTGAAGATTACAAGGCATATATACATTCAGAGGATGTTTAAACTAGTCGCATTCAGCTAAATTCGGAACTCTGGCTTCTAAATTCTGGATTTTTTTGTGTTGATGTGAGTTTTGCAATTAATTAGGGAAAACTATCACTAGTTGGGTGTCAATAGTACTTAAGAAATATATTTTGATATTTCGCTGATTTTCCTTAAGTATAGTGCTATTGAAAATTCTTCTGTGTAGATATCCAGGAAATAACTTCATTATGGTTCAAACATCTTTGCTTGACGATCAGATAAAATCTTTAGAACTACCTATAGAACGTGACCAGTTTTTGCGAACTATCATTCGAGAATTGGCAGGAACTTTACAAGATGTTGTTGGTATTGAAGAGGCAGCAGGTTTTTTGAATGTAGTTGGCTATCGAACAGGTCAGCACGTTAATCAGATATATCATCACGGGTTGCAACTATCTAATCTTTCCCGTGAGCAGGTAACTGCTGTTCTTGTAGATTGGAAGCGCCGGATTCAAGGTGACTTTTACGTGATTGAAGAAAGTGATGAAAAGATTGTTTTAGGCAATCGTAAATGTCCTTTTGCAGAACAGGTAGAAGGACGTGAAGCTATGTGTGTGATGACATCGAATATATTTGGTGCGATCGCAGCAGATAATCTCGGTTATGCCAGGGTAGAGTTAAAAGACACAATCGCTAGAGGTGCAAAGGAATGCACTGTGATTATTCATCTCCAACCGAGTGACGCATCCGAGGAATTTGCCGGACAAGAATACTTCAAAGTATAGTAGCAGCATGAAGCTGATAATCTCGTGGCTGTAATATGTCTCGGCTAAAGTTAATTTCCTCAAACATGGCTGAGTCTTTTCACTTTTACTCTGTTAGTGTTTCGTGCAATGGCAAAAATTCTGCTGTGATACCTCAAGATCATGACACCTGATCAATTTTTAACCTTTGCCCAGATTTTGCCAGAACCTATGCTGCTGGTAACTAGTGCAGGTGAAATTTTGGCAGTCAATCAAGCTGCTACTAAATTGTTTAGTAAAACTAGTAAAGCTTTGATTGGTCAGTATTTGAGTGAGTTTGTCAGGGAATCTCCAGAGAAAGTAATTGACTATCTTAAAATGTGCGCCCAAAGTCGTCAAATGATTTTGGGTGCTTTCACTATCCACCAAACTGAAGGCGAGGGAATTGCTTGTCGTAGTCAAGGTGCAGTAATTCAACCGCGATCGCATCAAATTCCAGCAATTAATTTACTCCGTTTAGAAAAGCGTACAAAAAACGAATTCGTAGTGCTGAACCAAAAAATTCATGCTTTGAGTCAAGAAATTCAGCAGCGCCAGCGTATTCAAGCAGAATTAGCACAATCAAATGAAACCTTAAAACACACTCTCATTAAACTGCAAAGTGCGCTAGAAGCTGTGCAAACCGAAAAAATGTCTGGGTTGGGACAGTTAGTCGCCGGCATTGCCCATGAAATTAATAATCCGATTACCTTTATTCATGGAAATCTGAGGTATGCCAGTGGATATTACAATGATTTACTCAACCTAATTCAGCTATATCAGCAAGAATTTCCCCATTCTAGCCAAAAAATTCAGCAAGCAATTGATGATATAGAGCTTGACTTTATGCAAGAAGATATCAAAAAGTTGCTCTGTTCTATGCAGATGGGTGCAGAACGAATTGCTGAGATTGTGAAATCTTTGCGAAACTTCTCTCGCTTAGACGAAGCAAAATTCAAGGTGGTTGATATTCATCAAGGTTTAGAGGCGACATTGATGATTTTACAAAGTCGTCTCAAGCCTAGTGCGGAGTATTCTGGTATTGAAGTGATTAAGGAATATGGTGAATTGCCTTTAATTTATTGTTCTCCTGGGCAGATCAATCAAGTGTTTATGAATATCTTAAATAATGCGATTGATGCTTTACAAGAAACAGAAAAATTGCGATCGCCAGAATTCAGACAAAATCACCCCAATCGCATTTGGATTCGCACGGAGAAATTCAATAACTGCTATATTGCAATTCGCATCAAGGATAACGGTAACGGTATTTCTACTGAGATTCAGCATCAAATATTTAATCCCTTCTTTACTACTAAGCCCGTCGGACAAGGAACTGGGTTAGGTTTATCGATTAGTTACCAAATTATAGAAGGGCATGGTGGTCAAATTAATATGAGGTCTGAATCAGGTTGGGGAACTGAATTTAGTATTGAGTTACCCATTGAGCAAGGTTGAAGAAGAATTTATACCGTTTCATATCAGCTTGATTCTACTGCCTGACTATCACTTTATCATCCATTTTCGATTGTTTACCTCCACTCCACCCGCGATCGCTCCCCATACTTTTTTTAGTTCAGATGAACTACTTCGCCAACATTTAGATGCGTTTGACCTGCTGAGGGGCCAGAGGACGCAGGGGAGCATAAGAGAGGGTTTTGAAGTTTCTGCACAGATGTAGGGAATCGTAACTGATTACTTGAACTTGATATAAGATAAGATTTCGTCATAATATGACACTACAAAGATGTACAAAAAAAAGGCTTGGGGGAACCAAGCCTTTATGTATACCAAGCATTTACTACACCAAGCTTAATTTATCCTAGGTCATCCGTTAGTTCATCTCTCTCAAGGATGTATACAAATAATTAAATAACTGATATTGCTTAAATCAAAAATTATCTTTTTCTGCTTACACTACTCATAAATAAACATAAATATATTTCCCAAACAATCAAGCAACAAAAAAAGGTTTGGTCAATAGCCAAACCTTAAAAATTGCTGTGCTTAACAACGTACTCAATTAATTTATTACTTTCCTTCATAGACCTCATCTATCTTGAGGATGTACCTAAACTCCAGGCAAATTGATAGGAGTTTAAGACAAAAAGTAACTATATTCAAATAACGTATAAATTGTGGATATAATACATAATAAAAACCCATTAAATATTTCAATAATCACTAATTTAAAAATAAATTTATTTGTCTCAAAAATATGAAAAAGGCTTGGCTGATATCCAAGCCCATATATACCAGGTGTTTACCATATCTAGATAATTTATCTCCTCATCAGATGCAGTTCATCTTCCTTTTAGTTGTGTACAAAAATGATAAATTATGATATGCAAACCACGAAGTCAAGGTAGACAAGGAGGACAGATAACAATCTTATTTGATATGGGAACAAAAGAGAAAAGAGAGACAAGGCAGAGATGTTTATCAATTATTTAGGATTGCTATATTAATTTTGACCATAATTTATTTCAGCTATCTGTCTAAGGATAGAAAAAATTTATTTTCATTTGATATTTATGGTAAAATTTATTCTGAAATAGCCAGCTATTCTGTAGCAGTTAGTTTTTTACAAAAACATCAATTATAAAAAAAGGTTTAGCTCAACGCTAAACCTCTGTAGAAAGCAGTTATTTGACACACCAGAATAAATTTAGACTGAGTTAAATAGCAGGGCATCTTCCTAAAGTATGTACCCAAAAATTTTCCTATATGATATAAAATTTCTCAGTTACTCTGGCTGCACTATTTTACCAATTTCATTCACCCAGCGTTGACGCTCAGAATGTTCTAAAGTGAGAATATCTGCTAAACTCCAGTGAAAGTGAAACGCAATACAGGCTACCTCCTCATGTAGTAAATCTGAGGGGTAGCCTATGATTCCCCCGCTAAAGCTAACTCCACTTGAAATTTAGTCTGACATTGGGGACACTGCACAGGAATTTCTGCATCACCTTGCTGATTAATTCGATTGTAAAACTCTCGCAAATATGCCAAATCTTTAGAGAAAAGATTTTCCAGTAAATTCGGAGTAATTTCTGTTAAATCGCCCAAATGAGTAATTACTTGTGAGAGCATAACGATCGCAGCATAGGTGACATTTTCCTGAGCAGCCCGATTTTTTTCGACAATGATTTCATCCTTTGCTGTCGCCAACCGCATCACACCTTGGCGATGCAAATTTCCCTCAGCATCTAATAAACCTCTAGGAAGAGTAAAGTTAAATTCTGTATGAATGTTTGTCATTGGTCACTTGTTATTTGTCATTTGTGATTTCCTTCTACTCCCTACTCGCCACTTCCCATTTCTTCTAATTCATTAATTTGACGATAAAAATTTTGCAAATAGCTTAAATCACAGGCAAAGAAATCTTCTACAACCGCAGGTGTTACTTCTTCTAAAGCACCTAATTTAGTAATGACACGAGATAAAATGATGACCGTTGCATAAGCTGGATTTGATTTTACACGAGGGTCACGTAAGGGAATAATTTCATCCATTGCTCTAGATAAACGCATCACGCCTTTACGGTGTAAATTACCATCTGCATCGAGATACCCTTTCGGTAAAGTAAATTCAAATTCAGTTTGCAACATTCTATGCTACTTTTACTCGTTTTAATTCTTCTACTACTACTTCTATTTCTTCAATTTCATGTTCGCTACCAGCGGCACTCACATCATTAATTTTATAATTAGCAGGCCAAGCATTTTTAAATTCCAATCTGAATTTTTCTTCCGCAGCTTGATTATAAATGACTAAAGAACCATCTCGTCTTTCGTCACCCCATTTACTTTCTTGTACGGCAGCTAACCAATTCCACATAGTCATTGAAATAGTTAAACCACGCCGTAACACAATATTAGAATAAGATATATTACCAGGAATTTTTGTAGTGATAATTCTACCACTCGTATTGCCATTTTTACCCCAAGTTTGGGGAGTAACTTCAGAAATTTCTATTACTTTTTGTGTAGTTTGAAAACCTTGGCATTCCATAAAATAGCCATCCACAGGTTCTTGGCTACCAGTGAGCTTTAATTCTAGATAAAATCGGCTATTTGTGAGAATTTCAGGAAAATCTGCCATAAAGTTTACTAGATAACAATTAATATGATAAAAAAGTATGAAGTCTAAAACCTGAAGCATAAAATTTTATATTTCATACTTCATATTTCATACTTCATACTTCTACTTATTTCTTCCTTTCAAAATAAGTAAAGCCAACAGTGACTGTTTCTGTTAACAAATCACCACTACCGGCTGTAAAATCACCTGTTGCATAGCTGGTAGGAAAGACATCTGTAAATTCGTACTGAACTTTTTCTTGTTCGCCATCATATATAGAAAGTTTGCCTAGCTTACGGTTCTTGCGGCCTTCTGATTTACCTCCAGAAAGTGCTTCAGCATGGCATTTGTTATACCAATCTAGGAGTTGTTTAGAATCAGCAGTTGCTACACACTCCAAGGTAATCTCTGAACATTCTACGCCACCGATAGTAGCCTGGGTTTGAGTTTTACCATCTTTGGTGACACCAATAGGCGCATCTCCACCTGCAACTATCATTTTCATTTGCATACCACTGACTTTCTTGACCAAAACATCAGTTAAACCATCAGCTTCCCAGTAAAACTTGGCATTAGAGATAAACTCTGCCATAAATCAACCTCCAGATAAATACGTAATAATTAACTTAAAAAATGGACAAAATTTATTTTTTGCGATTGATATTTTCACAAGTCAAGGTGTAAGTTTCTTCAATATAGTCGTTGCCAGTCACATCTAAATCTCCAATTTTGTATTGAGAAGGCCAAGCTTCTTTTAAATCCCAACGCAGCACTTCATTGCCATCAGTATCATAAGCAACTATAGAGCCTGTCTTTTTACTTTCTGCCCATTTGCCTTCACCTTTTTCGGTCTTGGGCATACATTTTTTGAACCAATCATACATTTTTTTTGCTGGTGCTATCACTATCTCCACTCATGAGGGTGGAAACGTCAATTGTAAATAGTCCTTCAAATCCCGCAGAGTTAATTTGTCTGAGAGTAACACCGCCTTTTGTTGACATCAAAGGTTTATCTTGACCTTTGACTTTAGCTTCAAACTTGACACCACCAATTTTGGTAAAAGCCATGTCGGTCATGCTATCAATTTCAAAGTAGAAATTACTAGCAGCAATCGGTTTTAATTCAGGCATATTTGTAGCTCCTTAGTTTGTGATAGAGGGTATTAGGGTGTGAGGGTGTAGGGGAGTATGATTTCCCTTACACCTATGCACTTACTTTTATTGGTTAGGAGACCATTGACTAAAGCGGAAGATGACGAATTCCGCCGGACGCACAGGACAAACACCAACTTCGATGTACAACCGACCCAACATCATGGTTTCGTGGGTGTTGATGCTAGAGTCGCATTTGACATAAAAGGCTTCCGCAGCAGAAGCGCCAAACAAAGCGCCTTCACGCCAGAGTCTTTCTAAGAAGTTGCTGACGGTACGAGTAACACGCGCCCATAGGTCTTGGTCGTTGGGTTCAAATACTACCCATTGAGTACCGAGTTCTACTGATTTCTCGATATAGCTCATCAAGCGGCGGACGCTGATATAACGCCATTGGACGTTATCTGGTTCTACCAATGTGCGAGCGCCCCAAATACGGATACCACGGTTGGGGAAAGTACGGATACAGTTAATACCTAGGGGGTTGAGTAATTCTTGTTCGCGCAGGTTGGTTTCGTAGGCGAGGCCAATGACTCCTCTGGGTGTATCGTTGGCGGGTGCTTTGTAGACACCGCGAGTTTCATCGGTGCGACACCAAACGCCCAGCATGTGACCGCCAGGAGGAATTAAAATTGGTCTGCCACCGTTGCGGGGGTTGGGGACTTTAATCCAAGGATAGTAGAGGGCGGCAAATTGCGATCGCCTGTTAAATGCACTCAACCACTGAGCCATGTGCTGGGGCTTCACCTGGGTGGGAGGTACAGGCGCACCACCACCTTTACACGGAGGTGGGTCTAACACTACCATCCGGTTGGGGGCAGTATTTTCACACATACTGACCATCGCTTCCATGATGCCGTGGACTTGATCCAAATCCAAGATGTTGTTTTGATAAGCACGCATCAAGTCAGGAAAAGCAATCATGGTAACTTCATCAATTTCAAAGATACCTTGCATCCCGGTGCGATCGTCTCTGACACCTTGCACATCTCTGGGGAAACGGTCAGGAGTAGAAACCACTGGCGGCGGACTAACTTCGTAATTACCGTTGGCTGGTCGACGAGATAGGGGTTGTCCTGGTGTTTCTAAGTCTGCAACCGTGACAAATTGCGAGCCTTGCAAAGCTGTCACTGCATAACTACCCACAGCCGCATCAATTTGCGGGTTCATGGATAAATGGTCGTATTCTTCCAGAATTTCACCATTGCGGCTAATTATGACTTTGAAAAATTCACCAGTATTTGCGGGTGGTTCTGCTTCTGGGCTTTCTGGCGGACGCGGTTCACTTTCAGTTACAGAAACATTAACTCTACCTTCTGCACTATCATCATCATCTTCCGCTGGCTTGAGGGCAAAACTTAAAGCAGGACGGTTCCCACTAGTGCGAATTTTGAGGGCGGTTTCTTCTGGTGGTGGTGGCTGAGAACCAGGTAGTTTCGTACCGATACTCGCAACCCAACAACGTCCACCACCGTTGAGAAACCAACCATTTACCGCAAAAGGTAAATAAGCATCAAAATCGGTGTAACCATCAGAACCTTGTTTAGCAAAGTATTCTAAATATTCGTTCCACGATGTCACCAACATCGGTTTAAACAATTCCGCATCGCCTCTGACATCTTCGGTAAAACCGATAAAGCCGGCGATATTCGTACTTACCCCTTCTATGGGTCGACTACCTCGGTCTACTTCTTCAACGTAGACACCAGGTGCAAAATAATCTAATCTTGGCATAACACTTGGTTTTCCTATTTTTTGAAGTGTGAAGTCTGAAGTATGAAGGATCAAATTTCATACTTCAGACTCCACACTTCAGACTTTTTGTGTTGGTTTTGAACAGTCAATCAAATCTGGCTGAGTGACAAAATTACTATCCAGGTTTAGGGGAATTGTTAATGTCACATACAAAGCTGGACGTAATGGTACTCCTAGAGCATTCCACAAAGCCGCAGCATCCAAAGGATGAATAGCCGAAACGGTCATTGCTAATTCGCCATGACCGCGCAGTGCTGGAGCCAGTACTTCTTCTCGTAATGAGTGATGATGCAAAAGTAGTATTAATGCCTCGGATAAGATACGCTGTTCACTTAAACTGGTGAAATCCCAAGCACTTACCAAAAATGAGACATCAAACCACCTTGGTGTTAATAAGAGTAATTTCCTTTTGTCTGCTGGTTGCTGACAATTAGACTGTTGTTTGTCAACACTTTCTTGAATGTTGTAACAATATAAATTCAGCCTAGGGTTAATATTCTGTTTCACACCAGGATGGTTGAAATCAATTTGCTCTGTACTGAGCAGGGAAATCCCGCCAGCTAAAATTTTTGCTAAAGTCTGGGTAGCAGCTGGGATCATAAAACACAACAGCAGGGTGACTGAAATGCTCCCTTAATCACTCTGGCTGGTAGTTGTTACCGCCAGTATGAATCTATGGAGGTTGAAGCATTCTTACCAGAGTTCCGCAAGCAGAATGTAACTACTTTGCTACCATACTTACGGAAGATGGAGGGCTGACAGCACAAAATGAACCTCTAACTATAGAAGAACTCAGCACCCAGAATTCAGAATCAATTAGTGGAGGTATTAAACCCTTTGATTCATTTGCGGTTTCGCACAGAATACCCTGGTTTCCCCTCTACATACTGACTTCTGACTCCTGAATTATTTCTTGAGCAGGCTTTTTTGTGGGCTAATTTGCCACTATTGGGCTAACTCTTTCTAGCTTAGGGATCTAGTTGTCTAGCGTTTATTAGACTTTGGTCGATATTGTAAATTTATTGTTTTAAATTCCCCAATTTTAAAAGCTGTAGAGTAAGCTGATTTCGTCCGTATTTATACAGTAAGAAGCATAATTTATCCAAGCAAAGAATATCTGAGATTGGTTAGCATTCCTCATGCTTCTTAGTTGTTATAGTGTTTCGGAGTGTAAAACAGGATGAGGGTGGCTACACAAAAATTAACCTCTCAATTGCCGCTACCTTTGTTGGTAAACAGTTCAGAAAGTAAATTGTCAGAGTTAAATTTTCATCAAATTTGTCAGCTGACTATTCAACAATTAACTTTTTTTATTGCCGATTGTGGCTATCTGGACTGTTTATCACGATATAGAAACAGAAAAACGTTATACAGTGGCTGAGTATAGCTCAGAGCAGTTATGTTCTGTGCAGATTCCACAGGATTTTCCCACAAGTTCTTTTGCATCTGGAAAATTCCATCCAGATTTGGCATATTTGCAAGCAGAAAGTTGGTGGCGAGATGATTTCCCAGTTTTGAAAGTTACGGAATTAACAGTATCAGATGTTTATCATAGTTATGTTTGTCGAATTAGTAGACAGAGTTTGGCCATTGGTGAATATATATTGATATGTACTCACAAGTTGCTGTCTGTGGAACAGCAACAATTACTGCTGGGTAATGCTCAAATACTAAGTAATTATTTAGCAATTTGTAGAGAGCGATCGCAACAACAACAAGAAATTTTAGCTTTATCTCAAATTCTCGGACAAGCCGAACATCAATTGCGAAATCCTTTGGCATTGATTAATCTCTATGCTGAAAATCTACGTTTAACATTACCAGAAGGTAGCTTACAAGAACAAGCTCTTCTAATTCGGCAAACAGTAGATGAACTAAGTGCTAAATTAACTGATTTGCTTTACCGTGGACAACGAGCAAACTTAAACTTAAAAAAATATAATTTGCAAACAATTATTGGGGAATGTGTTAAAAGTTTACAACATTTATTAACAGAAAAAAATTTAACAATTAACTATCCGCAGCAGTCTTTATATGTGACCGTAGATAACTGGCAGATGAAACAGGTGTTGGATAATTTATTAGGGAATGCAATTCATTTCAGTCCCTGTGGTGGGACAATAACTTGCAATTGGTACACCTATAGTCATGAAGTACTAATTGAAATTTGCGATCGCGGTTCGGGAATTGCACCAGAAGAATTGAAGCAAATATTTAAGCCTTATTATTCTCGCCGTGTAGGTGGTACAGGTTTAGGACTAGCGATCGCGCAAAAAATTATCTTGGCACATCAAGGCAACTTATGGGCAGACAATCTCCCCACAGGTGGCGCTCAATTTTCCTTTACATTACCTTATCAAAGGCAAAAATAAAAAAGTAAAAGTAAAAAGTAATCAGACTTAAATATTGCCAGCTTCTTACAGTTTCAGATGCTCGGCTGAATCAGACTTCATACTTCAAATTTCAGACTTCTCTTTAATATCCCAGGCACACTACCATGAATCCTAAAAAAGAGGTAATCTCGATTCTACTGGTTGATGACGAACCGCATTTTCGTCAAGGAATACGCACCTTGTTAAACTTTTATACAAGTAGCAATAATATAGGATTAAATGTCATTGGAGAAGCTGCATCTGTTGAACAAGCAGTGAAATTAACTCTTGAACAACATCCAGCGTTAATTTTACTAGATTTAGAATTACCACCAGAAAACGGCATTACTGCCCTAAACCGTCTAGGAGAATTATCTTATAACGGCAAAGTATTAATACTATCTGCTCATCAACAAGATGAATGGATATTTCGTGCGATGCAGGCTGGTGCTTGTGGTTATGTATTTAAAGACCAATTAGCAACACAATTGTGTGAAGCCATTACTACTGTAATTAATCATCAAGTTTATTTACCACCAGCCGTCGCCACTGCCTTTTTTAGATTATTTCACTACTACACAGGCAATTCATTAAGCTTCGGCAATAATTGTATTCATCTGACCGAAAGAGAACAAGAAGTTTTAAATTGGTTAGTTCAAGGTGCTTCTAATGAACAAATCGCAGGTAATTTATATATTACAGTCGCCACAGTCAAAGCACACTTAACAGCCATCTTTGAAAAATTAAGCGTCACCAGCCGCACCCAAGCCATTGTCAAAGCCTTAAAACTCGGTTTGGTTTGTCCATAATTCAGTGCTGAGTTGAAAGTGCTGACTACTGAGTATTTTTTTAAGTAATACAAGGGAGTTTATCCGAAAAATGTTGAGAGACAAGTTGTTCAATATTATTCAATTAAAATCATTACTTTTTACTTTCAAAAACTTTAATGTCTCACTTTCTTCATTACATAACACCATAATCATTCACTCAGCACTCAGCACTCAGCACTATAACAATGAGTAACTATTTAGCCATCGCCACTGTCACCGCAACTTTGCAAAGAACATTGCAAGCCAGTGTTCAAGTAGAGGTGGATGGTGCGCGGGTGACAACCCTAAGACCCGATCGCCTGAATAATGCTACACCAGAAGCAGGAGTGAACGTCTATCTTTATGATATTCTGCTCAATAGTGCTTGGCGGAGTGCTGATTTAAGACAACGCTATTCCGATGAGAAATATACTAAGCGACAGCAAACAGGTTTAGATTTATACTACTTACTGACTTGTTACGGTAACGATGTGGAACTAGAACCGCAGCGCCTTATAGGTAGTGTGGTTCGTACCTTCAACAGCAAATCGATTCTTACCCAAGCAATGATTCAGGAGACAGTTAGCGATGCAACTTTTACGTTTTTAGCTGATTCTAATTTAGCTGAACAAGTAGAAGCGATCGCCATTTCTCCGGTTGATTTAAATATCGAAGAAATTTCCAAAATTTGGACGGTATTTTTTCAAACACCCTACGCTTTATCATTAGCTTATAAAGTTAGTGTGGTCTTAATCGATAGCGGTGAACTCCCGAAAAAACCCTTACCCGTCCGCAATCTTCAGCGTCATGTTACACCATACCAACCTGCGATCGCTTACATCAAGGTAGCCGAAGAATTATCAAAAATCTGGCAAACTCAAAATGCACCAACACCATTAATTCTTGCAACCAGTACCTTATTAATTCAAGGCAATAAATTAAGCGCAGATATTACTCAAGTCCGTATTGGTAATATTACAGTCTCTCCCCAAACTGTGACTGACAAGCAAATTACTTTGGATCTTTCCACCATACCTATAGAATCACTGCGGGTTGGTGTTCAAAGTTTACAGGTAATTCATCCCCAACAGCGTGTCAACTCCAACGTTGTGCCGATTTTGCTGCGTCCGACTATCTTAGATATGACTGTATCTAATGTACATGGTAGAGGTGATGAACTGCGATCGGCAGATATAACTATTACTGTTAACTTAAACATTGAAAAAACACAACAAGTAACCTTAGTTTTAACAGAACTTTCCCTCACCCAATTTACTGGTTATTCTACTGATCAAACCAAACATCGGCGCAATAGTTCCAACTCAATTACCTTTGCTATTCATGATTGTTTACCAGGAAGTTATTTAGTCCGATTAATTGTAGATGGTGCAGAAAGTTTATTCACAGTTGATACAGATTCAAATAGTCATACATTTGAACAATATATCGGGCCAGTAGTAGTTATTTCTTAAATTTTTTATTTTATTTACAGCATAATTATGCAGGCTGCTATCCCTAAATTTATTTGGAAACATCCTAAAGCTCAAGGTATTTATCCTCAGCCGAGATATGGACATTCTGCCATTTTGTATCACCAATCCATGATTATTTTTGGTGGAGAAGATAATAATACTTATGAAACTTTCAATGATGTTCATTTACTAGATTTAACTTCCTGGACTTGGAAACAGCCGCAAATTTCAGGACAAATACCCGAACCGAGAAGCTTTCATACAGCAGTTTTATACCAAGATAAAATGCTGGTTTGGGGAGGATATAAAGCAGCGCAAGATGGCGGCTTTATCTTTAGTGATGTGGCTATTCATTCCCTTGATTTAAAAACTTGGGAATGGTCAGAAATTACCCCTGATGGTATACCACCAGATCCGCGTACTCATCACAGTTCTGTTTTATTTCAAGATAAATTATTGATTGATGGTGGGTCTTATGATATCTACTCAGCACGAGATGACTTACATATATTAGATATTACCAAAATGTGCTGGTTAAATATTCAATTTAATAACTGCCGCAGTTCTGCTCTTGCTGGTTTAAAAGTACGTGGTCAGACATTAGTTAAGTTTTTAGGTGATGCAGCTTATGGGGGATTTTGCCAAGATATTTTAACTTTAGAACTAGGTAATTTGGATAGTATCAATACTTGGCGATTAGCTAACTTTATAGGTATAGATAATTATAGATATCAAATTTATTCCCAAAATGAAAATGAAATAGAAGATGATGAGTATGAAGATGAATTTGATGATGAAGAAAATGTAATTCCCTGCCGCACTATTCATGGCTATGGCGAATTTGGAGATAACCTAGTTTTATTTGCTGGTATGGCTCCTGGGGATGGTGTTAGTCATGTAACTATTGGCGATTTAATAATATTAAATATGCTTGATGATGAAAATAATAATTCCAATAATTATCAAGCATTAATTCCCGAAGTCGTCGGTAAATTTCCTCCTCCGAGATTTGGTCATTCTACTATACAGTTTAATCAGCAAATGATTGTCTATGGTGGCTTATGGATTGATACGTGGGCTGGGAATAATAGCTATGACAATGAAGTATACATTTTGGAGATGATAGATAGGACTAATATTTGATTTCTGAAATGGACGTAGGATGTGTTAGCGACAGCGTAACGCATCTACTCAAAGTTTTCGTTGCGTTACGGCTTACGCCTAACACCCCCTATACATACTAGATGAATTTACCTCATTGGGATAAAAAATGCTGTATTAGAAAATAGCTAAATTTTTAAAGAAGGATAAATACTAAATGCAATGGCAAGTCGATAATTATAATTATTTGATGAATGAACTCTCTGTAGTTCGGAAATTCTTAGAAATAAACACAAATAATCAGGAAAATCCGCCATTAGAATCGAGTGCTAAAAATACTTTGCCTAACGCCGCACTGAATAATCTTTGTCGGATTTTTGGTTTAACAGATTTTGAACGTTATATTTTACTATTGTGTATTGGTATGGAACTAGACCCTAATTGGGGTTTTTTATGTGGCAATGCAGTAGCTGGTGTGGGTAAACCTTATCCAACTTTTATGTTGGCAACATTAGTTCTACCTCAAGCACATTGGAATGCTTTAACACCTCATGCACCGTTGCGAGGTTGGCAGTTAA
The DNA here is from genome assembly GCF_001298445.1 of Nostoc piscinale CENA21. Taxonomy (NCBI): domain Bacteria; kingdom Bacillati; phylum Cyanobacteriota; class Cyanophyceae; order Nostocales; family Nostocaceae; genus Nostoc; species Nostoc piscinale. Next base: position 2,233,981 of record NZ_CP012036.1, on the reverse strand, counting down.
TTCAAATTGCTGAAGGTTCTAGTTTGAATCTCAGTTCGTTACGAATTGATGAGCGAATTTTACATTATTTGCTGGGATTGAATAATTTGGATGAGAGATTACAAGGCTTAGTAAAATCTCTTGAAACCCAAAATATTGCTCATGTAAATTCTCATCAGATTTTGGCAGAACAATTGGCAACAACTTGGGCAAATACTAGAGAAGGAATAACTTTACCCATTATTCAATTATGTGGAGATGAAGTAAGTAGTAAAAAATCGATCGCCTCTACAGCTTGTCAGTTACTCAAACTTAATTTACACATCATGTCAGCAGGTGCAATTCCTAGCCTGCGAACCAACGAAATCAATGATTTATTGCGTTTGTGGGATCGAGAATCCATGCTTCACAACAGCGCACTACTATTAGATTGTGAGGAAATTGATAGTAGCGATGCTGCCAAAGAAAGTGCGATCGCTCGTTTGATGGCAAATATATCCAGTCCCTTAATTATCATCAGCCATGAACGCAGGCGATTTACTCAAAAACCAATAATTGCGATCGACGTTCCCAAACCCAGCACAGACGAACAACGCACCATCTGGCAAAATGCTTTAGGTGAAGTAGCCACCACCCTCAACGGTCACGTAGATATCCTAGTGTCTCACTTCAGCCTCAGCGCCTCTAGTATTCACACAGTTTGTACAGAAGCCATAGGCAAATCAAAACTCAAAACTCAAAATCTCACTCCCCACTCCCTACTCCCTACTCTGTTGTGGGATACCTGCCGTTCGCAAGCGCGATCGCGTTTAGATGAATTAGCCCAACCAATAGAATCAAGTGTTAGTTGGGATGATTTAGTCTTAGCAGAAGCCCAACGTCAAGTTTTACGCGATATTGCAGCCCATGTGCGTCAACGGGCTAAAGTCTATGAACAATGGGGATTTGGCAACAAAGGCGGCAGAGGTTTAGGGATTAGTGCCTTATTTGCAGGTGCTAGTGGTACAGGTAAGACAATGGCTGCTGAAGTGATTGCTAATGAACTGCGTTTAGATTTGTACCGCATTGATTTAAGCCAAGTTGTGAGTAAATATATTGGCGAGACAGAAAAGAACTTACGCCGTGTATTTGATGCGGCAGAAGCAGGCGGCGCAATTTTACTATTCGATGAAGCAGATGCCTTATTTGGCAAACGTAGCGAAGTGAAAGACAGCCATGACCGCCACGCCAATATTGAAGTCGGCTATTTACTCCAACGTATGGAATCTTACCGGGGTTTAGCTATTCTCACCACCAACTTAAAAGCTTCCTTAGACCAAGCATTTCTGCGCCGGATTCGGTTTATTGTCCAGTTTCCCTTCCCTGATGTCACTCAGCGCACCGAGATTTGGCAACGCATCTTTCCGCAGCAAACACCCACCCAAGATTTAGACTTTAGTAAATTGGCAAAATTAAACGTATCCGGCGGTAATATTCGTAACATTGCCCTGAATGCCGCCTTTTTAGCCGCCGATGCTGGGGAAGCAGTAGAAATGAAATATATTTTACAGGCTGCCAAGAGTGAATACGCAAAACTAGAACGACCATTGACAGATACAGAGGTAAAAGGTTGGATTTAGGAGGAAAAACTATATTTCAGGCAAGTAAATTAAAATGCGATCGCCTGCTTTTAACTCTGTGAACAATGGTAGCGATCGCTAACTAATTCCTCAATAAGAGTGCCAAAATTGATACTAACTACGCTTGGATGATTAACCACGACTTCACAGATTGGGAGAGTTGAGTAAATGTATACAAGAGAATACAAAACAAAAAAGACCTCGACAAATTCTGCTGAAACCTCAACCACCAATCAATTCGCACCACGCCGTTTTGTCGTCCAGCCAGATGAGGAAATCACCAACAACCAAACCTCTGATTTGGAGGCTAAATCAGAGAAGACAAAAAAATTTGCCAAATATATCTGTATTTCCTAGTAATGTGACTACGCAACCATCACCCATTCAAATGAAGCTTACCATTGGTCAGCCGGGTGACCAATACGAACAGGAAGCAGATAGGTTAGCCGCAGATGTCGTCCAGCAAATTAATGCACCAGAAACTCAACAAGTTCAGCGTGAAGCTGCACCGGAAGAAGAAGAAGTACGCATGAAACCAATGGTGCAGCGTTTGTCTGGTGCAGGTGGAATGACTACAACACCTGATTTAGAACAGTCAATCCAACAAGCCAGAAGTAGCGGACAGCCCCTAACAGGAAGTATTAGGGAACCAATGGAACAAGCCTTTGGCGCTGATTTTAGTGCTGTAAGAATTCATGCTGATGCTCAATCTGACGAATTAAACCAATCAATTCAAGCAAAAGCCTTCACCACAGGAAAAGATATTTTCTTCCGCCAAGGTGAATATCAGCCAGGAAACCGTGGGGGACAGGAATTAATCGCCCATGAATTGACTCATGTAGTGCAGCAGAATGGTCAAAGTACAACTATTCAGAGATTGGCTATAGGAGAGCGTCCCTTCAAGGAAGGTTATCAAAAGATTCTCCAACATCCGAAATGGTATGAAGAAGCTGAAAATTTTGAACAACGACTGGGTGGCTACTGTTTCAATCATCCTAAAGCTCGCGCTGCTGCCAAAGCGTCTGTTGACAAGCTTGATCTTGTGTTGCGGCAGTATTACAAAGAACTTACGGTGAAAGAGATTCGGAAAAAAGCATTTCTTAAAGATGACACCACAAGTGCTGGTCAGGTCGGTGAAGCGATGAGTGGTGCGGCAATTAAAAAACTTTTCAAAACTGGTAATATCCGTGAGTTAATGACTGCTTTTTATAATGCAGCGTATTATAAGGGAGGTTACGGTGGAAACTTAAGCGAAAGTTTTAAAGCCATCCTGCACGACATCACTCTGAATGACAATTGGCAAGCAGCTCAAGACCTTGACCTCAATGAAAATGCTCTCCGTAGTCAATCAGCATATCTCAAGGGAACAGGCCGAGCAATTAAACACGGTCTTGTAAATTTATTCAAACCTGACAAGGCTTACAACTATACTCAAGACATTTTTGCTTTGGGTAACTTGACTGCCCAGTCAGATGACACCTGGGCAACCTATGAGATGACGATGAGCCAAAAAGATCGCAAAGATCGTTCAGCACAAGAGAAGGCAACGGGGTCGCATAAAAAAACTCCCAGAGATTACGAACTCATGGGTGCGTCGCTTTCCGACCGAGAGAAGGAATTTTTGACTGCACAAAACAAACCACTGACGATGATGGGATTTGACATCGAAGAAGTCCCTAACGACCAAATCGAATATGACACAGATGGCAATGCTTTGTTAGACAAGTTCAAGGTGGAAGGAGGAAGCGTTGAAGTTCAATACGAATATGGGGTTGATAACAAACCTGTGTTGAATGACAAAGGTAAGCCCAAAATTCAGAAAATTTTGAAGGTTCTGCCTGCGCCAAAAACGATCAATAACGTGCGACAATCCGATCTGCAACCGGGTGAAGAGGGGCCTGAGTTGCCACTGGAATGGGTAGAGGGAACGGCTTGGTTTACAATTGATCCTAATTCCAGTTGGTATAAACAAGTACACGATCAACTGGGTGCGCCTGTAGTTGCAGGGGTTTCCGGCACAACCTCTCGAATGCTGAGTGCTTTTAAATGGTTAAATGTTCCAGGTGTCAATGAGCTAGACTTTCGCTTGGCAATTATGGGATGGATGTTAACTTCATGGGATCACTCACTGTATGAAATTTTCCGAGGTTCTCATATTGTTGGTGTTAATGGTGGTCAAGAAACCACATCAAATGTCATCGATATGTATATGAATATTCCGCCCCTGAGCATAGCAGAACTACGGAGTTCTGTGTGCAAGGATCGGATGTTCCCCCATGAGTATTTGTATATGCAGATGGCAGAGGAAACTGATGACCAAAAGCCAAGGCTAATCGAACCAGGTCAAGATATTGTAGATAATGCTAAAGACAGGTACGAAGAACTTGAACAAGAGGCGGATGACTACGATCAGACTGATCCCAACAGAAGCGATTTTTCTAAAGAGTTAGAACAACAAGGTACTAACCCTGAAGAATTGTACGACAAGTTAAGTCCTGCCCATCTGACAGCGATAGGTGGTTATACGGGGGGAATGCACGCACTTTTAAATGCAGTCATGACTTTGCCTGCTCCTATGGCTAAAATCGCATTGAGAAAGAAACTGCATGGTGTTGTAGATCACCACAGCGAAGTTAACCTTTTGGAAAATCAGCGAACAGATTTGGAAAATCAACTCAGTTTATCTACAGATGTCCTGGAGCAACAGCAATTGCAGGCAAAGATAGATAAATTACAACAGAGGTTGGATTACCTAGATGAACATTACGAAGAATGGACAGCATCGTTAGATCCACTCAAGAATCAAGTGGATAATGAGCTTGCAGATACCACACTTTCCCCTGAAGAACGTGAGACAAAACGTAGAAGTCTCGATCCCAAAATTGCTCAAATTGCTGAAACTCTGTATTCGGAGTTGAAATTGCACGCTAATATGACTGTCGAAGCACTCCAAAATTTCCCACCCGCTAATGGAATTACAGTTTATCGAGGCGATTGGAAGGGGAGTGTCTCCTTAATGTACAGTGGTAAATCACTCTCGTTCAAACAGTTTACAAGCACTAGCAAAGACATTGATAAAGCCTGGGATTTTGTTGAACGGTATTCTGATGGTAAATTTTCACATCCTGTACTGCTGGAATTGGAACTAAAAGGAAAAGGCGGCAGAGACATCTCTTATTTTTCAGAAATACCTAGCGAAAAAGAGGTACTGTTGATGCCTGGAACTAAGTTTGAAGTTAAAAAAACTCAGATGTTGAAAGATGGTATAGAACATATCCGCGCTGTTGAGGTTTGATGGATTTATAATCCTCGAAGATCAGTCCAAAAAACCTCAGTAGAGCAGGTTTTTAGTTGGCTGAAGACGCAATCTATGTAAACAAGAGTATCAATATGAGCGATCGCTAATTATCTTCAGTAAGATAGTGCCAAATTTTGACAACAATTTTACCGCAAACCGACGGTGGTTGTTCTGCTGCACAGAAATATCGGAGGATAACAATGTATCACAGACAACCCAAAGCAGCTAAACCTTCTACAAATCACTCCGATGCAATAGTTAATCCATTCGCACCCCGTCCTTTTGTTGTCTCCACTGAAGCAGAAGATAGCAATCAAACGCCCAATTTACAGCCACAAGCAGTTAAAAACAATACATTAATTTCTCCAAACAACTTCGCCAACATCCCCGTTTTTCCTCCTGGTTATCAACCACCACCACCGCCACGCATTCAGATGAAACTTGCAATTGGTGAACCAGGAGATACCTATGAGCAAGAAACTGAAACTTTAGTCAAGGAAGCTATGCAACGGCTTGATATGCCTGTTGTCATGGCTATTCAGCGCAGTCAAAATCAGATTCTCAACCGAGACATTGACCCTACTCAAGTCCAAGATGGAACAACGCAAATTAACCCCGAAGATATCGATTTAGAAAAAATTGGTCATGGCTTGATTTATCACGACGTTTTGACAGATCAAGATAAAGAATGGTTGAGAGAACAAGGATTTCACGAACAATGGTTTCCTGATGGCAATGTCGTCAATTCTGGTCAGGGATTGAATTATGGATTATTGTTACCGACAGAACAAGGAATCACAGCCGGAAAACACCCCGTGTTGGCGTTTCGCGGAACCAGTGATTTAGCAACAGCATGGCAGGATTTAGATATTAACTCTCCTGGACATGGTGGTATTCAGAATTTACTCAAGGAAGTTCCCACTGGCTACATCGGTAATATCGTTTCGCAATCAGGCAAAATAGATGTTACAGGTCACAGTTTAGGCGGCGCATTAGCTCAACATTTTGTTGGTACTCATCCAACTTTGGTGAGACGACTGGTAACATTTCAATCGGCTGCGCCAAATGCCAAGCAATACCACAACAATATTGAATCGCTACCCGAAGAAGAAAGACCAGAGGTAGTTCACCACATTGCTAAAGGCGATATTGTAGATTTAGCAGGAGGAGAACATCTCAAAGGCACATTTTTTGAACATGATCTAGAAACTTCAGGGTTAGCAAATTTCTCTACACTGGCCAGAATTAAACAAGCACACACATCTCAGCTATTAAATACTGAAGATATCGTCGGCGAAGCAGGTCATGGTAGTCATGCTAAAAATATCACCATGATGGAAAATGCCACTCGTCCTTATACAAAATCTCGATTAGTCGAAGCAGGCAGGATGATGGCACTCAATAAAGGTACTGCCGTTGCTGGTGGCTTGTTGGTTGGTGCGGCTGGATTAGCAGGTACAGCAGTAGAAGTTCCCACCAGATTAGCTTACACAGGTTTGAAAAAAGCCGGAAGTGCGATCGCCTCTGGTGCATCAATAGCCGGAAGTGCTATTGCTTCTGGTGCATCACAAGTTGGAAATGCGATCGCCTCTGGTGCATCATCTCTTTATGAGACTGCCACTAATTTCTTCTCTAAGAACAACCAAGAATAATCCGATAGCCTTCCTATTTGATATATAAACAAGGTAGACAAGGAAGACCTGGGAGATAGATATTTGTAAACCATTTATGATTGCTATATGAGTAGTTATATGAATGACCCATTAATATTTGAGCGTCATTTTAGTGACAAACTTGAGATATCATTAGAAATTCCTCAAACTTGGCAAAAAATTGCCAATCATCATTTAGATGAGCAAACCGAAGGATATTTTTATCCTACACAATCGACACATAATCCCCAAATTTTTTATTAAGAAAATTGTTATACCAGAAACAGAACAACACGAACAAAACTTTATAGAACTTGCCGATGAATTACTACAATTATCCTTACAAAAATTACAGCCAGAACAGTTTGAAAGAATTTCTCAAACACAAACAAAAATTGATAACTATCCAGCGAGATTAGATATTTTTGTGTTTCAACCACCTGATGTTGAACTGCCAATTACACAATATCAAGTTTGTTGGCAATGTCATCAACTTGTCTATGGATTAGTTGCAATGGTAGAGTCAACCGCAGAATTAGAATATTTACCAATTGTCGCCACAGTCGCAGGTTCGATTAACTGCCAAAAAACATAGATAGCTTTGATTGCATATTAAAGAGATTTTTGATTTTTTAAATTGTTTGAAGGAAAAAAAGATGTTTACATCTTCGGTATTTAAGACTAAAAAATATCAATTTTGGCAGCAAAAGATTTTAACAACTTGTGTTTTCAGTATTATCCTCGGTATGAGTCAAACAGCACTAGCTGGATATGAACCACCGAAAGACCAAAAACCCCCGACAGGCCATTCAGATTCATCTGGTGTCATATTATGTCCGGCAAATCAGTGATGATTCAACACATCTGTGCAGAAAGACAAAACTCTTTCTCCCCCTGCTCCCTACCCCCTGCGGTCTTTATGATCAGTCTTTTACCGGACATGATATCAGGCTAGGATGCAAAACTAATAATATGCGATCGCCATCACTAATCATCGGTTCTGCTACTCCTCGTATGCAAACATCCAACAGTTTTACCGCTTCTAGTCAGCCACGGCGAAATCAAACTCGCTAACTTCATACTTTATGAAAACAGTGCATCTATCCCAAACCTTACTAGAGATGTTGCAATGCAACGTCTCTTTATTTTTCTTTACATTCTTTCTCATAGTCTGAGAGAGTTACGAATGCTTGCAGTACTTGGAGAAATTGTAGGCAATATCTTAAGGAATGCTGCATATTGTACCCAAAATCTGAATTTATTTGTTATCGTGATCCCAAAGGAATTATTAAGCACCAACAAGATAGACCAGACGCTAAATCAGCGCCGAAATGCCTGGTGGGTGCGAGATATGAAATTAATCACTAAAATTAAAAGCTCATTAATTCAGAGTATCTATTGGGGAGGTAACAATTATGGTTACAGCATCTCATCAACCTTTGTCTTCACTTTCTAAAGAACAATCGCTGATTCTTTGGTTTGATGAAGTAGGAATTAAAGATATACACCTAGTAGGTGGAAAAAATGCCTCCTTGGGAGAGATGATTCAACAATTAACCCCCAAAGGTGTGAATGTGCCAATGGGGTTTGCAACTACAGCTTATGCTTATCGTTATTTCATTCAATCAGCAGGATTAGAAATAAAGTTACGTCAACTTTTTGCAGACTTAAATGTTGATGATGTGAACAATTTACGCGAACGTGGAGAAAAAGCGCGATCGCTATTATTGCACACACCATTCCCCGAAGATTTACGCCAAGCTATAGCCCAAGCCTACGAAAGTTTATGTAACAAATATCAAACCCAAACAGATGTTGCAGTTCGTTCTAGTGCCACTGCGGAAGACCTCCCTGATGCGAGTTTTGCCGGACAACAAGAAACTTATTTAAATATTGTTGGTGTTGATGAAGTAATTACAGCTTGTCATAAATGTTTTGCTTCTATATTTACTGACCGTGCTATTTCTTATCGTCATACAAAAGGATTTGATCACTTTAATGTCGCTTTATCAGTTGGTGTCCAAAAAATGGTGCGTTCTGATTTAGCCACATCTGGTGTGATGTTTTCTATTGATACCGAAACCGGATTTAAAGATGCAGCCTTAATCACCGCCGCCTACGGTTTAGGAGAAAACGTCGTCCAAGGTGCAGTTAATCCCGATGAATATGTAGTATTTAAACCAACATTAAAAACAGGTTTTCGTCCGATTTTGGATAAGAAATTGGGCAGTAAAGAAATCAAAATGATTTATGTGTCAGCTTCCGAAATTGATTTAGTTGCTTGTGCTGCTGACAACGCCCATACATTAACAGTTAAATCAGATGATAATTGCAAGTTAACCAAAAATGTCCCGGTAGCGGAAAGCGATCGCACTCAATTTGCCCTAAATGACGCAGAGATTTTACAATTAGGGCATTGGGCTTGCGTCATCGAAGACCATTATTCCCAAGTCCACGGTAATTACACACCAATGGATATTGAGTGGGCAAAAGATGGGATTAGTAATCAATTATTTATTGTGCAAGCACGTCCCGAAACTGTGCAGTCACAGAAAAAAGGCAATGTCTTACGGAGTTATCGCTTAGTCTCAAGTAAGGAAACTCCACTCCCACTAGTAACTGGACGCGCCATAGGTGAAGCCATCAGCCAAGGTAAAGTGAGTGTCATTGTCGATGTTCACAACATTGATAAATTCCAACCGGGGGATGTGTTAGTTACCGAGAGAACAGATCCCGACTGGGAACCAATTATGAAACGCGCCAGTGCAATTATTACCAATGCGGGTGGTCGTACCTGTCATGCAGCGATTATTGCACGAGAATTGGGCGTGCCGGCGATCGTGGGCTGCGGGAATGCGACACAAGTCTTGCAAAATGGGCAAGAAGTCACCGTTTCTTGTGCTGAAGGCGAAGACGGTAAAGTTTATCCTGGCTTGTTACCCTTTGAAGTTAAAGAAGTCCCCTTAGAAAACTTACCCCGCACCCGTACTCAAATTTTAATGAATGTTGGTAATCCCCAGGAGGCTTTTAGTTTATCTGCAATTCCCAACGACGGCGTAGGTTTAGCACGGACAGAATTTATTATTGCTAATCAAATTCAAATTCATCCAATGGCGTTAATTCACTACAACCAATTGCAAGATGAAAAAGTCAAAATTCAAATTGCGGAAATCACCGCACTTTATCATCATAAACCACAGTATTTTGTAGATAAATTAGCCCAAGGTATAGCCAGAATTGCTGCCGCATTTTATCCCAAACCTGTGATTGTGCGGATGTCGGATTTTAAGAGTAATGAATACGCCAATTTATTAGGTGGTAAACAATTTGAACCAGGCGAAGAAAACCCGATGTTGGGTTGGCGTGGTGCCGCACGTTATTATGATGAAGGTTATAAAGCTGCTTTTGCCTTAGAATGTCAAGCCATCAAACGAGTCCGGGATGAAATGGGTTTAACAAATGTTATCCCGATGATTCCGTTTTGCCGCACTCCCGAAGAAGGTAGGTTAGTATTAGCAGAGATGGCAAAAAATGGCTTGCAACAAGGTATAAATAACTTGCAAGTTTATGTGATGTGCGAGTTACCAAGTAACGTAATTTTAGCAGAAGAATTTGCCGATGTCTTTGATGGTTTTTCCATTGGTTCTAATGATTTAACGCAGCTAACCTTGGGTTTAGACAGAGATTCCGCCTTAGTAGCGCGATTATTTGATGAACGCAGTCCCGCCGTGAAGCAAATGGTAAAAATGGCCATTGAAGCCGCCAAAAAACGCCACCGCAAAATCGGTATATGCGGACAAGCACCAAGCGATTATCCAGAATTTGCTCAGTTTTTAGTCGAACAGGGCATTGATTCTATTAGTTTAAATCCCGATTCAGTTTTAAAGACAATGCTGGAAATTGCCAAGGTAGAAAATCCTGAGTCTTGAGTAAAGCAATAAAGTTGAGATTGTAGAGACGTTGCAATGCAACGTCTCTGTTGTAAATTGATGAAATCATCAATAGAATTAGCTCAAGTCATGCCAGTTAGAGACCGTTACCATCAAAACGTCAAAAACGCCTTAATTAAAGATGGCTGGACAATTACTGATGATCCCTTTCATTTGAAATGGGGGAAAAGGGATATGTACGTTGATTTGGGTGCTGAAAAACTGATTGCTGCTGAAAAGGAAGGACAGCTAATAGCAGTTGAGATTAAAACATTTCGCAGCGTGTCAGATATGACTGACCTCGAACACGCACTAGGACAGTATTTATCCTATCGCTCTGTCATGACTAGAACCAATCCTGACCGCGTTCTTTATCTTGCGGTTCGTGACCAAGTATACGCTGATGTCTTTGATGAGCCAATTGCTAAACTTTTGGTAGAGGATTACAAAGTTAATGTCGTTGTCTTTAACCTAGAACAAGAGGTTATTTTCCGATGGATACCCTGGAGCAATACAGACAGCTAATACGAAATATTTTAATTGAACATACAAAAACTCCTTTCAGTACTGGTGACATTCAATTTGAAACAGTTTTTGATAGTGAACAAGATCGTTATCTGGTAATGATTTTGGGACGAGAACCTGCGTATGATTTTTCTCCGACTGTGACTAGACGTGTTCATGGTTGTCTGATTCACGTTGATATTATTGATGGTAAGATTTGGATTCAGCGTGACGGTACGGAAGACGGAGTAGCCGCAGAACTCGTCAATGCTGGCGTACCGAAAAATCAGATTGTGTTGGGGTTTCGGTCTGAGGAACTGCGACAAGATTCAGAATTTGCGATCGCCTAGTACAATAAGGCAAAAGTAAAAGGTCAAAAGGAAAAAGAAATAATAGTGATACCACAAGCTTTTTAGCAATTTCTTATGGTCACTGAGCGTAGTCGAAGTGTGATTGGTTTATTTACGCCTAACTGTACTAGCCTAACATTCAGTACTATTAGGGTGGGCAATGCTCACCCTAAAAATTTTTCAACAGAAAGCAGGACAAAGGGGAAAATAACAAAAGACTATTGACTGATGACCATTGACTAATGAGTAAAAACTGGTTTCGCATTGGGTTAGTGAGTATCTTTTTACTCTCACTCGCTGTCAGGTTTTGGGGACTAGACAGGTTTAACACCTTAGTCTTTGATGAAGTTTATTACGCTAAGTTTGGTAATAATTATCTCACCCATGTTCCGTTTTTCGATGGTCATCCACCATTGGGAAAACTAATCATTGCTCTCGGTATTTGGCTGGGTAGCCATGTAAAATTTTTGTATGAGAGTGTGAATGGACTTACGGGTTCACTGCGATCGCCTTGGGATTATCGTTGGATTAATGCTTTTTTAGGTTCATTTATCCCTTTATTAAATGCTGGCATTGCTTATCAATTAAGTTCCCGGCGTAGATTTGCTTTGATTGCTGGGTTATTTACTGCTGTTGATGGCATTTTTATTGTTGAATCCCGCTATGCCTTGATTAATATATATATAGTGATATTTGGTTTATTAGGGCATTGGTTGTTTCTTTTAGCCTTAAATAATCAAAAGCAAAAGCGTAAATTATTTTTAATTATTTCTGGGATCGCTTTTGGTTGCTCAATTGCGACAAAATGGAATGGTTTATTTTTTCTAGCTGGCGTGTATTGTTTGTGGCTATTTGCTTGGATATGGCAAATAATTGGCAGAAAAATTAATCATAATTCTGAAGAAGTTCATCAGCAAGCTGGATCACCACTACAAAAACTAACTCAAATCTATGCTTGGCAAATAATATTATTTCTAGGAGTTTTGCCACTGATTGTTTATAGCTTGATTTGGATTCCCCATTTACAACTAGATACCAAATACGGATTTATCGAAGTTCACAAGCAAATTTTGAGTTTTCATGAACGGTTGGGGGGAAATAATGCTAACGTACATCCCTATTGTGCTGCTTGGTATAAATGGCCATTGTTAATCAGACCAATGGCATATTATTACAAAACAGCCCACAGTATTCATGAGCCATTACCTGTTTTGGGGCCAGATTTACCTGCTAATGCTGGGAAAATTATTTATGATGTTCATGCGATGGGCAATCCTTTTTTATGGTGGTTTAGTGTTGCTGCCATGTTGTTTTTAATCGGAATGCTCATTGTCTCAATGGTAATGTTTTTGCAGCAGAAAAAACAATTCACCTTACCGAAAAACTTTACTGTTGATACATGGATTGCCTTATACTTAGTGGTAAATTATGCCACTAACCTAGTACCTTGGATGAGGGTATCGCGGTGCGCTTTTATTTACCACTATATGACGGCTGTGGTATTTGCATTTTTAGCGATCGCTTGGTTTGTAGATCAATGCCTACGTAGTTATTATCGTCCATTGCAAGCGATCGGTGTCGCCCTTTCTGTAATTGTTTTGGCGGCTTTTGTGTTTTGGTTGCCCATTTATTTAGGTTTACCACTGACAAACGAAGCTTATCGCCTACGTATGTGGTTTAACTCTTGGATTTAAATCTAAAATACCTGTCACCTGTCACCTGTCACCTATTTCCTCCCTTAATACTGCTACATATATGCAGGGTAGCTAATCACATCTTTTTTACATTTCTTATCTGTATTTATCGAGCCTGACTGTTAGACTAAAAACGCAAGTTAAGCTAAATATAAAGCTAAGTAACATAACAGAGGTAGCAAAAATTAAGTATCGAAATATCAGAAATGATGAAGAAAAATAAAGAAAAAATTTTATAATCAATCATTCTATTTTTTTACTGTAAGAATTTCGTAATTACTAGATTTATAGAATCACAATTATATTAGCTTACATCTAGGAAGTGTCATAAAGTTATCCACACTGTATGTAACACCTATATACAGCCTACTTTTGATGCTCCCTAGTATAGAGAGGGGAATCCTAATGGAATTAAATTTACAACTTCCTAGCATTAATGTTACTAGCTTAAAAGAAGCACCAATTCATACTTCTCGCCAAATCCAGCCCCACGGAGTATTGTTAGTTTTGGCAGAACCAGAATTACAAATCTTACAAGTTAGTAATAATACCTGGGCTGTGTTCGGGATAGAACCCGAAGCAATGTTGCAAAAGAAACTCGAAGATTTATTAGACTCTTATCAACTAGAAAGAATTAAAGCAGGATTAGCAGAAGCTAATCTGGAGTTTATCAACCCGACAAAACTTTGGTTCCGCAAAAAAGGTGATGAATACATCGTTTTTGATGCAGTTTTTCACCGCAACTCAGAAGGGTGTTTAATTCTAGAACTAGAACCAGCATTTTCCCAAGAAAATATCCCATTCTTAAGCTTTTACCATCTAGCGAAAGCTTCTATTAACCAGTTAGAAAAAACTTCAAACCTGCGAGACTTTTGCCAAATCATTGTTCAAGAAGTGCGTAAGGTAACTGGTTTTGACCGGGTAATGTTATATAAATTTGATCATGATGGACATGGTTCAGTTATTGCCGAAGAAAAGCTAGAAACCCTAGAGCCATATTTAGGTTTACATTATCCCGAATCAGATATTCCTAAACCAGCTAGAAAATTATTTGCATCTAATTCTATTAGAATTATACCGGATGCAAAAGCCGAACCAGTACAACTAATTCCCGCCATCAATCCAGTTAGTCAGCGTCCTGTAGATTTAACCAATTCAATCTTAAGAAGTCCTGCGGCTTGCCATCTGGAATATTTACATAATATGGGTGTGGGTGCTTCTTTAACTATCTCTTTAATTAAAGACCAAAAACTCTGGGGATTGATTGCTTGCCATCATCAAACACCGAAATTTGTCTCTTATGAATTGCGGAAAGCCTGCGAATTTTTAGGACGAGTGATATTTGCAGAAATCTCCGCCAGAGAAGAAACCGAAGATTACGACTATCGGATGAATTTGACACATATTCAATCGCTATTGATTGAATATATGTCACAAGAAGAAAACTTCATCGATGGTTTAGTCAAACATCAGCCGAATTTGTTAGATTTAACCAGCGCCCAAGGTGCGGCTGTTTGTTTCGGCGATCGCTGTACACTTATAGGTGAGACTCCCGCTGAAGAAGACTTGAGTTTTCTAGTGCAGTGGTTAAAAAATAACGTCGATGAAGAAGTCTTCTATACTAATTCTTTGCCGGAAGTTTATCCCGATGCCGAAAGGTTTAAAAACGTTGCTAGTGGTTTATTAGCAATTCCAATTTCTAAACGCAATTATGTTTTGTGGTTCCGTCCCGAAGTTATTCAAACAGTGAATTGGGGTGGTGATCCCCATAAAGCATTTGAAGTTAGTCAGACAGATGGCGATGTGCGTCTGTGTCCCCGCAAATCTTTTGAATTGTGGAAAGAAACAGTAAAGCTGACTTCTTTACCTTGGCAATATGTTGAAATTAAAGCCGCGTTGGAATTGCGAAAAGCAATTGTGAATATTGTCTTGCGCCAAGCCGATGAACTCGCTCAATTAGCCCAAGACTTAGAACGTTCTAACGCTGAATTGAAAAAGTTTGCCTACGTCGCTTCCCATGACTTGCAAGAACCACTCAATCAAGTAGCGAATTATGTGCAGTTGTTAGAAATGCGCTATAACGAAGAACTGGACGAAGACGCTAAAGAATTTATTGGCTTCGCCGTTCAGGGTGTGAGTTTAATGCAGACTTTGATTGATGACGTACTAGCATACTCCAAAGTCGATACTCAAGCGATCGCATTTCAACTAACTGAAGTTGAAACCGCCTTAGAACACGCCCTCAGCAACTTACGACAGCGCATTGCCGAAACCGGTACGGTAATTACCTATGATCCCTTACCCACAGTCATGGCTGGTAGTACCCAGTTGATGCAACTATTCCAGAACTTGATTGCTAACGCCATCAAATTCCGTAGCAACCAACCACCCCGTATTCACGTAGGTGCAGAAAGATTAGAAGATGAATGGTTGTTCTGGGTACGCGATAATGGTATCGGTATAGATCCCAAATTTAGCGATCGCATTTTTGTCATCTTCCAACGCCTACACACCAGAGACGAGTATCCTGGTACGGGTATGGGTCTAGCTATTTGTAAAAAAAATTGCCGAATGTCATCGAGGTCGCATCTGGGTAGAATCACAACTTGGTGAGGGAGCTACCTTCTACTTTACAATTCCAGTTGGAGGGCGCGAGCGTGAGCGTAGAAACGGAAGACAAGCCCAAAACCATCTTTTTGGTCGAGGATAATAAAGCCGATGTCCGCTTAATTCAAGAAGCATTGAAAAATAGCTCAGTCCCGCACGAAGTCGTGACGGTGAGAGACGGAGTGGATGCAATGGCATTTTTACGCCAAGAAGGTGAATATGCTGATGCTCCCCGCCCCGACCTGATTCTGCTAGATTTAAACTTACCTAGAAAAGATGGTCGAGAAGTCTTAGCAGAAATTAAAAACGACCCACTACTTAAACGCATCCCGGTAGTCGTGCTGACAACCTCAAAAAACGAGGATGACATCTTTCACAGCTACGACTTACACGTTAACTGCTACATTACAAAATCTCGTAACCTCAGCCAACTGTTCCAAATCGTCAAAGGTATCGAAGATTTTTGGCTATCTACCGTTACCTTACCGTCAGAGTAAGTTAAAAGGCAAAAGTAAAAATAAGTTAAAAGGTAAAAGTAAAAAGTAAAAAGAAAGAATCAGAAGTAAAGCTTTATTCTGCCTTTTACCTTTTACCTTTTGATTTTTGCCTTTTACCTTTTACCTTTTGCCTTTTCCATTCCCAGGGCTTGAAATAAAAAAACTATGGCTGGAAGCTTAGTAAAAATCTTGTTAATTGAAGACAATCTGGCAGAAGCTAGGTTATTGCAAGAGTTTTTGCAGCAAGCCGACGCTAAAGAATTTGTGCTAGTTCATGTCAAGCGATTACAAGAAGCACTCAATAAACTCAAAAGCAGCGATTACGACATCATATTACTAGACCTGACTCTACCCGATAGTCAAGGATTATCATCTTTGCCAGTGTTGATTAATTGTGCGCCTAGCGTGCCAATTGTGGTACTCACAAATACAAATGACGAAGAACTGGCAATTGAAGCAGTCAGAGAAGGAGCGCAAGATTATTTAGTCAAGCGTCACGTCAATGCTAATGGCTTGGTTCGTTCTATCTGTTATGCGATCGAGCGTAAACAGCTTTTAGAAACATTACGCCAAGTTAATCAAACATTACAAGTGCAAGTTGAAGAAAGCACTGCGGAACTGGTGAAAGCTAACGAAATTAACCAGTTCAGATCAGAATTAGTTTCGATGCTTTCTCATGATATTCGTCAACCCCTGAATACAATTCTCTTAGCCGCCGGACTACTCCAAAATAACGAAGATAAATTAACTCAAGAAAAAAAAACGCAATCATTTACAAATGATTCGTGTAGCTATCAAGAATATGGCGCAAATGTTAGACGAAGTGTCTTTAATTGGCAGGGCTGATTCTGGGAAATTTCAATGCGACCTTGAGCCATTAGATTTAGAAGCATTTTGTAGTCAATTAGTTGATGAAGCGCAATTAAATCTCAAAGAAAAGAATTTAACTCTCGTCTTTGCCAGTTATGGAGAATTAATTGAAGAAGCTGTTTGGGATGAAACACTACTGCGCCACATTTTAGGCAATTTACTGGGCAATGCCATTAAATATTCCCTACCTAATGGCAAGATTCAGTTTGAACTCATCAGTCAAGAAAACTCAGTCATGTTTCGTTTTCAAGATTGGGGAATTGGTATTCCTAAACAAGACCAAAAGCGCATGTTTCAACCTTTCCAACGTGCCGAAAATGTCGGGAGAATTCCTGGTACTGGCTTAGGTTTGGCAATTGTAAAGAAGTGTGTAGATGCCCATAACGGCGAAATTATGCTCAACAGCGAAGTGGGAGTCGGCACAACTTTTATCGTTACTCTACCTTTGATTAAGCTGTAAACACCAAAAATCTATAATTGCAAAAGTCTGTTAAACTATCGCCAAATCATTCCATCAATTAATACAGAGAAAAAATATGGCATTAGGTAGATTAGTTAACGGACAATGGACAACTGTCTGGACAGAACGAAATGAGAAAGGCGAGTTTCAGCGAATGCCCACACAGTTTCATCATAAAATTACCGCAGATGGAGCTAGTGGATTTAGGGCAGAAGCCGATAGATATCATTTGTATGTTTCTTTGGGTTGTCCTTGGGCGCATCGTACTGTTTTATTACGTGCTTTAAAAGGGTTAGAAAAAGTTATTGGTCTTTCTATTGTTGATCCTGTAATTAGTGAACAAGGATGGAAATTTTCGGATAAACCAGGATGTATTCGAGATAAAGTTAATCAAGCTGATTATCTTTGGCAAATTTACGCCAAGACGAATCCAACTTATACCGGACGAGTCACGGTTCCAGTACTGTGGGATAAACATACAAACAGCATTATTAATAACGAATCTCGGCAAATTATCCAAATATTAAATACAGAATTTAATTTTTTTGCTGAGAAAATGGTTGATTTTTATCCCAAATCGCTGCAAGCTGTCATTGATCAAACCATCGATGCTATTTACCAACCGATAAATAATGGCGTATATCGCGTTGGTTTTGCCACAACCCAAACGGCTTACGAACAAGCCCTAAAAGAATTATTCTTGGCTATGGAACATTGGGAAAAAGTTTTAGGTAAACAGCCATATCTCTGCGGTGAAGAAATTACCTTAGCAGATTGGTGTATATTTACGACTTTATTTCGCTTTGATTTAGCATATTATGGTTTATTTAAGTGTAACTTGAAGCGGTTAGTCGAGTATCCCAATCTCTGGAATTATTGCCGGGAGTTATATCAATATCCTGGTGTGAAACAATGGTGTAATATTAGTCATATCAAACAACTGTATTATGTCGGTCTACCAGAATTAAATCCTAATGGAGTGATGCCTGTAGGCCCCCTAATTAATTTTGACTTACCTTATAAATGCCGCGATCGCCAAATCTAGATATTTTGCTCAAACCTAAAATATATGCAAGATCCAGAAGTCTCCTTTTTTCGTATGTTTGGTTCTATATTTGCGGGGATTGGTAGTATTTTTTTTGATCATAGGTATCATCATTGCTATGGATACTCGCAGTTTCCATAAAAATTCTATTCCCGCCCAAGGAACTGTTGTGGAAGTAGTCAAACATAAATCTAGAGATAGTAAAGGGCGTTATTCTACTATTTATTATCCAGTCATCAAATTTACAGCAAATGCTGGTAAAGTCATAGAATTTGAAGCTAATAGCGGCAGTAACCCCCCAGCATATTCTCCAGGCCAACAAGTAGAAATTCTCTATAATCCCCAAGAGCCAGAATCTGCGATAATTAATTTTGAGCCAGATTTTTGGTTCTTACCTACTATGTTTATTGGGATGGGTTCACTGTTCGTTTTAATTGGGGGAATTCCATTAGTAAAATCATTCCTACCTAGAAGATAAAACAAAGAGCGATCACTGACAATATTAATTTTAACTTACTTAACTTTTCACGTTATACGTAATTTGCACTAACCCTGAGTCATAATTTTTCACATTTCGCAAATCAAGTTTTTTAGCGATACTTGAGTCATTGATAATTAATGGAATACCACTGCCTAAAATAATTGGATGAATTGATAGAATTATCTCATCAATCAAATTATGCTTTAAAAAATAATGGATTGTCTGCGCTCCGCCAACTAACCAAATCAAACCACCACTAGATTGACGCAAATTTGCCATAAAATTAGCCCAATCATTATTGATAAATATTGCGTTATTTTCTGCTTTACCTTGCAGAGTATGAGAAAGTACAAAAACTTCTTGTTCACTGTATGGATATTCTTCAAAACCCAGTACTTGCTGATAAGTCTTATGACCCATAACTAATGTATCAACTTCAGCAATAAACTCAGAGTAACCATAGTCTTGGTCTGTAAATAGCCAATCTATTTCTCCCGATTCTCTAGCAATATATCCATCAATACTAGACGCAATAAATAAACTAATTTTTCGCATAAAATTTGTGTAAATTTAGTAGTATGTCAGAAAATTATAAATTTCACTATCAGTTAATTAACCATCCAAATAAACCATATATTATTTTTCTACATGGTTTTATTGGTAGGCTAGATGAATTCGACGAAGTTATCAAACTCCTAGGTACAGAATTTTCTTATCTTACTATTGACCTTCCCGGACATGGTAAAACACAAGTATTTGGTGGAGATAAATACTATAGCATTGAACAAACTGCTCAAGCTTTAATTAATTTATTAAATGAATTGCATATACCCAAATGCTTTTTAGTTGGTTATTCAATGGGTGGAAGATTAACTCTATACATGACTTTACATTTTCCTGAGCGTTTTGAAAAAGTTATCTTAGAATCAGCCTCTCCAGGTTTAGCTACAGAACAAGAACAATTAGAAAGAATTAAAAAAGATGAGCAGATAGCCAGAAAACTTTCAAGATGTATTTCTAAAGATGAATTTCGAGAATTTTTATTAAACTGGTATAATCAGCCAATTTTTGGTTCTATCAAAAATCATCCAGCGTTTGACAGAATGTTAGCAAGTCGATTACAAAATCAACCACTTGAATTAGCTAAATCACTCAGAATTATGGGGACAGGTAGTCAACCTGCATTATGGCATAAACTCAAAGATAATACAGTGCCTTTGCTTTTACTAGTAGGTCATAATGATGAGAAATTTATCAATATCAATACAGAAATAGCGATAAAATGCACAGTTGCTAAATTAGAAATAATTAGTAACTCTGCTCATAACATTCACTTAGAAAATACTCTAGAATTTGTGCAGCATATTCAGGAATTTTTAGCAATATAACTTGATTTATATAGCCTTTTCTAGTATTTTGATGTAAAAAATATCCGCGTCTATCCGCGTCAATCTGCGGTTAATTACTCTTTATTTATCCGGTAATCTCTTTAAGACAAAATTTTTTGCAGATTGATGACAAATCCAGATAATACATTTTCACCAGAAAGAACTTGAGGCGATTTTAAAACTTCCACCTCTCGTCCTGGACGATATATTTCTACTTCTTGTTGTTTGCGATTAAATAACCAACCTAATCGGCAGCCATTTGCCATATATTCAGTCATTTTAGCTTGAATTTTTGCCAAAGAATCAGATGGTGACATAATCTCAATCACAAAATCTGGACACAAAGAAATAAACCTCTCTCTTTGTTCTTTAGTCAAAGCATCCCAACGAGATTTTTCTACCCAAGAAACATCAGGAGAACGGTCAGCACCATTCGGTAAAGTAAATCCAGTAGAAGAATCAAAAACTTCCCCAGCTTGCGTTTGTTCATTCCACAAAGCAACTTGCAGAATTAAATTAACATTACTTCTACCTGTTTCTCCTCCTGTTGGAGGCATAATAATTAATTCTCCCTGAACATTGCGTTCTAATTTTAAATCTGGATTTTCTGTACATAGGCGGTAAAATTCCTCTCTGGTGAGTTTAATTACAGAATCAAGATTTAATGTTAGTGCTGTCATTGGAAGATTACCATTTTTATTTATTTACTGATAAATTCAAGACCAATTACACATCTTCATATCAAAATTGAAGTGAGTTTGCTTAAGGCGTTGGTGCGACATTTACTGATGGTGGTTGATTAGCTGCGGCTAATTCTTCTTTTAACATTTTCTGATAAATCTTAGGTAAAGAATTACTGATAGAATTTGTTTCGATGCCATATCCTAAACTTGTCCAAGTCGGAGATAAACGGCGTAAAACATCATTTATTTTGCCTTGACGCAAAAGTTTAGAAATATCAATACCCCAAACTTGATTATCGTTTAACCAACGATAAACTACTACATCTTGAAATTCTGGTTCAAAACTATAAGAAGTCCAAAACACCATTCTTGCTGGGTTGGGATGATAGCGTGGTGCAATATTATACCAAGTAGTATTGATGATTTGATATCTGCCTGCTGCTGTAGAACAATTACCTGTGTTTGGCCCCGTAACGATGGTGACGCAGATTTCTGGGTGACGACTTAAGTCTGTAACTTGTTGTCCGCCATATAACAGAGAGTAAGGACGGTTCCCATTAGCTTCACTGGCGGAAATGGTTCGCATCAAGGCGCGAATATAGGGGTCGCCGCCTTTCATGACTAGGGGTGGTTGATTATCATTAAAGACAGGATCAGAAGGCGATCGCAAGTCTCCAAAGATATACCACTGTAACAAGCATATAAAAGCCAGTAGCGCCGCGATCGGCCCAATTAATTTTTCAACCCCTTTCAATTCAAACTTTTCCAGAACCCGACTCCTCACTTGACTTTCTTCAATACTAACTAATGCAACACTGGTTACATAATGAACTTGTTGTCACTGATTGGCGACTCTTATCTGATGGCTTTATGTTTGATTTTTAACGATAAATAAAATAATATTAATCAAAAATACGCATTTAAATCTAAAATAATGAATATATATGGCTAATACTAATCTATGCGTCGAGATTCAATATTTTACAAACTATTTCAACAATCTCCTACACTGTTATTTCAATTATTAGCAACACCACCCAGCAATGCAGAAGCATACCGATTTGATTCAGTAGCCGTCAAAGAACCGAAATTTGAAATTGATGGTGTGTTTCTCCCGCCAGAAAATCAAGGTGCAGGCGTTGTTTACTTCTGTGAAGTGCAATTTCAAACAGATGAACAGCTTTACGAAAGAGTATTTGCTGAGTCTGCACTCTATTTTTACCGCAACCGTGCCAGATTTAGTGATTGGCAAGCAGTCATAATTTATCCATCACGAAATACAGAACAAAGTGATCTTCATCCACATCGCTCATTCCTCAACGGTGGACAAGTGCATCGGGTGTATCTGGATGAATTAGGTAATATTCGCTCTTTACCAATATGGGTGGCGTTAATGGTGCTGACAACGCTAGAAGAAAATCAAGCGCCAGAAGAAGCGAGATATCTTTTAACTAGAACTCGCCAAGAAGTCACAGAGCCAGGGAGTCGCGCCATAATAGAGATGATTCTGACGATTATGGTGTACAAGTTTGAACAATTAACTAGAACAGAGGTTGAGTCAATGTTGGGAATTACGCTCAAAGAAACGAGAGTTTACCGAGAAATTAAAGAAGAAGTTCGAGAAGAACTGACAGAAGCAACAACATTTAATCTGATTACTCGACAGCTAACCAAGCGGTTTGGCGAACTGTCTGAGGAAATTCGCTCTAAAATTGCTGGTTTGCCTTTGCCTGTTCTGGAAGAGTTGAGCGAAGCATTGCTAGATTTTACCAGTTTGGCTGATTTACAGGCTTGGTTAGACCAGTGATAGTTTGAACTTGCTAAACTGTATTGTTTTATGCCTTAGTCTCGACTCAGTAAATAATTACGCCTAAAAAATCCTAGCCAAATTATGACAAAACCTAGCTTTGGTAGAGAAAAGAGGAAAATTACCATCACTACCACGCCAGAAGGTATTGAAAGAGCAGAAATATCTTTAAAAGCTTATAAATTTGATTCAAAAACAGACTTTGCGAAATCTCAACTTTTATCTCGTAGTGTGGTGACGAAATTTTTTGAATGTGAACCAATTCAGATTGATTCTTTTACAAGAATACGTGAAGGATTAAGTCTTGATTGGCGAGAAATTGCAGGAGTAACATCTGAGGAATTAGCTCTTATTTCCGATACTAATGATGATATCGAGCAAATAGATCGCCGAGAAATTGAGATAGAGGAAAAACAAGTTGTTATTGCATTTCACGGTGATGTAAATTCAGTTGAAAATTTAATAATTCTGCAATCAATTTTACGAGAATATGCAGGATATACTATAAAAATTAATGATTTTCAAGTTGGTAACATTAATTTATCTATACAAGTTTCTGAACAAGATATTGAATGGCTTGTATATCTTTTGAATTCAGGACAATTAACTCAAATAAACAAGTTTCCTACTGAAGATATCAAAATTTTGAGCAAGCGTTCCAATAAAGCAAAATGGTCTTTAGTAGAGAAAATTGCCAAACCCTTTGTTACTCATAGAAGTTTCTACTTGAGTGATGTCAAGCTGAAAGGTATTGACCTAAGTGATGCTGACCTGAGTAATACCGATTTAAGCGATGCTGACCTAAGTTATGCCGACCTGAGTAACGCCGACTTGAGCAATGCCAACCTCAGCGATGTCAGTCTATGCAATGCCAACCTCAGAGGTATCAACCTGTCAGGTGCCAAACTATGGAATGCTAAACTGTGGTTTAGCGACCTGAGTAATGCAGACCTGAGTAATGTAGACCTGAGTAATGCAGACCTGAGTTATACCGACCTGAGTAATGCCAACCTGAGTAATACTGACCTGAGCAATGCCAACCTGTTCGATGCTAACCTAAGCAGTGCTAACTTAAAAGGTGCCAACCTAAGCGGTGCTATTCTGAGCGATGCCAACCTGAGCAATACTAAATTTTAATTAAAAAAGTGCAAATGTCATTGGTGCGAAAGGTCTTATAGAAGATATTAAAAGTATCTAGAGGAGCGGAGGGGCAATTTTTAGCGATCGCCCTCCAATTCTAAATCCGAACTAAACAACCCAAAAATTCTAGTCGTACAATAAACTAATAAAGTGCGTAACCGATATTTACGTACATTTTTTACGTTTTTGAGGAACTTATGACCGCAACTTCTCCCCGATTAAAGCACGAGGTTAAAGACCTCGCCCTCGCTCCCTTGGGAAGACAGCGTATTGAATGGGCTGGACGGGAAATGCCAGTTTTACGGCAAATCCGCGATCGCTTTGCCCAAGAAAAACCTTTTGCTGGCCTGCGTCTTGTGGCTTGCGCCCACGTCACCACCGAAACAGCACATCTAGCCATTGCACTCAAAGCTGGCGGTGCAGATGCAGTTTTAATTGCAAGTAACCCCTTATCAACTCAAGATGACGTAGCTGCTAGTCTCGTTGTTGATCATGAAATTCCCGTTTTTGCAATCAAAGGCGAAGACAGCGAAACCTATAACCGCCACGTTCAAATTGCTTTAGACCACCGTCCTAACATTATTATTGATGATGGTAGTGATGTGGTAGCTACCTTAGTTCAGCAGCGTCAACATCAAATTGCTGATTTAATTGGGACTACCGAAGAAACTACAACGGGAATTGTGCGCTTACGGGCGATGTTCAAAGATGGTGTTCTCACCTTCCCGGCTGTGAATGTTAACGACGCAGACACCAAACATTTCTTTGATAATCGCTACGGTACAGGACAATCAACCCTCGACGGCATTATCCGGGCGACAAATATTCTCTTAGCTGGCAAAACTATTGTTGTTGCTGGTTATGGCTGGTGCGGTAAAGGTACAGCATTACGCGCTCGTGGTTTGGGTGCAAACGTCATTGTCACCGAAATTGACCCCATCAAAGCAATTGAAGCTGTCATGGATGGCTTCCGCGTTTTACCGATGGCTGAAGCTGCACCCCAAGGTGATTTGTTTATTACCGTGACTGGTAACAAGCACGTCATTCGCGGTGAACATTTCGATGTGATGAAAGACGGTGCGATCGTTTGTAACTCCGGTCACTTTGATATCGAACTTGACCTGAAATACTTGGCTAGTCAAGCTGAAGAAATCAAGCTAGTCCGCCCCTTTACCGAACAATATAAACTGAAGAGTGGTAAATCAGTGATTGTTTTGGGTGAAGGACGTTTGGTCAACCTCGCCGCCGCCGAAGGACATCCTAGCGCGGTAATGGATATGAGCTTTGCTAACCAAGCGTTGGCTTGTGAATACTTGGTGAAGAATCAAGGTAAATTGGAACCTGGTTTGCACTCGATTCCTGCCGAAGTAGACCAAGAAATTGCGCGGTTGAAGTTGCAAGCTATTGGTATTAGCATTGATTCCTTAACACCAGATCAAATTGAGTACATCAACTCTTGGACTAGTGGAACTTAAACTTAGTGTTAAAGTTTAAGCGATAGGATATGTTGACGGGATAGGTTAGCCTATCCCGTTTTGGTAATATCAAATTTCAATACTATTAGGTTGGTGCAGGCACACAATATATATTGCGCCGTAACCCAACACCAAATCATGATATTTTGAGGCAATATTTTAATAGGTAAAATAATTGCAGCGTCAATTTTACCCTTGGAATTAAGATATTTTTGTAGTTGAAAGTTTGTTGGGTTTCACTTCGTTCCACCCAACCTACGCAAGAGGCGATCGCACTAATATCACTAGGCTATAAAATGCTAAGTAAAACGATTGAAAAATATCTGAAATTATTCAAGGATTCTTCAACACCCACTGAATCATCAAGACTTTTAAAGGAGATGAAAAAGGAATTGGAGATATCACCTCCTTCAGTTAGCGAAGTAATTCAGGAGTTGGAAAAATATGCTTCAAATCCAGATTATCCTGTGGCTTCGTTGGTCATGATGGCAGCATGGAGTAACCTATCAAAAGATTACACACCTATACTTTGTCAAATCCTCAATGATGAGAGTAATAATGGTCTTCATGAATCAGTTATTGAACTTTTAGATGGATTGCGTGATGAAAGAGCAATTCCTGCATTATCCAAGGCATTGACATACCGATGGTCTTATGATGAATGGCTCAATGTGCCAAGAAAGTCTCTCCTAGCATTAGCAGAAATCGGAACTCCTGAAGCGAAGAAGATTATAGAGTCAGCGGCTCAATCCCCTGAAGAGCTAATTAGCGAAGATGCAAATTTGATATTAGAAAATTGGTAAATTGATTAATCAACCGAGTATTGGCAATGGTAAAACTGTAACCACTATACTCAACCCTTACCAAATTAACAGTGACAGATAATCAGAGTGCAGTTACAACTGACACTATACAAATACAACCTTAGAAAAATGAGTGAAAGTACATCTTTAACACAGCAGTGGTTAGCTGAAATTCAAGCACTCAAACGCCAACTGGCAGAACAAAGAGTTGATTTAGCAGCGGCTTGGGAAAGTGCCGAAAAATGGCGCAAACTCTACAATACAGAAGCAGAACAGCGCCGGACAGACGCGCATTTATTTCAACAAACGATCGCATCTCTCAAAGCCAATATTCACAAACTCCAAGGTATTGAAGCCGCAACACTCGCTGACGGTAAAGCAGTTGAAGCTATTCAAGCTGAAATTACTCAAATCCATACTGTGGAAGAATTGCAGACAAAATTGATTGCCGCAATTAAAGAACGCGATCGCCTATTACAAGCTTTGAAAACTGAACAAGAAAGCCACGCCCAAACTCGCAAAAGTCTTACCACCGCCTTGGGTGATGCGATTGATAGCTTGGCACGAGAACGCAGCGCCGCAGAACAAGATAGATGAAGAGCCAGGAAAAATCAAATTATTAGCCCTTGGTTGATGCGATCGCCCTTTTAACTCCAAGAGTTGAAAAAAATTACCAATAAGTATAAAGTATGATTTGGAAACTCATTGCTCATATTGAGCAATAAAGCCGTGTATCTAAGAATACGCGGCTCAATATTTACTAAAAATTCTCAATTAAGATGTTGTAATTGCCAATATCAAAGCAAACACAAATAGCTTACCTAAATGACGATATTTTCCATTAATCCAAGAGCATGACAAAAGCAACCACAGCATCACCAATAAACTGGCATAAACCCAAAATATCGCCATTCTTGGGGCTGATTCTGGGCATACTGATTCTGCTGGTTTGCTTGGTGTTTAGTGTTACTTTAGGTGCGGCAGAAATACCAATAAATAAGATTTTGGCATCCTTCATCATCTTTGATGGTTCTTATGAACATTTAGTCATTCAGACAGTGAGATTACCGCGATCGCTCATCGCGTTGCTGGTAGGATCAGCATTGGCAGTTGCGGGCGCATTAATGCAAGGTTTGACACGCAACCCCTTAGCAGATCCCGGAATTTTGGGTATTGAGTCAGGAGCCGCATTAGCTGTAGTCGCCACAACCTTTGTCTTTGGTAGCTCTTCCTTAAATGTTTTAACACTCGTAGCTTTTTTAGGTGCAGGAGTGACAGCAATGTTAGTCTACCTGATTGGTTCCTTGGGCAAAGGCGGAGCCACCCCACTGAATCTCACCATTGCAGGCGCAGCAATCACCGCCCTGATTTCTTCCGTGATGACGGCGATGCTCATAGTTAGCCAAAGAACCTTAGAAGAAATTCGATTTTGGTTAGCTGGTTCACTAGCTGGTCGCGATATCAATATATTATTGTCAGCATTACCTTTTGTCGTGATTGGCTTAGTAGTAGCTTTTGCCCTGGGTAGACAAATTACCACCATGAGTCTAGGTGAAGATGTGGCTAAAGGCTTGGGTCAACAGACGGGTTGGGTAAAAATTACGACTGCCATCAGCGTAGTCTTACTGGCGGGAAGTTCTGTATCTTTAGCTGGGCCAGTTGGCTTTATTGGCTTAATTGTTCCCCATATTGTGCGGTTTTTTATCAAAGCTGATTACTGTTGGATTTTGCCTTATTCCGCAGTCTTGGGTGCAACTTTACTGTTAATTGCAGATATCGCGGCGCGTGTCTTACTCAAACCCCAAGAAATACCAGTAGGAGTTATGACAGCCTTGGTTGGCGCACCCTTTTTTGTCTACTTGGCTAAATCGAAGGTAAGAAAATGAAATTGGATTGGCTTGTATTCCGTTCTGAAACGATATCTTTGCGGATTGACCGCCGTGTGCCACCAATGCTGTTATGTTTGGCAGTGGCGGTTGTGGTGGCGATGGTGATGAATTTAGGACAAGGTGAATATCCGATTTCTCCCTTAGATATCGTCAAAACTGTATTGGGTATAGATACAGGCAACCCAGATCATGCTTTTGTGATTGATAATCTGCGTCTACCCCGTACCTTAGTAGCTGTCATGGTGGGAATGGCACTGGGGGTTGCTGGGACTATCTTTCAAGGCATCACACGCAACCCATTAGCTGACCCCAGTATTATTGGGATTAATGCAGGCGCAGGTCTAGCGGCAGTTGCAATAATTGTACTCTTACCAACAGCACCCATTTACGCCTTGCCCTTATCAGCCTTTGGCGGTGCTTTATTAATGGCTGGGTTAATTTACTCTTTAGCTTGGAACAATGGTAGTTCCCCCGTTTTGTTTATTTTAATGGGCGTGGGGTTGTCGGCGATCGCCAGCGCATTCACCAGCTTAATGATTACCTTTGGCAATATTTATAGCGTCAGTGATGCCTTGGTGTGGTTAGCGGGTAGTGTTTACGGACGCACATGGGAACAAGTCTTTTCCTTCTTACCTTGGTTAATCGTTTTTGTCCCAATGGCGTTGATCCTAGCCAGACATTTGAACGCCTTAAATTTGGGGGATGATGTCGCCAAAGGTTTAGGAACTCGTGTGGAATGGCAACGGGGTTTACTGGTGTTAGTTGGTGTTGCCTTAGCTGGTGCAGCAGTCGCCACAGCAGGAATGATTGGTTTTGTAGGATTAATTGCACCCCATATCGGCAGACAGTTAGTAGGTACAAATCATCAAGGCTTGATTCCTATCTCGACATTGTTGGGAGGAATGTTAGTTGTAATAGCAGACTTTCTAGGAAGAACTATGTTTGCACCTATTGAAATTCCTTGTGGCATTGTGACGGCTGCCGTCGGTGCGCCTTATTTCCTCTATTTGTTAATTCGGAATCGGAAGAAATAGTTTTGGAGACTAGTACAACAAGGCAAAAATAAGAAGTCAAAAGTAAAAAATCAACTTATATCACAAATTTTTCATTAACTTGAAATGGTATCTTTATTTCGGCTACGTTGTACTAGATAAAATCTGATTTTTATTAATTTAAGATGGTAAAAAATATGAAAGGCTTATCAACGAAAAGTTTATCTTTGGCTTATGATGGTACGCCAATTATTCGTGACCTAAATTTGACAATTCCCAGCGGCAAAATTAGTGCTTTAGTTGGTGCAAATGGTTGTGGTAAATCCACCTTATTAAGAGGTTTAGCCAGACTTCTAAAACCTTATGGTGGTAAAGTTTATCTTGATGGTCAATCTATTTTTAATCTTTCTACTAAAGAAGTAGCCCAACAATTGGGAATCTTGCCGCAAAATCCCTTAGCGCCTGAAGGGCTAACTGTCAAAGATTTGGTAGGACAAGGACGTTATCCTTATCAAAACTGGCTACAACAATGGTCAGAAAAAGATGAAAAAATTGTCCAACAAGCACTCGAAATTACAAATTTATTAAATTTAGCCAATCGAGCCTTAGACACTTTATCGGGCGGACAAAGACAACGTGCTTGGATTGCAATGGCCTTGGCACAAGATACAGATATTTTACTACTAGATGAACCTACTACTTTTTTAGATTTAGCACATCAAATAGAAGTCTTAGATTTGTTATATGAATTGAACCAGCATCAAGGAAGAACTATTGTAATGGTGCTGCATGATTTAAATCAAGCTTGTCGTTATGCAGATTATTTAGTGGCTGTCAAGCAAGGAAGAATTTTTACGGCTGGAGAACCACAAAATGTTATGACAGAGGAGATGGTACAAGAAGTATTTGGCTTAGAATGTCGGATTGTGCCTGACCCAATTATCGGAACACCACTGTGTGTTCCTATTGGGCGTAAGGGTATGATCTTAAGTCCTGGTAGTTAGTTATAATTCCATACATCTGTGCAGAAAGACAAAATTCTTTCTCCCCCTGCTTCCTGCCCCCTGCGGTCTTTATGATAAGTCTTTTACAGGACATGATATGAGAGGCTTGATCTGCAACCAATTGCATACTGATTGTGAGTATAGCAAGAGTGCGATCGCTGATTTGTAGATGAGCTTTTCTTAACTACTGAAATTCGCTATTCACAATCATTACAAAGAAGTTTGACAGCCTGTCTTTTGACGAAGGGAATTTTATCAATTGACAATTATGAATGATATCGTCCGAAATGTACGTTGGTTTCAGAGAGAACACTCCATGAAAAAAGTTATTTCCGTTTTGCTGTTAGGCATTGCCATCTTCACTTTTGCCTTCAGCACCCCAGCTTTAGCAGCTGACACCGACAACGGAGCTAAAGTATTTAGTGCTAATTGTGCTTCTTGTCATGCAGGCGGTAAAAATTTAGTTAACGCTGCCAAGACCTTGAAAAAAGACGATTTAGAAAAGTATGGTATGTACTCAGCAGAAGCCATTATCACTCAAGTCACCAAGGGTAAAAATGCCATGCCTGCTTTTCAAGGTCGTCTAAAACCTAATCAAATTGAAGATGTTGCTGCTTACGTATTAGCACAAGCAGACAAAAGCTGGAAGTAGAGTATAGATTAGTATAGTCTTACAAACTGCGGGGCTAATTGTCCCGCAGATTATGTTGTTTTGCCGAAATTGTCGATGATAATTATGACTAATTTTTGGCGGTTTTTATTCAGTTTGCTAGTTGTGTTTTCTTTGACTTTTGCTAGTCAGTTTTTATTTCCCTCAACATCCCTCGCTCAAATTGTCCCTAGCGAGTCTGTGGATTTTGGTGTGTTGCAGATGCAGCAAGACAACTATGAAGCAGCTATAGTTCACTTTAATCAAGCAATTGCCCAGAACAGAAAAAAATGCTGTAGCCTATAGTAATCGTTGTTTGGCTTATCTTCATTTACAAGATTACCATCAAGCGATCGCTGATTGTACACAAGCAATAAATTTTTCCCCAAATAATGTGGAAGCTTATCTGAATCGGGGACTAGCCCATTACAGACAAGGTAATTATCTCAGTGCGATTGACGATGATAATTTAGCCATCGCACATAAACCCCAAGATTTTCGCGCCTACTATAATCGTGGTGTAGCGCATAACGCAATTGGTGATCACACCTCTGCAATCACCGATTTTAATTTGGCAATAACACAAATTCCACCAGTAGCCAATATATTCTTTGCAGATATTTACAACGATAGAGGTTTAGCGCATTTTCAGTTGCATAACTTAGATGCCGCAATGCAAGACTTTAACTTAGCGATTCGCTTCAACGCAGATGATTACCGAGCTTATTTTAACCTTGGTTGTGTCTGTGGTCGTAACGGAGACAACACCGCCGCCGTCAATCATTTTTCGGAAGTGATTAGATTAGATCCGAGTAATGGTCAAGCTTATTTGAATCGCGCCATAGCTCAGTATTATCTGGGGTATAATCAAAGAGCGATCGCAGATTTAAATAAAGCATCTGAGTACTTTGAACAGCAAAACCAAAAAATTGCCTACGAGAAAACCAAAGATTTACTCCATCGTTTGCAGCAAGAAGTTCAACTTGCAATCCAAATAGGTTAGTTCAGCCTCATAAACAGGTAATTTATCCGTTGTTGTAGAGACGTTGTATACAACGTCTCTACAGCATTTCAGTATGGTATATTTTTTATTGAATCCTAGACAAAAACATTGTAATTATGTCCATTTATTATATTTAAAAATATTGAATTTATCTCATTATTTTGCAAGCATTAAAATTAGACAAAACATAAATTCATTGGTCTGATATTTGCAAATCAAGGAGCAAAGCTAATGACAAATATTACAATTAATCAATTAAATATTCTTGGTTATGAATTGTTTAATGATTCTGAAAGCTTTCTTGACGGACTAAATAGCAAAGAAATACTATCTCTTGAAGGTGGTTTTTATTCAACACCGTCTGGATTAAGTGCAGGCTATAGTGGTTTTGGTAGCTATGGTGGTTTCGGCGGCTTCGGTACCTATGGTGGTTATGGTGGCTATGGCTTTGGATATAATTCCTTCTGTTAGGTGTTAATTCATGAGCAAGTTAATTAACTAGAAGAGTAATGATGATTACTTTTCTAGTTTTTTTTCTGAGTTTGAATAAATTTTTCAGACTAATAATATAGAATCCTAATATTTGCTTGATTCATGAATATTTGATGGGAAATATGACAAAATGTCTTTTGACAAGATTTTACAGTAACAGTAACAATACCTAGTAGTAATTATTGTTACTTGGTGTGAGACGAGAAGTGAAAAAAAAATTGTTGGCTACTAGTTGCTTTACCTAATTTACTGATAAATCTACCTGCTGAAGCCATTGATACTGAAATTCAACAGCAAGCTGACACAGAATTAGCTCCAGTAACTTTAACTATTTCTGACTTACAAGACATTGATTTACCGATTACTCGTGCTGAATTATTAACTCAAGAAACGAGTAATGAGAATGATATAGAATTTAAACAAGAAACTCCGCCAGAAGCAGAAACCCAACCTGCTGATAATGCAGATATTTCTACAGAAGTCATTGGAGAACAAGATACTTTCTCTGGCTCTACACCTGTTTATGTAATTGAAAAAGAAGAAATTCAAAAACAAGGTGCTACTAGCGTTGCAGATGTTTTAAAAAGATTACCTGGGTTTGCGATTAATGATGTAGGTCATGGCGCAGATATTCATACAGGCACATATTATCGAGGTGCTTCGATTAATCAGTCTGTATTTTTAATAAATGGCAGACCGATTAATAATAATATCAACACTTATCACGGCACAACCGATTTAAATAGTATTCCTGTCGAATCCATCGAACGAGTCGAATTATCTAGTGGTGTCGCGTCTACTTTGTATGGTTCCTCAGCTTTTGGTGGAGTGGTGAATATTATCACCAAAGAAGGTTATGGTAAACCTAAACTAACTGGTAGTATAGAATATGGCTCTTTAAGCTTAAATAATCAACAAACTAGTTTTAGTGGTTCTGTTGGGGCGGCGAGATATAATTTCAGCTTTGAAAGATTTTTTACAGATAACCGTTATCGTGTGCCTGTAGGTGCAGCTAATAGAGATGCTCAAGGTTTCTTATTCAATGCAGATACAGCGACAAGTACTTATTTTGGTAACATCGGCATAGATTTAAATGCACGCAATACCTTAAATTTAGATGTAACTGCTTTGAGTAGCCGCCGAGGTTTAGTTTATTTTGGTTTCCCGCTACAAAGAGACCGTTTAGACCATGATGGCTTGAATATTGGTTTATCTTGGAAAGCTCGGTTAGGAAATGGCGATCGCTCTAATTTAAGCACTACCATTGGTTACAATCAAAACTATTTCAGCACCTACGGGCCAACAGGTAACTTTTATCGGACAGGGGCTTTAGATACACAACAGTTTTCTGCCAGAGTAGACCATGAGTGGCAATTAGGCCAAAGCAATAAATTACGCTGGGGATTAGATTTAAAAAATACTAACTTAAACGGTGATGTTTTAAGTACCAGCCCTCTGCGTATTGCTAATAATGAAACCGAAAACCGAGATTTATTAAACACAGCTTTATTTGCTGTCAATAGTTGGAATATCAGCAAAAATTTTCAACTCGATTTAGGACTCAGACAAAACTTTGATACAGAATTTGGTAACTATCTTAATCCGAGCGTCGGCTTGCGTTATGCCCTCACCCCCACACTTGCAATGCGGGGAAGTTGGGCTGGCGGACAACGCAACCCCGGACTAGACCAGTTATATGTTTATGACACAGTGCATGGTTGGGAACCAAACCCTGATTTAGAACCCGAAACAGGTTCGAGTTGGACTGCGGGAGTAGATGTCAAATTCACAGACAATTTAACTGGACAGTTTACTTATTTCGGCAGCAGTATCGATAATCGTCTAGGTGTTGTAGCTGGACGCTGGGCAAATATTGGACTAGTAGATACCAACGGTTTAGAAGCAGCCTTACAACTCAGACTCAATTCTGGCTGGTCAACTTTTCTCAACTACACCTACACAGATGCTCAAATTAAAACAGGTACAGAAAGAGGCTTGCAGTTGGGTTTGATTCCCTATTCTTTACTACAAGCTGGTGTTGGGTATCAAAATTCTGGTTGGCAAGCTAATTTATATATGACCTACAACAGTGGTGCAAGACGAGCCTTGTTTAATAGAACCGGCGACCAAATTACAGATTTTGCCCCATCCTATTTCAACTTAGATTTTAGTGGTCGCATCCCTGTAGCTGGCAATTTAGGATTAACAGTTTACTTAGAAAACTTACTGGGTGAGCAATACGAGCGAGTAAATCGCATTTATAGCCCTGGATTTACCTTTCGTTTGGGGTTAAGCTCAAGTTTATAGACTAGGACTTACGTACAAAGATTGTCTGTAAAGATTGGGTTTAGGGGTGTGAGGGTGTAGGGTAAGAATTGTCTTCTACCTCTTGCCTGCCCCCTTTATGACCAGTCTTTTACCGGATACGATATTTAGATGCTGCGCGGAGTTAGCGAAAAATGTTCTCCAGTTGTCATAATGGGGAATGAGCATTGTTTGAGCATGAAGATTTAGTGTAGGCCTATACTAAAATTTAATGTTCAAAAACAAAAATCCGGGTTTGGGCATCTATTGAGTATGAATGAGGGTTTGACAGCTAAAAATACTGAAATTGCGTTACTTGTATGGAATTTCACATTTCCGTAACTCCAGTAGGGCAGAATGACTACTTGGTGCGAACGGAACAAGTCGCGCCTGGGGTGCCATTGGCAGAAGAACTAGTGACATGGCCTGTAGCTGATTGGTTAGCAGCCGCAGGACATCTCATGAATGACCCATTACAGTCAGTGTTACAGGGTGATGCGATCGCCAGAAACTCTGTAAACTTGGTGGCATTGGGTCAGCAATTTTATAATGCTCTGTTTCATGGCACTCTCAGAGATAGCTGGATTACTGCTCAAGGCATTGCCCAAAACCATCAACAAGTACTGCGCTTGCGGTTAGGTCTCAAGGACAATAGATTAGCACGTTTACCTTGGGAAGTCATGCACGCAGGCGATCGGCCTTTAGCTACCGGGCCTTATGTGGCGTTTTCACGCTACCAAAGCGGCATTCTCAATACTGGTCGTCTACCATCCAGGAATTTACCACAATTATCCGAAGATGGGATAGTGCGCGTTTTAATGGTGCTGGCATCTCCTACAGACCAAATGCGGTTGGGTTTGTTGAAACACGAAGCACTCAGACTACAAGCCGAATTACACCGTCATGCGGCTCGCACTATTGACAGTAGCATTCCCCTACCAGAAATTGAACTGACTATTTTAGACCAACCAGGCAGAGAGGAATTAACCCAAGCCCTCGAACAAGGTAGATACCAAGTTCTGCATTATTCTGGTCATAGTAACTTAGGCCCCAACGGTGGCGAAATTTATCTTGTTAGTAGCAGAACAGGTTTAACCGAAACCCTCACTGGCGATGACCTAGCCGGGTTACTCGTCAATAATAATATTCAAATGGCTGTGTTTAACTCTTGTTGGGGAGCATTCACCGCCACAACTGACGCAACAGAAGACACTGGCGAACGTAACCTCACCGAAAGTTTAGTCCGTCGTGGAATTAAATGCGTTTTAGCAATGTCAGAACGCATCCCGGATGAAGTCGCACTCACCCTCACCCAGCTTTTGTACCGCAACCTCAGTCAAGGGTATCCGGTGGATTTATGTGTGAGTCGAGTGCGTCAGGGATTAATTTCGGCTTATGGTTCCCACCAAACTTATTGGGCTTTACCAATTTTGTATCTGCAACCCGAATTTGATGGTTTTCTGGGGACAGAACTTTCGACTTTTACCAGTACAGAATCGCTGACGGAAAGTAGCCGCAGTATCAAGGCAACTTCTACCACAGCTTACTCTGCGATGACTGATGAAGCA
Organism: Nostoc piscinale CENA21; assembly: GCF_001298445.1. NCBI lineage: Bacteria > Bacillati > Cyanobacteriota > Cyanophyceae > Nostocales > Nostocaceae > Nostoc > Nostoc piscinale. The sequence continues at coordinate 2,197,799 of NZ_CP012036.1, read as the reverse complement.
CAGATATCTTTACCCATTGATGACATGATGCCGGACTTGGGTAATGGGGCTGGAGATTTAGACTGGTTGGGTGAAGAGACTTGGGGCGATTTAGTTGATGAAATTGAATATGATGATCCTAGTTATGCAGAAGATTCGGCGATCGTTTCCGATTTATTTCGCCAGCTAGATCAGCATTCAGCCAACAACAATAGTCAATCACCACTGACAGGTGATGTACCATCACACCACAACGAACATATTTTTCCGACGAAACAAATCAGTAGTGAAGTTACAGCCATTAATCAACAAGGATTATGGGGAAGCAAGAACACAACGCCCCAGGAAACTGCACCGAATCAGGAAAAAGAGTGGAATAACTCTCATGTGACATCGCTACCCACATCACCATCAAAACGTCGCCGCTTGGATGCACGGATCATTTGGGGTATTGTGGGTGCAGGTGCGATCGCTAGTGTGATTGGTTTTGGTTGGTGGTGGCAAACTCGACGCGCACCAATGTTTGCTGATATCCCCAAAATTCCCGTTCAGCAATCTTTATCGAGCGAAATTAATCCCAAAATCAACCTGCAAACTAGTCCCACAGGGGTGATTGCAACTAGCGCCACCGAAAAATTAACCCAAGGAGACTTGTCGGCTGGGTTGGCAGCTGTGGAAGAATTATTAAATCGTGGCGCACTACAATCTGCTCAAACTGCCTTAAATGTTGTGCCGATAAAACAAGCTAATAATCCTGCACTCAACTTTTTTTAAAGGCAGACTAGCTTGGCAGTTAATTCAAACGGGAGATAGAAAATATACTATTGATGATGCCCGCCGTTTTTGGGAAACGGCTGTGAAAGCTGAACCCAACTCAGTTTTGTATAACAATGCTGTGGGATTTGCTTATTATGCAGAAGGCAATGTTACCAGAGCTAATGATGCGTGGTTTAAGGCACTGAATTTAGCTTTAAATCAGCAAAAACCTGCCTATAATGCGTCAATTTCTTTGCAGAACGCTCCATTGCCTCAAGATGCTTTGACTTCCTACGCTGGTTTAGCATTGGGATTGTATAAATCAGCACGCTCTCAACCTGCATCAAAGCAAGAGCAATACATGAAAGAAGCGATTAAACTGCGTCAATTGGTGATTTCTCAAGACCCAGTAAACTTTCAGGTAAATAAATTAAGTAATAATTGGTTGTGGACAGAAGCCGCAATTACTGATTGGCGATCGCTCCTGCAACAAAAAGCAGAGTGACAATAGCAGGAAGCAGAATAATTTTAGATTTTAAATTCTGGATTTTAGATTAAGAAAAGCCAAGAAACCCCTAAACCCAGTCCTAAACAACAATCTTCGTGAGTAATTCCTGAAAATGTAACAATTTGTCTCTGAAAGTGAGAGCAGAACAGATAAATATTTGTAACATTAAATAATAATGTTCAGAATTTAAGGAATTACTTCATGCCCTACACGAATGAAGAAGGTGGTCGTCTTAACAATTTTGCCCAAGAGCCAAAGGTGTATCGAGCAGAACCTCCAACAGCAGAACAGAAGCGTAACTACATTATCCTCGGTGTCGCCGCGACAGTTTTAGTCGGTGGCTTAATTTTTGTTGCCTTCTCGGTTTCTAATCTCAGTTAAATATAGCAGGAGGACGACAGTCGCTACAACGGGGAGAACCCCCGCAACGCGCTGTCTCCAGAAGGCAGGAGGCAGGAGGTAAAAGTATGACTATGCCTGTCATTCAAGCTTTCAAATTGTCCTAACATATCTGACTATCGCTTTAACATTGTTTTTGGGAAAAAATTTAATTTTTGGTCGTGTGCAGGTTTTCATTGTCAGGGGAACCTGTTTTTTCTTTGTCATGTCAACAGTCTCAAGTCAAAATATTGCTGCGTCGAGACATGAAATTTTAAGTTTGTGCTTGACAATTGCCGTCATAGTTAAATAACGTTCAGTTAAGAAGAATCGCAACTAGGTAAGCCACTTGCATGGTCATCTATGGCTATGGGAAGATTACCCCGGACTAGATCAACCTAATTGCACCTTTGATCCGGTGATGTACAATGTTTTTTGGCTTTTGAGCCACCATGAGCGTGAATGATTCAGCACACCACGATAATTTTGCTTGGAATCGGCAAGTATATCACCGTTTGAAGCTTGCCCTGAGTTTGGGCTTAAGAAGACAACTTTTTTTTAGCAGTATGTGACGATTTACAGCTGCGAAATCAAGTAGCAGCGAGATTGCACTCCACTTTGGCTTATCCAGTTGGGCAAGTTTTATATCAACCCCAAGATGGACAGGAAACTAGCAGCACTCCGGCTTATCCGCGACTAGTAACTTTGCGGTTAAATTTAAATGAGCCTAATCCTGTAGCCCAAATCAATCAATGGTTGGCTAGTTATCCGCCGCCCATTGTCGGTGCATCTCCAGATAACCCTGGCAGGCCTTTGCCAATACCGACATTTCAAATTGTCGGCGTAGAACAGCTAACTAAGCAACCCGTAGCCGTTCAACGGTTATTCTTACATTATCTGCGCCTTTGCGAAGAGGCTTTTTCTAGTCAGGAATCTAGCGGGTTTCTTGAATCGAGTGTACTGTTGTGGGTATCGCGTCCTTGGTTGTCAGCTATTCAGCAGTCAGCACACCAGTTTTGGCGTTGGCGGACGGGGATATTTACGTTTGCCGGAGAACCTTCACCCGCCAAACGTAATGTCAATTATCCCGAACGTGTTTCTAATTCCCAAAATTTGGATTTTGGGAATTTAGAAGGGACTAGTGTCAACGAATCAACAATTGATACTCCACCCACAGCCCCACCGCCCACAGATCCTAAATTTGGCAAAAATGGTCATGGTACAGTTCCGGCGGAAACACCAGCAAAGCGGGTTAGTAGGGTTCTAGAAATTCCGCCACCACCGCCGGGATTTGTTAAGCATAAGTCACAACCAGCTGTTCAAGTTAGTGAAATTGCTGCTCCTTCACTGTCTTCTTTATCACATATTAGCCAGGAGTTAACAGAGTTAGTCTTAGCAACAATTAATGCCAAGGTTAATCAAGAAGAAGAGGATAATTGGCAGCCGCAACAAATTTTGTTAGCCATTGAAGAATTACACATCAAGCAAGCTGCAAAAGAAGAGTTGGCAGCAGCTTATCATCAGTTGGGTAACTTATATCGCCTGCGGATTGAGCAAGGAAATTCCACCCTAGAAAACTTGATGGTGGCAATTTTGGCTTATCAAGAAGCGATCGCCTATGATGAAACATCACCACAATTACCAGATATTCTCAATGATTTAGGTACATTGTATTGGATGTTGTACCGCACACCGCCCAATGTTGAAGCGGGACAAACTTACATTGAACAGGGAATTGAGTTTTATCAGTTGGCGTTGAAGATGATTTCACCGCAGACTCACCCAGAAACTTATGCGCGGGTGCAGAATAATTTGGGAACAGCTTACGGTGATTTAGCAAGATTTTCTCACCCTGCGGAAAACTGGCAACAGGCGGTTATAGCTTATACTGAAGCCTTGGCTTACCGCACTATTGAAATGGATAGCTTGAAATATGCAGCTTGCCAAAATAATTTAGGTACAGCGTACTGGCATTTAGGGCAATATAATCAACCAGTAGTGCATCTGAAAAAAGCGATCGCAGCTTATAACCAAGCACTCGCTCATTATAATGCCGAACAAGAACCACTCAAATACGGGATGATTCAAAATAATATCGGCACAGCTATTGGAATTTAGCCCAATACGAACAACCCGCCGACAATCTTCAGCAAGCTATTGATGTTTATTGCGAAGCTTTAAAATATCGCACCGCCGCCCATGTTCCCAGTGCTTGCGCCGCCACCCAAAATAATTTAGCCACAGCTTATTGGCATCTGGCAAACTTACCGCAAACCACAAAAGAACGCAAGCAAAAGTTACTCAAATTATCAATTATTGCTTACGAAGAAGCCATTGCATTAGCGCATTCTTTGAATGGAATACCATTAAGCTTTGATTTGTTTGCTGCTCATAATAACTTAGGATTAGCCCATTATCAATTAGTTACAGATAGTTATTTTAATGGCGATAAACCCACGCGATCGCACCACTTAGAAATAGCACTAGATCACCATTTGCAAGCCTTAAACGGATTAAGTAAACAACCAGAAGCTTATCAAACAACCTTTGCTTATGTAGTCAAAACAATCCGCGCCTTCCACAACGAATTAGGCATTCAAGGACAAAATTTGGCTTTATCAAAAGTACCTGGTCAATTATTACCAGAAATTTTGGCAAAGTTGTAAATTTGAGATTTAATACATATCTTGCATTTAGCCCCGACGAATGGAATTCACACGCCAGTGAGGGAGTCGGCAAAGCCGCCCAACGCACTGGCTCGGCTATAAAAACAAAATCCGCCTACGCGGACTAATACCATTTTGTTGGCTACGGCTATATCACAATTTTTCTCAAGATATCATACTTTGATGTTGAATTACGGCGCGATATATCTTTGCCGTGTTGTTTTCAATATTTCTTGTGTTGAAATCTTAAGAGAGGAGAGAATAAATACTAAAAAGCTCCTTAGTATAATGTTAGAACTAAGGAGCTTTTAGTGGAAAAAAAGACCTGGCGCCGAGCAATTGTGGCAGGAGGCGACCCTCCAACTATCGTAGCCGCAGCAGCGTTTCACCTCTGAGTTCGGGATGTATCAGTGTGGTTCCACCGCGCCATAGGCACCAGGAAAGACAGTGAACAGTGGGCAGTTATCAGTTATCAAACAACTGTCACCCATTCAGAAACCCTGAAGACTGCAAGAAACGCGATTTACCAAATAAATGTTTGAGGTCAAGCCCTCGGTCTGTTAGCACGGCTCGGCTACATACATTACTGCACTTCCACCTACCGCCTAAGAACCTGTGTTCTACAGGTGACCTTACCTACTTAAAGTAGTGAGAACACTCATCTTGAGGTGGGCTTCCCACTTAGATGCTTTCAGCGGTTATCCGCTCCGCACTTGGCTACCCAGCGTCTACTGTTGGTACAATAACTGGTACACCAGCGGTGCGTCCTTCCCGGTCCTCTCGTACTAAGGAAGGCTCCTCTCAATGTTCTAACGCCTGCACCGGATATGGACCGAACTGTCTCACGACGTTCTGAACCCAGCTCACGTACCGCTTTAATGGGCGAACAGCCCAACCCTTGGGACGTACTTCCGCCGCTCGGTCGCTTCAGTCTGAGAGTTCTCACGCCTCTGCCCTGAGAGTCTTAGCCGACAAACTACCAGAGTTGTTACCAGAAGCTCTGTCCGCCGCTCGGTCGCTTCAGTCTGAGAGTTATCGCGCCTCTGCCCTGAGAGCCTTAGCTGACAAACTGCCACCTGAGTTTTTCCCAGAAGCCCTGTCCGCCGCTCGGTCGATTCAGTCTGAGAGTTATCGCGCCTCTGCCCTGAGTTCCTTAGCGTCTAGTCTGTCACAAATGCCATATGCTGAACTTTTGCCTCTTTGGCAAGAGACAATTCATTACTTATCTCTCCACACTCGCCCTAATTTACTATCCGATATTAAGGCGTTGTTTCCAGTTATCTTTGCATTAGGTGGTGAAGCAGCAACGGCAGAAGTTGCCCGTGCAATTATGGATGTGGCGCGTTGGTGGCGGTGAGGTTTGAGAAAAAGTTGCTCACAGCGTTATATTCCATTGTTTACTGGTGTGCGATCGCCTAGCCCACTACAACAATGCACTACTAACCCTACCTCATCCATAAAGAACCTTAACTCATTTGCCACTAACGACGTAAGGTTTCTTATTAACCCTACCTCATCCATAAAGAACCTTAACTCATTTGCCACTAACGACGTAAGGTTCCTTATTAACCCTACCTCATTCATAAAGAACCTTAACTCATTTGCCACTAACGACGTAAGGTTTCTTATTAACCCTACCTCATTCATCAAAAACATCTACATCATTACATAATATTACTTAAGCTGATTGTTCTATAAAATACTAATTTTTGTGATTTTTCCTGAGCCAGATTACAGCTAATTTGAGACAAGCTAACACTATCATCATTACAGGAGTACATCTATGCCGCGTGCAAAACGCACATCTCGCATACTTGCAAAAGCTCAACTTCGAGCTTCTGGACTAAAAGCAATTGATCCAAACATTGATTTTGGTGATAATAATAGCTTGGAATATATGCAGCAACAAATTGATCAGTTAACTGCCAAAATTGATACTCATAACACTGCATTGGCAGTACTGGATGCTTCTAGAACTGACATTGAACGGCTAGAAAAAAAACTTAAGTACCCTTTGTGAAAAAATGCTGCTGGGAGTTGCGTTTAAATATGGTAACGACAGCAGCGAATATGAAATGGCTGGTGGTGTTCGTAAAAGCGATCGCGTTCGCAAAAGTACAGTTACTCGCTTAAAATCTGCATCACCAGAAACTGTCAGCAATAGTAAATCTTAAAGAATAGGTGATAGGTAATAGATAAAATAAAAAGTTGGGTGATGCTACTATCTACCCAACCTTTTATTCTCAGCGTAAGATTTACTCTCATGCTTGCGACTGACTTAGCAGCCACAATTTATCGTAATACCAAGCTGGGTTTTCTTGCCTTCAGTGGCGTAGCCATCACGTTTCCACCAATCAAGACCACCAATCAGTTCCCGGACTTCAAAACCCAAAGTCAATAATTTGAGTGCTGTTTTAGTCGAAGCATTACAGCCAATACCGTCGCAATAGCAAACATAAAGTCGTGACTTATCCAGCATCTCAGTTGAGTTGAAACAGATTTCTTTGTGTGGTAGGTTCAATGCGCCTGGAATATGTTCTTCAGCAAAAGCTGCTGCTGAACGGCCATCAACAACAGTTATCGCCTGTCCTTGATTGAGAGCAACGTATAGATCCCATGAATCCATCTCATACGCAAGTTTACGTTGATAGTGCGCCATTTGATCTATGCTCATGATTGTGTCCTTGCTAAGAGGGTGTTTAACAAGTAGCTGATTGTGATTATTAGCACTTCTTGATCCCCCCTAACCCCCCTTAAAAATGGGGGAAATATTTCAAAGTCCCCCTTTTTAAGGGGGATTTAGGGGGATCTAAAATGTTTTGCTACCGATGAGAGGAATTTTAAAACATCCTTGCTAACGCTGACGTTTTCTAATTAGTTCTAATACTTGCTGATAAGCGGCTGTGTTTCCTTGCATTTTATACAAATTAGCTGCCGTTTCCAAATCACTGATACCTGCTTGTTGTTCGCCTAAATCATACCGAGCTAAACCTCGGTTATGGTAGGCTTGGGCATAGTTAGCATCAATGTTAATCGCTTTATTATAATCAGCGATCGCACCTTCTAAGTCTCCCAAGTTTCTGTAAACATTGCCACGGTTATAGTAAGCAAAGACATAATTAGGGATAATTTTCAAAGCTTGATTGTAATCGGTCAAGGCTCCTTGCAAATCATTGATATCATACTTTGCATTACCGCGATTATTATAGGCGTAAGCATAATTCGGATTAATTTTAATTGCTTGGGTATAGTCTGCGATCGCGCCTTGCTTATTGCCTAAATCAAAGTAAACATTACCGCGATTATAATAAGCTTCAGAATTATTAGTATTGCTCTTGATGGCTTGGCTATAATCTGCAAGTGCCTTTTGCTTTTCACCTAAATAATAAAAGGCGTTACCTCTACCGTTGTAAGCAGCCGAATAATTAGCATTGAGTTTAATTGCTTGGTTATAATCTGCGATCGCTGCTTGTAAATCTTTCAAATCAGAGCGAGCATTACCGCGATTATAATAAGCTTCGGCATTATTCGGACTAGTTTTTAAAGCTAAAGTGTAATCTGCGATCGCCCCTTGTTTATCACCTAAATAATAACGAGAATTGCCCCTACCGTTGTAAGCCGAAGAATGATTAGGATTGATTTTCACAGCTTGAGAATAATCTGCGATCGCTCCTTGATAATCACCTAAATCATAGCGGGTATTACCACGGTTATTATAAGCAAAAACATAGTTAGGGTTAATCTTAATCGCTTGATTATAATCAGTTATTGCCCCTTGCTTATCACCTAAACTAGCGCGAGTATTTGCCCGATTATAATAAGCTTCTGCATTACCTGGATCAACTTTAATCGCTAGATTATAATCAGCCAATGCCCTTTGCTTATCGCCCAAAGCATAGTGAGCATTACCACGATTATTATAAGCAGAAGAATAATTAGGATTTAATTTCAAAGCTTGGTTATAATCAGCCAGCGCCCCCCGCTTATCATCAAAATCATACAGAATATTGCCACGATTATAGTAAGCAAAAGCATATTCAGGATTAATTTTTAAAGCTTGGTTGTAATCTTTCAGAGCGCCTTGCTTATCACCCAAATAATAACGCGCATTTCCCCTATCATTGAAAGCATAAGAATACTGAGGATTCAGGCGAATAGCTTGATTGTAAGCTTCTATTGCTCCTGGATAATCACCTTTTTTATACTTATCTCCGCCTTGAATGTAAAAATCATCTGCCTTTGGTTCTTTAGAAGTTGGTTGTGTCAACGCGCCGACTCTTGTACCTACCTCAGCTTTTGGTAAAGTTCGCAGAAAAGTATTAATCGGAATACCCAAATTAAAGCCAGTTTTGATAATTATATCGGGATTTTTATCAGAAATTTGATAATTTTCGGCGGTATCACCTCTACCGTGAATCCCCACTAACTCACCTTTGTCATTCAGCACCGGGCCGCCACTCATCCCCGGCAGCGTGTCGTTATTGTAAACTAAAGCATAACCATCGCGCAGGGCTTTAGAAGCGTTAGCCGTAACCCGCCCTTCTACAAAATTGTAAATTGAGATAGAAATAGCCGCACTTGGTCGAGGAAACCCCGCCACATAAGATGTTGCACCTTCACTAATGTCATCAGAGTTACCTAATTTCGCTACAGGATAAGTTTTGCTGCTGGTAAACTGCCCAATAGCTAAATCTACTCCTGGCATCTTTTTCACCGTGTCGTACTTTAATTCATAACGGCTATCATCAGGAGTGACAACTGCATATTTATCTGGATTTTCGAGGACGTGTTTAGCTGTTAATACCGTGTAAGTATCACCCTCGCGGCGAATAATTACCCCAGAACCAGAACCATTTTGATTTTCAATCAGCACCGTCATCGCTTTAGCAATTTTGCTGACTTCTGTTGAAGAAAGGGCTACTGCCATTTGCGGTTGCACAATAGCAACTGCAACGCCAATCAGTGCGGGTGTTAATAAATAATTAAATTTCATAACGATTTTGCTATGGTTGCGGTTAGTAATTGCTTAAAAGTATATTGATAATTTTTTTATACCATCCTCATGGTGCTGAAATGGGCGATTGTTGAATTCTTATCATAGAGTTTAATGTTTTTTAATTAGCGATCGCCTTTGATACGTGAAACTTTCTACTGGAGAACATGAAATTTGAGTCTCTGAGGTCGAAGCTTGAGGTTCTGAAGTTGAAATGAAAAAGCGATCGCTCCACCTTTTAGGATATTTTAAAAATAATCGAGCGATCGCACCTCACCAAAAACAATCACAACACCTCTAGCGTTCTTCTCTGCGCCTCTGCGCGGCAGTCGCTTCAAGTCGGGAAACCCGCCCAACGCGCTGCCTTGCCTCTGCATGAGATAGCTAAAGCAGTAATATGGCTTAATACAGGCTAATTTGCACTATCTTTCGCTAAGATAAGTTAAAAGGTGGAAAAATTATCTCTATCCATAGTAAAAATGAGTATTGACCCTGTAGTTAATGCCCTTAAAAGTCTTGCTAAACCTGCGGCTTCTTTAGTTATTAATCAAGCTCAACGTAAAGAAAGCGTAGTTAGACTTTTAAAACAATTCAATTTTGATCCAATACAACCACCCAGAGATGTTGATGGCGTTTATGTTTATTCTTTAATTAAGTATGGTGTAGATAAGCCAGAAGCAATTTTAAATCTTTTTAGAGAGAAAGAAATTAAAAAGGCTTTTTGGAGTGCTTATACTTCTAACAATCCCTTGGGTTTTTACAAAGAAGTAGAAAAGTTTTTGCAGCAAAAAAATTTAAAAGTCGATATTCAACGATCGAGAATTGATCTGCGATCAGAGTTAGAAGAGTTTGGCGAAAAATTTATTGAAGTTGCTAAAGAAAGTTGCTCTACTGATTTTCAGCCTTATCCTGAATGGAATTTAGACGAGTATCCCACAGAATTTAAGTCATTAATTAAAGAAAAAATTCGCTCGTTTCGCGGTCGCCAATTTGTATTTGACACATTTCAGAAGTTTCGCAACCAACATTCTAGAGGTTATTTTACTGTGGTGGGTGATGCAGGGATGGGGAAAAGTACCATTGCTGCTAAATACGTCAGGGACAATAAATCACCATGCTATTTTAATATTCGCTCCGATGGTCGTAATCGTGCCGAGCTATTTCTAGAAAGTATTCGCAAACAATTAATTAAACGTTACCAGTTGCAAAATGTCGAGAAGGCTAATTTAGCTGATTTATTAGAACAGGTTAGCAAAAAACTACCTGCTGGTGAACATCTGGCAATTGTAGTTGATGCACTCGATGAAGTAGAACAAGAAACAGGCGGAAATCTTTTAGATTTACCAACGGCACTTCCTGAAAATATCTATTTTTTCCTAACTAGAAGACCATATACTATAGATAAAAAACGCTTGTCAGCACTAGATGTCCCGACAGAAGAGCTAGATTTAAGGGCAAGTCAGTATGCTAGTTTAAGCCTTAAAGACATTAAAGAATATATTTGGTTCTTCTTAGATATTGATCCAGACTATAAGAATGCAATTAGACAATGGATTCAAAACCGCAATATTTTTGAGCAAGATTTTGTTGAGCAGGTAGCAACTAAAAGTGAAAATAACTTTATGTACCTGCGTTATGTTTTGCCAGGAATTGCTAAAGGTGAATATAATAACCTAAGTCTAAGGCAATTACCCGATGGTCTACAACAATATTATCAAGTCCATTGGGAGCGGATGAAAATGGATGACGAACTCCAGAACTTAAAAGTATTTATTCTATTTATTTTAGTGGAGATTGGCACACCAATTCCCTCCGAAATGATAGCGGCTATTGCCAAACAAGAAGAATATCATGTGCAATTAGTTTTAGATGAGTGGGTTGAGTACTTGAAGCTGCAAAATATTAAAGGAGAAAACTGCTACAGCATTTATCACGCTAGTTTTTTAGACTTCTTGAAAGGAAAAAGGGTTTTAGATTCTAGACGAAAGTTATTTCAAGAAGTTAATCAAGGCATTACAGAATACCTGATCAGGGAGATGGCGTGAGATGGGAGAATTGGCAAATAAGTTAGCGGAAAAACCTTACAGTTTTCAAACTGCTTACTTGCATAGTTTAGCCTCAAGCTCAGTGAAGTCAGGAAATTTGGAGAAGTATTACCAAACTCTAACTGATTTTGATTTTCTGGAGGCAAAAATTAACCATCCTGATTTTGGAGTGCAGCCGCTCATTGAAGATTATAATTTGCTCACAGAATCAACAGAATCAAAGCACACAGAATTTCCTTCAGAAAAAATCAAATCACTAGAATTAATACAAGAAGCACTCTCACTATCGGCACATATTTTAGCAGAAGATAAAACACAACTTGCAGGGCAATTGTTAGGGCGCTTGTTGTACTTCAAAGAAATGCCAGAAATTCAGTCAATGCTGGAGGTTGCACAGTGCTGGAAAACAAAACCCTGGTTACGACCTCTTACACCTAGCTTAATTGCTCCCAGTGGGCCATTACGACGCACCCTAAATGGTCATAGTGAACCAGTGTGGGCAGTCGCTATTACCCCAGATGGAAAGTACGCTATTTCAGCTTCTGGTGACTGCACTCTCAAAGTTTGGGACTGGCAAAAGAGAGAAGTTGTACATATTCTAAATGGTCATAGTCAACCGGTTTATGGAGTTGCCATTATTCCAGATGGCGAGTACGCTATTTCAGCTTCTGTTGACCGCACACTCAAAGTTTGGAATTGGCAAACTGGAGAAATTGTCCGCACCCTAAAAGGTCATAGTAACAGCGTGTCGGCAGTTGCTATTACCCCAGATGGTAAGTATGCAATTTCTGGTTCATTCGACCTTACCCTCAAAGTTTGGAATTGGCAAACAGGGGAAATTGTCCGCACCCTAAAAGGTCATAGTAGCAGCGTGTGGGCAGTTGCTATTACCCCAGATGGTAAATATGCAATTTCTGGTTCATTCGACCGTACCCTCAAAGTTTGGGACTGGCAAACAGGGGAAATTGTCCGCACCCTAAAAGGTCATAGTGACAGTGTGTCGGCAGTTGCTATTACCCCAGATGGAAAGTACGCAATTTCTGGTTCATTCGACCGTACCCTCAAAGTCTGGGACTGGCAAACTGGTGAAGTAATTCGTACTCTCAGTAACCGTAGTCCAGACCGTGATAACACAATATGGGCAGTCGCTATTACTTTAGATGGGAATTATATAATTTCTGGCTCACGCGACGCTAATTTCTTAGTCTGGAATTGGCGAACTCAAGAAGTAGTGCGTACCCTAAAAGGCCATAGTAACTCAGTACTTGCTTTAGCCTTGACTCCGAATAATAAGTACGTGATTTCTGCTTCTGCTGATGCCACACTTAAAGTTTGGGACTGGCAAATCAATGAAATCGAACATATCCAAAATGGTCACACTTTCTGGGTACGAGCTGTTACTACAAACCCCGATGGAAACTACGCAATTTCAGCTTCTGCTGACAGCACACTCAAAGTCTGGAGTTGGGACACTGGAGAAGTGGTACGTACTCTCAATGGTCATGATAGTTGGATATATGGAGTTGCCATTACTAGAGATGGCAAGTATGTAATTTCTGCTTCTAGTGACTACAGTCTAAAAGTCTGGAATTGGCAAACTGGAGAAATTTTACGTATTCTCATTGATGAGAGTAGTGGGGTAAGTGCAGTCGCTATTACCCCAGATGATAAGTATGCAATTTCTGGCTCATTCGACAGCACACTCAAAGTCTGGAATTGGCAAACTGGGGAAATTGTCCGCACCCTCAAAGGTCATAGTAAAGGCGTGTCGGCAGTCGCTATTACGCCAGATGGTAAGTATGCAATTTCTGGTTCATCTGACAGCACACTCAAAGTTTGGAATTGGCAAACTGGGAAAATTGTTCGCACCCTAACAGGTCATCTTGAATCTGTAAATTCAATTGCTATGACCCCCGATGGTCAATACGCGATTTCTGCTTCTGATGATAGTACCCTCAAAGTCTGGAATTGGCAAACTGGGAAAATTGAACTAACCTTCAACGGTCATGGTAATCAAAATGTGCGTGTAGTCGTCGTGACCCCAGATGGCAACTACGCAATCTCTGGTTCACATGACAATGGACTACTCAAAATTTGGAATTGGCGGACAGGAGAAGTAATCGCTACTTTCACTGGAGAGATTACAATTAGTTCCTGCGTGGTTACACCCGATGGTACAAAAATCTTTGTTGGGGAAGCATTAGGAAGGGTACATTTTTTGAAGTTGGAAGGAAGTCCCTTGAATTTAAAAAAGTAAAGTATAATACTTTTTCGCAATTCCTGAACTAATATGTTAGCGAACCGTCTTAGACAAGCAGCTAACTATATTCTCATAATTATGAATTCACCACCTACACCGCACACTACTAATCATCCCAGAGGACACCCTACGGAGTTTGAGCAAATTATTAACGCAAACAGCCACAATTTTATCGGGCGGAATTTTGTCTTCGCGGCAATTAATGAATTTATTCGGCGCTATCAGCGCGGTTACTTTACTATCATTGGCGCACCAGGTAGCGGTAAAAGTGCAATTTTAGCTAAATATGCCCTAGATAATCCTGATGTTGTCTATTACAACGTTGAAGTGGCAGGTAAAAATCGTGCTGAGGAATTCTTAAAAAATATCTGCACGCAATTAATAGAGATGTTTACAATATCTCTAGATAACCAACCGGAAAACACTACACAAGGGAGTTGGTTTTTATCTTTGCTACTTCAGCAAATCAGTGATGGGTTAGCATCCAATCAAAAGTTAGTTATTGCAATTGATGGCTTAAATTTTATTGACCGCAATAGTCAATCTCCTGGTGCAAATTTGTTTTATCTCCCGCGTTATCTTCCTGATGGGGTTTATTTTCTCCTTAGCCGCCGACCATTTTTGCCAGAAAAGTCAGGTTTGTTAATTGAAGCACCGTTCCAAAGTCTTGATTTAGCAGATTATGAGGCAGAAAATCAAGCGGATATTCAGGCTTATATTCAAAAGTACCTAACCGCAGAAGAGATCCCCCCAACCCCCCTTCAAAAGGGGGGCAGTATTTCTCCTCACCAGTCAAGTAACTTTTTAATTGACAAGGAAGGCAACGTTCCCCCCTTTTTAAGGGGGGCTAGGGGGGATCTCAAATCTTGGCTAAGTAATCACCATATCAGTGAGCAGGAATTCTGCACCCGCCTCACCACTGAATCGGAAAATAATTTTATGTATCTCAGTCAAATCATAAATGCGATCGCTGATAATTTCTACTCTGAACCATTCCAATACAATCAACTCCCTCCAGGTTTAGAGACATATTATCAGCAGCATTTACAAACAATCATGCCACCAGAAGAACACTCAGAATTTAAGCTTGCGGTATTGAATGAATTAGTCAAGCAGCAACAACCAATATCAGCCGCCGCAATTGCTGAAATTCTAAATACAGATGAATTTGAAGTTGAAGAAGTTCTAGAAAACTGGCTAGAGTTCTTGCAACAAGAAAAAAACTCAGACAACACCTATTACAGTCTTTATCATTCCCACTTCCGCGACTGGTTAAGTAGACAACTAAGTAGGTCATCGTGAATATTTATTATCATGATAAGGCAGGAGGCAGAAGGCAGGAGGCAGGAGGGAAGAGGGTTTAGGGCAACTTTACTTTTAGTTATATACTTCGTTTTTTTATGCCTTTCTACTTAATAAAGGATAAAATTTATAAACCTGGCAAAATTCAAATTAGTATTGACCGAGTTTAACAATATTCCAATTCTGACACCGCAAGATTTTCTCAGTCGTTATTCCCCGATTTAAAATAATCCCACGCCCAAACACCAAAACACAAAGAAATACTTTGCGCCTTTGCATTTTGGCGTGAGATTTCCACAAGAAAGTACTTACCGCAACCATCTAGCTGCATCTTTGGCATGGTAAGTTAAAATCAAGTCTGCACCAGCACGCTTAAAGCCGGTTAAAGTTTCCATAACTACACGTTCTTCATCTATCCAGCCATTCAAAGCCGCAGCTTTAATCATGGAATACTCACCGGAAACGTTGTAAGCTGCAACAGGTAAGTTACTTGCTTCCTTCACGCGCCAGATAATATCCATGTAAGCCAATGCAGGCTTAACCATGAGCATATCCGCACCTTCGGCAATATCTAATTCAATTTCTTTAATGGCTTCCCGACTATTTCCAGGGTCCATTTGATAAGTTCTTCTGTCGCCAAATTGGGGTGTGGACTCAGCCGCATCGCGGAAAGGCCCATAGTAAGCCGAAGCATACTTAGCAGCATAA
This sequence comes from Nostoc piscinale CENA21, assembly GCF_001298445.1. Lineage (NCBI taxonomy): Bacteria > Bacillati > Cyanobacteriota > Cyanophyceae > Nostocales > Nostocaceae > Nostoc > Nostoc piscinale. The sequence continues at coordinate 2,182,204 of NZ_CP012036.1, read as the reverse complement.
GACAAAATGGGTGTATCTTGGAAACCAGCTTCATCTAATGCAGTCCGAATTGCATAGACAAAACCATCCATCATTCCCGAAGGCGCGATGATATCTGCACCAGCTTTGGCTTGAGAAACGGCGGTTTTCTGGAGTAATTCTAAGGTGGGGTCATTGAGGACTCGTCCGGTTAAATCACCCACTTGTAAGTAACCGCAGTGACCATGACTGGTGTATTCACACAAGCAGGTGTCAGCAATTACAATCAAGTCTGGCACTGATTCTTTAACAGCAGTTGCAGCTTTTTGGACTATTCCGCAATCATGCCAAGCACCAGTAGCATCAGCGTCTTTATCTTCGGGAATGCCAAATAAAATGATGGCGGGAATGCCTAAGTCGTAAACTTCTTTGGCTTCTTCCACAATTTTGTCTACCGATAATTGGTAGACTCCGGGCATAGATTTAACTTCCTTGGCAATTCCGTTACCTGGTACAGCAAACAGGGGGTAAATTAAATCATTAGTTGTAAGGATGGTTTCACGTACCATCCGACGCAGTTGGGGGTGGCTACGCAAACGACGGGGACGTTGTATGGGAAACATAGTTTTTGTCAAGGAAACGATGTAATGGACACAAGTCAAAGCGGCACAAAAGTAGAGAAAAACTCTACTACTGTCAGACAAACTACAAACAGTGCTTAACTGTCCTTTGCCCTACTCTTGATGAAGCTGTGGGGCAATTTTGTATTCTACAACTTGGTTGCTACTTCATCTAGCTAACAGTTTGGGCAGAGAGATATTAATTTTTAATTCTGAGCTAAAAACATTAAACCGCAGAAAGTTTTGCAAATGTTTTTATTAACAATGTTCAAGTTTTTATTAGCAATTAACCTGACTGTGTTATATAACACGGAAAATGAAGGGATAGCGGAAGGGTTGGTCTGGCTTGGTAAGCACACTGGCGATCGCCCAAATTGTTAATCCCCAATGCAGCGCATATCCAAGGAATACTAGAGGGAATAACAAACCAAAAGTTAACCAGAGCAATGCTGTAATAATAATTCCATAAATCCAAACATTCAGGTGAAAATTAATAGATTCTTTGGCATTTTCTAGGACTACCGGATCATTCGCAATGAATAGCATAGCGATCGGTATCCCCACAGACATAAAAAGCGTACTGAAGAAAATCGCTCCGTGACACAAAGCAGAAAAAATCTTGCGTTTATCTGGGTCGTACATGCTTGTTTCCTTTGAGGGGTTAGGGGTAGGGGGCAGGAGGCAGGAGACAAGGGGCAGGGGTACAGGGTGCGGGGGGACAAGGGGGCAAGGGAGTAATATTTCTATTTCTACCTTGTCTCCCCCCTCTACCTTGTCTCCCCTCTCTACCTTGTCTACTCCCACTCAGCACTCTTTGACCCTATCACGAGCCTCGTTGTTTTAAGATTAAAAGACTTACTAAAGTAGAGAAAAATTAAGTTAAGTAAATTAACAAGGGTAAGTAATACATTTAGGTCAATTATGTCAACTGAAATTCAGTCAGAACTTTATCAAGCCGTAGAACAGCGTCGCAATTTTGCGATTATTTCTCACCCTGACGCGGGGAAAACGACGCTGACAGAAAAGCTACTGTTGTACGGAGGTGCAATTCATGAAGCTGGTGCGGTGAAAGCGCGGCGGGCGCAGCGCAAAGCTACTTCCGACTGGATGGCGATGGAACAGCAACGCGGTATTTCGATTACTTCGACGGTTTTACAGTTTGAGTACCAAAACTGTCAGATTAATTTATTAGACACCCCCGGACACCAAGATTTTAGTGAAGATACTTACCGGACTCTGGCTGCTGCTGATAATGCGGTGATGTTAATTGATGCGGCGAAAGGTTTGGAACCGCAAACCCGTAAATTATTTGAAGTATGTAAATTGCGGGGTTTGCCGATTTTTACTTTCGTGAATAAACTCGACCGTCCGGGTAGAGAACCTTTAGAACTGTTAGATGAAATTGAACAGGAACTAGGGTTGCAGACTTATGCTGTGAATTGGCCGATTGGGATGGGCGATCGCTTTAAGGGTGTATTTGATCGTCAGCAGCAACAAATTCACTTATTTGAACGCAGCGCCCACGGTAGCAAAGAAGCCCGTGATACTGTTGTTGATTTGGGTGATGCCAAAATTGAACAGCTGCTAGAAGAAGACTTGTACCACCAACTGAAAAATGATTTGGAACTGTTAGAGGGAGTCGGCCCGGAACTAGATTTGGAATTAGTGCATCAAGGCAAAATGACCCCAGTGTTCTTTGGTAGCGCCATGACCAACTTTGGCGTAGAGTTATTCCTCAAGTCTTTTCTCGACTATGCCCTAAAACCAGGTGTTCACAATAGCAGCGTTGGCGAAGTTCCGCCCACATATCCTGAGTTTTCTGGTTTTGTGTTCAAATTGCAAGCCAACATGGATCCAAAACACCGCGATCGCATCGCATTTGTCCGGGTCTGCACTGGCAGATTTGAAAAAGATATGACAGTCAATCACGCCCGCACAGGCAAAGTCGTACGTTTATCGCGTCCGCAAAAACTCTTTGCCCAAGAACGGGAATCGATTGATGTCGCATATCCAGGTGATGTCATCGGCTTAAACAATCCCGGCGTATTTGCGATCGGCGATACCATTTACACAGGGCAGAAATTGGAATACGAAGGAATTCCCTATTTTTCACCAGAACTATTTGCCACCCTCAGAAATCCTAACCCCTCAAAGTTTAAGCAATTTCAAAAAGGGATTTCGGAATTGCGCGAAGAAGGTGCTGTACAGATTATGTACTCAACTGATGAAGCTAAACGCGAACCAATTTTGGCGGCGGTGGGTCAGTTGCAATTTGAAGTGGTGCAGTTTCGCCTACAGAACGAGTATGGCGTAGAAACAATTCTCGATTTATTACCCTACAGCGTCGCCCGTTGGGTAGAAGGTGGTTGGGAAGCTTTGAACAAGGTGGGACGTTTATTTAACACCACCACAGTCAAAGACAGTATGGATCGGCCAGTGTTACTATTCCGCAATGAATGGAATTGCCATCAGTTACTAGAAGACCATCCCAATTTAAAATTAAGCGCGATCGCCCCGGTATTTTATGGTCAATCATCAGTGGAATCTTGAAAAAGAATGCAGAAGTCAGAATACAGAATTCAGAATAAATTCATTCTGACTCCTGACTACTGAGTTCTAGATTCTGACTCCTGAATCCTATTTATCGGGTATAGTTGATGTCCACGGCATCGCGGGGTCGCGTTGTTATATCACCGTGGATCAAAAGTCAAAAGCTAAAAGTGAAAAGTAAAAAGAAAATCTTATATCTAAAACGTGAGGCGCAGCAGTCTAGAGACTGGTGAGCGACTTTGTTCTTCTTTACTTTTGCCTTTTAAATTTTTACTTTTACCTTATTCTGTCAGTTAGCAGAGATTGGAGTGCCAGAAATTCTATGCCTTCACGCGCTGAATCATCTTTGGAGGCTGGTTTAACTGCCCTCAAGCAGGGAGATTACCAAACAGCGATTGCTCAACTCGAACCTGTGGCTAGTAGTAAAGGCAATAGCACTACTAGCTTACAAGCTCGTGTTGGGTTAGTTATGGCTTATGCCCGTACTGGTGAAGCCCGCAAGGCGATCGCTTTGTGTCAAACTCTCAGAGACAGCCAAAATCCCCAAGTTCAAGAGTGGGCAGAACGCGCTCTGACACATTTAACAAAACGTAAAAAAAACAAAAAAAAGTATCTTCTCAAACATCCAAACAACCGACAAACTCCGGCAATTCATCGGCTGTGTCATCCAGACGCGCCCAACAGCCTGTGCTGGAAAAAACAGCACAATCAGGGAATTATCAAAACACTTTCATCGAAACGCCTGTAGTATCACAACATCAATTTATAGAGTCGGCTGAATATACACCAACTCAGCGATTAAATATTTACTGGCGACAAGCAAAACGTGCCAAAGTCTGGCAACCTCTACGTAAACCAAAATTACTGCCCTTACGGTTAAAAGCCTTGGGAACTCTGGTGGCTTTGTTTTGGGTGGTAGACTTCTTTTTCAAGTTAGCAATGGTCTCGGTAAATGTAATTTTATACAAGTTGCCGTATTTGGAACCATTGCAACTTTTCTACCGCGACCCCAAGCTGGTGGTAATTGGCATTTTGATCATCGCCAGTGGGCTTTCCCCTTGGTTACTCGATTGGTTACTAGGGCGGTTTTGTAGTCAGCAACCGCTATCAAAAGATGTTTTACACAGCCGCAGTCGAGAAACAGCCAGAGTGCTGCAACGTTACTGTCAGCAAAAACGTTGGCAATTACCCCATTTGCGAATTATCCCCATCAATACACCCATTGCTTTCACTTATGGCAATCTGCCCCGCAATGCCCGAATTGTCGTTAGTCAAGGGCTATTAAATCAACTGGCAGATGATGAAATTGCCGTGATTTATGCAACTGAGTTGGGACACATTGCCCACGGTGATTATTTAGTGATGTCATTGGTATTGCTGGTGACTTTGCCGATTTATCGCTTATATCAGCAAATATCTCAGTGGGGAAACAATGTTCCTCCTGGTTTTTGGCAGTGGCCGTTTAATATATTTTCCAGTTTGACTTATGGATTGTGGTGTTTATTGACTGGGACAGCTTTATGGTTGTCGCGCTCACGTCATTATTATAGCGATCGCCTAGCAGCCGAAATCACTGGTAATCCTAACGCCTTAATTCGAGCTTTCTTAAAAATTGCGATCGGCATTGCCCATGACATTCAACAAGTACAACACACCAATTGTCAGATCGAAAGCTTGAATCTGCTCATGCCTATCAGCTATCAACAAAGTTTATCTTTGGGTAGCATTGCTGGGCATATTCCCTTTGAATCAGCCTTGATGTGGGATTATCTCAATCCCTATCGTCACTGGTTAGCCATTAATAATAGCCATCCACCCATCGGCCAGCGCATTCAATGGCTGTGTCAAATCGCCCGTCACTGGCACATAGAAACTGAACTGCATCTCACCAGCGAACAGTTTATTAAAACTACACGCCAATCATTCTTACTACAAATCTCTCCCTTTTTAGGCATTCCCGTAGGTTTTGGCTTTGCGGGTTTGATTTGGCTGAGTTGGCAAACAGCTTTTAGTCTCAAATTTTTAAACTTGAAATGGATTTATGAAGATTGGAATTTTGTCAGTGGTTGCCTACTGATTGGTTTTAGCATTGGCTTGGTTATTCGGATGAATAGTTTTTTCCCGAATCTCAAAACTGCAACTGGGCAAGCTGATCAAAGTTTACCGAACTTGTTAGCCAATCCATCTGCCATCCCCATTGATAGCACTATCGTTTGTCTGGCTGGCAAATTACTAGGTCGTCCCGGTACAGCCAACGCTCTCGCCCAAGACTTAATCTTACAATCCAGCACAGGTTTAGTGAAGTTACACCACGTTCCTTGGCTATGCTTAGGGCAGAAAGTCCAGCTGCAAGATTTGATTGGTAGGCAAATTACTGTCACAGGCTGGTTTCGTCGCGGCGCAACACCTTGGCTTGATATCCACACCGTCCAAACTCAAACAGGAACCACCATTTCCAGCCCTCATCCCATTTGGTCTACCATCTTAGCCGTAGCCGCCCAAGCTTGGGGTGCTTATATTTTTCTCATAGGCTAGTACAACAAGGCAAAAGTAAAAAGTTAAAAGTCAAAAAGCTGAGAACACAAGCTTTTCACTAACTTGAAATGGTATCTTCATTTCCGCCGACCTGTACTAGTCAGATTTGAATAAGTTGGGAGTAGGTTCAAAACCCATACACCCGTACACCCTTAAACCCATCCTCAACAGACAACCTTTATGCGTAACTCCTGCAAAAACAAAACTTGCAATATTTCTTTACAAATGTTACATTTATTAACAATATATTTAACAACCAGCATAACTTAGCATCCCTGCTAAGTAATTGTTGTTAGATGCTTGCGCCAATGCCTCTTTTATCCTCCCAACACAGCAGCAGCTAGACCAGCCAATGGCTGGTTTTTGTTTCAGATATTCGCTCTTGAGAAAAAAAATGTATTTTATGTTACTATTGATTGGCAATATCATCGGAAATGTGTGTTCTGAACTAGCTACGTAGAAGATACCGTGATAATGTAAGGAATGGTGTTGAATTCTGCGGGCAAGGACATCAAAAAACAATGTTTACTGTGGCAGACAGTAGGCTAATAAATTTACAAATTTTAGAATTAAGGTGGTATTAACTGAGCGTTGTATGCGCTTTTGTAATATACAAGCTTTATCCAAACGAAAAACTGTATTGTATAAGTTGACAGTTTGGAGTAAAAAAAAATTGGTTTATGGCAAATTTAATCAAAAGCATCTATTTAATTAACAGCCAAAACCAAGTGATTGTTCTCTTGCCTTGCTTCGTTCATTAAACTCTGGAGGTATAGTTCATGTCCGTTCGCCTATACATAGGCAATTTGCCAAAAGAAGAAATAGATCGCCAAGACTTGCAAGCGGTTTTTGCAGCTGAGGGCGATGCTGTAACCACGAAATTAATTAAAGACCGGAAAACTGGTAAATGTCGTGGTTTTGGTTTCTTAACCGTCAACAATGACGAACAAGCTGATCAAATTATTGAAAAATATAATGGTCAGTTGTTCAAAGATACCCCGATTAAGCTAGAAAAAGCATTGCCCCGTACCAAGGGTGATGAAGGCGATGAACAAGCGCCAAAAGCTGCCAGCAACCCCACTCCCAGCAGCAACAAAGAAGGCAATCGCCGTGACAAAGGTTCTAAGAAGTCTAAGCGTAGCGGTGGTGGACGCGAAACTACTACCACAGCAGACTCAGATGCAATTCGTCCAGATCCCCGTTGGGCATCTGAACTAGAAAAGCTGAAGCAGATGTTAGCGGCGCAAACCACAAATTAAAACTAGCAATGGAGAAATTAAAAATTAAAAATCAAATTTATGGTTTTTAATTTTTAATTGTCCACAAGTCTTGACTTTGCGAATCAAAGATTACTGGCAACTATAATTAACAGAGCGTAAAAGCACAACAGCTTGTCCTGAGACATAGCCAGTGCTGTTTGGTAGTAGAGTGACTAAAAAACAAGCTACACAGAGTTCGGTTTGACTAAAGTTTGTCCAAATCTTCCAGAGTTCCGAACCGCTAGTGTGAGGGACATCAATACTCTGAAACCAGGAGAGGCGTAGTCTTAATTATGTCTCTCCTGGGTTTCTTTACAAAGCAAATCTTTTGGTAAGGGTGGTGTAATTTAGTTCATCAACAGATGATCTGTAACCTCTCACCTGTGATGAAATTTAACTCAGTGTTGCATAAGCATTGGCAATTACAATACATACGTGTCACAATCAATTATGGAAATATTACTGAACTGCTTAAGCAGTCTAACCGGAGGCAGATGTATCTTCTGCCTCTTTCACTGTATGGACAACAAATGACTAATGACTTTATCTCATGAATTATGGGTGGCAAATCAAGATTTAGGGCAAGCCTGTCTAGACCATCCTTTTGTACAAGGTATCGCTGATGGTACACTTGAACAGTCTAAATTTGCTTACTATGTGGGACAAGATGCTTTTTTCTTAGAAGCTTTTGCCCGTGCCTATAGCATCGCCGCAGCTAAAGCACCAGACTGGAAAGGTTTTCATATATTTCACAATTTAGTCGATGGTGTTTTAGGCGAGTTACAACTACATCAAAACTATGCAGCCAAGTGGGGAGTCAATTTACACTCTGTAGAACCAGGCGCAGGTACCCGCCGTTACACAGATTTTTTGTTAGCTACAGCTTGGAGTAGTGATATTGGGATAACTGCTGCGGCGATGTCACCTTGTATGCGTTTGTATGCTTTTTTGGGGGAACAGTTAGCTTGTAATGGTATTCCCCATCATCAATATGCAGATTGGATTCGGACTTACAGCAGTGCAGATTTTCAACCACTAACCCAGCAATTAGAAAGTTTAGTTGATCATTACGCCACAAATCACGCTTTGGTTCATTCAACTTACCGTTACGCTATGCTGTGCGAACGTGATTTTTTTTGCAGCTGCGTGGAATCATGGGAGTCTGGTTTGATTTTTTGTAAGTAAATGAGACAAGAGAGGAAGATGTTTCTAAATCATTTAGGATAACTATATATAAATACTGACTAAAAAGTTACTATGAAAGCAGAAGCAGAAAGCGAGCGCAGGTTAACTTGTGAAGTAGAAACTACCCTCAAAGTAATTGGTGGACGCTGGAAAGTTTTAATTATTCGAGAATTAATAACTGGTGTCAAACGTTTTGGTGAATTGCAACGCAGTTTACCGGGAATCACGCAAAAAAATGTTGACTCAGCAACTTAGAGAAATGGAAGAAGATGGCATAGTACATCGACAAGTTTATGCTGAAATCCCTCCCAAAGTAGAATATTCACTCACAACTTTAGGCGAAAGTCTAAAACCGATTCTTTATGCAATGCACGACTGGGCTGTTGAACACTTGCAACAGAATTCAAGAGTTATAATTAGGAATTCAGATTAAGAATAACTTAGGATATTCTAATTATTTAGGGACAAGGAAGACAAGGCAGACAAGGAAGGTAGCAGTTTGGTTTAGTAAACAAATTTAGATAATTTATTTTTTAGATTACCATCCATGAATGATGTTGTTGATGTTGTTGGAAATGTCAGCAAAAACTCTCAATGAATGACTATAGCAATCCTCAATGATTTACAAACATATCCCTTCTTTATCCACCCTGTCCTCCTTGTCTCCCTTGTCTGTATTGTTAACAATGCCATATTTAATTAGTCTGTAAATATTCAACTGCTGCGGCTAATTTCGAGGGGTAGCCTTCAGCAAATTTCTCAAACCATAATCCTTCGGGAGAGAAAGGATCTAATTTATCTAACCATTCTTTGGCTTGGGTTTGCAAAATTTCTAATTGTTGAGCTTTGATTTGTTCTTGGCGGATACGTTCTTGTTCTAGTTCTTGCTGTTTTTGCAATTCTTCGGCTGCTGCTTGGGCCTCGACATCAGCTTTTACCTCCGCCAAAATGTTATCGATAATAGATTGTGATTTAGACTGTGGTGTAGAAATGAATGATGGAACTACATCTGGTTTTGGCTGTTGTGGTGTAGATGTTGGCTTGGCGGGATCATATTCCGCTTTGATTTGAGCTAATAGTTTATCAATAGAGTCCATTTTTGTTACTTTTATTTGTGAGCGATCGCTAAAATTAAAGTTAACCGCAGATGCACAGGAATGCACGCGGATAAAATAAGTATAATGCTGAGTTTTTAACCTAATCGTTAATAGCGTTGAGCAACACTTCAGACAAACTTAAATCTTCCATATCTTCCATTGTAATGGTGTCACAGATATCGAATTTTGCCCCAGCACTTTGCAGTTCATCATCTAATACTTTCAGAAACCGAGTTGCTTGGGGATCTGTGCCAACTTGAATAAAGGAAATTCCCAGTTCTTCATCTCTATCCATCCGCCGAGAAGCTTCGATAATGACTCGCATTACTGCTTTGCGATCGTCTGGTTCACCATCAGTTACTACTAAAATTGTATCGCCATTGGGCTTTGCTGTACCCGCAGCTTTCCGTTGAAAATAATCATCAGTAGCGTGTTTTAAAACTGCGGCTAAATCGGTTGTTCCTGATGGATCATTTTCTTGAAAAATTTGTGTAACTTTACTAGTAGTGACATTGTCATAACGCTTAAATCTTCCCGAAAACACATAAACAGTAATCCCATCGGGGTCAAATTGTTCACATTTACTAGCTAACGCTAAAGTAGATTCTTGGGCTGCAACCCAGCGACTTCTTCCACCTTTTTGGTCTGGGGTTGCCATGCTACCACTTTTGTCAATAATTAGAGTATAATCTCGGCTGTCTAGCATAATTAAGTTCTCCAATTAGTTATTAGTTATTGGTTATTAGTCATTTGGCATTTGGTAAAACTAAGAAATTTACTAATCATTAACCATTGACTATTAACAACTCAATCGGTAATTGCATTCATCAAGACATCAGCAAGGCTCATTTCTTCTAAATCGTCTAAAGTGATGGTATCGCAGATATCGAATTTTGCACCAACACCTTGCAATTGATCATCTAATGCTTTGAGAAACTTTGTGGCTTGAGCATCTGAACCTACTTGAATTAGAGAAATGGCTAATTCTTCATCTCGTTCCATTTGCCGAGATGCTTGAATAATTACTTCAAATACGGCTTTGCGATCGTCAGGTTCACCATCAGTAATTACTAATATTGTTTCACCGTTGGATTTTGTTTTACCAGCGGCTTTACGTTGAAAATAATTATTGGTTGCGTCAAGGAGTACACCAGCCAAGTTGGTAGTACCAGCAGGGTCATTTTCTTGAAAAATCTGTGCAACTTTAGCTGAAGTCACATCATCATAACGCTTGAATCTGCCAGAAAATACATATACAGTGATGCCGTCAGGGTCAAATTGTTCGCATTTTTCGTGCTAAAGCCAGAGTAGACTCTTGGGCTATGTCCCATCTACTTCTACCACCTGCTTGATCAGGTGTAGACATACTACCACTTTTTGTCTAAGATTAATGTATAGTCGCGATCGCTCATCATATTTTTCCTCGCAAAATTGTTCTCTTGTGCTACTAGTCTAGTCTACGAGTCTTGTAATTCGGCAAGCCTTTTAGGTATAAATTAACAGAATTACTAAGTATTATGAATGATGTTATTTTTTATAACACAGTATTTTTTGATTCCCAGATTTTCAGGATACTCTGGCTGAAATCAAGCGTTATTTGGTAGAAGTTTGTAGTTACTAAAATCATCTATCTCCGGGATAGTAAATTACATCTCCCACCCGGACTAAATGCAAATAAATCATCTAATCTTGTGCTATTTAAATGAGATATCTCTATCAAAAAGTAGATGAGAATTTTCTCATCAGTTATTCATATTTTTTTCATCCATAAATTCAAGTATAGACATTAAGGAAGAAACAAGAAATTTCAGCTTGCTTTCTGACTATTAGTCTATCTTGTACTTAATAAAGAGTTGCACATGAATCCTAAAATTATTCTTGGTTTACTCGTCGGTGCTAGCTTCGGCTTGTTTTTATCTGTAGGAAGTCAATTGGTTCAAGCTGCTAATCTTGCCTCAAAATCTGAGTTAAAACCTACATCTTCTATTGAATTTGGTGTAGTTGACTTAGTAGGTAGCGAATCTGCTGAACTCATCTTAGCGGATAATAGTGAGCGCAGACGTAACCGCAATAGTAACAGCAACAGCAACAGTAATAGCAATAGCAATAGTGACAGTGGAGATGACGATGATTAGCATTTGTGACTAAAAAGCTAATCATAATTAAGTTGACTTAGAATTAAATTTCTAAGTTTGGTAATTTTGTCAGGGGCATTGATTGATATAGCAATTCTAAATAATTTACCAACATTTCCGTGATTTCTTTTTTTTATATATTAAATAGAACTGCTATATTCTGCCCATTTATTATTAATAACTATATTGGTGATTTGAAAGCGTTTTTTTGACAATATTAATGTAATATGAGAATTTTACAAGAACTACTATCAGACTTGCCATTAGATAAACTCTTTACAGATTTCTGGACAAAAAAAAGCAATTCATATTTCAAGTGATAATTCTCAAAAATGGCAACAATTTTTTTTCGTGGGAAGATTTGAATGAACTACTGAATTATCACAAACTCAAAGAACCAGATTTACGCTTTTCGATGAATGGCAAATCTTTGCCAGAGACACGTAATAGGCAAGAGTGGAGCGATCGCCTGCGTCAAGGTGCTACACTAATTATCAACGGTGTACATCATCGAATTCCGACTGTAGCAGAACTCGCAGCAAATCTGCGCCATGAAATTGGCTATGAAACCCACATTAATTTATATTGTTCACCCGCCAAACAGCAAGGTTTTGATTGTCACTACGACACTCATGATGTCTTGATTCTGCAAATTGATGGTGAAAAAAAAAATGGTTTGTTTATGAAGCAACAGTTTTATATCCTACCGCAGATATGCCATCATCAAAACAACAGCAACCACAAGCACCTCCTTATCTAGAATGTGTGTTGCAAGCTGGAGATTTATTGTATATTCCTAGAGGACATTGGCACCATGCTGTTGCTTGTGAACAGCCATCTCTTCATCTTACTGTTGGGATTGAATGTCAAACAGGGCTTGATTGGCTGATCAAAGATTTATGCGAAAGTGTCAGTTGGCGGCAAAGTTTACCAGCGATCACCAATAGTAATACAAATGTGATAGAAAAACAGTTACGTGCATTACGTCAGCATTTAATTGAGACTTTACAGTAACCGGATATTTTCCACAGATATATAGAATCGCTCAATTATCAACATCAACCGCAGTTATTAGTTAGTTTACCCATTCAAATGGGAACTAACATTTTTTCTAACTTATTTACAACTCAGTTTATTTGGTCGCCACTGCACCGGATTCGGATTAAACAAATCGATAACGCACAATATCAAGTGCGGGTTGGTTCTAAACAAATTGACCTCAAAGGTATACCAGAAAAATTAGTAGAAAATTTATTTAATTGTGATGAATTTAGTTTATTTGATATTGCTGATTGGTCACCAGATTTAGATTTAGAGGGTGATATTATTCCTTTAATTACACGTCTTGTAACTGAAGGAATTTTGTTAGTTAAATCTAATTAATACTTGATTTTTAAAGCAGATGGGTGCAATGGTAAGCGCAAGTAACACAGAGCGAGTAATTATTTTATGGCACAGGATGTTAATATATTAGATTTCTTACATAAATACTTTGGTGTCGCTGACAATATTATTTAAAAGCTCACGCAAAGGCGCAAAGACGCAAAGAAGAATGCAGAAAATTTTATATTCCGATTGTTCAATTATTCGTGCAAGAGTTATAACGGCTAACCCTGTGCCATAAAATATTTAGCAAATTTCTTCTAAATCAACCCACTCATCATAAGAGGAGTCATAATCAGCATAATGTACAAAGTATTGCTGACCGCGAATTTCTTCAATTGTGGCAGTATACCATTCTTCGTTTTCATCATCCCAGCATTTGATTTTTTGACCAACAGCAAATCCATTATCATCGGATGATTCAATATCACGAATCCGAATATCTTGTTCACCAACCCACTCATCAGAAGATGAACCATAGCCGATGTAGTTGATATAGAATTGGTCGTCTTTAATTTTCTGAATTGTGGCTTTGTACCATTCTTCGTCTTCTTTGTCCCAGACTTCTACTGTGCTATTGACTGCATACTGGCTGGTATCTGATTTAGACTTACTAGCCGATGCAGTATCTTGTTTTTGTGGTTTTTTAGCTTCTTCGGCGATTTCGGCTTTGACTAGAGTGTGAGCTTGTAAAATTATGGTGCGGGCAACAGTTTGAATACCTGTATGCTCAAAATAATTTGTAGTTTGATCTAAGACTGCGGCTACAAAGTCTAAATTATCGTCAGCAATCTGAACAAAGCTGCTCAAACCACTCGCAACTGACTGTGGTGTAATTCCTGTCTTGGCTACAAGGCCATTCATCCAGCCTTGGACTGAGTTAAAAGCTTGGGAAAGAAAACCAACTTTATCAGCAGGGCTATTACCAGGTAAAGAACTATTAACAGCTTGAAAGACAGGATTTTGAGCGATCGCATCATTAGCATTAGCACCACTAATAATTTCCTGAATTTTAATCAGAAAGTCAGGGCCTAAAGGTAAAATGCCATCGATACATACCAAAGCAGCCATCCGCATCAGAGAAGCATTTTGATAGTTATTCGCTAAAGTATTGGCAAATTCTTGGGGGTTCGGTTGGGGAATTCCGTTGATTTTGCAGAAGGCGATAATTTCGACAGCGATTTTGAGAACTAAGTCAATTGTTTGGGTGACATCGGCTTTGGGCGTAATGTTACCTAAAAACGAAAGAAAACTAATTTTTTCACCCACTTTGTTAGCTAAAGCCGCAGTTCCCATTGCTGCATCAGCTTTGTCGATGATTTGATACAGTTTGACAGCCGCTTGATAACCGTTTTGTGGATCTAAGTATATGCTATCGGCGCGATCGCGGATTCTTTGAATCACGTTAGCATCAGTTTCGCCAGTAATCGCACGCACAGTATTATCAAATCCCACCAAATTATCCCACTGCCCCGGCGCTACATAATCAAGGGCTTTGAGAACTTTGACAGTAATATTGTCACTGGGTAACTCATCAACTAACTGAACAATGGATTTATCCATGAGAAGTCCTTGTGAAACAAAACCTTAATTGCTAGAGTTCCCTAACTAGAGATAAAAGTAACTTTGTTGGGACTGGGTGTAGGGGTGAAAGGGTGAAGGGGTACAGGGGTAAGCTATCGAAAAAGCACTGTAAAATATTTGCATGAGCTTTCAAGTCCACAAGCGACATTTTAACCATCATGGTTCTAGCCGCACCTCAGCGCCAAAACCCTGTTGTCACTTGGGAAAAACTCCCAGATGATTTTATTCTGCCCGACGATCCAGTGGAAAATATTCAACAGCCTTTTTTAGCAGCAGCGTTAACAGAAGCATTAGCTACAAGCGATCGCATTCAACCAGAGATGTTAGTTGCATCTAATTTTGGCATCGTCGCTAATATTAATCAAAAAACCGTTGTTAAAGCGCCTGATTGGCTATATATACCCCGTGTTTCACCCGTGGGTACAGGTGTAATTCGGCGCAGCTACACACCTAACATCGAAGGTGAAAATGTGGCTGTGGTGATGGAATTTTTATCAGATACCGATAACGGCGAATATTCAATTCGTCCCACCTTTCCCTATGGAAAACTCTATTTTTACGAACAAATATTACAAGTTCCAGTTTATGCAATTTTTAATCCTTACGAAGTCAGTTTAGAAGTTCTGCGTCTGGAAAATGGGCGATATGTTTTGCAACAACCAACAGAATCAGGACAATTTTGGATTCCTGAATTGGAATTGTTCTTGGGAATTTGGCGAGGAACTCGCTTAGGGATGAATATTTATTGGTTGCGATGGTGGGATGAAGCAGGTAATTTGTTGCTGTGGAGTTCCGAACAAGCTGAACAAGAACGCCAACGCGCCGAACAAGAACGTCAACGTGCGGAACAAGAACATCAACGCGCCGAACAAGAACGCCAACGTGCTGATGATGCGATCGCACAATTGGAAATTGAACGTCAACGTCAAGCTGTATTATTAGCAAAGCTACGAGAGTTGGGCATAGATGCAGAGTAAAACAATTTTTGATTCATACTGTTCCCAGAAAAAAACTCCCTCAGATGAACTGAAGGAGGTGTGAGAAGGAGTCTTTAGTGATGAAACATTTATGCGGGGTTAGTTACAGCTTGTCCTTGCAAAAGTTGAATAATCGCTGCTTTTTCTAAAATCCCCACGAGTACGCCATTTTCTCGAATTACAGCTAAAGCAGAGAGTTTTTGTTGTTCTAGTAGCTGGATGACTTCTAAGAGGGGTTGATCTGATTGTACTGTGGTGGATGCAGCAACTGGGCGTATGATTTCTTTAACTTGAGTTTCTGTCCACAGAGTAGTCGGAATCTTTCGCAAGTCATCGAGTGTAACCGCACCAACTAATTGTCCTGCATCATCTGTAACTAAGAAGCGTTTCCAGTCTTGTTTGTGTAGAATTTGTTCATCAGCAAATTCTCTCAGAGTCAGGTTTGCAGAGATGACTGGGCTATTGCTGGTAACAACATCTGCGGCTGTTAAACCATCCAGTTTTGCTTGGACTCTAGCAAATTGGGCTGCATTTCCAGCATTTTGTAATAAGAAGAAGCCGATTAATAAATTCCAGAAATTAGCGGCACTGCCAAAAAATACTAGTGGCAGTATACCAGAAGCGATCGCCACCCAACCAAATACTTGTCCAACTCGGCTGGCAAAAGTCACACCTTTATAGGGATTACCTGTAATTTTCCACACCAGAGCCTTGAGGACATTACCACCATCTAAAGGTAAGCCAGGAATTAAGTTAAACAGTGCTAAGGCTAAGTTAACTGTAGCTAGTACACCAAGAACTGCTGCCAGCGGCCCCGATACAGGTGTTGTCACACCAATTATGGTAACGATACCACATAATAATAAACTGACTAACGGGCCCGCGATCGCAATCCAAAAAGCTCCTCCGGGAGTCTTTGATTCTTTTTCTAAATTCGCCAAACCACCAAAGATAAACAAGGTGATGGATTTAACATCAATTCCTTGGCGTAAAGCTACAAAACTATGTCCTAATTCATGGGCGACGACAGAAGCAAACAATAACAGCGCCGTCATCGCTCCTAGTAGCAACGCTAACCCCCCAGACAGTTGAGGAAATTGTGCTAACAAGCCACTACTATAGCTCCAGGTTACTAAGCCAAACACCAAAAACCATGACGGATGGATGTAAAACGGAATCCCGAAGAGATTACCAACGCGAATTGTGCCATTCATGTCGTTCACCTTTGAAAGCTGCCGAGAGATTTAGTTTTTCCTCTCGATGTTTTTAGTGTAACGAAACGTAACAAATATTAAAATCAACCAAGAGTTGTGCTTACCGTCCTGAAAGGTGCGGTTTA
This sequence comes from Nostoc piscinale CENA21, assembly GCF_001298445.1. Lineage (NCBI taxonomy): Bacteria > Bacillati > Cyanobacteriota > Cyanophyceae > Nostocales > Nostocaceae > Nostoc > Nostoc piscinale. The sequence continues at coordinate 2,165,582 of NZ_CP012036.1, read as the reverse complement.
CCAATTTTGGTATAGAGGTCATAGGCGACAAGTAACAGATTTAAAAGTCTTGCTTGCCTCTAAAGATGAAAAGAAAAATATCTCTCAAACTCTTACTCACCGAGTCTCTGCGTGAGATATAGGTACAACCTTCACAATCTTCTCTACCTCATCCACCATTACCCGCGACAGTCCAAACTTCTCAATCACCGTTGCATTCGTTGTCAAATGGGTACTAATATTCGCTACGTGATACTGGCTTGCTTCTGTAGCCAAAGTTGCTGGCAAGATTAACTGATCTCCTAAATGCTCATCGACAGGCGCACCCGTTTGATGAAACTTCAGCAGTTGTTCACAAGCAATTTCAGCCACCCTTTCCGATGACATCCGCCACCGCCCAAACCCACCAAATCCTGTCAAGCTGTTCTCATATTCAGCCGTCAGGAAAATGCCGGCTCCTGCTGCGACACCTCTTTCCCGTAAAGCTTGTATAGAAACTTTGAACCCAGCTATGCGTAATATTTTCTCAGCCCGATTCGCCATACGTTGAGGAATATGAGCAGGTAGTTCCGTTACCACCGCCAGTCCCCGTACTTGGCGTAAATTACCGCGTTTGAGTAAATGTATGCCACTGAGTTGACTACCACCACTCACCTGCAATGTTACCTCTCCGCCGCCTTGGGGATACCATCCCCAAGCACCTAATTTTACAGATGCTTTTACTCCCATACGCTGGAGCATTGGCAGATATACCTGCTCAATATATGTCATCGTCGGGCTAAAGATGACATGAGTACCACCGCGTAATGTTACTTGAGAATTACCCTTGGCTAAAGCTAAAGGTAAAAGAATTGTTTGTAAAACTAAAGTAATTGCCCCAGCTGAACCACCTTCAAGCACTTCACTGACATCAAAAGTATAGTTTCCCGCCTGCACTGGGCGACTGGGAATAAATTCCAGCATCATCGAACCCAAAGCATCACCCTGTAATTGAGCCTGACAAATCCTCGCCGCCGCCCGAACTGCTGTCAGGTGTTGTGGCGCTAACCCTGGCTTTTTGCGTCCGGCGCGAATATTGGCAATGCGAATAGGTTCACCCGTGATAGTGGCTAAACTCAGGCAAGTACGGAGAACTTGTCCGCCTCCCTCCCCATAGGAACCGTCAATGTCAATCATGAGCAGTGTTTGAATGATGGATGTTGGGTAATGCCCAAGTTTTGACAATTAAACCACAGATGACCAGAAATAAACACAGATTAGTTATCGGTGTTTGGTTGGTATAGGCACAAATTAACAGCTGACAAATCAGGAGTATCATGCCGGATGGAACGATTTTTCGTCATTCCAACAGATGTATAAACGTAGCAATGCTACATCTGGACAAATCAATTTTTAGCTGCATAAAGAATTAAATCCAACATCTGCAACGGTGTATTGCTACTTAATACACCGTAAATTATTCATCTGAATTTTAAGTAATATTTCGTCAAACGTTTTCATAGGCAATTACCCACCAACACACAGGAAAGTCTATTTATAACTCAATATAAGGATTTCAGCCTAATACCTTCAAGTATTTAGTTAAAAAACCTTAAGTGCTTAATTTATCTCAGATAAATTTTTATGTGTTTTACGTATATTTACTGTCAATTCTGTTAATAAGTAAGCAAAACCTTTTCGAGGTATCCTATTATGGAAACCCAAAAAATTAAATCAAAAAATAATTTATTTAGAATATTTTTTGCCAAAAAAAACCGGATTTTCTGGTTAATTTACGCATTCATCATGGCTGTTGCTGGTATTTTGCTATCAAATAGTTGGATGGGAAATCAACCAGCTTTCGCTACTTTTCCTAGATATAACTTTCAAATTCTACAGCCTGCTCCAACTCAACCAGTAGGCTATTATGACTATTTTGGTAAACTGCTGAGTCCTAGACAAGCAGCCAAGCTAGTTAAACACCAAGGACTCAACCCGCGTGATCCCGTTTCCTATCAAAAAATAGGAGCGGTTGAAATAACTCAGGAATTAATTGACAAAGGCGAAGAGATATATTTCAATCGCAAAATTGGTGATAACTTTGGGCTACAAGGAGTATTCGGTTTTGCACAAGGTTTTGCTACTGTCTTACCAGAAATCAGAACAGCGATCGCACAATTGAACGGTCAACCAACAAGCAACTTACAAATTACCCTTCAGAAGAATATCACTCTAGGTAACCGGACTTTCCACATTGGCGATGTGATTAATACAGGTTTAAAAGTAGAAAAGGGAGGAAAATTCCCTTTAGGATTTATCCCTGACGAGAAAACTGGCACCATTGGAGTTACCTGTGCCGCTTGCCATGCAACTGTTTCCCAAGAAGGTAAACGTCTGGCAGGAGTGCCGAATGGTGAACTTGCTATTCCTTTTTTGATTGCATTGTCACCAAATTCAGCTGCCGGGTTTGTGCGGTTGAATACACAGTTAGATCCTAATAACCCTTTAAATCTTAACCCTCTCAACCCAATATACAAAGGCGATGGTAAAACGATCATTGACAGTAAAGGTAATCAAGTAGAACTCCCCGACCCACAAAAGTTTGAAACAGCCTTTGATGATGCTGTTTTAGATGTACCCTTCGGTCATTTTGAGAGTTCACCAGATGGCATTGATGACACCACTCAAATTCCCAGTGGTTTCACATTTCAGAATCATCCCTATACCGCTGACGGCGGATTTAGTGTCGGTTCTTTTAACGGACTTAGTGTTTTCAACAGTGCCGTTCACTCTTCAGAAATTAATCTTTTAGCTGCGGCCCAACTTAGTGAACAAACACTGGGAATTGACTCAGAAGTGTATATTGGTACATTTCTTCAGAATGCTGCTGACCCAAGGTTACGTTTACCGGAGCGTTTGCCAGATGGAAACTATGTTCAACCTTCGGTATGGCTGCGACAACAACAGCAACAATTAGGTATTCTCTTTGCAGAATTAGAAGACCAAATTCCCGCACCAGGTGCGGGGAATTACCCCAAACTGAAGCCTAGTTTGGCTACATTCAATGGTTTATTTTTCAGTCCTAATAGTGGTCAAGCTGATGACATAGCTAGTGGCAAATTCTTCTTTGCAGCTAATGCTATGTCTGCTTTCCAAAATAGCTTAGTACCACCTCCAAACCGCTCACAGGAAAACTGGAAAGCCTTAAGAAGTGGTTCAGTGCAGCGAGGCGCAAGAGTTTTTCAGAAAGCCAATTGTGCAAGTTGCCATATCCCCCCCTTCTTTACCGACAACAAAATTCATCCTCTTGAAGAAATTCGTACTAACTCAGCGCGTGCTAAGTCTCGATTAGGACTCAATGATCTGTTAGTGAAACCCAAGTTATACACTTATGACACTACTGTTCCCGTGTCTGCTAGTGCAGAAGTGCTGGACGTGCCAACTGAGGGGATTTCCGATACGCCCACAACTTTACCCAAGGGAATATTACCCAATGGTGGCTACAAAACAACCACCTTACGCGGTCTTTATTTCAGCGCACCCTATTTACATGATGGTGGTGTAGCCGTGCGCGAAGGAAGCTTAAAGGTCTTTTGGGATGGCAGATATCGGGTAGTTGATCCCACTGGTTTAGGCTTAACGGGAACTCTCAGTCGAGGCCTACCTGCTGATCCCGCTAGTAGTTTACGTGCATTGTTAGATCACCAGCTGCGTGAGCAAGTTGTGGCAGCCAATAAACGTAACCCAGCTTTAAGTCCACAGCGGAGTAATTTGGATGGTACAGGTCATGAGTTTTATGTAGATAATCAGACTGGGTTTAGCATACAACAGCAAACAGACCTGATTAATTTCTTACTAGCACTTGATGATGACCCAGGTAACTTTTAATATCAGTTAAGTTTGGGCATCTCTGATGAACGTGCCTATCATTCAAGGCTCAGTTTAGTAACGGTTAAATGATAAGCACTCTTTTAGCCAGTCTATTGTGTAATTTTTAGCTTGCACTAGTAAGTGCAGGCTTAATTTTTTCGATAATTTTCAGTGGTATGGCGGTAGTCAGATAGATTAGAACAAATGGATGCGCTTGAATGCCAGGAATACTAATATTTTTACCTCCTGCCTTCTGGAGACACTTGCGTGGGCGGGTTTCCCGACTTGAGCAAAGTGTCGTCCTCCTGCCTCATACCAAAAATTCCCAGTTTTCTAACTTAACTATCAGGTAAATTTGCAAACACCTGTGCTACTAATTTTTTTTGTCTTATTTTCCAGATTTTGCCAATCTACTTCACCCAACTCATCAATTAAACTAGTATCAATATCCACAGCCTCATTCTCCGGGCTGTAATTGGCGAAACACACTTGATAACACAATTCCCACAAATCAACGCTGACTTGCTGCTCTTGACGTTGCAATTGCAAATGATATCCTGGATGGGGCATTGGCAACCGAGACAGGGTATTACGGATTTCGTCTGCTTGTTCTGGTGCGGCACTTTCCATCTCTTGCAACAGTCTTGTTACCAAGGCTTTTATTTCGTCAGTGGTACTAGGCGGCCAAATCAGCACATCATGGTAGGTTCCCTTCCAAGCAGATGCGTCGAGTTGCTTGCGAATGTTATCCACAACTCTAATGAAAGCTGGTTGCATGAGGAGTTCAGCCTGTTGCCATGCAACTGGATTGGTTATTTTAGGTGGCATCGGTCGTCAATGGCGATATGAAAAGAAAAGTTAATTAACAGGGTTTATAAAAAAGCTACGTATTTATTTCAAATCTTTTCTCAAGATAGCGGATTTCAAGGAAAAAAAATTTGGAGATATTTATTACCAGCTAGAAAATTAGGTAATAACTCTGGGGAGGGAATATGATCGGTAAGCTACTGGATAATCGTTACCAAGTAATTCAAGTGCTGGCTAAGGGAGGATTTGGTCAAACCTACATCGCCCAAGATACAAGACGGCCAGGAAACCCTATCTGCGTTGTCAAGCACCTCAAGCCTACCAGTTCTGACCCCAAAATTTTTGAAACTGCCAAACGCCTGTTCCAAAATGAAGCAGAAACCTTGGAACGGTTGGGATATAATGACCAAATTCCCCGGCTTTTGGCTTACTTTGACGAAAATCAAGAATTCTTTTTAGTTCAAGAATATATCGAAGGACATCCCTTAACTGATGAACTCATTCCTGGTCAACGCTGGAATGAAAATCAAGTTCTGCAAATGTTGCAGGAAGTATTAGGGATTTTAGAGTTTGTGCATCAGCAAGGTGTAATTCACCGCGATATTAAACCAGATAATATTATTCGGCGTTCTTCAGATAATAAATTAGTTTTAGTAGATTTTGGCGCAGTTAAACAGTTAAGTTCCTCAATGGTGACGGTGAGTGGACAAACTACGGCTACTGTAGCTATTGGAACTCCTGGCTATATGCCCACCGAGCAAGGACAAGGTAAACCCCGCCCCAATAGTGATATTTATGCTTTAGGTATGATTGCCATTCAAGCAATTACAGGCGTATCAACTTCCGAGTTACAAGAAGACCCGGATACAGGCGAAATTCGCTGGCAACATTTAGCCCCCGTTAGCTATCGCTTGGCATCTATCCTAACGAAGATGGTGCATTATCACTTTAAAGACCGCTACCAAACTGCTACCGAAGCACTGCAAGCTTGTGTAAATGTGATGAGTCCAGTATTAACACCCGCTGCACCACCAGAACCTTCGCTAAATCACACTTACCCTGGGGCTAAACCTGCTTCGTCTTTCCAACCAACTTTGGCAGTAGCACCAGCAAATCCTGGTGCTAGCAAACCTACCCGCAGAACGTCTAGTAAATCTGACCCTCTACCATTATTAATTGGAATACTTTTAGCTGGTAGTGCGGCGGCTTTGGTTGCAAACTTATATCCGAATGTGAGGAATTTTGCTGCTAATTTCACAGGTCAAAATGCCACTGTGGGAAATAAGTGCTTGGCGATGGTGACAGGCAATTCTAATATTCGTTCAGAACCAAGTTCAATAAATTCTGATAATGTTCTCAAAACCATTGGTGAGGACACAGCTTTTGAGGTGACTGGACTACGGACAAAACGCAATTGGATACAAGTTAGATTAAATTCTGGGCGCTTGGCTTGGGCCTATGCAGATGTGATTTCTAACAATGATGAATGGCTGGCTTGTCTGCGGGATAAAGGTATTGCAATTAAAACGGTTGATGATAGTACGCTAATTGCGGCTAGACCTCTTCCCAAACCAAAGGCGGTTAAAACAACAACTCCACCAGAGACAGCAAATTCCAACTCGGAAAAATCAGAACCAGCAAAAGCTAATGAAAATAGCGACCAGGTTGTTGAACAAGCTAAGAAAAAGTATGAATCAGGAGATTTAGTTGGTGCGATCGCATTATTAAAGTCAATTCCTGCCAATGCTTCTGCTAGTATTCAAGAAACAGGTAAAATCATTAGCCAATGGCAGCAAGATTGGTCTAAGGCTGATGCTCTATTTAATGACATCAACAAAGCAATGGATGATGGTAATTGGGATAAGGTTTTAGATTACAGAAATCATCCCGAAAAGTTACCTGATACCCAATACTGGCGCAATAAAATCGAACCTTTATTTAAACAAGCAGCCGAAAATGTCGGTAAACAAGCTTTTCCGCCGGAAGATCAGCAAAATAACCAAAAAACTCCCAAAACAGAGGAGAAACAATAGAGGCTAAAGAAGAAAGTTTTGTATGAGTGAATATTTTGTCCTATAAGCTAAAACATATCCAAATTGCATAACCACCAGGAAAAATTGTCCTTGGTCATTAGTCATTTGTATTGACCAAGGACAAATGACTAGGGACTATTCTTAATCTTCTTCTGCACCAATGTCTTCTTCAGTGTCGTCAGGTTCTAGCGATCGCTCATACTGGAGTTTATTCAACAGCGATAATACCTTAGTACCGCGTTCTATAGAACGGTCTTCGATAAAAATTACCTCTGGGGTGCGACGTAGCCTAACTCTAGCGCCAAGTTCACTACGTACATAACCAGTGGCGGACTTTAAGCCTGCCATTGTTTCAGCTTTAGCTTCTTCTGTACCATAAATACTGACGTAGATTTTGGCGTGCTGCAAATCGCCAGAAACGTCTACATCAGTTACACTAACCATACCTGAACCCACACGGTCGTCTTTAATGCCGTTGAGTAACATTTGGCTAACTTCCCGTTTGATTAATTCAGCAACACGGGAAACGCGGCGATTTGTAGCCATAAAATCTTTGCCTGTTCACAGAGGTTATAAATAAAGTGCTGAGTGCTGAGGAGCCACTGCGTTGCCGAGGTTTCCTCCGTTGAAGCAAGTGGCGTTGCTGAGTGCTGAGTATGAACCGATCAGCCAGTGACTACGGCTATAACAACATCAAAAGCAACAGCCCCCATATTTCCCAGTCTAAACCGCACTCAACCCCAGCATAGCGCGGAGGGTGAGTGTCACGAAAGCCAGACCGCCCAGTAATAAGCCGACAACAGCAACTAAGGTGACTGGACGTTTTAATAAGGGCAATAATGGCTCGAATGTGTTCACCAGAAGCCCAACGAGGATAGTAACTAAGTAGCGGGGGTAGCGAAAAACGTTATCCCAAAATCCGTCAAACATGGAAATCTAAACTGCCTTGTTATGAACTGACGTTTGTTTTGATATGCTTTACCTACCTAATTGTAATCTATGCAGATAAAAATTAATCACTTAATATAGAATACGCTGCATTAGCGATATTTCGTTATATTTACTAGCTTAAATTAGTGAACTTATCAGTCAATGGTTATTCAAATGCTTCCAGAAATTTGCCCACGTCCATTTTTAAAATGGGCAGGGGGTAAAAGTCGGTTAATTCAACAATATATCCATTATTTTCCTAAGTTTTATCAGGCTTACTATGAACCCTTTTTAGGTGGTGGTGCTGTTTTTTTTCATTTACAACCAACCACAGCACTGTTAACAGATATTAACGCCGAACTCATTACTACTTATCGCTGCGTCAGAGATCAAGTGGAAGATTTAATTAGCTTATTACAAGCGCATAAAGCTAAACATAGTCGAGATTATTATTATAGTGTCCGCTCCCATATAAGTAATAATGATTTAGAAAAAGCGGCGCGGTTAATTTATCTCAATAAAACTTGTTACAACGGTTTATATCGGGTAAATTCTCAAGGTAAATTTAATGTGCCTTTAGGTAGTTATAAAAATCCGAGTATTTGTCAGGAGGATTTACTCAGAGCCGCATCTCAAGCTTTGAAGTCATCGGAAATCAAGCAAGCAGATTTTATTAATGTGCTGAAATATGCTAAGAGTAGTGATGATTTTGTATTTTGTGATCCGCCTTATCATCCTATTAGCAATACTAGTTATTTTACAGGTTACAATGGCAATTCTTTTGGGGAAAAAGACCAAATTCGGTTGCGAAATGTTTGTGCTGAATTAGCAAATCGTGGTGTTAAGGTGATGGTGTGTAATTCCGATTGCGAATTTATCAGAAAAATCTACACAGAAATCAGTTTTAATATTTATGATATCTCTGCATCTCGCTCTATTAATTCTAATACTAAAAAGCGAGGTATCATTAGTGAATTATTAATTACTTCTTATTAAAAATTTTTGTTAGCCCAGGCAATAAACCTATCTAAACTGTAAACTCCGAGTAAGTTATGGTTTAGTTTTACTTGCTGTCTGAGCCATTGAATTGCACCTTCGCGCATACCTTCGCCACCAATCACCACAATTGTTGGCGCTGGATAATATTCTTGAATGTTCATACTCAAATACGGAAACTTTTCATCGACAGAACCGCCACTTTCTTGCCATTTACATTCAATAATTAATCCAGTGGGTATGCTTGGTAAGCCTACAACAAAAAAATCTACTTTTAACAAAGTATTATAAAGACCTGCGCCGATATAAACTTGTTTAGCGTAGCGTTTAGGCAATAAATGAGCAGTTAAAAGATATTCTTTGGTGACATGATTTCCGATTTGGAAATAATTATGTCCGGTTAATATTGCGTCTACATTACTTTCTAAAATGCGCCCTGCCTGATTTGCCCGTTTGCCTTGAGTCATAGTCATTCTCAAGTCCTCCGCCAACTTTCCATATATTCTAGAATTTCATGGAAGCAGGGACATATAGACAGTTACTTAATATGAATTTTCAAAGGAGAAAAAAGTAGGATATTTTTGGTACTTGTGTACTAAAAAAGTAGTGGAAAACGGTTGAGATTCAGAGTAATTAACCGCCGATACACGCAGATAAACGCCAATAAATTTGGATGAATAAAACCCCTGTGTTCTGTGTGTTGACTTCAGCGATACTCTGCATTACAACTCAACCGGTTTGGACTTCGCTATTACCGTTACGGATAGACCAAGCAATTTCTAGCAGATGAGTCCAACGTTTTTGTAATTGTTTGGGAGTACATTTTAAGGCTTTAGCGATCGCTTGATCACTATGTCTGGCTGCTTTTAATTGCAAAATTTGCTGTTGCTGGGGAGAAAGTACTTGAATAAAAGTTTCCCACTGTTGGGAAGATAAACCTAATTTTTGTTCTAAACCTGCACCTAACCATTGATGAACCAATTGCCATTGGTGCTGCTTGGCGAACTTTTCTACATGATATTTAAAGCGTTGTTGCAGATAATCACGCTGGCGGCTAGTTAAACCGAGAATTTGGTCAATTTCGGGTGCAGACAGGTCTTGCAACTTCAAGCTGAGGTAATCGATACAGTCAGATTGACCTTGAGATTCTAAATATTTTACTAATTCGGAGATGACGCGATCGCGTTCTGATTCTTCCGACAAATCACCATGACCTTGAGCCACCATTTTAGAGCGGATTTGCTGCACGGCTGGATTACGTTGGTAAGATTCTGCATCTTCACCCTTAGCCGACTCTACCGCCATTTCAATATCTACAGGAGTTTCTTGGGGCTGACGACGGGCAAAACCTTGAGCGCGTAAGATAATTAACTGTTGATTATTGCCCCCAGGTAAATTAATGCGGCGTTTGGCATATTGCTCTGTAAATGCCATATATTCTGCTAATTGCAGCTGAGTGCGTGGCTGATAATCTTCAGCCAATTCATTTTCCCGCCGGAAAGCTTTAATCGCCTCAATATAAAAAGCTTGCAGAAAATCTTCAATCAAGTTGTAACGTGCATCAAAACCGTATTCTGAGCCTGATGGCGTAACATGACGGTAAACCATTGCACCCAAACTACTGTGTAACTCTACCCGTCCTCGCCGAGAACCAAGTTGGTAGTAGTGCAGACACTTGTGCAGACGATGTTTTGCTAAAGTTAGCTGCCAAGATTGAACTTGTCCAGATGTTTGAATACGGGAACTTTTATCACAAATCCGTCTAACTTCTTTGGCTATGCGTTGCGCTACAGCTTTAACACATCCAGAACTTGCCTTGACTTGCGCCTGTATTTCCTGACACAGCAATTGTATTAAAGTATCTGTCGGGGGGAATTCTTCAATAGCAACATTGCTAACAACAAAATTGGGTGTGGAGGTTGGTAGATTTACAAGGTTAGCTTTCATGAATTTTCCTAGGGTAGGGTATAGCACCGTAACTACAACGCAAAGATAGCATCTGAAAACGTTCTTGTCTGGAAAGTTATTAAGTATTCATCCATACAAGATTCATTGCCAGCACTGCTTATGTATATGACTGTAGGAAATTTAAAAAAGTTACAGTGAAAGTAATGTGTCGCTTTTTGACACCGTAACCAAATTGCAGACAGCACAAATATAAGAATCGCGTCCACAATTGATGCAAATCCTTGCTAGATATACTTTTACTCCTATCCTGACTACCCACTCCCAGCCATGATTCAGTATGACAATCCCCAAACTGGAGCGTTTTTAACCTAGGTTTGCGAAACGGCAGTTTCAGTTTGTGAAGTATGTTTCTTAAACCCAAGCTGCTACTGCTTCCCAACCTAACCCCCGTCTCGTAATCATTGGTTCGTCTCCCGTCAAGTCCAAAATTGTCGATACTTGATATGTTGGTTCTTCACCAGTGTCTACAATTACATCCACTAAGTTATCCAGATAATCAAATAACTCTACCCGTGATAGCTGAGGTTCGCCATCTGAGCTAAATTTCCCATCATCCACCTCATAACTTGGCAAATGTGCCGAAGTGGAAATAATTGGATTTTCTAAAGCTTCTAGCAAAGCCAGACATACAGTATGATTTGGTACGCGAATCCCAGTTGTTTTTCGCTTTGGATTTTGTACCAGTCGCGGTACTAACTTAGTGGCGGGGAGCAGAAAAGTATAAGGGCCGGGAATTAGTCGCTTCATCAATCTATAAGCTGTATCGCTGACAAACGCATAAGTCGCTACATTTGACAATGAAGGACACAAAAATGTTAATGGTTTATCATTTGCTAACTGCTTGATTTTCCTCACTCTTTCCACCGCCGACTTGGCATTTAAATCACAACCGATCGCATAGACCGTATCAGTAGGGTAAAGCATGACCGCCCCATGTGAGAGCGCAGACTTTATTTCTTCTATTCGACGACTTTGGGGATTATCCGGATGCACTGTGAAAATTTTTTGCCATAGAAACACGGTGATTTGGAAAAGGAGGACAAGAGACAAGGAAGACAAGGAAGCAGGGGGATAATAACTAATGACAAGCGACTATTGACTAACCCCTATGAGTAAAATAGCTTATCTTCAATGTCCAACGGGAATTTCTGGTGATATGTGCTTGGGAGCCTTAGTCAGTCTGGGTGTTCCTGTAGAGTATTTGGTTACAAAATTAAATGATTTAGGAATTGCCCAGGAGTACCATTTACGAGCGGAACTTGTACAAAAAAATGGTCAACAGGCAACTAAGGTTCATGTGGATTTAGTGGAGGATGATCACGATCACCACGAACATCATCACCATCATGGCCGCCATCTGCCAGAAATTGAGCTTATGATTCGTCAGGCAAAGTTACCAGCACGGGCGGAGGCTTGGAGTTTAGCAGTATTCCAACAATTAGCAGTCGCAGAAGGGGCAGTGCATGGAGTTGCCCCCGAAAAAGTCCACTTCCATGAAGTCGGTGCCGTGGATGCGATTGTAGATATTGTCGGCACTTGTTTGGGTTTAGATTGGTTGGGCATTGATAGCGATCGCTCAGGATTCCCCTTACTTTACTGCGCGGCATTGCCAACAGGTGGCGGTACGGTGCGGGCTGCACATGGTCAAATGGCAGTACCAGTGCCAGCAGTGTTGAAATTATGGGAAATGAGAAGTTGCCCGGTTTACAGTAACGGCATTGAAAAGGAACTGGTAACACCAACAGGAGCTGCGATCGCCACTACATTAGTCAGAGAATTTGGTAATCCGCCATCGATGGCACTTAAACAAGTGGGATTGGGAGCGGGAACTATCAATCTTCCTATTCCCAATATACTACGCCTGTGGCTGGGTGAAAGCACCAGCCTACAGGCAGATGTCCTTAATTTTCAAGAAATCAGCCCGTTTTTAGAACCCATCTCCGTACTCGAAACTCAAATTGATGACTTAAGTCCCCAAGCCGTTGGCTATGTGTTTGAAGCCTTATTTGCCGCAGGTGCAGTGGATGTCTTCACCCAACCCATAGGTATGAAAAAGTCCCGTCCTGGTATTTTATTAACAGTGATCTGCCATCCAGATAATTTAAATCAATGTGAAGCAGTTTTATTCCGTGAAACCAGCACTTTAGGTATTCGCCGCACCACCCAGCAACGCGCCATCCTCCAAAGAGAAATTCAACAAGTAGAAACAAAATATGGTAGGGTACGTGTCAAAGTTGCATGGCAAGGAACATCACCAGATAAATCAATCACCAATGTGCAGCCAGAATATGAAGACTGCGCCGCATTAGCCCGACAACACAATTTGCCTTGGAGAGAAGTTCACAGAGTTGCCCTGCAAAATTGGTATTCATAAAATCATTTACCAATAAAAAATTTAGGAGTCAGAATAATTTTGAATTCTAACTCCTAAATCTTTGATTAAATATTTGAAATTGACTAAATTTTAGTCAATATTTCTGAATGTCCGGTTTACTGCATCACCAGCATCTTCACCTGCGCGTTGAGCATTTCGGGTTAAGTCTTGAGCAGCATTACTGGTGTTTTCTTTGATATTTTCTAAACCACGTTTAGTTCCCTTCGCTACACCTTCGGCTGTTCCTTGAGCAGAACTACCAATATCTTCACCTAAGTTTTTCACTCTTTCGGGTAAAGGTGTACCTTGGCGATAATTACGAGCATATTGTTCTGGGCTATCAATGCCTTTTTCGTTAATATTTCTTTCGGCATTGCGGCTCAAATCTTCGGCTCGATTTTTAGCAGCTTTTTCAAAATTTTTCGCTCTCGGATCTACATCACTAAAGTTATTCATCCCACCTTCAGGACGATTAAGATTATAAGATTTAGTGGGATCGTAACGCTCAGTATTAGGTGATTGGGCGCTGGGCTGGGGTGGTTGACCTGCAATAGTAGGCCTGTTGCAAGCTTGTGTCAAAATCAGAAAAACACCTGCTAAGAATACACTGAGAACTTTCAAAGGGCGAATATTCTTGAACCAATTAATGACTCTGTTCATAGTTTTACTCCTGTTTCAATTTGGTGTCAGTTAAAAATTTATGGAAGTATCCCACACTAGAACAAAACAAAAATTCTATCTGCCTACTGCCGGATTTTTTTGTAACTCTGGTCTAGCACTTGCTTCATCAGCTTTTTCTTTGACAAAGCTGCTGGCATCTTGGAATTGTTCTTTTACAGTCTCCAGCCTATCTTGCACTCGACTTCCTAAATCTGGTTCATTTTGAATTAAATTTCCAGGCTCAGGTTTTTGAAAGTTTTCTTTTGTAATTACTGGTAATTCTTTTTCTTTCTCGACTCTGCCTTGAGGAGTTTCTGCACCAGGATAAAGGATTTCTGACTCTGGATTTGTAGCAATTAATGAACTAGAAGGTAAATAAGCGTTATTGCTTAAATTTCTAGTATATTTATCTCCACCATTCTTATAGGGATTGTTTGCACCACCAGCTTGTACAGCAGGATTTTGGGGATTTGCCCCTGTCACATCTCCACTACTACAAGCAGTGCTGACTATCAAAATCATAACTGCCAAAAATACTGTGATAACTTGGCGTAGTTTGAAGTTTTTTAATAACGCCGTTAAATTTTTCATTAGTGCCTCCTTTCAACTATTCACAAGTTTCATTTGCTTTTCATAAATTAATTAAGCAAGTTAAATTCTTGTTTTAGTTGACTATTATTTAACTAACAATTACCAATATTAATAATGAAAAATAAATTTTACATCTGGCTTAAGTCACATTATATTGACTTAAAATGTAATAATTACATCTGACTGTAGAGAGATAAGACTAAGATTTTTAAGTCTCCTTATCATGAAAAACATAATAAAATTATTTTGATTTAGAAAATTTTAAAAATAGCAATTAATTACTACCTTTGGGAGATTTTAAATACTAAAAAACGATATAAGTAGAGCAGTATCAAATAATAACAATAAGCAAAAATCAATATATAAATTTTAAAAAATTATTAAATACCAGTACTATGAACAAAAATTGTTAAAAGCATTACTTAAAATATATCAAATCAAATTAGTAATTTATTCCAAGTTTTGGTATGTAACTGATGTACCATAAGACTTGTGACATTCAGCCCTTGGTGCTTGAGCTAGATAAATGACCAAAGTTATGAAGCAATTTTTACGCTGGCTGATTTTGGGTGGGACGCTGTTTTTTGTTACCAAAGCCTTAAAGGATAATTGGGCAGGGGTGACAAGTATCAAAATCGATGCAGCAGGATGGGCAATTTTAGCGATCGCCACGGGCGTAACTTTATTAGCACATACTTGGGCTGGCTGGATTTGGACTTGGGTTTTACGTGATTTAAATCAACCTGTACCATCTATTCCATTTGTTCAAGCTTACTTAAAAACTAATATTGCCAAATATCTTCCGGGTAATGTTTGGCATTATTATGGGCGCATTATGGCTGCCAAAAATGCCAATGTTTCTGGAGGTGTAGCAACTATTAGTGTGTTATTAGAACCACTCCTGATGGCAGCAGCCGCTTTAATGATTGTGGTTGTATTCGGTAGTCAGTTGGCTGTGAGTCAAACTAATTTCTCTCTAAGAATATTACAATTTGTAATTTTAGTTGTGATACTTTGTGGTATACATCCTTGGTTCTTAAACCCCCTAATTCACCTTTTATACAAATTAAAAAATAAAAAATCGCCTAATAGAAATCAGTCACAAGTGACTATCAATCTTGAACGTTATCCCTTTCGCCCCTTGTTAGGAGAAGTAGTATTTTTAGGAATGCGTAGTTTGGGGTTTATTTTGACTATGTTGGCAATTTACCCGATAAATCTTAGCCAATTTCCTTTATTATTTGGGGGTTTTAGTATTGCTTGGCTATTAGGGCTAATAGTTCCCGGTGCGCCAGGGGGGATAGGTGTATTTGAAGCCACAGCGATCGCACTTTTACAAAATCGTTTTCCTTCATCTGTGGTAATCAGTGCGATCGCTTTATATCGTCTCATCAGCATCTTAGCGGAAACGTCTGGCGCAGCTTTAGCTTGGCTAGATGAACGTTCGGTTAAAAGCAATAGCTAAAATAGCATCAATACTAAATTCCAATTTGAATTTCAATTAGCTTTTGTCGAGAAAATAACCCTGATTTAATGCTGACATAAGACTTTGGCACATCAAATTTATCCGCTAAAACCTTAATTAATTCTTCATTGGCTTTTCCGTTAGTCGGCGGCGATTTTAAATATACAGTTAAACTTCCATCTGCTTGCTCTTCAACTTTTTGTTGTTTGGAATTAGGTTTGACCTTGACTCTTTTTTGCATTATTGTCTATTTCCCTTAATTTTCTTAGCCACAACCAACCTAAAATACAACCAAATACATAATGAGGAAAATCCCACCAAGAAAAAGTATTGCCCAGTAATAATTTACCGATTAATGTAGCTCGCATCGCTTCTAATATTGGTGGATGCCAAAGTTGGAGAAATTCTAGTATACAAGTAATCACAAACACCCAAATAGGAATTTGTACTATTGCTTTGCGACTGTTGAAAAACCAAAATGCTAACAGACACCAAAATATTTCGTAAAATATCGCTGAACCATTGTTATTAAACCACTGACGACCCAGACCTGGATAATATTTAAATAAAAAGCCCACCGCTGTGACGATGAGCAAGGAAAATATCATAAATATTTTTGAGTTACTGTTGTGACGCATGTTCCCAAACTTAGAGACTCAACAAAATTCTAGCCTTCATAACTTGAATCTCAAATAAAGTTATGGATATCTTTTACTACCAGCCCCTACTACACCAATTTTATGGCGATAGGAGAGTTCTGCACCAAACCACCCAGAAACACTAGTCAACGTTCCCACTACCAGAGATATTAATAATCCCCAAGGTAAAATCCTGGCTTCTGCGTCACCCCAACGCAAAATAAAGTTAAACAGCGTTAAGACTAGAAGAGAAACATTCAGGATCATGTGCGCCCAGCCCGCTGTGCGTTTCCGGACTCGCTCAATTTTTAAAAAGTCGCTTAACCCAATCGCAGCAGCAATTAAACCTCCAACTAGTCCGAGTCCAATCAACCACAAGGAAGCCCTCGCCCAGAAGAAATCACGAGTTAGCCAATAGCCAAAATCGCTTCCCAAAGCTGCGGCTAAAAATGCTATCGGAAAAATTACACTTAAAGGGTGTAAGGGATGTCCTGCGATCGCTACTGTGCTAGGTACGCCAGTATCACGATACTCTCGATCATCACTCTCAATAATTGGCGGAATATTGGGAAAAGGGCTAGAAGCCGATGTTGTTTCTGAAGTTTCCATAGTTTCCATAAATAATTATCCTTTGTTTAAGCCGAGGGAATCTGTTCTACATAAGCTTCTGCTTGCAGAGTTAATTTACTTGGTTCTACTTCTATTTGCTTAACTCGCAAGCTCATACCTTCTAAATCGAAATTAGATAAATTTAGAATTTCGCTGGTTTGATCAATTAAAGCTTTTGTCAATTCTGGTGAGATTTCATCCCCTTCACCATACTCGACATTTTCTAAAGATACAGTTTGTCCATTACCACTGACTTTAGGTATTGCAGAAAAGGCAACTTTTTGAGTTTCGCCGGTTTCTGTTAATTGAATAGTTGCATTTAACCCTATCTTTTGATTATCAAGTAAGCGAACGTCTACAGATTGGGTTTCTATATTCATAGATTGACCATCGATATCCACTTTCTGGTTTTGAAGTTGGGATCGTACATATTCAGAATTAAAAGCACGGTTGATATCATTTTCAGTTAACACAACTCTTGCACTAGCTTCTGTAGGTTTGGTTAGTTCAATTTTGCCAAAAGCTACACTTAAAGGATTAATGGCAACATTGCCCATTTGCATTTCTAATTCCTCCATTCGGAGGTCTTTCTGCATCACTAAACCTTCGCCTGATATTTGTACTGCATCTACTTGTCCCTGAACCATTTTTAGTGGATCAGTTTTAATATTGACATCTAGATTTTCAACCTCATCCAACTGGCTAGATAATCCTATTTCGGCAGCTTTATTTAGTGCTTGCTCTCCTATCCCAGGACTTTCTGACATTATGTTGTTATCTCGTTTTTGAATCTCTTTGGACAATTTAGAAAAATAATTTCAAAATTTTATCTACCCAACGATGGAGACAAAATTTATTCTGCGTATCTCCAAAAGAAGAATCAGAAATTCTTATGTAAAAAAAAAAAAATTGTTTTTCTATCTAGAGTTACCCATTAATCGCTCAAAAGAAAGAGGGAATATGATTAACTCCTATGACAAGCTGTGACTAGTAATAATCTGATTACTTTTTGAGGAGAACTTTAGAATGGTATCAACTTTAGATGATACAAAACGCAATGCTATTGCTAGTAAATTAGCTAGTATTAAATTGGTTCAACAGTTATTGATTGAAAATGAAGAGCTATTTTTGAGAGAGTCTACCGATAGTGAAATCTCTGATCGGATTCGCAATTTCCTTGAAGATGACCGCAAAAATCTGGGCATTATAGAAACTGTAATTGTGCAGTATGGTATTCAGCAAGAGCCGAAACAAACTGTTCAACAAATGGTTGAACAAGTTCGTAAATTGATGCAAGGCTCTGAACTGAGTTTCTACGAAAAAGTATCCCAGCACGAACTATTAAAGCATCAACAAGTTATGAGTGGCTTGTTAGTACATAAAGCAGCACAAAAAGTTGGTGCTGATGTGATGGCAGCAATTGGGCCTATTAATCCTGTTAACTTTGAAAACCGCGCTCACCAAGAACAACTCAAAGGTATTCTAGAAATATTAGGTGTGCGTGAGTTAACTGGACAAAATGCAGACCAAGGAATTTGGGCCAGAGTTCAAGATGCGATCGCAGCGTTTAGCGGCGCAGTAGGTAGTGCTGTTACCCAAAGTTCAGACAAACAAGATATGAACATCCAAGACGTGATTCGCTTGGATCATAACAAGGTAAATATCTTGTTTACTGAATTGCTCCAAAGCAATGATCCTCAAAAGATTCAAGAATACTTTGGTCAAATCTACAAAGATTTAACTGCCCATGCTGAAGCTGAAGAGGAAGTAGTTTACCCTAGAGTCCGTTCCTTCTATGGCGAAGGCGACACCCAAGAACTTTATGATGAACAAGCTGAAATGAAGCGGCTTTTAAACCAAATTAAAGGTATTAGTCCTTCAACCTCTGAATTTAAAGATAGAATTAGGAATTTGATGGATATCGTTGGCGACCACGTTCGTCAAGAAGAAAGTACAATGTTTGCTGCCATCCGCAACAATTTGAATACTCAACAAAGTGAGCAACTCGCTACAGAATTTAAAGCAGCTAAAGCCAAAATTCAACAACGATTGGGTGGAACTGCAACTGGAGCAAATATCTAATTTTCTAATTTATAGATAGCGTATGATTGGCTATCTTAATCACAATAGGGGTCAGTTTTTCAACTATCCCCTATTCACATATAAATTCACATATAAATACTAAAAAGCTCCTTAGTATAATGTTAGAACTAAGGAGCTTTTAGTGGAAAAAAAGACCTGGCGCCGAGCAATTGTGGCAGGAGGCGACCCTCCAACTATCGTAGCCGCAGCAGCGTTTCACCTCTGAGTTCGGGATGTATCAGTGTGGTTCCACCGCGCCATAGGCACCAGGAAAGACAGTGAACAGTGGGCAGTTATCAGTTATCAAACAACTGTCACCCATTCAGAAACCCTGAAGACTGCAAGAAACGCGATTTACCAAATAAATGTTTGAGGTCAAGCCCTCGGTCTGTTAGCACGGCTCGGCTACATACATTACTGCACTTCCACCTACCGCCTAAGAACCTGTGTTCTACAGGTGACCTTACCTACTTAAAGTAGTGAGAACACTCATCTTGAGGTGGGCTTCCCACTTAGATGCTTTCAGCGGTTATCCGCTCCGCACTTGGCTACCCAGCGTCTACTGTTGGTACAATAACTGGTACACCAGCGGTGCGTCCTTCCCGGTCCTCTCGTACTAAGGAAGGCTCCTCTCAATGTTCTAACGCCTGCACCGGATATGGACCGAACTGTCTCACGACGTTCTGAACCCAGCTCACGTACCGCTTTAATGGGCGAACAGCCCAACCCTTGGGACGTACTTCCGCCCCAGGTTGCGATGAGCCGACATCGAGGTGCCAAACCTCCCCGTCGATGTGGACTCTTGGGGGAGATCAGCCTGTTATCCCTAGAGTAACTTTTATCCGTTGAGCGACGGCCATTCCACTCTGCGCCGTCGGATCACTAAGGCCTACTTTCGTACCTGCTCGACTTGTCAGTCTTGCAGTCAAGCTCCCTTTATGCCTTTACACTCGCCGCACGGTTTCCAAGCGTGCTGAGGGAACCTTTGCGCGCCTCCGTTACCTTTTAGGAGGCGACCGCCCCAGTCAAACTGCCCACCTGAAACTGTCCTTCTACCGGATCACGGTAGTAAGTTAGAATCCTAGCTTCGCCAGAGTGGTATCTCACCGTTGACTCCATATCCCCCACAAGGAATATCTCTTCGTCTCCCACCTATCCTGCGCAAGCGAAGCCCGGACACCATTCCAGGCTACAGTAAAGCTTCATAGGGTCTTTCTGTCCAGGTGCAGGCAGTCCGTATCTTCACAGACATTCCTATTTCGCCGAGTCTCTCTCTGAGACACCATCCAGATCGTTACGCCTTTCGTGCGGGTCGGAACTTACCCGACAAGGAATTTCGCTACCTTAGGACCGTTATAGTTACGGCCGCCGTTCACCGGGGCTTCGGTCGTCAGCTTCATGTTGCCACTGACCAACTTCCTTAACCTTCCGGCACTGGGCAGGCGTCAGCCCCATACTTCCTCTTGCGAGTTTGCGGAGACCTGTGTTTTTGGTAAACAGTCGCCTGGATCTCTTCACTGCGACCCACTCTCGTGGGCACCCCTTCTTCCGAAGTTACGGGGCCATTTTGCCGAGTTCCTTAGAGAGAGTTATCTCGCGCCCCTTGGTTTACTCAACCTCCCTACCTGTGTCGGTTTCGGGTACGGGTACCATATGTTCATCACATGACTAGCTTTTCTTGGCACTATCTTTCACTACGCGGAGTTCGTAAACCCCTCCCAAACCAATTAGGGTGTAGCTATTTTTCATGCGTCCCTTGCCATGCTCCCATATCGTAGTCAGGGAATCTTCACCCTGTGTCCATCGACTACGCCTTTCGACCTCGCCTTAGGACCCGACTCACCCAGAGCGGACGAACCTGGCTCTGGAACCCTTAGGGTTTCGGGGCATTGGATTCTCACCAATGTTTGCGCTACTCAAGCCGACATTCTCACTTCCGTTTCGTCCACAGCTGCTCGCCGCTACTGCTTCTCCCTACTACGGAACGCTCCCCTACCGATTAATTTCTTAATCCCACAGCTTCGGTACATCACTTAGCCCCGTTCATTTTCGGCGCAAGACCGCTTGACTAGTGAGCTATTACGCACTCTTTCAAGGGTGGCTGCTTCTAGGCAAACCTCCTAGTTGTCTATGCAGTCTCACCTCCTTTATCACTTAGTGATGATTTGGGGACCTTAGCTGGTGGTCTGGGCTGTTTCCCTCTTGACGATGAAGCTTATCCCCCACCGTCTCACTGGCAATGTGTCCATCGGGTATTCTGAGTTTGTCTCGATTTGGTACCGGTCTCCCAGCCCGCACCGAAACAGTGCTTTACCCCCCGACTATATTCATTACCGCTGCGCCTCAACACATTTCGGGGAGAACCAGCTAGCTCCTGGTTCGATTGGCATTTCACCCCTAACCACAGCTCATCCGCCGATTTTTCAACATCGGTCGGTGCGGACCTCCACTTGGTGTTACCCAAGCTTCATCCTGGCCATGGTTAGATCACCAGGGTTCGGGTCTATAAACACTGATTATCGCCCTTTTCAGACTCGGTTTCCCTTTGGCTCCAGCATTCTCGCTTTAACCTACCAGTGCCTATAAGTCGCCGGCTCATTCTTCAACAGGCACGCGGTCATCCGTTTAATCGGACTCCCACTGCTTGTAAGCTCACGGTTTCATGTTCTATTTCACTCCCCTTCCGGGGTTCTTTTCACCTTTCCCTCGCGGTACTTGTTCTCTATCGGTCACACAGTAGTATTTAGCCTTACGAGATGGTCCTCGCTGATTCACATGGGATTCCTCGTGCCCCATGCTACTCGGGATTCAGCTTCTATCCTTTGACTTTCGACTACAAGACTTTCACTTTCTCTGGTGCAGTATTTAGCTGCTTCGTCTAGCCTCTAGATTCGATATTGCTGTCCCACTACCCCAAAAGGTAAACCCTTTGGTTTAGGCTCTTCCCCTTTCGCTCACCACTACACAGGGAATCTCTTTTGATTTCTTTTCCTCCAGCTACTAAGATGTTTCAGTTCGCTGGGTTGGCTCATACCTGTCTATATATTCAACAGGCTGTATTTAGGGTTGCCCCATTCGGATATCTCCGGCTCAATGTTTGCTTCCAACTCCCCGGAGCTTTTCGTCGGTAACCACGTCCTTCTTCGCCTCTGTGTGCCTAGGTATCCACCATTAGCTCTTTTTCGCTTGACCACTTAACAATTGGTGTTTCACCCGCAGTCTTTTGTCTTTTGTTTCCGGTCTTTTAGCTTTTTTGCCTTTTGACTTTTCACTTTTGACTTTTTTGACTGCCTGCTATACAATCGCGTTTCTATGCAGTTTTCAAGGTTCTGGCTAGGATTCAACCCAGCATTCTAACTCTTTCTATTTGTTAGGTGCTGGTCTTTTTTCCTTTGTTTTAGTTTGTACTTTTAAACTTGAAACCATTAAATAACTTTGAAAAGCTTTTTACCCCATCTCGACCGACCTAGGTTGACCATCTTGTTCTCTATTTGCTGTGCGCTTTCGATTCCAAGTTGGGTAGGTCTCCCTAAAAGGAGGTGATCCAGCCACACCTTCCGGTACGGCTACCTTGTTACGACTTCACCCCAGTCACCAGCACTGCCTTAGGCATCCCCCTCCTCACGGTTGGGGTAATGACTTCGGGCGTTGCCAGCTTCCATGGTGTGACGGGCGGTGTGTACAAGGCCCGGGAACGAATTCACTGCAGTATGCTGACCTGCAATTACTAGCGATTCCTCCTTCACGAAGGCGAGTTGCAGCCTTCGATCTGAACTGAGCTCCGATTTCCGGGATTTGCTTGCTATCGCTAGCTCGCTGCCCTCTGTTCGGAGCATTGTAGTACGTGTGTAGCCCAAGACGTAAGGGGCATGCTGACTTGACGTCATCCCCACCTTCCTCCGGTTTGTCACCGGCAGTCTCTCTAGAGTGCCCAACTTAATGCTGGCAACTAAAAACGAGGGTTGCGCTCGTTGCGGGACTTAACCCAACATCTCACGACACGAGCTGACGACAGCCATGCACCACCTGTGTTCGCGCTCCCGAAGGCACTCCCTGCTTTCACAAGGATTCGCGACATGTCAAGTCTTGGTAAGGTTCTTCGCGTTGCATCGAATTAAACCACATACTCCACCGCTTGTGCGGGCCCCCGTCAATTCCTTTGAGTTTCACACTTGCGTGCGTACTCCCCAGGCGGGATACTTAACGCGTTGGCTCCGGCACTGCGAGGGTCGATACTCGCAACGCCTAGTATCCATCGTTTACGGCTAGGACTACTGGGGTATCTAATCCCATTCGCTCCCCTAGCTTTCGTCCCTCAGTGTCAGTTGCGGCCTAGTAGAGCGCCTTCGCCACCGGTGTTCTTCCTGATCTCTACGCATTTCACCGCTACACCAGGAATTCCCTCTACCCCGAACGCACTCTAGCTATGTAGTTTCCACTGCTTTTATCTAGTTAAGCTAGACTCTTTAACAGCAGACTTACATCGCCACCTGCGGACGCTTTACGCCCAATCATTCCGGATAACGCTTGCATCCTCCGTATTACCGCGGCTGCTGGCACGGAGTTAGCCGATGCTTATTCCTCAAGTACCGTCATTTTTTCTTCCTTGAGAAAAGAGGTTTACAACCCAAGAGCCTTCCTCCCTCACGCGGTATTGCTCCGTCAGGCTTTCGCCCATTGCGGAAAATTCCCCACTGCTGCCTCCCGTAGGAGTCTGGGCCGTGTCTCAGTCCCAGTGTGGCTGATCATCCTCTCAGACCAGCTACTGATCGTCGCCTTGGTGCGCTCTTACCACACCAACTAGCTAATCAGACGCGAGCTCATCTTCAGGCAGCTAGCCTTTCACCTCTCGGCACATCCGGTATTAGCCACCGTTTCCAGTAGTTATCCCCGACCTGAAGCTAGATTCTCACGCGTTACTCACCCGTCCGCCACTAAATCCTAAGATTCCGTTCGACTTGCATGTGTTAAGCATACCGCCAGCGTTCATCCTGAGCCAGGATCAAACTCTCCGTTTTGTTATTTTTTGAGTTTGTTATCTGAAAAAACTCGTTCTTCAGATTCCTTGCTATAATTTTTGAAGTTTTTGGGATGTCCCAAAACCAATTTGTTTGACGAGGATTGGTTTAAATTTAAGCTTTCAAAGTATTGTTTTTTCTCGGTTCAGTCGTCTTGGCTCTTGCCTTGACACTTATCTAGATTAACAACTGGTTATAGGAACGTCAAGGGGTTGGCAAAAAATTTTTTTGAATTTGATTGGAACGAAAGTAAAAATCAATAAAAACATTTAAATCAGCGGAATGGCAAGTATTTGAGTTTATTTAGTCATATAAGGCTAATTTTAGTTTAAATCAATTAATTTATGTAATGGTGCATAGCCTAATAGAAGCAATTTATGTGGAAAAATCAAAAAATTCCTGAAAGAAAATTATTTACAAAATTTTTCTTGAGAAGCTGCTTCAAAGATATGAGCGATCGCACGCACCATAGCAAAACCATTCCGGCAGAAAATACATTAATCTGGCGTATATTTGTGTTTTCTACCCGTTGGATTATTCTGAATCTGTAGCAATATTCTCAATTACAGACAATGAAAAAGCTGATTAATCAGCCAGAAGACTTCGTAAGAGAAAGTCTAGCTGGGATGGCGGTGGCTCATTCGGATTTAATCAAAGTCAACTATGATCCCACTTTTGCTTATCGAGCTAATGCAACCAAACCAGGGAAAGTTGCAGTTATTTCTGGTGGAGGTAGTGGACATGAACCGATGCACGCAGGGTTTGTGGGTACCGGAATGCTAGATGCAGCTTGTCCGGGAGAGGTATTTACGTCACCTACCCCTGACCAGATGCTGGCTGCTGCTCAAAAAGTAGATAGTGGAGCGGGTATTCTTTATATTGTCAAAAATTATAGTGGCGATGTGATGAATTTTGAGATGGCAACGGAGTTAGCCAGAAGTGAAAGTATCCGTGCGCTCAGTATTTTGATTGACGACGATGTGGCAGTGAAGGATAGTTTATATACCCAAGGTCGTCGCGGTGTAGGAACGACAGTGTTAGCAGAGAAAATTTGTGGTGCGGCGGCTGAACAAGGTTATGACTTGCAACAAGTAGCAGATTTGTGTCGTCGGGTAAATCTGAATGGGCGAAGTATGGGAATTGCTTTAACATCTTGTACTGTACCAGCGAGGGGTACTCCAACATTTACATTAAGCGATCGCGAAATGGAAATTGGCATTGGGATTCATGGTGAACCGGGAAGGGAAAGAATTGATGTAAAATCAGCAGATGAGATTGCAGAGATATTAACCCAAACAATTATTGATGATGTTGGCTACAGTCGAGTGGTACGAGAGTGGGATGAAAATCAAGGCGAGTGGGTTGATGTGGAATTGATTGATCCACCTTTGCAAAGAGGCGATCGCTTGTTAGCCTTTGTTAATAGTATGGGTGGTACGCCCATTTCCGAACTTTATCTGATTTATCGTAAGCTGGCAGAAATCTGCGACAAACAGGGAATGATCATTGTCCGCAACTTAATCGGCCCTTACATCACATCTTTAGAAATGCAAGGTTGCTCAATTACATTGCTGAAGTTGGACGATGAACTCTTGCAGTTATGGGATGCACCAGTACATACAGCAAATCTGCGTTGGGGTATTTAATATGGTCACTCAAGCTCAAATTCTCCAGTGGTTACAAATCTTTGGCTCTGAGATCGAGCAGAATAAAGAATATTTAACTGAATTAGACGCAGCAATTGGTGATGCTGACCACGGGATTAATATGGATCGTGGTTTTAAAAAGGTGATAAGTCAGTTACCAACTGTGACTCAGCAAGATATTGGCAGTATTTTGAAAACTGTGAGTATGAGTTTAATTTCTAGTGTTGGGGGTGCTAGTGGCCCTTTATACGGGACATTTTTTTTTTAAAGCCAGCACTGTAGCGGCTGGTAAACAAGAACTCACTACACCAGAGCTATTAGAATTGTTGCAAGCTGGTTTAGATGGAGTTTTGCAACGTGGTAAAGCCCAACTAGAAGACAAAACAATGGTTGATTTGCTGTCTCCGGCTGTAGTAGCTTTTCGGCAAGCGGTTGAGGAAGGTAAAGATACTGTGACTGCACTGCAAAAATCTGTAACTGTCGCGGAACAGGCGTTAGAGAACACCAAACCGATGTTAGCGAAAAAAGGACGCGCTAGTTATTTAGGAGAACGCAGTATTGGACACCAAGATCCTGGTGCAACTTCGTCTTATTTTATGTTGAGGAGTTTACTAGAAAGTATTCAAGATGCTGAGTAAAGTCTGAAGCAGGCAATTTTAGACTTCAGACTTCTCATACTTTAGCCAAACACGCGGTGTTGTAAAGATGGCATTTGGCGACGTACTTGTTCTAAACGTGAGGGATTGATTTCTGCGATCGCAATTCCGGGTTTTTCCCCAGCATCAGCTAAAATGACTCCCCAAGGATCAATAATTACAGCATGGCCGTGGGTTTGGCGACGAGCGTAGTTTGTTCCAGTTTGGGCTGGTGCAATCACATAACAAGTATTTTCAATTGCTCTTGCTTGTAATAATACTTGCCAGTGGTCTTTGCCAGTAAAAGCAGTAAACGCTGCAGGAATAAACATTACATCGGCTCCCTTGCTGGATAGATGGCGATACAATTCTGGAAAGCGCACATCATAACAAACAGAAAGACCAATACCGCCCAGTTCTGGGGAAAAATATACTGAAGGCAGTTGTGTACCAGCTACTACAGTGCTAGATTCACGATAAGTATTACCATCGGGAACATTCACATCAAATAAATGTACCTTTTGGTAACGGACAACTTCTAAACCACTTTGGTCAATTAAGGTGGAAGTATTATAAACTTTGCCTGTCTCTTCTACCAAAACAGGAAAGCTACCGCCTAAAATTGTGACTTGGAAGCGTTGAGCCATTTTTTTGAGAAACTGTTCTGTTTCGCGGGTGATGGTTGCAGCTTGGGCGAGTTTATCTTTTTCTTCTCCCATAAAAGAAAAGTTTTCTGGTAGCCCAACTAATTCAGCACCTCGACGCACAGCAAGCTCAATCAATTCTTCTGCCTGTGCCAAATTTTTGTATAAATCAGGCACACTTGTCATTTGAATAGCGGCGGCTAAATAAGACTTCATAGATTTAATAACAAAAAGTAGATGTGTGCGGGACAGATACTCAAATATATCGTTACTTCAAGAACTTCGGAACTTAAGCAGCTATGAGGAAATATTGCTTTTCTTTAAGGAGCTTGCTATCCCTAATGTTTAGCTCTATTAATTGTCACCGGATTTTAACACTTTGAGGAATTACATACAGGCTACGGAAGAACAAACCCAAGAGGCGCAGAGAGAAGTTGCGTGCGCGGGTTCCCCGCGTTGAGCAAACTTCGGGAGTTCATAGAGAAATGAGAGTTTGAGAGGTGTTTTGCTTAAGTCCTAAATTTGTGTGGCGGACTACTACTTTTGTGTAGCTAGAATTTTGTGATTGTTAGGTCTGGTTCTAATATCTCAAGTTTGTGTTATGCAGCGTTAAACACGGTTGGCTGTGGCAGTGGATCTCCCGCAGCTTCATAAGCAATAATTAAAGATTCCAGTGCTTCAATGCCATTGGCAACAGCTGACTCGTAAGTATCCCCATGAGTGCGCCAACGTTGTCCAGGGAAATCAGGAAATCCTACCAAGAAGCAATCATCATCTTCTGACCACTGAATCACCATTTGGTACTTGAGTTGATTCATTTCATCTGGAAGATACAATCA
This sequence comes from Nostoc piscinale CENA21, assembly GCF_001298445.1. NCBI lineage: Bacteria > Bacillati > Cyanobacteriota > Cyanophyceae > Nostocales > Nostocaceae > Nostoc > Nostoc piscinale. The sequence goes on along the minus strand of NZ_CP012036.1, from coordinate 2,137,819 downwards.
CTACCAAGTTGGGTCGCTAAATATATGTATTCTCAACTCCTCATCGGTTGGCGGAACTGCGGAAAGGCAAGCGCGAATGACATCGCCATCTTCAAGTTCTACAGTACAGGCGTGACATGAACCCATGAGACAGCCAGTGGGAATAAAAACTCCAGCGCGTTGCGCTACATCTAGGAGTGCTTCTCCCACTTCGGCGTTAATGGCGACATCATCTGGTAAAAATCGAATGCTAACACTCATGCAATTTTTGGCTAACTACGACAAAAACGGTGTTAAGTCTAAATGGCGTTCTACTTCTGTAGCCAGCGAGTCTAAGATTTGTTCTCGCTGTTCTCGGTAGTTGGCGACACCTGTTGGCAAGGATTTCAAACCACGCTGTTGACGCAGACGATTTAACCAAGCACGTCGCCAAGGGCCATTGTCAAACAGTCCGTGCAAATATGTACCCCAAACTGATTGACAGCTATCCACCAACCCTAGGTTAACATCATCAAATAGGGGTTGATACGCTTGACTATCGGGTGGTTGTTCAATACGCGATCGCCCTTGATGAATTTCAAAGCCATTGACTGGCAATCCCATCTGCGGGAAATTAGAACTTACTTGCCGTTGACGAGCGATTTTTTGTCCGGTAATGACGGTTCTAATGGGTAATAAATTCAAGCCTTGGAATCTACCTGCTTGACCTTCTATACCTTCGGGGTCAGCAATAATTTGTCCTAGCATTTGGTAGCCGCCGCAAATCCCTAAAACTGTGCCACCGGAAGCAGCATAATTTTGGATGGCTTCTGCCATACCGCTTTTCTGCAATAAAATTAAGTCGGCAATGGTGGTTTTTGTACCAGGGATAATTACTGCGTCTGGATGTCCTAAATCTTGTTTTGGACTGAGATATCTAACAGAAACAGATGGTTCTGATTCTAAGGGGTCGAAATCGGTAAAGTTGGCGATTCTAGGTAAGCGAATCACCACGATATTCAAGTCAGCTTGAGCTTTATGAGCTTTGCGTTCTAGTAAGTCGAGAGAATCTTCTGCGGGGAATAGTTCTTGAAAATAAGGCAGCACACCAATTACAGGTTTTTTGGTGCGTTCTTCTAGCCATTGGATACCTGAATCTAATAGCGATCGCTGTCCACGGAATTTATTAATTACAATACCTTTAATTAAATCCCGTTCATCGGGGTCAAGTAACTCTAAAGTCCCTACAACGTGGGCAAAAGCACCACCACGGTCAATATCAACTACCAGAATTGTTGGTGCATTTAAATACTTAGCGATCCGCATATTGGTCAAATCACGGTGCTTGAGGTTAATTTCTGCGGGACTCCCTGCACCTTCGCAAACCAACATATCAAATTCTGTGGATAGATGTTGTAGAGATTCTTCTATCGCTCGCCAACCAAGGTCGAAAAATTGCTCGTAGTAATCTGCTGCTTTGACTCTCCCGACTGGTCTACCCTTAACAATTACCTGAGAAGTCATATCACCTTGGGGTTTGAGTAAAATGGGATTCATTTCTACCCAAGGAACCACCCCAGAAGCCCAAGCTTGTACCGCCTGTGCATAACCGATTTCTCCTCCATTGGCAGTGACATAAGCATTTAAAGCCATATTTTGACCTTTAAAGGGAGCCACTCGCCAACCACGCCGCGCTAGTAAACGGCAAATAGCCGTAGTTAAAAGTGATTTCCCCGCGTGGGATGTAGTTCCCACTACCATAATTGCTTTCATACTTAATATGTACTTTTCAATAAGAGGGTGAAATATTCAGTTATGAACGGCTCATGAGATCACATCCGTTCATCAACAGTTATAGCAGCAGGCAGAAGAATTGGAGATTTTAGATTGAGATCAATTAAAAACTGTGAGATTCCAGCTTTCACAAAGTCTTCATCAACGTAGTTACTGCTATAAATCCAGAAGCAATCAAAACTTGAGGGAGGACAAATATCCATACCCAAACTCTTGACCCCCGTGATTTATGCAACTTTCATCAAAATCTGAGCAAAGCTATCAGATGTTAATGAAGAATTTATCTTGGGCTTGATGCTTCCGTAAGTATATTGTTCCCTTTTGTAACCTAATCTTAACTTTAAGATTTTTAATTCTAAAAAGGCAGCCTCAACCAACGAATGGAGGCATTGTAGAGGGAATCTCGCCAGGAAGGGGCAGGAAAATTTTGTCCCTGATATTTTTCGATTAATTGATGACCTAAAGGTGTGAGGCGAAAACTATCGGTAATTCCTTGACCATCAACTTCGCGCCGCAGGACACCAACTTGAATTAACCAGTCTAAAGCGTTGTAACAAGCTAATTCTGATAAGGGATGCTGGGTATAGCCATTTTTAATGCCGTTTTCTTGGGCGATCGCATTTAATGGTACACTCTGGTTACGCATGGCGCTAAATAAACCAACTCTGAAAGGAGAACAAATGAGCGATCGCTCTGCTCTTTCTACTGTACTAACAGGGTAAGAGAAGGATTTTGGGGTTGGGGAATCAAGTCTATTCATAGAAATATTTATTTATCTCAACACAAATTAATTTACAACTCATAAACTCACTCAATTAATTCTGAATCCTGTATTCTGACTTCTGAATTGTTCTTTAATCATTGTAAATTATTGTAAAATTTCAAAGTCATCAACAAACTGAAACAGGAAAGGTTCATTATGCCTCTAGCAGTTGGTACGGATGCACCTGCATTTACCGTCAAAGATACTAATGGCAACACTGTCTCATTGTCTGATTTTGCTGGTAAGACAGTTGTTTTGTATTTTTATCCCAAAGATGACACTCCCGGCTGCACCAAACAAGCGTGTAGCTTCCGCGATGCTCAAGAGCAATATCAAGGTAAAGATATAGTTGTTTTGGGTGTGAGTGCCGATGATGAAGTGTCGCATCAAGCTTTTACCCAAAAATTCAATTTGAACTTTCCTTTATTGGCAGACACCGATAAGTCTCTGATTCAAGCTTACGATGTTGATGGTGGTGGTTATGCCAAGCGTGTTACCTACGTCATCAACCCCAATGGCACGATTGTTCATGTTGATGCCAATGTGAATACATCTAACCACGCCAGCGATATTTTAGCGGCTCTGGGCTTGTAATTAATCAATCCAAAATCTAAAATTCAAAATGAATTGACCTCACCTTTTGTCGTCATACCCTTTCACTGACTACCAAACCTAGCTTCAGTTAAGGATTTACAGACAAGGTGAGGTTTTTGAATTAGATTCAGTTTTGGGGTGGAACAATCTGCACTGGAGAAACCACACTAGGAGATGTGATAGCTGGTAAACCAGGAACCGCTTGTCCTGTAGTGCTATTTACGGGTTGATTGGCATTTTGTTTGAGTACAGCCCGCTTTCTGTTTAATTCAGCCACCGCTGAATTTAATTCTTCGTCTTTTTGTTGAGCATTCCAGTTGAAATTACCAAATTGAGCGCGGTGAATTAAATCAAGGGGATTTAAATTACCTGTATTGGGCGAAAATGGATTGGTATTATCTTGAGAATTATCGCCAGGATAGGTATCGATTGTATTTAGCTGCGCCAAACTGGGTTGGGCTGCGAGGAAAGAAGCACAGCCAATTCCTGCGAATGTAGCTACAAAGAAGCTTTTAACTGATAAAAATGATTTTTGCATGAGATTCTCCAATACGCTCCAACGACACCATGTTTTTATCTTAAGCAAGAGTTTTGCGTAGTTGGGGTTGAATGCTGAGTAAAGCCACAACAGCAAAGCCCAACAAAATTAACAAAGCACTGCCAAAGGTAACATCACCCCAAGGTGCTTGCATCACAACGCTACTCAATCCCCAGTCTTGATGCAAATAAAGATAACGGATAGGTTCAATAGCGTAACTGAGAGGGTTGAGAGTGGCGACAACTTGTAACCACTTGGGCATGAAAGATAACGGCGCTAAAGCGGTGCTGGCAAATAATAAAGGCAGGTTAGTAACGAATATTACAGCAATTAATTCAATATGTCCTGGTAGGGCAAAAGCTAAACCAAGGGAAATTGCAGTTACACCCAAAGCTAAGAGGAAGACGATGAGAGCGATCGCACCCAAGCCTGCGGCATCTGGTATGCCCGCACCTAAAAAAGCTGCTGCACCAACAATTACGGCTGCTTGTAGTAAGCTTTGGCTAATAATAAAGATGGCGGAAGCAAAGACAATGGAAAACCGCGATGCTAAAGGCGCGACTAATAAACGATTCAAAAAGCCAAATTCGCGGTCAAACATCACAGGTAATCCGGCGTTCAAAGCTCCAGCAAAAGCAGTAAAAACAATTACCCCCGCAGCTAAAAATTGACCGTAGTTTGTCGTACTACCAAATAAACCCTTCGGTGCATTTTGGAATAACGCGCCAAATAACACCAACCACATCACAGGCTGAACAATTCCCGCCAATAAAGTGGAAGGACGACGTTGTAATTGAATAAACAAGCGACGAGTTAAAGCCAGTGTCTCTTGGACTAATTCACCAAAAAAATTAGGTGCGGCACCCGCAGGTGAAGCTAGTTGCTGCCAATTTAAATCAGATTTAGGAGTTACACTCATAATATTTTGTCATTAGTCATTAGTCATTGGTCAATAGTTCAGTAGTCAATAGTCAGTCAATGGCCAATTGCTATTAGTAATTACAAATGACAAAGGACAAATGACTATTGACACTGCGAAGCAGTTCTATCTCATATTTTGCTTCTTTTCTGCTTTCGGATCGCGGTTAGCAATGGCTGCTAGTTCTGCATCCATTAAGGTGCGTCCGGTGGCGGCGAGGTAGACATCATCTAGGCTGGGGCGTGATTGGGCGATGCCGAAAATTGGTAAGCTGGCGTTATTCAGCGTTTGTTGGATGGTAATTAAGGCATCACTTTGGGGCGTGACTACCAAGTTGAGGGAATTACCTTGGGCGCTGTTGATGATGATTCTTGGACGAATGGCAAAGCTTGTAAGAGGTTTTTGGCTTTTTCGGCTTCCTCAACGGGGGAAAATTCCCGGATGCGTAAGGTAATGCGATCGCCTCCTACCCTATCTTTTAATTGTGAAGGTGTACCTGTGGCAATGACAATCCCACGGTCAATAATAGCCACGCGATCGGCTAGTGCGTCAATTTCTTCTAAATAATGGCTGGTAATTAATACAGTAGTTCCTGATGCTCGCAACTTTCGTAAAAACTCCCAGACAACAAAGCGGCTTTCAATGTCCAGTCCAACTGTAGGTTCGTCTAAAACCAAAACATCCGGTGCATGGAGTAGCCCAGCTGCTAAATCTAGCCGTTTACGTAAACCGCCAGAATAAGTTCCTGTCTTTTTATCGGCGTACTCTTGCAAACTCAGTAAATCTAAAACGGTTTGAATTCGCTGTTTTGCTACCGCGCCAGGGAGGTGATAAAGCGCCGCTTGCAATTGCAGTAGTTCGCGTCCAGTTAACACTTTATCGATAGCGACTTCCTGCGCGACATAACCGAGTTTTTGCCTTGCAACTCTGGGGTTATCCAACACAGAAACACCAGATACTTCGATTTTGCCTGCATCGGGAGTTGTGAGGGTACACAAAGCACGCAGAGTCGTAGTTTTACCTGCACCGTTGGGGCCGAGTAAACCAAAGATTTCTCCTGGTTCCACCTCAAAGGAAACGTCTTTGACGGCTTCAACAGTACCGTAGCACTTTTGCAGATTTTGAATTAAAACGGCGGGAGCCATGACAGCCAATCCCTAACTATACAATTCGCAACAAAGTCTATATATATTGTAGTTGAGTAAGGTGAGGTGAAGCGATCGCTGGGATACGACTCTTATATATTTAGGGTACAGGGATATGGAGGTGTACTTCGACAGCACTCAGTAACCAGGGTGTAGGTTTTCAAAACCCTTACACTTTTCGACTGATACTCACAGCAAAGCCCTAAACCCTCACACCCTTCCACCAATTTTTAACAGACAATCTTGGCGCTTAAGTCCTACTTTATCTCCTATTTCTCTTATTCCTCATGAGTTCCTTCTCAGCCTCCAGCCAATTTTCCCAAGCTTTGTCGTGAGGACATCCCATTTTCTGCCAAATTTCATAAGCTTTTACCCGAATTGCTGATTCATCTGGTAGGTTACTAATGAAATATTCACAGCAATTATTCATAAAACTATAAGGTGGTTTTACAAAAAAAATCTTGACGACCTATAATTTCAGCCGTAAAACGATAGCAGTTTTTTTGGATTGGGCAATTCTTTCCTGGACATAGAGTAATATCGTAAGGCATATATTTTTTGACTAACAACAAATTTTATCGGCAGAATTCAGGAGTGAGAAGTCAGAAACTAGAATGATTTATGATTGCTATATTTGATTTGGCAAAAATCTATTAGTATCAATTTTATGGCAGAAAAACAATCAGGAAATTTACAGAATTATGTTAAACAGTTGGCTACGGAAGCTTTAGAAAAAGAACAGCCATCTGCATGGTTTGAAATTTTGTATGCCCAAGCTGAAGGTGATGTAACACAAATTCCTTGGGCAAAATTGACTCCTCACCCTTATTTGCAAACATGGTTAAATAATCATCAACCATTTATGAAAGGCCAAAAAGCTTTAATTATTGGTTGCGGTTTGGGAGATGATGCTGAAGCTTTAGCAAAACTGGGATTTGATGTGACAGCTTTTGATATTTCTCCTACAGCGATATCTTGGTGTCAGCGACGATTTCCTGATTCGAGTGTTAACTATGTAGTTGCAGATTTGTTTGCACTTCCCTTAGAATGGCATCTTGCTTTTGACTTTGTGTTTGAATGTCGTAACATTCAAGCCTTACCTTTAAATGTGCGTTCTGCTGTTATTTCGGCGGTTACGTCTTTGGTTAAGCCAGGTGGCAAGCTTTTGCTAATTACTCGTATTCGGGATACAGAAGCAGAACCTTCTGGGCCACCTTGGTCATTATCAGACTCAGAACTACAACATTTGGAAAGTTTCGGTTTACAGCAAGTAGAAAAAATCGTATTTAGCGACCATCCGCAGGAAATGGATATTAAGCAAGTAAGGATTGAATATCAAAGGCAAAATTCTCAGAGGTAGTTGCACAATTAGAACTTACGTACGTAGTAAGACGATAAATCAAAGGTTTGAGTAATGGTAAAACGGTATATGGGTATAAGAAATTAGGTGTCTAAACCTCCTTACACATATTCTTAAAAAATAAATTTTATGCGTAATTTTTAATAACGTTGTTATGCAAAAATTTGATTTGTAAATTTCGATTTTTATAAATAAAAATTATGAGCCAAAACCATTCTGTATTAACTAACCTGGAACAAAAACTAAATCAAATTGTAGTTGGACAATCGAGTCTCATTCAGCAGTTGCTAATAGCATTGTTAGGAGGTGGACATGTAATTTTAGAAGGGGTACCTGGAACAGGTAAAACACTTTTAGTCAAAGTTTTAGCGCAGTTAATTCAAGGTGATTTTCGTCGCATTCAACTTACACCAGATGTTTTACCCTCAGATATTACCGGAACAAATATTTTTGACTTAAATAGTCGCAGTTTCACCCTCAAAAAAGGGCCAGTTTTTACCGAAGTTTTACTAGCAGATGAAATTAACCGCACTCCTCCCAAAACCCAGGCGGCGCTGTTAGAAGCAATGGAAGAAATGCAAGTAACTTTAGATGGTGAAAGTTTACCGCTACCGGATTTATTTTGGGTAATTGCGACACAAAACCCCTTGGAATTTGAAGGGACTTATCCTTTACCAGAAGCGCAATTAGATAGGTTTTTATTCAAACTCTTAGTAGATTATCCCGACCAAGCCGCAGAAAAACAAATGTTACTCAATCGTCAAGCTGGTTTTGCAGCGCGACGGATAGATATTTCTAATTTACAACCCGTAGCAACGGTAGTCGATATTTTACAAGCACGGCAAGAAGTTAAACAAGTACAAATATCTGAAAAAATTATCGATTATCTCTTAGCTTTAGTGAGAGCTTCGCGTCAATTTCCTGATTTAGCTTTGGGTGCGTCACCGCGTGCTGCTGGTGCTTGGTTGCAAACATCCCAAGCCGCCGCATGGTTAGTAGGACGCGATTTTGTCACACCAGATGATGTCAAAGCTGTAGCTTCACCTTTGTTACGTCATCGCTTACTGCTCAAACCAGAAGCCATGTTAGATGGTTTACAAATTGATGCGATTATTGCGTCAGTAATTAATCAAGTACAAGTTCCAAGATGAAGTGTGAATGATAAAACTTGATAAGACAATCAATAGCTTACAATTGGATAAATAATCGAGGTAAAAATGACAATTAAAGAACAGATTAACCAAGAACTAGCAAAATTACCTGAACCTTTATTACAGGAAATTTTAGATTTTATTCAGTTTTTGCAATCCAAACACCAGCCAGAAAATATATCAGCAAATAACCCAGTTTCTCAACCACTTACGGCAGAACATAATTGTACTAGTTCTACTGCCGAAGATTTATTAGAATTTGTCGGTAGTTGGGAAGGTTCAGATATCAGAGAATGTCTGCAACTAGTTCATGAAAGCCGGATGCAACTTGAATTTTAATCATATATCTTCTTGATACCAATCACTGTTCTTTCTTGATGGAGGGTGTACCTAGTGTTTGCGATCGCTTAGTCAAATACAACTGTCTACTAGCGTCATTGTGGCAGAAGAGTTACGCTTTATGGCGCAAAATTCGCAACAGAAAGCTGCTAACTTAATCAAAATAAATGCGTTTTTGCAGCGAATTAACTTATATGGAATCGATAAAGAAACTACAGAAATTTATGGTGACTTTAAATCTGAATTAATCAAGCATTTTGGCCCCAAAGAAAAAATTAAACGTAGCACAATTCAATTAAATACTATCGGGATTAGTGAAAATGACCTCTGGATAGCTGCGACAGCTTTACGCCATTCATTGATAATTGTTTCATGCGATAGTGACTTTAAGCGAATGCAACAAGTAAGAGAAATTGCTTGGGAAAGTTGGGTTTAGATTTCTAAAAAATACTTGTAAAAATTAGCAAAAAAACTAAATAAAAAATGATTCCTTCTCAACGACTTTATTTATTCTTGATATCGGCAATTGCGATCGCTCCCATCCTATCCTTATTTATCACAATTCCCGTTAGCATCGCCATCATTTTATTCTTTGATGCCATTATTCTGATATTGATGATTGTGGATGGGTTGCGAGTCCGTCCATTACGAGCGCAAATCAAGCGCGACTTACCGCAACGCTTATCAATTGGGCGAGATAATCCGGTAATGTTGACGGTAACAGCCGCAAACACGGATGCAATTATTCAAATTCGTGATTACTATCCCGCAGAATTTGGCGTATCTACCCCAACACTCACCAGCACTATTCCCGCTAACACTACCCAAGATTTAACTTACACTGTCCACCCCAGACAACGGGGTGAATTTCCTTGGGGAAATATTCAAGTGCGACAGTTGGGAACTTGGAAGTTAGCTTGGCATAATTGGCAAATACCGCAAAATGTTCCCGTCAAAGTTTATCCTGATTTAATTGGGTTGCGATCGCTCTCTATTCGCCTCACATTACAATCATCAGGTTCCATCCGCCAATCTCGCCGTATGGGTATCGGTACAGAGTTTGCGGAACTGCGGAACTATCACACTGGTGATGATTTACGCTTTATTGATTGGAAAGCCACCGCCAGGAGAACTACTGGGAATACACCGCCTTTGGTGAGGGTATTAGAACCAGAACAAGAACAAACCTTGATTATTTTATTAGACCGTGGTCGGCTGATGACAGCACAAGTCAAAGGCTTACAGCGATTTGATTGGGGTTTAAATGCGACTTTATCATTAGCATTAGCCGGATTACATCGGGGCGATCGCGTCGGAGTGGGTGTATTTGACCGCCAAATGCACACATGGGTTGCACCAGAACGCGGTCAATCTCATCTTGGTAAGTTAATTGATTATTTGACTCCAATTCAACCAGTTTTACTCGAATCTGATTATTTGGGTGCAGTCACTAATGTAGTACAAAGGCAAACTCGCCGCGCACTTGTAGTAGTAATTACTGATTTAGTTGATGTCACCGCTTCTACTGAATTATTAGCCGCACTTTCCCGGTTAGCACCAAGATATCTACCATTCTGTGTTACTTTGCGAGATCCTCAAGTTGATCATCTAGCACACACATTTACTCAAGAAGTCACAGCAGCATATAGTCGTGCTGTTGCCTTAGATTTATTAGCACAACGCCAAGTTGCTTTTGCCCAGCTAAAGCAAAAAGGTGTCTTGGTACTTGATGCACCAGCAAATCAAATTACGGATCAGTTGGTTGAACGATATCTGCAACTCAAAGCACGAAATCAGTTATGAATTGTTAATATAGAGGCTGACTTAATACTGATGCTATGCCCAAGTTAGATAAGCTATCCAGCATTTAATTTGCACAAAAGAGGCTCGATATTTTATCTATGAGCCTTATCAATTCTAAGGTTTAACTTACTTCATACCTATGATTATTTGATTCATAATTTCATCTTCCTTCCCCGTGACAAAGTTAGCAAAACGTTGTGCTAAAGGTGGTACAAAAACAAGAGGATTGCTGAATCCCGAAAAAATATGCACACCTGCAAATTCTGGGATAGCACCAATTACAGGTAAACGATTGTTACTAAATGCAACTAAACAATGATACCAAGTTCCTGGTAAATTACCCAATGCCGGTAACACTGAAGTAATATTATTTCGCAACCAATTTTCGCTATCTTCGGCATTTACTTGTGCATCAGGATTTGTGAGTGTCCGACTAATTTGACCCACACGCAAGCTACCATCTAAAAACTGCACTGCACCTACATCTAATATTGGTGGGACTAATTCATTTCCCAATTCATCCCACAATTCATCAACTTGTGTTGATGCTGCTTCTAATTGAAATCTTTGCAGATTAGCTGGCATTACTAAAGTTTGTAAACGCAAATCTACAGGTGGAATTTCAATCATTTCGGCGTGGGTAAAATACACTTTGACGGAAATACCTGCTGATTTGAGTATTTTTCGGCTGAGTCCACCAGCGCAAATCACAACGTTAGCACTATGATAAGTGTCGGTATTTGTTTGGACACCACCTTTGAGGATTTGCAAAACTTGACTAATTTGCATTTCCCCGCCAGCGCGTAAAAAAGCTTTTATATATGCTTGTGCTGTTTTGTCTGGATGAATATGGCCATGTTTCACAGTTAAAGCACCGGAAATAACCTCCCGATTTAGTAATGGTTCTAACTCATAAGCTGCTTGTACACTCAGTAAACTTGGTGGTACGGCACAATTAGCATAAATACTGGCGGCGGTTTGTGGGTGAGTATCGGCTGAAATTGTCAGTAATAAATCTAATTCTCGCAATTCAATATCAGCATCTAACTCTTGAGACAAAATTTGATAACGGGCGATCGCTTCTTGGCATAATTGACGAGTAAGTGGTGTTGTTCCTGACCAATAAGCTAGTCCACCATAACTATATCGAGTTGCATTGTCTGGTGTGGCGTGTTGTTCTAATAACAGTACACTCAAACCGACTTTGACTAATTCATAGGCAAGTGTCGCACCCGTAATTCCGCCACCAACCACAATCCAATCGTAGGTTTTCATTTAATATGTTGCTTGTAAACGACTCAAAAGATATTCTCCCGCAAGGATGGGAGGATAAATAGGCGCACGTTGTTTTTGACAAGTTTCCAAACAAGCAATTTCTGTATCATCATTAGGATGACAGAAAAACGCGATTGAATAGCGCGATCGCTGTACCCTGTGATCCTTGGGAATCATCACCCGATGCTTAGTTGAACAAAACACATCATTTGTCCAACGCTGCATCAAATCTCCTGTATTCACAATCACCGTATCAGGAATTGTCGGCGCAGTTATCCACTCTCCAGTTGTTGTTTGCACTTCCAAACCACCCACATCATCTTGGAATAGCAAAGTAATACTGCCATAATCAGAATGCTCACCCGCACGCACTTGTCCAGGTTTCGGAAGTTCTTGTAATGGTGGATAATGTAGCAGTCGCAGAGTATGATTTTGCTGATTGTGTCTAACCGTAAAAAAAATCTTCTGGTAATCCTAACGCCAAAGCAAATGTTGTTAATACTTTGTTAGTTAGTTCTGTACAAGCTTTATAAAATGCAATAATACAAGGGTCGTTTGCCAGAGTCACGCCATTTATAGGAAACGCAACTTCTACCTTGCTAAAATTAAACGCTTCTTTTAAGTCTCCTGGTTGACTTGGATTGAGCCTTTCTCTTTCTTTGCCAACATAACCAGTGTTACTAAATTCATTTTGCCAAGCTATTTGTTGTTTAACTTCTAGCGGTAAATTAAAAATATGTTGACTATAGCTAAATACTGCTGCAATCAGTTCTTTTGAAATGCCCTGATTTTGTAAGTACATAAAGCCAACTTTATGGCAAGCTTGATAAATTTGTTTTACTACAGCATCTTGAGCTTGTGAATGACTATTTATCAAGGCTGATAAATCAATAATTGGTATTCTATACATTGGAAAAATCTATATCAATCCTATTTATAAGTCTCTTCTTTAATAAAAATTAATTTCCCTAAAATCCTTTTACATCCTGCCTTCTGCATTTTTCTAACTACAAATTAACTACAAATATTTACCTCGCTCTACTGATACATAGTAAGGAAGTTATTTTGCTACAAATTATTCAATGCGAAACTGACAAAGACAAAGCGCACATCAAAGATTTGCTGTTTGAATATTTTAGCTGGATAAATTTGATGTGGAGCCAGGAATTTAACATGGGTTTTGATATTAATTCTTCTTTAGAAGAATGTCTTGCTCAACTCGATGAATTTATGCCACCAGATGGACGCTTACTTTTGGCAAGATATAAAGGCAAAATTGTTGGTTGTGTTGGCTTACGCAGCATTGATCAGGGAATTGGAGAGGTAAAAAGGCTGTATGTCCAGCCAAAATTTCGCGCCAAAGGTATAGGTCGAGAGTTATTAGAAAATATTATCTATGAAGCTGCCAATATAGGTTACTCAAAACTGCGCTTAGATACGGCTCCTTTTACGAAAGCAGCGCAAGCACTCTATCATTCACTCGGTTTTCAAGATATTGCACCATATTTTGAAAAAATAGAAGTCCCTCCAGAATATCGAAATAACTGGATTTTTATGGAATTGAGACTTTAATAAAGATAAGCTGTGTAACTACACAATTTTAGAGTAAAGTAACCTAATCTTACTTATTGTTCAATAAATTGTCTGTTATTTCGACCTTTGCATAATAAATTCCTTCTATAGCAATCTGCGGTAAAGATTTATGAAGAAAATTTAACGTAATTGCATATAATGAGTTTATTCAACTATGAGTATTTTTGCTTACTGCCATGATAGCGGATGGATTTCCTTGGCTAACCGCGATTATTCTGCTCCCACTCGTTGCTTCCATGCTCATTCCCGTGCTGCCTGATAAAGACGGCAAACTTGTGCGCTGGTATGCTTTAGGTGTGGCGATCGCGGATTTTACCTTGATGTGCTATGCCTTTTGGAAGCATTACGATGCCAGCAGTGCAACTTTTCAACTCGCGGAGAAATATACCTGGGTGCCTCAGTTGGGGTTCAGTTGGGCAGTTTCAGTCGATGGAATATCCGCGCCACTTGTGCTACTGGCAGGATTAGTAACAACCCTTTCAATGTTTGCCGCATGGCAAGTTAACCTCAAGCCACGCTTGTTTTACTTCTTGATGTTGCTGCTGTATGGCGCACAAATCGGCGTATTCGTCGCCCAAGACTTACTGTTGTTCTTCATTATGTGGGAACTAGAATTAGTTCCTGTTTATTTACTTGTCTCTATTTGGGGTGGTCAAAAACGTCGTTACGCTGCCACCAAATTCTTACTTTATACCGCCGCAGCTTCTATTTTTATTCTCGTAGCGGGCTTGGCAATGGCGCTCTACGGCAATAATACAACCTTCGATATAGTCGAACTTAGTGCAAAGAATTATCCTTTAGCTTTAGAACTGTGGTTATATGCTGGGTTATTAATTGCCTTTGGTGTCAAATTAGCCGTATTTCCCTTACATACATGGTTGCCTGATGCCCACGGTGAAGCATCAGCCCCTGTATCCATGCTATTAGCAGGTGTACTGCTGAAAATGGGTGGATATGGGTTAATTCGCCTAAATTTAGAAATGCTTTCTGATGCCCATGTTTACTTTGCACCAGTTCTTGCAACTCTCGGTGTCATCAATATTATTTATGGTGCATTAAACTCCTTCGCCCAGACGAACATGAAGCGCCGCCTCGCTTATTCGTCTATTTCTCACATGGGCTTTGTACTTTTGGGAATTGCCTCCTTCACTGATGTCGGTGTCAGTGGTGCAATGCTGCAAATGCTTTCCCACGGTTTAATTGCCGCAGTCCTATTTTTCTTAGCTGGTGTTACATACGATCGCACCCATACAATGGCAATGGAAAGTATGGGCGGTATTGGTCAAATTATGCCAAAAGTATTTGCCCTGTTTACCGCTGGCGCAATGGCATCACTAGCACTTCCCGGTATGAGTGGCTTTGTGAGTGAACTACAAGTATTTGTTGGCATTACCACCAGTGACATTTACAGTCCTACATTCTGCACCGTCATGGTGTTCTTAGCCGCCGTCGGAGTTATCCTCACCCCGATTTATCTGCTGTCGATGTTGCGACAAGTATTTTACGGTACTGGCGCAGAACTCAGCTGTGATATTGGTAACTCTGCTTTTGAAAATCAAGAAGATGAAGGTACAGTTTGCTTTGGTACAGACTGTCTCCTACCAAGCGAAGCAGTTTACCGAGATGCCCAACCGCGTGAAATCTTTATCGCCGCTTGCTTCTTGGTACTGATTATTGGTGTTGGTATTTATCCCAAATTAGCTACGCAAATGTATGATGTCAAAACTGTGGCTGTTAACACCCAAGTACGCCAATCATATATTCAATTTGCCGAAGCCAAGCCCGAAATTTATGCCAAGGGATTATTTGCACCCCAAATTGCCCAACCGGAAGTTTTAGGAATCATTAAATAAATTCTTCCACCAAACAATTAATTAGCCGTTATTAACTGTGTGGTGATGAATGCAGTTGATGACGGCTAGTTTATTGATTGTGTACTTCACTTACTTGAAATCTGCTGTAATACTGAAGCCAGCATTTCAGGACAAGACAAATGTGGGCAATGTCCAGATGGTAATTCGATCGCATCAACTCCTAGACGCTGGCGTGCAGCGTAGCGTGACCATGCAGGAGAGATAATGCGGTCATTAATACAAACAATATATTTACGCTCAACTGTAGGCAAGGCTTTTAGTGGATGGGTTTCAAATATATATGCTAAAGATTGTTGCGATCGCCCCTTCGATATTGCCCAATCTACCACATCTGGTTGACAATCATGATAGAAAAAATGCCTTAATACTGCTTCGTCTGAATAGTCTTTCCCTAAAGAATCCGGTTCATACATACTCGGTTCTGAGTGGAACTGTTCAAGTTGACTTGGATCTTTTAGTTGATAATTGAAGGATTGCAGCGTATCAGAATTAAGCTGATGAGCAAATTGGTCAAGTGTACTAATTCCAGGATAGGGAAGTAGCGCCGCCACAAACACTAGTTGACGCACTTTTACCGCTTCTGCAACCAAAGGAATTATCGTACCAGCCATTGAGTGACCTACTAGGACAATATCATCATCTGTTTTAGGCAGTACTTTAATCACTGCATCTGCAAATTGAGACAAAGTTGTAGAAGCATTTTCAATTGGCAAATCCATTGCTAGAGTTGTGTGACCCTGAGATTCTAAGTAAGGCGTTAGTAGATTCCAACACCAAGTGCCTTGAAAAGCGCCATGAACCAGGCAAAAAAGACTCATATCGCAATCCTATTTGATTTCTAAACTACTGGTTGATAGAAATAGTAGGTCATAGGCAGTAGATTTGTAATTCATTTAGGACTGCTATCTTAAATACTAAATTGAATAGATCGTAATGATGAATTGATTGAATAAAGTTTAATTTCATTTAAATCCCTACTTTTAGATACATGACTATTCGCACTGTTGTTAGTTAAGCTACAACTAGAAACTAAAACAGGTGCAAAATATGAATAAAACATTAATCACTAGCATAATTTTTGCAATGTTAATCTTGTTGATTTTTTCTCCCTTTGCTGCCCTTGCTAGTTTAATGATTGTGTTGTTAGTGACTGCAACTTTTTGGTTTATCAAAAACATATTTCAAGCAATCATTAGTGGCAATGTTCAGCCAACAGAAGAAGGAGATTGACAATCTATTAACGTAATTGGCGAATCTTATTCGTTCATTTCTTTATATGTAGCCAGTGCTGAAGGTGACAAGCGGCTGAGGTAACGGAATATCCAGTATTTCACAACTGTATCCAAAATTACGGGAAATGTGGCAATAAAGAGAAATATCAAACTTCTATTAGGTGCTAGTCCCAAATGTTCGGCTAACCCTTCAAGAATGACTTCCCAACCGTGTGGGGAGTGAAAACCAACAAATATATCAGTAAACAAAATAATCACAAAGGCTTTAGCACTATCACTCAAGCCAAATATCAGTTCATCTATAAAAGATTTAATCGCCGCAATTTCTTTTTTGCCATTAGCAACTACGACAGCAAAGGCGACTAAAGAAATTAAATCAGCGAAAACATTACTAATGGCTTCTTGACTTTTACTGCGGAATTTTTGAGCTATTTCAATGGCTTTTTCTTTGACAGTAGTTTTGATTTCCTCTGGAGATAAACTAGGCGCTTTCTTGAGGAGAGTTTGAAATTTTAATTGTTCTTCAAAGGTTTTTAACTCCTTGAAAGCTTCTTCCTCCATCTCAGAATTAATAAAAATACCAGTAATTTTTTGACTTCTAACATGCTCTACTATAGGACTCACTAAAAATTCTTTAGAAAACCGCTGAGTTAGTAACGGAATCACAATTAACAGTAACAAGAACCGCACAGAAGTTCTGGTGCGATTTTGGGAAATGTGGTAATTCCGAATAAAATCTGCTTCGGCGTTGGGAGAAAAGTCTGTGGTAATTCGGTTAATGGTTCTACCAATAGAACTAGGGAGAAATCCTATACTTCGATTGTTGGTGGTAGGGTTGATGACATTAGATGTATTTTGATAAATTTCACTGTCAATTTTTAGCGGTTGAGATGCTGATTGTTGATTTATTTTGCTAATTATTAAGGTTTGTTGCTGATACTTTTCAATAACTTCATCAATAAACTGGAGTTTATCTAATAAAACAGGGTTAGAGATTTCTAATAGTGCGCGGCTGGCTTGGAATTCGGCGAGTCTCAGTTTAATAACAGTTAAATTTTGGGTCAGTATGTTATGCCAATAAGACATGACATTTGGTGTCTCATTTACAGATGCGGCAGAAATGATTTGATTGTCAAAATGCTCTATTTCAATATTTCTGATTTTCTTGGCAGCATCATAAGCTTGAGCAAGCGATCGCTCTGGTGTATTGAAAAACCATTGTTTCACCACTTCCCAATATTCATATACCTTTTGCCGCAGCAAATCACTATTCTTTGTAAACAAAAAAATTCTTCATTGCCGTATTTAGTGTAAACTTAAATTAAGATAGGGTAATCAAGAGTTTAAAATCTCACAATTACCCTATCAAGCATTAATAATTAATTACTCTGAATATACACCAATCAACGGATTTGGTACAGGGAAGGGACGATTTTCTAAAATCTTAAATTGCCCTGCATTGGCATCATAAGCAAATACTTCACCAGTCTCAATTTCATAAATCCAAGCATGAAGAGTTAGTTGACCGCTATGCAGTCGAGAACGAATAATTGGATGGGTTTCGAGGTTTTCGATTTGTGTAAGTACATTTTGTTCAATGGCAATTCTTAAAAGCTTATCACTGGGATAATCTTTATAGTTATCCATCACCAAACGGCGAGTTGGTTCAGCGTACTGCCTTAACCAGTCATAAACCAACGGCATTTGCTGTGCCAAACTACCTATCTGTAATAATCCTCGCATTGCTCCACAATGAGAATGACCACAGACAACTACATCATTGATATTTAAAGCCTGAATTGCATACTCTATTCCTGCACCTTCAGCACCATGAGGTGAGCCATAAGGTGGAATAATATTACCAACATTACGAATAACAAATAAATCTCCCGGCTGACTCTGGGTAATTAAAAAAGGATCAATCCGAGAATCAGAACAAGTAATAAATAATACTTCTGGTGTTTGTCCCTGCGATAAATTTTCAAATAATTCCCGGTGTGTAATAAAATAATTATCGTGAAATTCATTCAGCCCCGCAATTATGCGTTTAATTGGCACGGTTAAAAACTCCTGAATAATAAGCTAATGTGATTTTGAGAGACGTTGATACTATCAATACGCCTCTTCAGAGCTTATCTAATGTGCAATCCACTTGGCATCAGAGACAATACACACACCTCCAAATTTTTTCAAAATCGGCTCAATTTCTGTTACTAATTCTTGTTCTTGTGCTTGTGTGCAAACACTCATAATATAGCCATTCGTGAGCGTATGAGTTTCTAAATCATTAAACACTCTGCCTCTATCTCCTTTACCTGTGACATCTTCAATTACTGTGTAACCAGAAACCCCGATTTTTTCTAAAATATCTAGAACTTTTGGTAGTTCTAAAGAGTTTGTAACTATCTCGACTTTCTTGATGGCTTCCACTTATTTAAACTCCGATCGCTTTGATAATATTGAAATACAAAGGAATGCCAATAATAATATTGAAAGGAAAGGTCAAGGCTAATGCCATAGATACATACAAACTAGGATTAGCTTCTGGAACTGTCATTCGCATCGCTGCTGGAACTGCTATGTAAGAAGCACTCGCACAAAGGACTGCAAATAGTAAAGCATTACCCGCAGACATGCCAATTAATTTGGCAATAATTATGCCGAAAATGGCATTAGCTACAGGCATTAATATCGAAAAGGCAATTAAAAAAGAACCAGTTTTACGCATATCTTTGATTCTTCTGGCGGCAACCATTCCCATATCTAGTAAAAAGAAGGCTAAGACTCCGTAAAAAAATTTCTTGGGTGAATGGATGTAGTTTTTCCCAACCTTTTTCACCCGTGAGTGTGCCAATAATCACGCTACCAATCAAGAGAAAAACTGAACCATTTAAGAAAGCTTCCCGTAAAACTTCACTCCAAGAAAATTCGGCTTTTTGGTTTTCTTTCGGTGGTGCAAACAATCTCACTAGCAAAATCCCCACAATAATTGCTGGTGATTCCATTAATGCTAAAGCGGCTACCATGTGTCCGCCAGAGGAAATATTCAAAATTTTAAGAAAAGATTGAGCAGTAATAAATGTCACTGCACTAATTGAACCATAAGTTGCTGCTATGGCGGCTGCATTGTATGCGTCTAATTTAACTTTTAAAATGAAAAATGAGTAAACAGGAACAGCCGAAGCCATTAAAATCGCCGCAAAAAGTGTGAGAGCAATTTCAGGATTGATACCACTTTCGGTAATTTCATATCCGCCTTTGAAACCAATAGCTAGTAACAGGTAAAGGGAAAACAATTTAGGTAAAGGTTGTGGAATTTCCAGATCAGATTGCAAAAAAATTGCCAGCATTCCTAAAAAGAAAAATAACACTGGCGGGTTTAGAATATTGGACAGAATTAAACTGGAATTCATGTCTAACGCCCCTGATATTGATTCTGAAGAACAAACAAAAAACTAGCCGATTGATTCATGAATATAATCTCTGTAACAAAAGATTAACTATTTTCGGTTAATATATTTCAACATTGTGTCCAAGGTGTGTTTTTTGTATGTCATTGCTATGAATTAGCTCAAGAATATACTTACTGATTAGTATCGAAATTAAAATTTTAAAGTCAATTTCTATCTACAACAAAACTTTGTCATACTCAGGGAAACTCGGTTTAAGTTAAATTAATTTTCTAGCGGGAACTATCACCGTGATTTTACGGTCAATGATGTTTTACACTTTCAGTAAGATACCTGATATTTTTGAGGAAGTTAGGTGTTAACCATGAAATTGAGGTTGTTTGGCCAAGGCTTGATGGGGATTGGAGTCACTTCTGTAGCGGCGTTGAGTATGGTTGCAACTATTGATCAGCCTAGCTATGCGGGAGGGACGATTTTTAAGTGTGAAAAGCGTCAAGGTGTACCTGTCACAGTTGCTCAAACGCAAGATGGTAGGAAAGTCCCGATGATTCAATGGTCATCCCAAGATTACTTTCCTAGAGAGTGGAACTCAGAACGCCGTTGTTATGAAGTGTCTCGGAGGTTTCAAAAAAGTTATGACAATGGCAGACTTAAGTACATTAAAACAGGCGTGTTGCGTGGACAACCTGTAGTGTGTGCCGCGATAAACCAGAATGCGCCTTGCACTGATAGTTCTTTGTTATTTACTCTCAAACGTGGTAGTAATGCGAAAACAACTTTGAGAAGACTGATGAATCGTCGGGGATTAGTCGCGGGGAATGTTCTGAATGAAAGTGGGGGAGACTCATTGAACATTGATTTTGATACATATTTAAATAACGCGACAAATGACCAAAATAGCGATATTAATCAAGATATTAATGAATAAAGATGCGATCGCTATTTTTTATCTGTTGTAAACCCAAATGAATGGTTCTCCGTTGACACTGGTTGTCTGTCTTGGCAGTATTTCCCTAATTTTGTCGGCATCAGCACCAGTTGTCAGTATTCCTACACCAAATTACATTGCTCGGTCGATTACTGTCAAAGTTCTATCTCAAGATTTTTTGGGTTCGGGTATTTTGTTGCGGCGTAGAGGTGCAACATATACAGTACTGACCAATGCTCATGTATTACAAGCTGGTGATCCTCCCTATCGTGTACAAGCGCCAGATGGTAGGATTTATAGAGCTAATTTACCTCAACGCTTAAACTTCGGAAAAAACGATTTGGCTGTGTTGCAATTCAAAAGTGCAGGCAGTATCTATGCAATAGCATCTCCTGGTGCATTTCCCGCATCAGGAGATGAAGTATTTGCTGCGGGTTATCCGGCTGTGGAAGAACGAGGTAAAAAACAAAGTTTGGCGTTTACCACAGGCAAGGTGAGTTTAGTTCTAGCCAAACCTTTAGAGGGTGGTTATCAACTAGGCTACACCAACAATATTAAAAACGGTATGAGTGGCGGCCCTTTATTAAATGTTCGGGGTCAAGTGGTGGGAATTAATGGGATGCAAGCTTATCCATTGTGGGATCAACCATCAGTATTTGCTGATGGTTCTAAAGCCGATGAAAGATTGCATCAAATGATTATTCGCCTCAGTTGGGCTGTACCGATAACAAAGGTGATACAGATGATGCCAAAAGCCGAAAACACTACGGTTACTACTGTATTTAATCAGGCTGATTAGAGGTCAGATTATGAAACTTAATCGTGGATTTACAACAGCAATTGTCGGGGTAGCGATCGCCTTGACGCAACCAGAAGTTGCTCAATCCTTAACTGCACAAGATGTCACTAATCTTGCTCAAAACATTACTGTCATGATTAGTGGCCCTAAACTTGGTTCTGGAGTGATTATTTACCGCAAAGGCAAAACCTACAGCGTGCTGACTAATTGGCATGTGGTTGATGCGCCAGGAACTTACACCATCCAAACAAGAGGTCAGACCCAATATCAAGTTCAACCCACGTCTATCACCCGTGTTCCAGAAGCAGATTTAGCAATTTTACAGTTTAACAGCGATCAAGCCTACAATGTGGCGATTTTTGGCAATTCCGATGCCACCAGGGAAGGCACAACAGTATATGTATCGGGCGCACCGGAACCATTACACGGCATTGAAAACCGCACTGTGTTAGTCCCAATGGGACAAATTATTGGGACTAATTCTCAAGACAAAGAAGGTTACACCTTAATTTATAGCAACACGACTTATCGCGGGATGAGTGGTGGCCCTGTGCTAGATGATAACGGCCGTTTAATTGGAATTCACGGACGCGGTGCAAGATCCGACGGGGAAAAAGTTGGGTTTAATTTAGGCATTCCCATCAACATCTTTGTTAATTCTAAAGCCGTGAGAACTTTGAAATTAGCAATACCGATTTCTCAACCAAAAGATAAACCTGCATCTGCTAATGTTCCTACCATTGGCAGACCATCAGTCATCAACGGTTCTGGCGGAGCCGCAGGTTCTTGTCCTGGTAGAATTTGCTAAAGACGGCAGAATTTAGAATAAAACATTTTAATTTACACATTTTTTTCAGATGAAAAAAATTTTAAATTTTAGTCTTTTAACTGTATTACTATTGCCAAATTTGCTAAATTTTGCTGGTGAACAAGCGATCGCCCAAACTGCGATCGATGAAGATAAACTCAACACAGTCAATGGAATGCCTTGGGCGGGCGGTGGCTTGCCTTTTAGTAAACTCGTAAATATCCAAGATACTCTAGTGAACTCCGCTTTAGGCAAAGTAGTTATTGATGCCCACGGTGAAGACCCCTTAAGCAGTTTAATTAAAAGTCCCTTTAGCGGCCCCCGTCCCGGCAGATTTGTAGTTGTGTCTTTGTGGGGAAGCAAAATTGAAGGCTGTTTTGCGAAAGTCGTCGTCCAAACTGCCCCAGCCGATGGCCAGGCAACATTAGAACAAATCGCTCCTACCACCATAGAGTTAGGTATTGATGGTCAAATTCTGCAATTAACTCCTAGCCCCAATAGCAAAGTCAGAGGCTTTTCTGGCAAATATACATATACCGAATATGAAAACAATCAAAACGTTTCATATAGCAACACTTGGTATATGTCAGATACTTTATTTGCTATTAATGCCGATGCTGCTAACATTTTACGCAAAGCTCAACCAAAAGAAGTCCGCGCTCGGTTAACTTTTGCCAATGGTGATACTAAAGTCTTTCCTATCGGTAAAGGAACGGTGAAACATTGGCAAGAAGCTTATGGGTTTAATAGTGCTTGTACTGCACCAAATCAACCGTAAATAAGGCAAAAGGTAAAAGGGAAAAGGCAAAAGAATAGATGCTATGCCGGAGTTAAAAAACTATAATTAATAGCTAATTGCTGGTGATTTTCCAACCTAGCGATTAGCTATTTTTGTTTTTATGAAAATCCCTAAATATAAACAATAGTCAATAATTTATGGATGAGTCATTGGAACCACCACTAAGATTGCCACCAGGGAACCCTGTAGGAGAGATTGTTTGGATAGCAGGAGGAGAAGTTGATGAGTGTTCGGTTTCATTGCGATTTTGGAGTGATGATTTGGTTCCAGATGAGGTGACAGACCTTCTTGGTATTAACCCTACTCAGTCATACAAGAAGGGTGATATTTTTCGAGGCAAAGTCTATGATCGAATCCGTAAAGTTGGATTCTGGGTATATCCAGAAATGTTGAATGATGATATAAAACTTTACATAAATAATTACACGGATTCTAAGAAGCCAAAAAATGTCAACATAACATCATCTCTTCAAACCAATGAACATAACTGATTTTCTGACACATACAAGACTGAAGATAGCGAAATTTATCTAATAATGTATTACCCCATTGTTCAGGAATAGAGACAAGCTGTAAAATCAGATAAGCAATCAGGCTAGTATAAATTTGGATAGTGATGCCATTGAGGTTTTTGGTAATTATGCTCAACAACTCTAGCAATACGGTTGAGGTTATCCGATTTAATAATTGTACCCACGGGGAAAAAACATTTACCAAAAATGTCGGAGATGAGGTTTTAAACGAGAATAGCAATCGTCAATATGCGGTCTTTGTTAATAATTCACTTTACGATATCACCTTGATATTAGGTGATAAATCTAAAGGGACTGTTGGTAAAGGCATCATTTTAAAACCCCGTGGTGGTAGCTACGAAATTAATCAAACCAATCTCTATGTCGGCAAGGTTTCAGCTATATCTGCTAATAATTGCAAGCTTTCTTTTGTGGAGTGTGTTGAATAATGGCTTTATACAATCCAGCAAGCGTTACTGTAGTTGAATCAACTAGTAGCACTTCTACTCCTTCAACCGTTGCCGCTTCTACAAATAGTCAAACCATCGCCGCCGCCAATTCCAATAGAAAAGGGTTAACTATTTGGAATAACTCAACAGCCACTTTGTATATTGACTTTGATTCGGCTGCTACTACCTCAGAAGCGGCAGTTCCAATTGCTGCTGGCGGATATTTTGAAATGCCATTTAATTACACTGGTGTAATTAGTGGTATTTGGAGTGCTGCAAATGGGAATGCTCTAGTAAGAGAATTGACCTAAAAAATGCCTTTAACTATTCCGCCTAGCACCTATGCCAGCCAAATAACTTTTAATCCAACTACTAACATTACCGCAAATACTGTACAAAATGCCATTGTTCAACTTTATGATTTAATGGCACATTTATCAGGTGATGAATCGATTGGAGGATTAAAAAGATTTACTGATACCACCCAAGCGACAAACACAACAACAGGCACTCGATTTGATGGTGGCGTTGGTATTGCTAAAAATCTCCATGTCGGCGGTAATTTAGTAGCTGATAATTTACCAAAAGCATCAGCGATTAGAACCAGTAGCACCTCAAGCCTTAGCACTAGTGCTGTAAATAAAATTGTTTTCAATTCAGAAGAAGTAGACAATCAAAACATTCATAATATATCTACTGGTAATTCTGTTATCCCTTCTGAATACGCTGGTGATTACTGTTTAGAAACTTACATTTCTGGAACTTTCACAACAGATGGGACGGCTACAACTAGGCTAAGACTTTCTGTTTATAAGAACGGCTCTTTTTTTAAAGATATAGCCAGAACCACAATACAGCCCACCTCTGGCGCTTTTACTTTAGCCGTTCATGGCTCCGTAACTCTATTTAATCTTGCAGCCAACGACACAATAGATATTCGTACTACAACAGCTACAAATAATGGGGCTACTTTTACGATTGATTCTGGTAGTTGGTTTTCGCTCTATAAAAAGCCATGACAATTCAAACCATAGAAATACAAAAAATCCCCCGAATCTGGCGCATTCAAGGCGACATTACAGAAGGCGATTTAAACACACTTGTTTTAGAAATATTTTGGCGAATTGATTGGGTGACACTAGAAGGCACAACTATTAATAATGAGTCGGGAGGAATGATTAAATTCACCACTACTTCAGAATTATTATTAAACTTCTCAACTATTGCTGAGGCTATTTACGCTCAAATAAACTCGCCAGAGATTCCACTAATAAATAATCCCGATGAAACTAGTAATAGCAGTTAATCCTGCCGCACCTCAGCCGCAGGGCATGAACGTCACTTTAGAATCAACTAGTATTTTTCTAGGGATAACTGTAAGCGTTGTGATGTTGGTAGGCACAGCCGTTAAAGTCGTTTCTAAATTTAATTCGATTACTAATCAGGTTCGAGATTTGAGAGAAGATTTAAACTCTCACTCTCAGGCGTTGGATCAAACCAAACTTTTAAGTGAGAAAATTTTCACGATTGAGAAAAGGTTTGAAATCCACTTACAGGATTATGTCAACTACAAGGATGCGACCCTTTTGGCTATTAACGGTAACAAAGAAAGAATCGACCATAAAGCCGAGAGGGCTGAGGACTACTTTAAAGAGTTGAAATTTGAAATTAAGGATCTTCAGGGATTCTTGCAAAAGCACCAGAATTTTAGAATCCGCAATGACCAGTGATACCCTCTGGGGATTCAGGGTAACTGAAAAATTAGGTTAATCAGACCAAAGTAAAACGCAAAGCCTAAACACAACATCCCTGCTAACTGTAGTCGTCCCCAAGGATAACCATACAAGTCATCGTAATAGGTTATAAACGTTTGAGGGTAAAGACTCCCAGTATTTTAAAAATTCCTGAATTTTCTCTAACATATATGACTCAACACACATTAGAGCAGTATTTTAACCTTCACCAAGGTAAAGCTATTGATTTTTCACTGAGGGCAGAACATCGAGATGGCGGTTGGTTGTTCTACATTCATCCTCAAGGTGTTAACGGCGAAACCTGGGATTTTAGAGTCAACGGGAACCAGTTAACAAATATTGTTCCTGGAGAAGAGCAAGAACGCGATCGCAGTGAGTAACTCTCTGGGGATTCACTCTAGTCAGAAGTTTAGCGATAAAGCACTCATGAATACCCTACAATATGCTTGTTACACGGCAATGTAGGGTTTTTATGTCTGAACACGGCGGACGCAGAACAACCACTTGGGAGATAAGTAGCAGTTGGAAGCACGGCAAAACTAAAACCGTCAGAATCCCGATCGCACTTGAAGCACAAATCATGGATTACGCTCGGCGCTTAGACGCTGGAGATAGCTTGTTACACGGCAACTCAGCCGATGAGCGAGAGGTTATATTAAGCGCGATCGCCCGATATATTGGCTACAAAAATACTCACTACCACGCCAATCAGCACAGCAAGACACTCGACATCAGCACCAGGGCTTGGGATGAACTGCGGAGGTTTCGGGGGATGGTCGCTCAAGAACCGGAGAAACTGGGAATTAAAATAAACAAGACGACTTAAAAGCAAGGGTTTTGAGGCGGGATATTCTCTTGATTTAGTCACGTTTTAGTCAAACGCAAGTATCGAAAATTCTCAAAGCAGTGGGTGACGAGGGATTTGAACCCGCAACCAATAGATTAAGAGACAGGATTGGTATACTTTTATAGCACAAAAAGCCAGCAAGGGTCTTGCTGGTTATTTTTTTGTAAACAATCATGAACTTATATTTTTGGTGGCTTTGGTCTATCGGTTTTACTCAAGGCCAACTCAAACGCCCGTTGGTGGTGCTTCGCCTGTATCCAGGTGTGGTAAAGGTTGCTGTGTACAGCTAGGCTATGCCCCATCTGTTGCGCTGCCAGAGAAATATCAATGCCATACTCAAGCGTTCTGACTGCCCAGCAATGGCGCAAATCATAGACCTTAAAGGGAATGCCGTCGTTTCGTCTCAGTCTCTGGCTGACGGTTGCGCCGATGTCTGAGTTGGCGCGATCGCAGTTGATGTTAGGAATTTTGACATTCTGCAATCCGAACTGGTCAAACCATTCTGGGTGAAAAGGCCAAATGTTTCGATAACCAGTTTTACCTTGAAGTACACTTAACACCTGATTTCCGGCTCTCAACGCCTTTAGGTCAAGGAAGAACACCTCATGATTCCTCAACCCATAAGTCGCCAAAATGCCATAAACCCATTGCCACCTAACGTCCTGAATTTTGTAATACCACTCAACTATTAATTCGTCATTTGGTAAATCTCTCGGTTGTCTGCTTTTGGGGCTGTAATTACCTGCGTACGGGCTGGGGTCAAAATCGATTCCGGCAAATTTAGCTAATGCCCCCAGGGTTTGACAGAATCTTTTACGGGTTCTTGTGTCCGGTTGAGTTGATAAGATGACCTGTTTCAACATTTCAGCCGTTAGCTGACTGCTGGAATCTAGTATTTTGAAAACTGAGGCATATTCAATCTTCCATGTTGATTGTGATTTGAAATTTTCGGAACGGCGTTGAAAATAATCTTTTTTAAAGTCTTCAATTAATTGACCAATGTTTTGATTTGCACCAACGGAAAAGGCTGTGTGATCAGCCCAATCAAATGTTCTAGTAGCTAGTCGAACTCTTAGTATTTTGGCTTCTTTTTCGGCGATTTTAACTCCATCTGCATTGGCAGGGGCAATGCTTATTCTTTGTTGATGCCAGCCAGTTTTACCAGAGTTTGGTTTGGGTGGAAGTGTTGCCCGTAGATGAATCTGTCCCCCTAGCTGTTCAATGGTAATACCATAATTGTTGGCTCTCAGCCGTCCGTTAGCTTCCCTGATTCGTTTATCAATGTCCATGATTATGGCAAAATCCAATACGGAATTCTATCTTCATCAAAGTCTGCAATTAATTCGTTGATTGCTTCCAGGCGCTCATTACTTGATTTCAAACACTCCTCGCACTCGCATCTATTGAAATCACCAATTAATAAATCGAACCAATCATAGTAACCTTGTAAACTGTCGATTTTTCTTCACATCATTTCGGGTGGAAACAAGGTGGATTTATTTAAATGCTGAATACGAGGGTCTTTAAAGTTCCAAATAAATTTTTTCGCGTGGAACATAAACAGCTTCGATACCAAAAGTTATGTCAGGAAACTCATCGTTGCTATTATTCATAGTCGTAGTCCCTGGTAACCTCAAAATCACTAGGCCAATAGATGACCCAATCTGTGTAAAATCCATCAGCTTCGATGTACTCAGTCCAACAACTATCATGAGGCCAGCCATCTACTGGCACGGGTGGAATGAATGCTTCCCAGTGTGGAGGTGCGTAAATAACCCCTTTAGAAATCCAAGGGGTAGAAAATGTCACTGTATTGTCAAGCAGCAATTCTTGAGTTACTTCTAGTCCCCCATCAGGGTGTGCTTTGTAAGGCAGAGCGATAGCTCTCCACCACCCCGCAAGCCAAAGCTCGTCTCTGATGCTGTTAACCCAATCGTTGTGGCGGTCTACAAATGTCTCCTCCCATTCATTCTCTGCTTCTTGATAGCCGGGCAATTGCACTACAAAACCGCATTCTTTTCTCCATTTGGGATTGATGAAATACCAATCAAAAAATGGCAGCGGCCACGGACGGGCTAATGATTCGCAGTAGTAGCGACAGCCCTCCTCGAAGTTTTCACAAATTAAACCAATTGGGCATTCACTCATCTCTACTTAATTTGTTTGGGCTAAACTGTGGGCGTAAAACTTTCACCAGTGCGATCGCGATTCTGTAGCATCAAAACGCGATCATTTCGCACTTTTTGGCATCCCCGAAATTTTGTCTACAATCGCTACAGTGCTTTTCTGGTGGGGATTTCAGCGTCTACAGCCGATTTTTCGGGGCTGAAAAATTGTAGAGGCTGTAGACGAATTTTTGACCTACACCTAATGAACTGTTGGCTGGGTACTGGCATAGTCGCAGTATTGGTGAATTGCACAGTAAATTGGTTGAAATGCGGTGTAGATAAAGTGTTGACGAACTGTAGACAAGGTGTAGACATTACTGTGACCACCTCCAGCCCAACCTGTCACCATCACCAACCACTTCACCGATGAGCCGATCTGCTAGGGATGCAAACAAAATTCTGATGTCATCTGGCGGCATCTTTTTAAAAGGGGGGCTGGCTTGCTGAAGTATTCGCGCTTTTAAAACTACTCCTGGATTGGTTTGTCCCCAATTCACAATAATTTGCTCATATTCATTGAGGGAAGACATTAGTGATTGCACCTCATCAACACTCCCGCCGGAGATTTGCGCCACTGCACCACTGCCCATACTCCAGTTGCTCAAATCCAGTTCGCAAGGGACATCATCGACCATGAACCGCTTTTTACCACCAGCTTTCAACCACTGCTCAAGTTGTGGATTTTTGAGAACTGTTCGGGCATAGTCACGGGCGAACTGTCCCAAACGCACCAGACAGCAGCAGCTGTACAAGGTTTCCTTGTCCCCTTGCAAGCCATAGTTTTCGGCGGTGTCATTCTGGGCGATCGCCAAAACGAACTGCTTATAACGCCGTCCCCGCTTGAGGTGTTTCTTAAACCATCGGGCTGCATTGTCGCATTCATCTACTAACAGCGGAAATTCCTCAGCAATGAGAAAGCGATCGCGCCCAATAATCGCGTTATCTCCCCCATCACCACGCAACTCTACTAATTCTTCTAAGGTGGTTAAGTCGTTGCCCATTGCGGTATCAATGGCTTTAAAATTCCCCTTCCGCCCAATGACATCTTTTTGATCTAGCCAACTCCAATCATCCGGTTTGGCATCAGAATCATAAACTACGACCCTGCCACCGATTTTGGAGGACAGGTACTGGGTGAAAGTTGACTTGCCATCACCAGTACCCCCGACTAAGGCAACGTGTTTTTGTTTTTTCTGGATGTATTCCACTGGATCTGTAATCAGGTTGGCAGGTGTCCAGTCGGCATCATTGGCAATTGTCACCGCTAACTGTGCAGTGGGTTGAGTTTTAGTCCGTACCCAACCCAGAAAATTAGCTCGTGATGCTTGGTCAAAATCTCCTAGTGCCTGCTGCAACTGTTTGGCTGTTTGGCGTTGGTTTCTGCCCACAGTTAAAGCAGCTGACGCACAACCAATCAGCCAGGGCTTTGACTGTCTTTGTGCGTCGATCGCTGCACACAGAATTAGCATCGATGTTATTAAACCACACCATGATGTCCAATTGGAACGCTGGTAAAGCTGTAGGTACGAATGTACTTGTGATGGGTGCAGTTCGCTCATAATCCCACTACTACCCCAACAGCGACTAGTATCAGCCGAAATACCAAAATTCCCCGAATCTCTGCAAAGGACAGCATCTGCCATAGCACCAGAGCTGATACTGCTAAAGCTAGTAATCCACCAACTCTGATAAATCCTGGTAGTGGCAGTACTGACCAGCAGCTGCTAATTAAGGCGGGGATGGTAATTGATGTGGTGATATCAAAAATTAAATCACTCAAGTTGTCGGGCAGTGCAACAGCGTTTATCCACCCCCGCTTAAATTCCTCCAGTTTGTTGGGTTGAGAGTGGGGAATGGGGACTGGGGAGTAACCACGCTCTGAGGGAATTTCAACTACTATTTTTTGTTGGTCATCGGACATTGGTCACTCCTAACTATTTCAACAGCAGCTTTTAAGGTTAGTGCAGCAAAGGGAATCATCAAAAACATGATCATCAGCGCCAGCATTGCTTCATTTAAATAAGACCTTGGTTTTTCACTGTTCATGGAGGAAAGCCCCAAAGTAGGGGCTGGGTGTTAGCTGAATGCGTCGAGAATTTCGTTGAGGTTATAAACTGAGTTGGTTGATTGCTGTGGTTGAGTTTCTGCTTGTGGCATTGGCTCAAAACTCCCGTTGATTACACTTTTGGCTTCGGCTTCACAGGCTGAGAGGTGAAGTTCAAAGTCGAGTTCGTTGGCGGCAAGTGCGGCTTGCATCTCGTAGAACTCAGGAGACAGACTGCTGGCTTCCATGCTGTTCACTTCCTTGGTTCTGCCCGTAACCACTGGTTTTCACTAAGCGTTCTGTTATCCGGTTGATAACGGGGTTATCACTCGCTGGCATTGGTTTGCCTTGGTGATAGGCTGCTGAAATTTCGGCGCATTCTTCGGCTGATGCACCATTGCCTAACAATTGTCCTTCTGGGAAGCCGACGCGGTTGATTTCGTTGTGTAAGTAGTCCATAATTTCTCCAGGTGGATGTTTGTTTTGACATCTGAAGTTGGGGCGATCGCACTTTAGGGTAGATGCGGTTGCCCCTTAAAAATCTCCTTTTGATGCTGTGATTGAGTTAAAGCTTGTTACCAACAAACCTGGGTAGTTTGGCGAATGGACGGTTTAAATTCGATTGGCTGACGGGTATCTAAGCTGACAGCACGACCATCATTAAGCTTGACGTAAAGATTCTTACCCGATTTGGTACGGCTGAATAATTGTCCCGCTTCTAAAGTTACCCATGTCACTGGAGCTTTACCAACGACATATTCGGCGATATGACTATCAAACCCCTCTGATAGTGGGTCAACTGTTAAATCCTTCCACTGCCTTTGTTTACCTTTTCTCGGTGCAATGTGGGAGGTTTTACCGTTTGTTGAAGGTTTGTTAATGGTGTCTTGTTCGCTCATTGTTGGTTAATTGTTTGGGAATACTAGTGGTTGAGATTTACTTATCAAGTCCAAAAAGGTTGTTAGGTTGTCCGCCGGAATCCTTTGCTGTAAGGGTTTCGGCGTTTTTTGTTGTCTTGTGGTGCTTGGTAAATGGTTACGCTGGAGCCGCGTATCAGCTTCCAAACTGCTTCTCCTGCACTTCCCCGTAACGCTAATTTGTCGCATTCGCCGTTGAAGTGAATGAATACGTTTGTCCCCATTTTTCCGACATAGTTGATGCTGTCTACGTTGAGAACGATTTCAAATTCAGATTCTTGAATGTGGACGAGAGTTGGTTTGCTCATGCTGTTAACTGTTGACTGTTGACTGTTCACTGTTTACCCCTAGCAGGTCTTTGCTATTCGCTCGGTTCTTGCCTTACCCATCGGTAAGGTTCGTTGTTTCCCCTTAGCTCGTCATTGCGACTCTTTGCATCAGAAATACTCATCCACTGCTCTGCTTCAACCTCTTCTGTTTCGGTGTTAACAAGTTCGTAAATTTGTCTGTCTTCCATTTGCTAGTGCTAGTTGACTGTTGACTGTTCACCCCTAGCAGGTCTTTCGTTGGCTCAGTGCTTGCAGGCCGCTATCTCTGCATGGTTTGGGGTTTGGGTATCGGGTACAAAAAAAAGGTTTCACTCAGCGCGGGCAGGTCTTTCTGTGCCTCATTGGCGGTAGGCTGCTATCTCTACTGGTTTGTTTTGAGTGTTGCAATCCTCTGAACGTGATGGACTATGCTATTATTTATTGCACGTGCAAAGACAAGAGTCAAGCAGCTTTCTTGTAACGCACGTGCATCTACCGTTCTGTTACACGTGCAATAATTAAGGGGTCAACTATATGGCGATACCAAATGGGAGAAAACCACAACCAGTCAACGGTCAACAAAACAGTAAATGCCACTCTGAGGATGTCGGCGGACGATTGGGAGTTGCTGAGAGAGAAAGCCTCTCAACTGGGACTGACCCGAACACAATTTTTTTATTCAAATAGCGAGGGGACAGATAAAACTAGAACATGGACTACTCCTGGAGGACAAACAACTCCTGGGGGAATCCGGCGTAGGCTGAATGAACTACATAAAGCTTGTTTAATCCTTATCGAATCTCAGCAGAGACAACTAGAGTTCAGCCTACAAGAGAGCAAAAAACTTGCAGAAGAAATGCAAAATCTGCAAGCGGTTCTATCAGAAGTAAGTGAATCTTTTTCAGAGGAAGAATAAAGCCGTCTAACCGATTTCGCGGGTAGACGGCTTTATTTGTGGCGGTTGCGTTGGTGCGATCGCCAAGTAATCAAATTATGAGCATGGTTATATGTCTAAATTTGTCCGTAAATCATCAAGTGGTGAGTTTGGGTCTTTCTGCGGGGGTAGTGCTGGTTCGTCAGGGATAAACTCTAACCGAAATCTGAATCTGCCTTTCATCCACCCTCCGCCACTCGCTCTCAAGACTTCGCACCTAAAACCTTCTTCCGTAAACCATTTGTGTTCAGGGGGAGGAAATCTGCCAGCCGTAGTCCAACTAATGATAGCCGTCATCAGCGAGTTCATCTTAACCATGTCTGACATGCCAAAACATAAACCCCCAGGAGCAGACACAACATCGTCATCGCTCAAGCCTGCCCTGTCTTCAGGGTAGCCAAGTCGATATTTTTTACTCATTAAATTTTCCTCGTTTGTTAGCTACACGGCGGATCAAGTTCGCAGCTTAGATCCGCCTTCCCTAATAATTCCCACTCCATGAAAGGCAATCACTTGTAGAGGCGCGAGCCAAAGTAATCAAATTATTCTAGGTGTGCTTATGAATCACTCAAGTAGCTTTAAAAACAAATACGGATATCCCCTGATGCTCGCAATGGGGATACCCGTAGATGCTGGAAAGAGTTGCATCACCAACTCATTTTATGGAAATTCTAGCTTACTGGTTTATCAAAACAATTGTTATGTTACTGGTATTTATATGTATTGATTACTACCAAAAATATAAGCACCAAAAACCTAAGCCCTCTACTGAGAAACAAGCCAGATATTCTCATACCTATCTCACCAATCCGAGAAATCGCCAACTACAAGCTCAACTTTTACAACTGCTACAAGGCGATGTCTCAACAGCCAAACAATTATTGTGGCAACAACGCCAATTCTTCCCAGGCAGGCATGACAACTGGTATCTGGCGAAAGTTATTTACAACGTGGAACACGGCATAGATGAACTCAGAGATTACGAAACTTATTCAAGACTTTTGGCGATGTTGCAGGGAGACAGTACTGCTGCTTCAAATCTAGTGAGCCAGCAGCAACAGATACATCCTGGTAAAACATATCACTGGTATCTCGAAAAAGTAATTTACGACTTGGAGCGTGATCGGCGTTGACCCTAACTCGAAGAAGTTTAGCGGCGGCTGACACATCCAAAGTCAGCCGCCATTTTTTTGAACATGACCATGACACAAAACAAAGACCACCTACTAGAACTGTGCCGCCCCTTCCTCCTGGATTTATCCACGGCAATAATCGAGTCTCTCAAATTCCCCAATGAGCCACTTTACGAAACAGTCGAAAAGCTGGAAGGTAAAACCCGCCTTCAATTGAGAGACTACGACAATATCAGCGACCTCACCGAAATTGACAAAATCAGAGTCTTGAGTGCGATCGCCACCTGGATGGAACAATCCCAAAGACCCAACCAACCATGAACGAACCAATTAACTGCGATGTCCGCAAAGAATTAAACCGTTATGAAAAACTACTGCTATTCCTGCGCCTCTGGCAATACGCCGCCATGCACTCAAAACTGTTCTACGCCTGTGAACTTCGCCTAATTGACCCGCCAATCAAAATATCAACAGCCTCATGGGGATGCCCCACCGCCGCATTCGTAATTTGCTTGTCCTTCTGCTATCCCCGCCTAATGCTGAGATTCCCCTATCCCATCATCAAATCATTCATTGAGGAGGTTAATTCCAGAGGAGAAACTATCAGCTATTTAGACGTTGATAGCGTGTTGTTTTAGTTAATTTCCTTGTCCAAAAAAAAACTCCAGTTTGGCGACTGGAGAATCAACAAAAAAAGGAATCTAAATATGAATAGAAACTTGTTTAGTTTCTCTTTCAGAGTAATTAATTGCTCTGAATTACTAACAATTATAGCATCAATCGGAGGGTAGAACAATGATTGCATCTACTCTTCAGAGTGTCAACTCATGTGCATCGCGACACTGGGATGAATGGAAATCAAGTGCTATTTCCGATGAAATAATAAATCTCAACTTTCGCACAATTGAAGATTCTAGCGAAATCGACAAAATACTAAATAGAAACAATAAAAGACGCTGGAAGCATTCAGAAGATTTAGTACCAGCATGGTGTGTAGCTGGTGTAGACCCCCTGACAGATGAACCGACACTACAAGGCGTTCAAGTTAAACCAGATAACCCACCTTTAGGTAAAGACGGTAAACCACAAAAGTATTTTGGTGCAAAAGATTTTGATACAGCACCACTGTTTTTAAACAATGGTTTAGCTGGGTATTGGAAATCAATAATTGATGACATTCTTAAATACGTACTCATTACAGAGGGTGCTAAAAAAGCAGCATCAGGGTTATCAATTGGTATTCCTACCATCAGTATTCCTGGTGTATCAACTTGCCGAAAAAAAGGAAGATTACATCCACTTTTAGAACTTTTTGCTGTACTAGGAAGAACATTCTATTTAGCCTTTGATAACGACGTACTTAAAAAGAAACAAGTACAGAATTCACTATTGGGTATGGCTAAAGAATTAGCCGCCAAAGGTAGCAAGGTCATGGTGATCATGTTGCCTGAAGGTGAAGCTAAAGGTATGGATGATTACATCGCCTTGCATGGTGAAGAAGCTTTCAAACAGTTGATTAAAGATGCGCTTACCTTTGAGGAATGGAAGGAACACATTGATTCTCTGGAATCAGAGGATGAGCCTTACAAGCGGAAATCCAAAGTAGCCCGAAACTTTCAGATAATTAATGACCGATGGGGTGAAAATCTGCGCTACAACACCTTAAAGAAAAGAGTTGAGCTACACGGCTCAGAACTCCCTGCTGATGATGTGCGATTAGCGGCGGCTCTCGAATTCGATGTTGATATGTCTACTTCAGATGTTCTCTCAATTGTTCGCACCATATCGAAAGCCAACGCTTATTCTCCCGTTGTTGATTACCTGGATGAAGTAGAAGCAAAATTTCCAGACATCAACCCATCATTTTTAAACAATCTGGCTGGGGAATACTTTGGCACTACCGACCCCATGCACACAACTTATTTCATCAAGTTTTTGGTTGCAGCTGTCGCCCGTGCCAGGAAGCCAGGGGAGAAGGTTGACTCTGTTTTTATGTTGGCATCTCAAAAGCAGGGATTATATAAGTCAACCTTCTTCAGAGTTCTGTTTGGGGATGATTGGTACAGCGACCAGTTAGGTGATGCCAGCGACAAGGATGAAAGACAGAAAATGCACCTTTACTGGTGTTTGGAGTGGGCAGAATTTGAAACCGTTTACAAGAAAAAGGACGTAGCAACCCTCAAAAATTTCATTACTGCATTAGAAGATGTTTTTCGAGCGCCTTATGACAGAGTACCCATAACTTATCCGCGTTCCTGCATATTTGTTGGCACTACAAATGAGCAAGAGATTCTCAATGACCCAACAGGTGACAGACGGTTTTGGGTTGTGCCAGTGAAGAAACGAATCGACGTGGTTCGAGTAATGCGGGACAAGGATAAAATCTGGGCTGCGGCCAATGCACTGTACAAATCTGGTTTTGAGTGGAAGCTAACTGATGAAGAAGAATCCCGGCGGGAGATACTCAACCGCGATTATCACAATATTGACCCGTGGTCGGAAGTTATCGAAACGCATATCACTGCTAACAATTTAAAATTCGTATCAACCGAAAGTCTTTACCGTCTACTGGATATTGAAGTGGCTCATCGCACCGGAGCCGAATCAAGACGAATCTCTAATATTATGCGCCGTCTGGGTTGGGGTCATAGTCGAGCCAAGATTGATGGCGTTTGGCGACGTGGTTGGGCTATTGAACAATCTGAAAATAAAAATTGTGATTTTTCTCAAAACGCGATTTTTGATGGATCACATGGATCAACCTCTGAAAGCCAGTCTATACAAGACACTCAAGTTGATCCATGTCTTTGTCATGACATGGATCGACATGGATCTAAGGGATCAAGTTTTCCACAAGTTCCAAATAATACAGAGCAAATGTTGATCCCGGAGATCCATCTTGATCCATGTCCAAAATCAGACATGGATCAGCTAGAACCCTCTCCCCACCTAGCTGATCCATGTGATCCATGTCAAAGTGCGATTTTGACAAAAACTCAAGATTTTTTTGATCACAATATCAAACCGACACAACCAGCTAATGAGTCAACTGGCGATCGCGCGGTTGAAACTCCCCCGCCAGCTAAGAAAAATATTGGAGTTGGTCAGGTTTGGTGGTGGCTACCGTTCAATCAGAAAGTTGAGATAGCTGAAATCAACAACAGATCACGCAAAGCCACAGTTAAAAGCTTGAAAACTGGGCGAACTGCACCCGCCAAGTACACCGAACTTTACCTACTGCCTGATGAAAACTGGACATTAAATATTGGACATCTGGTTGATTACGCTGGTGAGATTTGTGTAATTGTTGGGCGTGACCAACAGAAGGGCTGGCAACTTGAGTCTAGTTCGGGGCTGTTCATGTATGCCAAGTCCAAACAACTTAAGAAGCCAGAGTTGTAGAGAATGCGATCGCCCTACTGGATACAACTTCAATGGGCGATCGCGCTATCAAGATAATGGCTAATACTAAAAATTCACACAATCTTAACAATCAGTGCAGATACGGGTGATTGTCACTCTGTTTATGGTTGCAACTTCCGGTTTTACACCTCTGGAGGGTTAATCCGGTATAAATTATCGTGTCCATTGCTGTACTTGTTCTGAAACGTAGGTACAGCAAGGTTTAGCCTGCGTGAAGATATGCGTGTTTTACATAAAACTGGAAGATTTACACAGTTTTAGTTACTGAATAAAACTGATTTATTAACTCTCAAAATTGGTGAGATAGTTTTATGTCAGTTATTAACATTGCCACTCAAATTCCTAGCCAAATCGACACTTTAGAAAAATTAGCTGTTTGGTGTGGTTTAGCTCTCGCCAATGTCAACCCCTCTTTAACCGCAATTGAGGGTGTAGGGTATACAGAACGAGTAAGCCAAGCCGGAATTTTTTACGTACAAGCTGACAACAAATACAGAGCATTAATCAGACATTCTATTCAGATGTCTCCAGATTATCTCGCTGGAGGTTCAAAGCTTTGGACTTACGCACAAGAACTAAGTAACACAGCAATTCCTACAATTTTTACTGGTAACTAATTCATGAGTGATGTTGCCGTCCCTTATCGCTCTCTTGACTGGGCGAATGCTGACTTGTACGACGGCATCAGCGCCCGTCCAAAATCTTCAGTTCCCCTAGACATCCCTTTACAACTCAAGCCAAAACCAGAGGGTTCAACACCTGCTTACACCATTGGCGAGAAAAATTTAATTCTGGAAGAACAAGCGGCAATGCGCGAATACTTTCGCCAGCAAAAAGCCGCACAGGAAGCCAGAGAAGCCGAGATATTCAAGCGGGAACAAGCTCAACGAGACTTATTGAGGCAACGTCCCCCAACCGCCGAACCCTCTGAACCCAGAATTACAAATCGTAACCCAGCATGGGAACAGCCCACACCCACAACAAAATCGCCAACCCAAACACCGAGACCATCCAGCGCCAAACCACCACCGACACCAAATTCAAGTGCTGGCACACGCGGTTCGTCTGCATTTGAACCCACAATTACACCAGCACCAGTAACCTTTGCAGAACCTGTACCACCAATAGCACCGCCCAGAAGTAAACCCCCAGGTAATCCAACGCCAGCCGGAAGCGGACGGTTTGCCGGCCCTGCCATTGGTGCGGGAATAGATTTGGGAATGAGATTAGCTAGTGGACAGCCAGCTGGTCAAGCTGCCTTTGGTGCCGTGGGTAACTTCGCAGGTGCAGCTGCTGGGACTGCTATTGGTGCAGCCTTCGGGCCAGTCGGAATGTTTGTTGGTGGGATGATTGGTGGTTACGTTGGTGGCGCGATCGCAGATCAAATTTGGAATCACGCCTTCCCACCTCCAGCGACAGTAGCCCCGCAGCCATTCCAAGCACCGCCGCCATTTACAGGTGGTCAATCAGCAGTTCCTTACATTGTTCATTACAGTGCAATACCAGGTGATATTTACACCCAAAACAGAACTTCTAGTGTATTAGGGCCAGTAGAATCGGTTGAATTAGTCAGGATGAATGGCTTACCTTACGTCCAAATTGGCTGTCACGGCACAACCGAATTTGAAACTCCAACCCCTGGTATTTACTACGTTTTTGATGGGCCGTTGGGAAGCAGCGAAATCCTAACCTTAAGCAACGTCTACGTAGAAAGACTAGACGGGCAACCAGACATCGGCGGAAATATCCCCTCATTCACACCAGCACCGCCACCGGAAAACAGACCTTATACAATTCCCAACGATGGCGACTACGCCCCACCCCGCGCTTACCCTGGTGCTGGCACAAATCCCGGCCCATCAAACTATGCCGCACCAGGCACAGCACCAGGTGGCACACCAAGAGGTGACGCAGTTGGCTGGATGCCACATGGCGGACTAGCACCAGGGCAGAACCCCAACCCCACCCAATCACCAGGAAACTTAGGCGGCGAACTTCCGGCAACAACTCCCAACAATGCCCCAGGTTCTTCACCAAACAGTATCCCCGGCTGGCAATCAGCACCAACCGGACAAGGGCAGGGCAATGTACAGCCGGTGCCTCTGGGGAGTACAGGCACTGCATCCTTTTCAATACCTTTCATTCCAGCAATTGGTAAAGCCAACCCAACACCAGATAAAAATAGCCCTGCACCAAAAAACCAAGACCCCACCAAGCCCAAAACACCAACTACGCCTAGTACTGGTGGATTGAGTAAAGAAGAAACACAAGCCGCAGTTTGTGAATTAACACAGCCAACATCTTGTTTAGGGAAACCATTAAATCGAATTGAAGATAAAGCAAATCAGAACAACAACAAGCTTGACCAAAATAACAATAAATTAGACCAACTTAATGCTTTATTAAACGGGTTGGATTTAGCTGGTATCGCTGCTTTAAATTCCAAGCTAGATGTCATGAATGCCAAACTTGGCCCACAGTTACCCAATGGCGGACTTGGCGGATTATTATCAAGAGTCTGGGACAAACTTAATAAAGTTGCCGATTGGTTGAAACTTGACAGAATCTTAAACATTTTGATTTGGTGGCAGACTCTACATAATGCCTATATGTTGTCTAATAACTTGGCACAGACTTTATTCAGTGCAATCTCCAATGTATTAGCAGCAATAGGAATAAAAGATGCAGAAGGCAATCCAATAGACGTTAATGCAGTATTTGGTGGTGCTATTGATGAATTAGCCAAAGCACTCATAGGCGTTGAAACTTGGCAAGGCATGAAAGCTGAGTGGAAGAAGTGGAATAGGATTTATCAAGCTGCTGCTAATATTTTAAATGCCGTTCAATCAATTGGTTATTCAATATTAAGCGCATTAGAAGTAGTTGGTAGTTGGGTAGCATCTATAGGGAATGCTCTCAGAAAATGGGGGGAAGTTGGAGAACGTGCTTATCG
Source organism: Nostoc piscinale CENA21 (assembly GCF_001298445.1). Taxonomy (NCBI): domain Bacteria; kingdom Bacillati; phylum Cyanobacteriota; class Cyanophyceae; order Nostocales; family Nostocaceae; genus Nostoc; species Nostoc piscinale. The sequence continues at coordinate 2,097,295 of NZ_CP012036.1, read as the reverse complement.
ATGGATGAACCCTACTCCCAACTTTCAAAATAAATTCTTTACTACCTTAGAGAATGTTGAAAATGTGGTCAGTCAAGTTGATACAGTCGCCAGTGAAGTGTTAAGCGTTCAAGAAAACATTAACCAAATTGGCGAAACAAAAAGAACAATTCACAAAAGCTTTAGGAGAGGAAAGCGGCAGTAAGCAAGGAACTGAGTCACCAGAAGCGACACAGGTTAAGGCTGCATTTGATATTTCTAAACTAGTCAGTGCTACAGGATTAGCAATAACAGATGAGGACAAGGAGGCAGACGAATAATGCCCTTACCCGAAGGTTTTAGCGAATGGGAGAACTTGCAAGATTTAGTCAGGCTTGAACACAATAAATCTGTTCGAGCCTACTTCAAAAATCAACCAGACGAGGATGTTTCTACACCAAAACGTAGATTAAAACATACCTGCATCATGAAGGACGACGACACCGCAACAATGACTTTTAATGCGAATGTGGTTGTTTGAAATTACTTGCGGTCATGCTCAATCATTACAGCGCCCGGTCTATGGTATTCCTTGGCAAGAATTTCAATTTGACCGTACTTTTAAACCGCAAATAAAACTTTATTTTTTTAGAACCTTATAATTTCTCTACACATGGGGATGGTACGCCACAATCAGAAGGCGAAATTACTTTTAGATTGATGAACGAATCTAGCGAAACCATTACTAGAAGTGATGCCGAAAGATTAGCTAGAGAAATCAAAACTGTTTTTGCTACTCCGCCTTTTACTTGGAATAAAGGCAAATTCAAATGTACCTACACAGATAAAGAACGCGGTTACGAATTGAAATTATTAGTAACAAGTAAAGCTGAAGGGGAACGAATCATCAAAGCTGTACTTTCTATTCAAAATCACCCGTTTGACCGTGATTATCTGCAATACATTGACAACGACCGAGTTTATTCATCAACTCCCGGTACACATCGAGTTTATGGGCGTACTGTCAAAAAATTTGTTCGCAGGCGAACAGCAGACGTAAAATTTCGCTTTGCACAATTACTAATTTGGGGACAACAAAACCCTGTAAATTTAGTTTCTGTTTCCGGCACTCGCCTGAGAAGCGTTATTGAACGGACGTAAGTGTAGATTTTGGAAATTGTGCCAAAAAATTTAACAGACAACCAAATGTTATCCGCCTGGAAATCATGACCCGCAAACCCTGCTATGACTGGAGTGTAGATAAATACAAGTCATAACCAAACACTGATATGGGCAGACGTAAAAGCGCCAAAGAACTAGAGAAACAATTGCAATACGCCAAGGCGCGTGAAGCATATAATCCACCTTTGAGAGAAGATGGTGCAGCTACGCGCAGACAACCCAAGGTAGCTGTTAAGTATGCTGTTCTTTCACCATTAGCTGAAGCTGATGCAGCATTTACAATTCAAGCATCACAAAAGGGGGCTTAATTTCTTCGGAGACCTCGCAGCATTAGGTCTAGCCGAATCCGATACAGACCCCTCAGCGCCGAGAGGATTTAAGCCAGCCACGATTCATGCAATGATCGCTGACTCTTCTCCCGCAGTCATTCGCGCTCAAGGCAGTAATCGTCCTTATGTTCGTTACGGTGCAGGTACTAGAGGTGGTGGTACTCAATACAATTTCACCGCACCAATCACGGCGGATACTCCTACAAACTTGAAAACCAAGGTAACTAGCATAATTGCCCGCCAAAAAAGGATCTGTTGGTGGTGGATATGGTCGGATCTGGTTTGAACCAGAAGATTATCCCTACGCAGCTAGTGGAGTATAATGCCTAACTTGTCTACTCCAGTTCTTTGGTATCCAGGACAGACAGAGGTTGATTTACAAGAGGAAATTGACCTGATGCTGGTTCGTACTAAGTGGACAAGTTCGTTTTTAAAAGGTGAAATTCAAGCTGATACCTTCCTAGATTTTCTGAATGAACAAGGCTATGACGTGTTCGACCTAGCCGACGATTGGGGTCTAGGGGATGGTATTACAAGTTGATTTAAAAGCCGTCGGAGCTTGGGAACTCACTTATTACCAAAAGCACACGGGCAATTTTAAATAACCGCCGAATCAAAGCGCCAATTATTGACCCGATTGAACTGCCCTACCTGACGGATAAACATCTATTCCTGGTTGGAGCAACCTCCAGCAAAGCCAAACCAAGCTGGGTGAGAGCAGGATACTTTTACCAGCAAATTGACGGCATCCAAATCAACGACGCGATCATCTTTGATGGATTAGGGGCAGTTCCCAGCACTGAGGTAGACTACAGCCGCAGGATGATCAAGCTCAACGCCATTGAGCTTGTTCAATTCCCCAAAATTTCAGATACATTCCGCCTACGATTTGAGGCACTACCCTGGATTGAAGAACTCACCCTTGGCGTTTGGGAGTACGTAGGAACAGAAACCGACTCTACAGAAGAATTAATTCAGGCTGTGAGAGCCAAATTAGAAACAATTGAATTCAAAATCGATAATCTATGACTTCATTAAGCTATTCAGCATTGGCTGAAAAAATTGCCCAATGGTGCAATTGAATTTGTTGGGAATAATCAAGTAAAACTCAATTTGAGTCTAGCTACAGAATCAGGCTCGACTCTAACATTAGATACCTCTTGTGTTAAGGGTATTGTCAAGTTAATGCAAGCGTTATCAGAGTTGACCGACCAAGTAAATGAAGAAAGAGTCAACGATAACCTGGCACCAATTCAGTTCGCCTCTATGCAACTTACTGGCACACCTGAATCACCAGAATATGAATTTACTGTGCGGGTGAAGGTGGATACAGCTTTGTTTATTGATAATCTTGATGATCCAACTGACTAATTATGCTCAACAACTCTAGCAATACGGTTGAGGTTATCCGATTTAATAATTGTACCCACGGGGAAAAAACATTTACCAAAAATGTCGGAGATGAGGTTTTAAACGAGAATAGCAATCGTCAATATGCGGTCTTTGTTAATAATTCACTTTACGATATCACCTTGATATTAGGTGATAAATCTAAAGGGACTGTTGGTAAAGGCATCATTTTAAAACCCCGTGGTGGTAGCTACGAAATTAATCAAACCAATCTCTATGTCGGCAAGGTTTCAGCTATATCTGCTAATAATTGCAAGCTTTCTTTTGTGGAGTGTGTTGAATTAATGGCTTTATACAATCCAGCAAGCGTTACTGTAGTTGAATCAACTAGTAGCACTTCTACTCCTTCAACCGTTGCCGCTTCTACAAATAGTCAAACCATCGCCGCCGCCAATTCCAATAGAAAAGGGTTAACTATTTGGAATAACTCAACAGCCACTTTGTATATTGACTTTGATTCGGCTGCTACTACCTCAGAAGCGGCAGTTCCAATTGCTGCTGGCGGATATTTTGAAATGCCATTTAATTACACTGGTGTAATTAGTGGTATTTGGAGTGCTGCAAATGGGAATGCTCTAGTAAGAGAATTGACCTAAAAAATGCCTTTAACTATTCCGCCTAGCACCTATGCCAGCCAAATAACTTTTAATCCAACTACTAACATTACCGCAAATACTGTACAAAATGCCATTGTTCAACTTTATGATTTAATGGCACATTTATCAGGTGATGAATCGATTGGAGGATTAAAAAGATTTACTGATACCACCCAAGCGACAAACACAACAACAGGCACTCGATTTGATGGTGGCGTTGGTATTGCTAAAAATCTCCATGTCGGCGGTAATTTAGTAGCTGATAATTTACCAAAAGCATCAGCGATTAGAACCAGTAGCACCTCAAGCCTTAGCACTAGTGCTGTAAATAAAATTGTTTTCAATTCAGAAGAAGTAGACAATCAAAACATTCATAATATATCTACTGGTAATTCTGTTATCCCTTCTGAATACGCTGGTGATTACTGTTTAGAAACTTACATTTCTGGAACTTTCACAACAGATGGGACGGCTACAACTAGGCTAAGACTTTCTGTTTATAAGAACGGCTCTTTTTTTAAAGATATAGCCAGAACCACAATACAGCCCACCTCTGGCGCTTTTACTTTAGCCGTTCATGGCTCCGTAACTCTATTTAATCTTGCAGCCAACGACACAATAGATATTCGTACTACAACAGCTACAAATAATGGGGCTACTTTTACGATTGATTCTGGTAGTTGGTTTTCGCTCTATAAAAAGCCATGACAATTCAAACCATAGAAATACAAAAAATCCCCCGAATCTGGCGCATTCAAGGCGACATTACAGAAGGCGATTTAAACACACTTGTTTTAGAAATATTTTGGCGAATTGATTGGGTGACACTAGAAGGCACAACTATTAATAATGAGTCGGGAGGAATGATTAAATTCACCACTACTTCAGAATTATTATTAAACTTCTCAACTATTGCTGAGGCTATTTACGCTCAAATAAACTCGCCAGAGATTCCACTAATAAATAATCCCGATGAAACTAGTAATAGCAGTTAATCCTGCCGCACCTCAGCCGCAGGGCATGAACGTCACTTTAGAATCAACTAGTATTTTTCTAGGGATAACTGTAAGCGTTGTGATGTTGGTAGGCACAGCCGTTAAAGTCGTTTCTAAATTTAATTCGATTACTAATCAGGTTCGAGATTTGAGAGAAGATTTAAACTCTCACTCTCAGGCGTTGGATCAAACCAAACTTTTAAGTGAGAAAATTTTCACGATTGAGAAAAGGTTTGAAATCCACTTACAGGATTATGTCAACTACAAGGATGCGACCCTTTTGGCTATTAACGGTAACAAAGAAAGAATCGACCATAAAGCCGAGAGGGCTGAGGACTACTTTAAAGAGTTGAAATTTGAAATTAAGGATCTTCAGGGATTCTTGCAAAAGCACCAGAATTTTAGAATCCGCAATGACCAGTGATACCCTCTGGGGATTCAGGGTAACTGAAAAATTAGGTTAATCAGACCAAAGTAAAACGCAAAGCCTAAACACAACATCCCTGCTAACTGTAGTCGTCCCCAAGGATAACCATACAAGTCATCGTAATAGGTTATAAACGTTGAGGGTAAAGACTCCCAGTATTTTAAAAATTCCTGAATTTTCTCTAACATATATGACTCAACACACATTAGAGCAGTATTTTAACCTTCACCAAGGTAAAGCTATTGATTTTTCACTGAGGGCAGAACATCGAGATGGCGGTTGGTTGTTCTACATTCATCCTCAAGGTGTTAACGGCGAAACCTGGGATTTTAGAGTCAACGGGAACCAGTTAACAAATATTGTTCCTGGAGAAGAGCAAGAACGCGATCGCAGTGAGTAACTCTCTGGGGATTCACTCTAGTCAGAAGTTTAGCGATAAAGCACTCATGAATACCCTACAATATGCTTGTTACACGGCAATGTAGGGTTTTTATGTCTGAACACGGCGGACGCAGAACAACCACTTGGGAGATAAGTAGCAGTTGGAAGCACGGCAAAACTAAAACCGTCAGAATCCCGATCGCACTTGAAGCACAAATCATGGATTACGCTCGGCGCTTAGACGCTGGAGATAGCTTGTTACACGGCAACTCAGCCGATGAGCGAGAGGTTATATTAAGCGCGATCGCCCGATATATTGGCTACAAAAATACTCACTACCACGCCAATCAGCACAGCAAGACACTCGACATCAGCACCAGGGCTTGGGATGAACTGCGGAGGTTTCGGGGGATGGTCGCTCAAGAACCGGAGAAACTGGGAATTAAAATAAACAAGACGACTTAAAAGCAAGGGTTTTGAGGCGGGATATTCTCTTGATTTAGTCACGTTTTAGTCAAACGCAAGTATCGAAAATTCTCAAAGCAGTGGGTGACGAGGGATTTGAACCCGCAACCAATAGATTAAGAGTCTACTGCTCTACCGTTGAGCTAGTCACCCCCACTGCATAATGATTATAGCAGCTTTTGTGGTGTGATGCCAAGGTAAAGTTAATCAGGAAGCGGGTTACAGCGTAGTTGATCTAACAGAATTTAGAAGTCAGTGGCTCATTCTGACTGCTAAATTCTAGTTCATCTGGGCAATGTAATGATGAAGGTGGTTTGGTGATTTACGCTCTCTACATTAATTGACCCGCCTAAATGCTTGACCATTTTCTGCACTAAAGCCATTTCTAAGCCTGTACCGCTATACGTCCAGGGGTCATTTTTCATTAGGCGATGGAACGGTTCAAAAATTCGGGGTATTTCACTGGCGGGAATTTCTAAGCCGGAGTTGTGAATCTTGAGTTGCACTGCATCAACTGTCAAATCAGCCGAAACGGTGATGACTTCGCCTGATGGGGTGTATTTGCAAGCATAGCTTAAAAGTTCGGTGACTATGCGTTCTAAATCGGTGATGTCTGTTTCTAGGGGTGGGAGTTGATGATTAATATTGAGGTATAGTTTTTGTTTTTGGCAATGGGAAATGTCTCGAAATGACTCAACAATGGGTGGTAGCCATGTTTGTAAGTCAATAGTAATCAATGTGGCTATATTTGGTTCGGCTTCGAGATAAGAAAGCTGCATCAAATCGTTGATTAACTTACTTTCTCGCCCACATTCGTTTTGCAAAATCTGCAATAGTTGGGGGACAAGTTCGATATCTAAGATGCCTTCTGGGGTGAGGACACTTTCGAGGGTTTGGGCGGCAAGGCTAATGCTGGTTATAGGTGTGCGTAGTTCGTGGGAGAGGGTTCGCAAGAATTCGTTTTTGCGGCGTTCTTGCTGTTCTAATGTTTGCATTTGGGCTTGAGTGGTGGATGCTGTTTTGGCTTGGCGAAGGGCGATCGCACATTCATTTGCTACCTGCTGCACTAAACTGATTTCAAATTCATCAAACATTTCTTGGCTTGGTCGATGCAGCCATAAGTTACCCAAAATGCCTTGGTTATCAAAAATTGGGCAAGCTAACTGAGTCATAACCCTGAGTTGTGGGTGCCATCCCGGAATGATTTCTAAAGATTGCCAATGTTGTTTGGCTAACAATGGTTGATAAACTTCTGGCAAGTCGGCAATTTGGCGGGTTAATCCTTGAGATTCTGGGGTGCTAGTGCTGTATTCATAGATAACAGTTGTTTCACTACCACCAGCATTGTAAGTTTCAAGGTAACAAGACTGGAGTTGGAATAACTGAGTTAGTTCTTGAGTGGCTGTTTGCATTACCTGGGTTGCAGATTGATGGTCGCGGATTTGTTCGGTAATGCGACACACTAATGTTTGAAAGTTATTTGCTTGCTGTTTTTGCAGTTCTAGCTGGGTTTGCAAATGCTGTACTTGTTCTTGCAATTTGGCTTGGTGGACGGCTATGCCAATTTGGGTGGCTAGTTGTTTGAGTAAGTCAATTTCGATTTCTTGCCATTGATGGGGTTGATGACAATGCTGGGCGGTGATTAACCCCCAAAGCTTTTGTTGTGACCAAATGGGGACAACTAAATTTGCCCTGACTGGCCAAGATTCCAGTAAATTAATTTGGTCAGGATGTAATCCATCTGTGTAAATATCTTCAATAATTTGAATGCAACCGCGTCCACTGCGTTCTTGATATTTGCCAATCAAACTAGGATCGGGGAATTTCTGCCCTAAACAAGAATTGGCGGTGACTGTCGATTCCGCAATGACTACGCCAGTCTCATCAGGCTGCATGGCATAAACTAAAATGCGATCGCACCCCAAACAATGCCGCACTTCTTTGACAAGTTGATGCAGCAATGTATCTAAGTCTAACGATTCTCGAATCCATTGGGCGATCGCTTCTAGGAGTTGTTCTTGCGCTGTTTGAATTTCTTTTGCTTGGGCTACCTGCTTCACGGGAGTGATATTACTACTTGTGCCAATCAGTCGATAAATGCGAAAGTTTGTATCTCGCAATGGTGTTAATGTGGTACTCCACCAAGTCGCCACTCCTTGAAATTGCAAGCATTGTTCGTAGGAAATGGTTTTACCAAACCGCACGCAGTCAGCATAATGCTGACGCACATTTGCCGCATCATCAGGCGAGAGAATATCTTCTGGTTTTTTTCCCTTCAGATTCTCAGAACTAATGCCAATCCATCGTTCATGGGTGGGGTTTAAGGCTACGTAGCGAAAATCTCCATCATCTAGCACATCCACGATAAATATAGATGTCTGCACAGAATTATAAATGCTCAGTAAAAACTGTTCACTACCACTGTGTTTCGCTAATTCTGGGTCAAAGAGAATTTGAGAATGCAATTGTTGTTTCAACTCAACGGTTGATTCACCCGGATTTATATTCATGGGAGAGTCCCTGTCTGCTATTAATGACTCCTCTAAGCGCAACCCCTGATGATGCTAAGTGATGAAAAATGATTTTTTGCACTTACAGCAAAGCATTGTCGGTCTTTGCTCAACTGATTTTTGGATCTTTTTCTATTCTTATCAGAAATATCGGAAATTTAATAGCAGTCAACTCAACAAATATATCTCCTTGAAGGTAAGAGTACATTTGCAATCAGATGCAAATTTATTGGTCATTTTTTATTAAGAATGATTTAAGATTGTTGCATATATCTAAGTATACTCAAAAGCAAGATTTGCTAAAAATTACATTTCTTAACATTATTTTAATGTGTACTGCTATTAACAGCATAATAACAAAACATTGCATGATGATTTTGGCTGTAGTTGTGATGTTGAAGAATTCAGGAGTCAGAATTCAGTATCAATTCTGTAGGAAGGCGGGGATGAATAAGAGATGAAACATCCCGCTCAATTTAAAATTGAGCGGTCTCTGTAATAACTAGGGTATTCAGAGTCGTCGTTAATTGATTCTGATTTCTGAATTCTGAGTTCTTGTTCAATACAATAGTCGGTAAGCATTGATCCCTGTGAAGATGGCGACAACAATCCAAGCAATAGCTAAACCAACAACTTCACCTAAAAACAACCGTGTCAACCGGAGTAAAACTATTCCCACAATTGCGCCAATGGGTACAGCCATCGCCCAAGCGATCGCACTCACAAATATCCATTGCCATGACGCAGCTACAGACTTGGGAATAGCTGTCCACTGTGCCGAACCAATAATCAAACCAGCAACAGCACCTAAATTTGTTCCCCAAAATATTCTCAGGGGTAAAGCTGGTGTACTGGGAACAATCCAACCCACAGCACCCACACCGATAGCGGTGATGATTACCCAAGCCAACAAAGTCGCTAACACCCAGCGCCCAGATAAAATCTGATGGCGAATGAGTAAACTTTGGGGAAATGCGATCGCCAAACCACCCAAAGAAGCCTGCGCCACCCCGACATCTGGCTTTTCCCCGACTTCAATCCAACACAAACTGATCAAAAAACCGCCCAAAGTTGCGATCGCCCACTGCAAGATAAAACCAAATTGAGTTTTAGTAGATGTGAAGAACATGAACTTCTCGCCAGTAAAGCACGGTAGAGATTACTATACAGCGCGAGAAAAATCAAAAAAGTTCAAATTGTTAAAAGGGAACAGGGAACAGGAAACAGAGGGAGAAAGAGTTTTGTCTTTCTGCACAGATGTGTTGAGTCATAAATGATTTGCCCGACAAGATATCAATTTTAGATTTTAGATTCAATCCAAAATCTTTTACCTCCTGCCTTCTACCTCCTGCCTCCTGCCATACAACATGAAACAATAGGTTTATTAGCAATCTCTTTTAAACCGACATCACCGAGTAATTTCCGCCAATCTTGCATCAAAGTTTTGCTTTGGGGATTGCGGCGGCGGAGTTGGGCTAATTGGGTTAAAGCATCGTACCAAATGCCATTTTGAGCATACAAAATTACTTGCTGGCGATTCACGGAAGGAGTATGTTGAAATTTGACTCGTTGAATCCAGCCGTTGACATTGATTGATTCATTGTCACCCTGACAATTGATATTTAAGGATAAATACCAATGATAGTTTTTATCCGGTTCTAGTTTAACTGTAGGTGGCAGACTGAGAGCGATCGCTCCTGGTGTTTGCTTAACCGTGAAAGTTGTTTGATAAATTTGCTTGTAATTTCGCTGTTCGCGGCTAGTTTCGTCCCATAATTCTAATTCAGCGCCCTGAATATCTTTGGCCTGGTAAGGAACATAAAACCAGAGTGTCGGAGAGGCGCTAACAGTTAATCCCCAAACATGGCTCATTTTTGGTTCTGATTCTACAGCCGGTACTAAAGCGGTGAGACGCTCTTGAATATCTAGAGCGGCGCAATTGCGACCGTCACGAGTTCCGCCACCTTGGCGATTTCCCGGTGCGCCTCTGGATGATAGGGGTGGTTGATTAAAAATTACCGACGAAATTCTAGCGGGTGTTGACTGAGACTGCTTGATAGGGGATGAATCAACTTCTCCCTGACTCATAGCTAAAACCCATACCAAACCTAATCCTATCAACCTGATCATGATTTCCCTCCTAAACTACGCTTGAAACGAGTTGTGGTCACGTAGGCGATCGCCAAAGCAAATACTGATGGTATGAGGGGGATACAAAGACCACTCAAAAAGAAGCCAAAGCACAGACTAACAAGAATAACAATGGCGATCGCAGCTACAACACGCCGATATAAAACTGAGTCCAATTTCCCAACACATAAACCCCCAATCAGTGACCAAATCCAAATCCAAATCGCATCCCAACCCTGGGGCCAAAAACGGAGTAAAGGGCGTTCTTGTTGCGCGACACTGAGCATTTGACTCACCATTTGGGCGTGAATGACGATACCGGGCATTTTTTTTGTCAACTTCTTTACCAAAGGGCGTAAAAAAGCGATCACCAATTGAGGACGCTGTCACACCAATCAAAATAATCCGATCTTTCACCCATTGGGGCGGCAAATCATTGTTGAGAACTGCTGCTAAGGTTACTTCTCTAGCGACTTTTTGCGAGGAACGATAATTGAGTAAAACTTGATGACCACGCGGATCAATGTTGTGATAAAAACCAGTATGATTTTCCAAAGGCTGAAAAACAGTAGAGCCAAGCTGTAAGTTGCCCTCTAATGTGGCTTGTGGTTTAATGCCTTCAAAATCGAGGTAACGCCGGGCTAATTCGGCACTGAAGGCAAATGAAGACTGACACCGGGAATCTCCTGGATCTATATGCAACAAAGAACGCCGGATTGTGCCATCTGATTCCACTACTAAATCACTAAAACCCACATTGGTTGGCGGACTAGTAGGGGGAGGCGCAACACCAAATTTATCAGTGTTCAACTCTGGTTTGCTAACTTCGCAAGTCGTTACCAGCCGGGAGTTTTTCGGGATGTGGGCGGCTAGTTCGCGGTGTCCGGGTTCGACTGGTAAATCGCGGTAAATATCTAAGCCAATAACTCTAGGTTGATAAGCTTGGAGTTTCTCTAGAGTTTGCAAAATTACGCGATCGCTCAGAGGATACCGCCCTTGCTCTTGAATATCTTGTTCTGTCACTTTGACAATCAAAAGACGCTCATCAATTCCGCCATCTGGTTGTAGGCGCATAAACAAATCAAAAGCCCACAATTCTAGAGGCTGGAGTCCACCTAAAAACCGCAATGTCATGATTAAGCCAGTCGCTAGTAAACTCCGTACCAAGATATCTGGCAAATCTTTCCAGTCTAGCAGCCGGCGGTAATGAGGACGGCTCATCGGCCGCAAATCTTTCCAAGTCGGTGGTACTTGGGCGGGGTTTTGGTAAATCATCGGTAGCCAAGTCGCCCCCGGTAAATCCGTAAATTCCTCTAGTCGTTCTTGGGCGCGGCGCACAGCAGTATATAAAGTTTGTCCCACCGCATATTCCTTCAAGAATTCTTTGAGAAACGATTGGGCGACGACATCGGGGACAATCTCTTGCATGACAATGATCACCGGGACATGTAAATCAGCTAACTGCTGCGCTAGTCCCAAACCTTCACAGGAGTTAAAAACAGCAATCTTTAAGCCTTTTTGCATCGCTTCTCGAAAAGCATGTTTGAATTGCTCAGTTTCGATGCTTTCTCTGTTACTAAGACTAATGCGTCCTCTTTGTTCTATAGTCTGACTATGGCCAGCAAAAAAGAAAATATCCCAGCCTTGAGGATTTCGGAGTTGGGTAATTAATTCTCTCCCTTGGGGTTGATGACAAAAAACTGATTCTGTTTGTGGAAGATTGGCGATCGCCTGACGATCTACTTCTAAATCTAGGTGTTGATGATCACCAAAAATTGCCAGTAACCGGACGCGATCGCGTGGCGTTTGTTGTTGCGGAATTTCCCAAGATTCATATTCTATCGGACTGTAGCTAACACCAACATTTGGATAACTCGCTAGTAAATCCCAGGTATGCCAAGGTAATTTCCATAACATTACTTCCTTGGCTTTAATCGCTAACCGCAGAGTCTCCGGTTGACTAGCTAACTCTTTACTCAACCTTTCCCGAATTTTTTGCCAACCAACTTCCCCCGATGCTTGCAACCATTGGTTGAGGTTGGTTTCTACTTGTCTCATTCTTTGCCAACAGTCAGCCGCAATTTCCCTAGTAGCGCGGTTCGTCGGTAAACTTTCCTCAATTTCCCAACCATCATGGCGGGCGCTCTTAGTGAGATTCCGAAAAGATTGTTGCCACAAAAAATACAAGCCTTCAATCTCCGTATTAGCTCCCAGTCTACCTTCAATTTCCCCCACAGGCGAACCGCCATCTTCCCTCAGTTCTAGGGATACTTCAAACCCTTGAGCAAAATCTCCCCTACCAATTTTGAGAACTGCTACCCTGCCCATCGCTGCTTTCCGGTTAATTTTTTGTCTTACGCAGAGACGCAAAGATTAACACAATAATATCGTCTAATTTGTTCACGCAATAAAAGTCTCACTCACGCTGACTTTATCCAAAGTTATCCGCACCTGGAATTGAGTTCCTGATGGGGGACTAAAACCCAATTGCAGAATTTTATCTTTTCCTGCGCCTTGTTCGTCGCTTCTTGTTTCTGCTTGCAAACGAGTTTCACCGCCAGCAATCACGCTGAGAGTCAGATGTGGTGGTAGTTGATGTTGCTGGTTGATTGGCTGTACTTGTAGCCGCACTGCAATTTTTGATTCTGTTTTGGGACGAATAGTGACAATCAGCGCCATTTGACAACCCGCCAATTGCAGCCCCAAATCAATCAATCTGGCTTTACTGATGCCGGCTTGGGGATGATCAGGGGCGATTTTGCCTAAACTTAAAGCCGCTTCCCAACGGGTTTCTTCATCCTGAGCAACTTGTAACAATTCTACCAACGCCGCGATCGCCTCTGGATGACCGACACCAATTTGTCCTAACACCCCGGCGGCTTGAGCGCGTTCCTTTTCTGGGCGATTGGATTTGAGGAGGCGAATTACTGGAGCGATCGCTTCCACAGAAACTTGCTCTTCCGCACCCCGCACAGCAATAAACTCTGGTGGTGTTAAAACTGCCTCTACAGCTTGCCAAATTTCTGTAATTATGCTGTCAGCCCTCTGTAACCACTGGCGCAAGTTGACGACAGCTAAATGCGTCGGTGATAACCGTTGCTCATAGAGCTTTTGCCGCAACTCTTCATTGACTAGCAATGCTGCCCATTGTTCAAATGTTACCGCTAATCTAGGGGAATATAAATCAGGATTACTGATTTGCGTGCATAAATCTGCCACTACTTCTGTCGATAACTGCGGTGGCGCTGCTGTTTGGGGACGAGAATTGGGTTGGGGCAGGAGAAGCAATTGTGTGATATCTTCCGTCAAGACAGCCTGATTAATATAGTAAGAGCGATCGCCCTGATCATATATCCCCCGACTCTTCAGTTTTTGATAGCTGACATATCCCCACAACCGCAGCCAAGATTGCTCAGGTTCACCTAAATTAATCTGCACAGCCAGATAATAATCTTTTCGCCAGCTAGGAATATCAACCCACTCGCCGGGAACAACAAATTCCTCTAAATCACTCGTTTCACTGGGAATCAAAACTAATCTAATTTCCCCTAAATCAATAGGAGTTCCATTCACAAATTCCCATAGAGAGTTACAAGCATTCGCAGAAAAAATATTGTTGATGTTAATGTGAGCATCTTCTTCTGCTAACCACGCCTCTAACCAAGGTACAAAAGACTTTAAGCACAGATAATTAAGATAAGCTTGACAGCAAGCTGCGGCATTAGTATGAGCTTGAGATTTCTGCCAAGCTTCTTCTTGCAGTTTTGGTGATAACGGCAAGCATATCTGATTCGGATAAATCGTGGCAAGTTTTTGCAAATTCAGCATTTTCCTTCCTCAAGTTCTCTGAATTTCTTGGTAGAGAAAGTTTGTCGATAGCCAATCTTCAATTATTTTCCCAATTTGTTGAATTTCTGTTTTTAGAGAAATACCAAACCTCTTGTCAATTCCCTGGATAAAAGAACGCTGCAACTGCTGTTTAGCTGTGGTAATTGTTTGAGAATCACTATTGGATTTGAGGATTTTTTGAGCATATTTTTGCCATAAAATTTCTTGGTATGGTGATTCTAATTGGGTAAACGATTTTAATAATTCAGCTTGAATTAAATTTTGATAATAGTTTTTCAGCCATGATTTGATATAGTTATTTTGCCATTGCTTGAGTATATTTAAGAAATTGCTCTGTAATTCATCTTCAGCTATAATTAGTTTTTGTGTTACTTCTTCTTGAGTGAGAGATTTATTCTGAGCAATAATTTTAGTTAGCTCAACAATATTGAGTTGCTGACCATATTTAAGTTTGATAATCTGTTGTAAGTCGGGTTCTAAATCGGCGATTGCAGCAATTAATTGAGATGCAATAGGATTAGCTAATAGTTTAAAATTACTAAATTTTTCAGTTAAAAATGTTTTGACATAAGTTGCCGGATTAAATTGTTCACGGGTTAGCTCCTGAAACTTTTCTAATAATGGCGTTTCTATATACTTGGAAATATAGCGCGAGACAGTTCCTTGATGGACGTTCATTCTACTAGCGAACTGTTCTTGAGTTAGCAGCGCCAAGCGATGGGGATAGCATAAAGGCATCACAGCCTGACGGTAAGATGTGGGAATTTGGCTGCGAATTTTAGCTAAATTCTGCTCAATCAGTTCAAGTTCGCTACGTAAAATCAAGTCTACTGCTGCTAAAGATTCTGCTTTTTCTGCCTCTGTTTCTCCGACTTCCCAAAAGTTGAAACTGGCTGTATCTGGCTGTTCATTACTATTAGCATCGTAAGGCACTTCCTTAATTTGCTCCGATTGCTGTAAAGCTTCAATACAGGTATTCATCCATTTTTGAATCATGATTGGTGTGATGGCTGCACCAACGGCGACTTGCAGGGGTGCGCCTGGTTGAAATCTCTGAGAGTTATAATCTTTAGCCGTTTGAACAAAATCTGAAAATTCTGGTTCTGGCCATTTTCCCCCGCCTTTTCTCTGAGGATGGTAGACACGGTTGTTTTTGTAAACAGGAATAAAATATTGCCAAGCAAAAAGATACTGGGAAATTTCTGGTTCTTGTTTACCAGCACTTTGCAATGCTGCTTTCAGGCGTTCGGCTGCGGTTTGCAATTTTCTGCGACTATTAATATCAACATTGCACAACAGATGCCAAGGTGATTCCCAATTGATATGCTCACGAGTAACATTTTTCAGTACCCCTAAGATATAGGTTTTGAGACTTGCACCACTATAGTCATTAGTTTTGTACTTGTTGAAATATTGCTGTAATTTTTCGCGGTTACACAGGTGTTCGTTAGTCAAAGCATATAAATTTTCGGCATAAGCAGCGTAAAACGGCAAACGACACCAATTGCGCCAAATGAGATAACAGCGATCGCGATCGAAGTAAGCTAATAAGTGCCAGTGAGCTAACTTTTTCTCTGTTTCCGGTTGGGAATCATCATTGAGAATTGTGACAAAATAATCCACATAGTCGCTCTCACTCCATTGGGGATGCAACCGCACCAGCTTTTCTATTCTCTCTCGCAAACGATTTTGAATTAACCGTTTGAAGGGAGGATAACCACTAGTTTCTGTAAAGTCATACAAAGTCCAGAATTGATCATTCATTTGCAGAGATTTTCCGCTTAATGTTTAGTAGCTTGCTCCTTGATGGCAAGAAGCTAGTTTAACAGAGCTTTTCAGAACTTACGCACTAGTGACAGAAGACTAAACACAGAAAAGCCAGTGCATTACTTTGGTTGCCAAAGCCACAGCAACTAGCACAACACCAAAAAATCAGAGTTGCAGATGATTTTTGCGTAAGTGTTACTTTTTTAGGAGAACTTGATTTTATTCTTCCATATTATTTTCATGAAAGAGGCAACAATTTTGTGATTAGTAGTATTATGAACTGACAATATCAACCAAAATTGTCACCATTCAAGAAGTATGGAAAGAATGAGGGTTACAGGTTTTAGCCAGATGATTTAGCCTGTTCCCCTCAAATTTATCAGCTTGATAATTAGCTTTTGAGACTCACCGTCTACAGTGGTGCGATAACAGGGAAATCAATTCCACTGAATGCAGGGTTTTGTGTGGTGTTAGTTCTCTGCATAGTTACCACGAATGAGTAAAGTCTGTCCAAACCTACATCGTGGATCAGATCCACAGATCGGGTTGTATTATCTATTATGTTGAACCCATTAGAACTCCATGTACCGCCGACTGTCGTTAAACCAGTAGCGTCTCGATAGGTAAGGTTTACCTTAATTTCCGATGCCGTTCCAATTCCATCACTATCTCGATAATAGACTCGGTATCTGGAGATATCGTTGTCGTTAGAAAAATCGACTACTGTGTTAGCGTTAATTGGCAGTGGACAGTAAAGGGTGACTGTACCAGTAGCAGAACCATTAAACACATAAGCTCCATTAGAGAGGACAACTGACGCATCCGCACTGTCACTATTTGGACGGCAAGCAGTGGCGGGAATGGTTGTAGCTGTTATATCCCGATCATTAGCTAACGCAGCACTAGGAACAATTAAAGACGCGGCAATGGTGGCGGCTGCTAGGAAGTTTTTTGAAATAAACATAAGAAATCCTTTGACTAGTTATTGTTATTTGGGGTTTGAACCCTTTGATTTGGTTATTGGGATAGGATTTGCTAATTTATGCACTTCCAGTTGAGAAAAGCACTTTGTAAAGGATTGTTAACAATAAAAATAATCCCTACAAACCAGTCAGGATAAGAATTTCAGCAGTTTGATTGGCTAAAAAAACATTTATTAATCAGGGATAAGTACATAAATCAAAAAAGCCTATCCCATTAACTCTAATGAAAGGGTTCAAACGCAACGATGTAAAGGAAGCGAGTTAAATTCACTGTCGCTCATCACATCATTAAGTAAACACTCTTTTAAGCAGTAAAAAGTAAGAAGTAAAAAGTAAAAAGATAATCACCATCAATAAATTTAGTGATAATTATTCTTTTTCTTTATTTTGCTTTTTAGTTTTTTACTTTTGCCTTGTTCATTCAACAATTTACATCATTTAAATTAAGGAGAAAAATCATGTCTAACTTTGACATTATTCGCGCTTGGAAAGATGAAGACTACCGCAATAGCTTGAGTGATGAACAACGTTCTCAATTACCTCAAAACCCAGCAGGAATGGTCGAATTAACAAATACCAGCATGGAAACTGTTGTAGGTGGTAATCAACAACTCGCCACCGGAGGAACAGTTGGTCTGAAAAAACAAACTATCACTGTTTCTATTGATGTTTGTTGCTCAACAGGTGACTTGCCTTGTAATGGTAAGACCCAAGACCTACTCTGCATAGTCTACTAAATCATAGCTACTTCTGAATAGGCTATAAGAATGCGCCCATATTAATTTATGGGTGCGTCAAATTCCAAGCATAAATTATTATCTTGCTACCTATTATAAAGTTATGAATCAATCATTCTTTAAATCATCAAATTGGTATTCTGCTAATACTCTAAATGAACGTATTTCATCATTATATACTTGTAAATATGCGATACCAACAATTAATACTAAACTTGCCCAGCAGCGAATCCAAAAATGGCGATCACAGTTTCCATTACCCATCGAACCTTATTTTCAACAACGCTTAAAAATAGATGGGATAACTGAGCAAGAATTTTTATACCTGCTTGGTGAATCAATTGAGAGTGTGTGCCAACGTCAATCTGTTACCCCAAAATGGTTAACAGACTTAATTAGTGCATTTTCTAGTTCTCATAGCGAAGTATCAAGACATCTGCCTCAGATATTCCACAAAGAGGCGATGTTTGGATTCTGCTATGTAATTGAGCCACTGATTCACCAAGCACTTGAGAGGGTAAATCACGAAGTCCAAGAACTTGTTGAATCAGAAATTTTTCTTCCTTTTAATAGGGGAAACATTGCAGATATTCTTTGTACATATTTACCATCACAATTGCTGAGAATACTAAACCGCACGATGGTATTAGAACTCAATGTTGCCCGCCTAAACGGGCTGCTCAAAGGCAATACCCCAGATGAACGATTTAACAGTTTTGTAGAGCAACTACGCCAACCAGATGTAGCTCTTGCCATCTTACAAGAGTATCCAATTCTTGCTCGTCAAGTTACTATTTGTCTCAATAATTGGGTTAATTTTAGTTTGGAATTTCTGCATCATTTGTGTAACGACTGGCAGAAAATTCAAACAATTTTTAGTCCTGATAATGATTTGGGTGTTCTGGTTGCTATTGATGGCAATGTAGGAGACAAACATCGAAAAGGGCGGTCAGTTTTGATTGCTAAATTTAGCTCAGGATTACAGATAGTTTACAAGCCAAAATCACTAGCTGTTGATGTTCATTTTCAAGAATTTCTCACTTGGCTCAATCAACGGGGTGATCATCCACCATTCCAAACATTAAAAATACTTGACTGTGGAACTTATGGATGGGTGGAATTTGTGAGTGCTAAAAGTTGCTCTTCCACAGAAGAAATTTGGCGTTTTTATGAAAGACAAGGTGGTTATCTCGCACTCTTGTACCTCTTAGAAGCCACTGATTTTCACTCTGAGAATATCATTGCGGCTGGTGAACACCCGATTTTGCTTGACTTAGAGGCGCTTTTTCATCAACGTGTTGGTGGTTTAGATGAGACAAAAGCCAAACAGCGTGTTATCAGTACTTTTAGTAACTCTGTTTTTTCAACGGGGTTATTACCTTATCGAACTTGGTCAAACGCAGAATCAGAAGGGGTTGATATTAGTGGATTGGGTGCGTCGGCTGGACAAATGATTCCCTATGAAGTTCCTAAATGGGAAGGAGTCGGGACAGATGAGATGCACTTAGTTCGCCAAAAGCAAGAAATACCAAAAAGACATAACAGACCAATTTTGAACGGTAGGGATGTTAATTTACTGGACTATGCAGATGCTATAGTTCAGGGATTTACGCAGATTTATCAGTTACTGCTGAAACACCGTGATGAGTTGTTGTCAGATCAGGGGCCACTGTCGCGCTTTGCTGAGGATGAAGTGCGGATTGTCATTCGAGCAACATCAACTTATAGCCTGTTGCTTTATGAAGGCTTTCATCCTGATATGCTGCGGAATGCGCTGGAACGCGATCGCCTATTTGACCGTCTCTGGTCGGGAATTGAAACTGACCCCCAGTTGATCAAGATTATCCCTACTGAGCGCGATGACTTACAAAATGGTGACATTCCCATGTTTCTCACCAGTCCCAATTCACGCGATTTGTGGACTAGTTCAGGTGAAAGAATTGTTAACTATTTTGATAAATCGGGTGCAACTCTTGTCCAAGAACGCACACAACAACTTTCTTCCGCCGATTTAGAAAAGCAGCTTTGGGTGATTCGCGCCTCTCTGGCGACATCTACGATGGGAGCAGACCGCCAGGGATCAAGATGGCCAGCTTATTCCTTGAGAGAACCTCAGACAATCATAAATCCAATATCTCTATTAGCGGCAGCACGGGCAATAGGCGATCGCTTAGAAACACTCGCATTTCATGGTGAAACTGATATCTCCTGGATTGGTATCACAGTTACCGAAAAAGGTAGCTGGACTCTCGCTCCAGTGGGAATGGATGTTTACGACGGAGTGTCGGGAATTGCACTTTTCCTGGCTTATCTAGGAACGGTCACAGGAGAGGAACGGTACATCAAGTTAGCACAATCCGCTTTGACAACACTGCAACTGCAAATAGAAGAAGGACAAGCATACCTCAAATCAATTGGCGGCTTTAATGGCTGGGGAGGAATGATTTACACTTTCACTCATCTGGCTAAATTGTGGAACAAACCAGACTTATTGGCTGAAGCTGAAAAGTTAGTTGAATTTTGCTCAGATTTGATTGAGCAAGACGAAATGCTTGACATTATTGGTGGTACTGCGGGATATTTAGCCAGCTTAATCGGCTTATATCAATGCCAGCCTTCATCACGCACTCTTGCTGCTGCTATTAAATGTGGAGAACACTTGCTTGCGAAAGCGCAACCCATGAAATATGGCATTGGTTGGGTCAATCATCATATAGGAGAAAAACCCTTAACAGGCTTCTCTCATGGTAATGCTGGTATTGCTTGGACACTTCTAGAACTCGCCGCGCTCACTGGCGAATATCGTTTTCGGACAGCAGCACTAGCAGCTATTAACTATGAGCGCAGTCTTTTCTGCCAGAAGGTGGAGAATTGGCCTGATTTACGCAAATTCTCCCAGAAAATTTCGGGAAATCAAGACAATAGTTTTACTTGTATGACAGCCTGGTGTCATGGCGCACCTGGCATTGGCTTGGCTCGATTACTTTCTTTGCCATACATTGATGATGCAGAAATCCGTTTTGAAATTAATACAGCCCTAAAAACCACCATAACCCAGGGTTTTGGTCACAATCATTCCCTCTGTCACGGAGATTTAGGCAATCTAGAACTGCTGTTGCAAGCCAGTCTAACTCTTGATGATTCGCAGTGGAAAACTCAAGTCGATCGCTTTGCTGCTGCCATTCTTGAAGGTATCAATCAACACGGCTGGCTATGTGGTGTTCCTTTGGGAGTTGAGACACCAGGACTAATGACGGGACTAGCAGGTATTGGTTATGAATTACTGCGCCTCGCTGCACCAGAGATTGTTCCTTCAGTTTTGGGACTAGAAGCACCCAAGGCTAATATCTTGTGAAATTACTTAGAACACATCTATCCCATCGGCGTTTATCGGCGTACATCGGCGGTTTAATTCATGAAATACCACTTAATTCAACAACATAGCGAAGAAGACTGCGGCGCTGCCAGTCTTGCAACAGTAGCTAAACATTATGGTAAAACCTTTAGCATGACTCGTTGTCGGGAAGCTGTCGGGACAGGACAGCGAGGAAGCACTTTATTAGGATTGAAACAAGGCGCAGAAATTCTGGGTTTCAATGCAAGGGCTGTCAAAGTACCTCTGGAGACTTTCAACGAAATCACCCTTCCTTTACCCGCGATTATCCACTGGAAAGGCTATCATTGGGTGGTTTTCTACGGACAACAAGGTAATAAATACGTTGTTGCTGACCCAGGTGCAGGTATCCGTTATCTAGAAAAAAAGTGGTTGTTAGAGGCATGGACAAACGGAGTTATGCTGCTGCTGGAACCAGATCCAGTGCGCTTTTTTACCCAGGAAGATGAATCAGAGAAAATTGGCGGTTTTGGTCGTTTTTTTGCGGCGTGTTGCCCCTTATCGTGGCATTCTGAGTCAAACCTTATTAATCAACTCGGTTTTAGGTTTACTTTCCCTTGCTTCGCCCTTTTTGTTGCAAATTCTCACTGATGATGTGCTGGTGCGGGGAGATACCCAACTGTTAACTAGTGTTGCCATTGCTGTGATTGTGATGCACTTAGTTAGTAGTAGTCTGCGATTAGCACAATCAAATTTGGTCGCCCATTTTTCGCAACAGTTACAACTAGGATTAATTTTAGAATTTGGCAGGCAGATTTTACGCTTACCTTTAAGTTACTATGAATCTCGACGCAGTGGTGAAATTGTCAGTCGCCTAGAAGATATTCAACAAATTAACCAATTAATTTCGCAATTTGTTGTCAGTCTACCAAGCCAATTTTTTATTGCTTTAGTATCTTTATGTTTCATGCTGTTTTACAGTATTAAACTTACAGTTGTGGCTGGAGCGATCGCGCTAGTTATGACCTTATCTACCGTGGTTTTCTTGCCCACATTACAGCAAAAAATCCGCAGTGTTTTAGTTTTATCTGCCGAAAATCAAGGTGTTTTGGTAGAAACATTTAAAGGTGCTATTACCCTAAAAACTACTACTGCGGCTCCGCAATTCTGGGAAGAATTTCAAAGTCGATTTAGTCGTCTTGCTAATTTGACTTTCCGTACTATGCAAATTGGAATTGTTAACGGTATATTTTCTAATTTAGTATCTAGCGTTGGCAGTATTACTTTAATTTGGTTCGGTAGCAGTTTAGTCATTCAGCAAGAATTATCAATTGGGATGCTCTTAGCTTTTAATAGTATGAATGGCAACTTTACCAGTTTTATTCAAACTGCGATCGATTTTGTTGATGAATTTACCCGTGCTAAAACTGCTACCCAACGGCTCACAGAAGTTATTGACGCGACTCCAGAAATTTTAGACCACAATCAAAAGCCTTGGGTAAACATTCCTGGTAATGCAGATATCACTTGTACCAACCTCAACTTTCATCATCCTGGTAGAGTTGAACTACTGCAAGATTTCTCGCTGACGATTCCTGGGGGTCAGATAATTGCTTTGATTGGTAAATCTGGTTGTGGTAAAAGCACTCTGGCAAAATTGATTGCAGGTTTATATCAACTCCAGTCGGGTAATATTCGTTTTGGTATTTATAATTTAGAGGATCTTTCTTTAGACTGTCTCCGCCAACAAGTGGTGCTAGTACCGCAAGATGCACACTTTTGGAGTCGGTCAATTATGGAAAATTTTCGTTTAGGTTCACCTCACATTAGCTTTGAGCAGATTGTCAAAGCTTGTCAAATTGCTGGGGCTGATGAGTTTATTAGCAATCTCCCCGATAAATATCAAACAGTATTAGGGGAATTTGGGGCAAATCTTTCTGGTGGACAACGGCAGAGGTTAGCTATTGCGAGAGCGATTGTGAATAACCCGCCAGTTTTAATTTTAGATGAATCTACTAGCGCACTCGACCCAGTGAGTGAAGCTCAAGTATTAAATCAATTGCTAACTCACCGTCAAGGTCAAACCACTATTTTAATTAGTCACCGTCCCAAGGTTATTCAGCAAGCTGATTGGATTGTGATGTTGGAACAAGGAAAATTAAAAATTCAAGGTTCTCCAGAGGCTTTGTGTCATCAAGCTGGTGAGCATTTAGATTTTCTTGATGCTGGGAATTTATCAGTCAGCAAAAATTCTTGTCACTGTTATCCGAAAGCAAGTTTCCGCAGCAGCATTCGCTAATCTCTATCGTACTCAGCACTCTTCATCAGAAATACTTTTATGCTTAGTCAGTTTAATGCAGACTCTTTGCCCCCAGTGGAAAAAAATGAATTTCTGCCACCGTTGAGTAATTGGGTGAGAATCGGCAGTTTGATACTTGTTAGTGCGGTGGGGGGAGCGATCGCTTTATCCTCGATCATCGAATATAGAATAACTGTGCCAGGACAGGCGATCGTCCGACCTACGGGAGAATTGCGGCTTGTTCAAGCAGCGATGAATGGGCAGATAACCAATGTTTTGGTTAAAGAAAATCAGGCAGTGAATCAAGGAGATGTGCTGGCGACAATTGATGATTCCCGCCTGCAAACTCAAAAAAGCCAACTGCAAGGCAACATCCAACAGGCGCAATTACAATTACAACAAATTGATGCTCAAATTCAAGCTCTCCATCGCCAAATTCAAGCAGAAACTGAGCGCAAAAACCGTTTAGTGAGTTCGGCGCAAGCTGGATTCAATCGCGCTCAACGCAACTATCGAGAACAGAAAATTAGCGTCCAAGCAGAAGTAGCAGCAGCCCAGGCGAATTTAAACAGAGCGCAAAATGAATGGTACAAAGCCCAGATAGAATTACGTGCGGCTGATGCTCAGTTGAAGTCAACAAAAATAGCCATGAGTGCGGCGGAAGCTAAACTCAATCGCTATCAAAAAATAGTTCAAGCGGGTGTTTTGTCTTTGAATCAATTAGAAGAAGTGCAGTTAGATGTGGCTCAACAAAAACAAGCGATTGAGATGCGACAAGCGGAGGTAGAAGCACAAAAGCAAATTATTGCCCAGCAACAACAAACTGTAATTGCTGAACAAGCCAAACTCCGCCGCGCTCAAGCAGCCCTCAATCCGATTGATGCTGAAGTAGCGATCGCACAAGAGACGATTGCTCAAGAAATTGCTGGTGGACAAGCTACTCTCGCTACCCTCAACCGTGAATTGCAAGCTTTGTTGCAACAGCAACTACAAATGAAAAATCAGATCCAGCGCGACACTAGGGAACTACAACAAGTGATCATGGATCTCAGCCAAACTAAAATTACAGCCAGCGAAACCGGGATTCTCACGCAACTCAATCTGCGAAATCCTGGTCAATCAGTGCGTCAGGGTGAGGAAATTGCTCAAATTGTTCCTAGCAATGCTCCTTTAGTCATCAAAGCTGCCGTTGCCCCTGATGATGTCAGTAAATTAGCCAAAAATCAAGAAGTCCAGATGCGGGTGTCTGCCTGTCCTTATCCCGATTACGGTACTCTTAAAGGTGTTGTTAGTCAAATTTCTGAAGATACTATCAAACCTTCAGGAAATCAAATTGTTTCTACTGTTGCCAATAATCCTGTTTCTGCTGTTTACGAGGTGACAATCATCCCCAACAGTTTTAGTTTTGGTAGAAACCAGCATCTATGTCATATTCAACCAGGAATGCAAGGCAGAGCTGATATTATTTCCCAAAAAGAAACAGTTTTGAAATTTTTGCTCAGGAAAGCTCGGTTAATTGCCGATGTTTAACCGCCGAAGTCCGCAGAGTGTTTGTTAAGGAAGGTTCTGAAGAAATTCATCTACAGAGTTGACAGCGATCGCCGCAGCCATTAAATTTTCTAGTTGTTCAATGCTCTGATCTTCCAGCCTGTCTTGTACTTCTTGGGGAATTGCACCGAAACGCAGTTGCAATACCTGTATTAACTGTCTTCTCGCACCTTGCTGTAGTCCTTGCTGTAGTCCTTGCTGTACACCTTGTTGTAGTCCTTGCTGTACACCTTGTTGTATTCCTTTTTGTAGTCCTTCTGTAAGAATTTCTTGATACCAAGGTGATTCACGTAATACTGTCATATCCCACCTCATAATTTGTTGGACTAAAGGTATGTCTAGTACAAAACTAGCAAAAAATGCTAACAATGGTTCTAACTGATTAAATTGTTCTGAGGTTCGTAGTTGTTGTAATGCACGTTGTACAAATGATGTTTCTGCACCACCTCGTAAAATCGGCACAAATGGCAATAGTGAGGGTAATGGTTGGCTAAACACAATCTCTGCGTCTACTTCCCACAAGTTAATCACGTGATAGTCTTGAATTACTCTTAGTCCCAAAAACTCGGATTGGTAACTACTAACAACGGTGATGGTGGATGGAGGAGGCAAGATATTGATGAGTACTGGATAGATTGGTAGTTGATATTTTTCTTCTGCTAAGGCTGCATAAGCCCTCATCCGGAGAGGCATATTTTTTGGGTAACGCAACTGCAACTCATTGAGAATTAAAAAGTCTCCACAGGCTTCGCTGTATGCTTTGATTAGCACATCTGTTTCCCGACTAATCCATTGAAACTCAGCACTCAGAATTTCCTGAGCTACGACATCGGGAAGTTGTGTTACCCATTGCGCCCAAGCATCGGGCGCGAGGCTAATTAATCTTTTACTGCCTGTATCTGCTGCTTTTGCCACGGGATAATTTTTAAGTTTAATTGTTATGAGTAATCATCATATATAGCAGAAGGCAGGAGGCAGAAGGCAGAAGGCAGGAGGAAAAGTCTTACTGTTCGTGGCATTCCAGTTTTCAAATTGTCCTAACATATCTGACTACCGCTACATATCAGGCGATCGCACTCACTACAAGATAGCTAAAAACCTCGCTCACAAGCCATTGCCAATCAAAATAAAGGCTGACCAGTAAAAAGGATGACTGAGATGCTCGCTTAACTGTGGTGTTAAGTTACCGTATTTGCCAGTAATTAGGGCGATTTGTGCTTGACGTAGGGCTGCGGCTTTGGTTGTTTTGCCTTGGGCAAGAATGTTGTAAAAAGCATTCATTAATACTTGTGTACCGCCATCATCTACTGACCACAAAGAGGCGATCGCGGCTCTTGCGCCTGTTTGTTGTATCTGGTAGCCAAAACCCAGAATTTCTCTACCATTGCCAAATTGATCGCCTAATCCGGTTTCACAGGCTGAAAGTACGATTAAATCGACGTTTGGCAATCGCCAGTTTTTGATATCTCGGAGGGTGACGCGATCGCCATTTCCTAACAAAATAAATGATTCTTCTGGTTGTCCGGTGGTAAATGCGGCGTGAGTTGCTAAATGGACGACGGCGTAATCATTCATTTCCAGCACAATATCTGAATTGAATTGCTTGTCTAATAATTTTTTGGTGCTGGGAATGGTTTGAGCGAGTGTTTCCACTTCTAAACCAGCAAAGGGTAAACCAGAAAAGTCAAACTGCTGAGATCCTACCTGAAAACTATATTTGCCTTGGGTAAAGGCTGCCGCTAAGACATTTAATTGATTTTGGGGTTTGGTGTTGAGGTCGGTTAAGCTGACGGCAGTAATATTATTGATTTGGAAGCGTTCGATTAACCATTTTTCACCGTCATAAAGGGCGGCTAGGGGAATATAACGCAGTTGTCCGTCGGGAGCATAGATAATGGTTTGAGCTTGAGCTTGCGCTAAGTCATTTTCTAGGGGTTTAATCAGCAAATCGTAGAGTTTTTGGGCGGGAACTGTGATTTTTGGGGTACGTTTTGGTAAAGTGGTGCGAAATTCCACAATCGCTCGGTTGAGTTCTTCTTGGGTGACAGCCACGGTGCGGCGGATTGGCGGTGCGTAGGGGGTGACTAAAACTAGTTCTAAGCGATCGCTCAATACTAGAGGATAAAGTATAACTGCGCCTTGCTGAAGTTTTTTTAAGTTATCTTGTAAGGCACTGGCGGAGGATTCCAAGTTAAAACTTTGCCCCTGGGTGGTTTGCTGGAGTTGGGCAATCCATTCTCGCACTTTCGGGCTATCTAGGAAGGTGTTAAAGTCTTTGGCTAGTGACTGCTGGATTTTGCGTAATTCTAAAATACGCTGTTTCTGCTCTGGGGTGCGGCTGCTCACACTAATGTTTTCCAGTTGGGCGAGTTCTCTACCAAGGGCGATCGCTTGGTCAAATTCCGCTTGCATCACCTCTCGTATTTGCCGTTCTTGGGGACGTTCCACAACACCAGTCGCCGTTTTTTCACTCCCCCGCACGTCGCGCAGATAGTCGTCAATTTCTTGGACTTTGAGCAAGTCCAGTACTTGTTGCGCTTCTAAAATTCGGTTGCGTTGCAGTAGGATATCGGCTAAATGGCGATAATCTTTGGCAATGGTTTCTGTATAAGATTGCTGTTGTTCTTTGCTTAATTCTCGAATATTATTGCGAATTGCTTCTCGCACATTTACTGATTGTTTGAAGAAGATAATTGCTAATTCTGGTTGGTTCTGTTTTTCGAGTAAGTTACCAATAGTATTGAGGATATGTCCTTCGCTTTCTTTGTTGCCAATTTCCTGAGCAATCACTAAACTTTGCTGTAATAATTTCCCGGCTAATTCATATTTTTCTTGCTCTAAATAAACTTTGGCGATCGCGTGGAGAGTTATCCCCTCTGTCCGCCTAAATTTTAATTGTTGATAAATCGTCAAAGCTGGTTGCAAATAATCTAAAGCTAATTGATATTGTCTTTGTTTGAGATGAACAACCCCAATATTGTAATATGTTGTTCCTTGGAGAAAATTTTGCAGTTCTTTGTTGTTAATTTTTGCCAGCACTGTTAAGGCTTGCTGATGGAAATTTAATGCTAATTCATACTTTTCTTGTCTGGAATAAATACTGCCGATCGCATTCAGGGCGTTGACTTCACCGTCAATATCTCCGATCCATTTCCCGTCTGAGTCAATCAGTACAGGTCTTTTGGCGATTTTTAAGGCTTCCTGATAAGATTTTAAAGCCAGTTCGTATTGTCCTAACACCTCATGAATCTGCCCCATATTAAATTCAATTCCTACCCAGT
Organism: Nostoc piscinale CENA21; assembly: GCF_001298445.1. Lineage (NCBI taxonomy): Bacteria > Bacillati > Cyanobacteriota > Cyanophyceae > Nostocales > Nostocaceae > Nostoc > Nostoc piscinale. The sequence continues at coordinate 2,069,114 of NZ_CP012036.1, read as the reverse complement.
CGCCTAAAATTTCTTGCTGGATGGGTAAGGCTTTTTGATAGTAATCGAGAGCTAATTTATACTCTCCTAAATTCCTGTAAATGATTGCCATTTGATGGAAAGTCCGCCATTGCCTTGGCTCATCACCTAGTTTTTTGGCAATCTCCAAGACTTGCTGGTATTTTTCTAAGGCTGCTTGATATTTACCCACTATCAAAAATTCACCAGCTTGATTTGTATAAATTGCTGCTATGACTTTGAGGCTGGATTTTTCCCAACCGCGATCGCCGATTTCTTGTTGAATTGCCAAAGCTTGCTGATAATATTTCAACGCCTGCTGATAATTTCTTTGGTGATGGTAAACGTCTCCCAGGTGGAACAAAGTTCTGCCCGTACCTGTTTTATCTTCTATTTGTTGATACATTAATAAAGCTGTCTCAAAGGTTTTGATGGCTCTGGCATATTCCCTTTTGATATACTGCCGCAAACCTGCTTCATACAGTTGATCAGCTTTCAATTTTTCTGGTGTTTGAGCGAAGAAAATCACGCCACCTGCGGGGTTAAAAGTTGTAATTTTGCCAGATGGCAAGCGAATTTCGATCTCTTCGCCATAGACAGCCCCACTCAACGGCGTTTTACTCAAAAGAGTTGCTGTTTTCTCACTTTGTTTTGCGATTTCCTGTCTAATTGCCAAGGCTTGTTGATCAACTTGAGTAGCGGCTTGATTTTCTCCTAATAGTTTGTAAACTGCACTCATCTGGGTGAGAATTATCCCCTCCCAAGGGCGATTTTTTTGCTGGCGAACAATTGTTAAGGCTTGCTGGTAAGCTTGTAATGCAGCTTGGTACTGAGTTTTGAGGTATTGCCCTTGGGTGGCGTAACTGTTCGCCCTTGCAAACAAAACTACCGCGTCTCCTTCCAATGGCTGTACTTGCACAAGGGTTTTTTTCGCTGCATCCCTGCCAACTTCCGTAATTAAGACTGCTTTTTGACCAGTAATATTTTCTAGATTACGGTTGCTAATTTCGCGCTGTAATGTGTTTGCCTGCTCACGATACTCCTGCGCTGTTTGATTCTGTCCTAATTTGGCGTAAATTGCAGCGATACTGTTGAGAATTGCGGCTTGATCTGGCTTTTCAAAGGGGATTTTTGTCCAGCGAAATAATTCCTGTTGTCCAAATTGGCGGATTTGCTGTTCTGGTACAAAATAGTTATCTTGAGTTTGAGGATCACGAGCGATCGCTAATGCTTGCTGATAAGCTGTCAACGCTGCTTCATACTGGCCTAAATTGGTGTAAATTTCCCCAATTTGGCTTAACAGTATCGGTTTTTGATTAACCAACCTGTGGCTGCTGTTCTCCATGTTCACAATTGCCAGAGATTGCTGATAATAATCCAAGGCAGTTTGATACTGTCCTAATGCGGCGTAAACTGCACCCATGCTTCTTTTAATTCGCTGTTCCTGCTGGCGATAATCTCCTGGTGACAATTCCTCTCTGCGCCAACGAACTTCGACATTTTCTGGGCTGGACATTTCTGCATTGATGATTGCCAAGGCTTCTTTGTAGAATTGCAAGGCAGTTTGGTACTGTCCCAGAGTTTTGTAGATATCTGCAATATTCGCTAAGGTATTTTCTTCCTCATTTTCAGCAAAGTTTTGCCATCCAGCTACCCCAGCAATCACTTCTAGCCGTTGTCCGCGTTTCTCTATCTCGGCTATTTCTGCGGATTCAACAGTCGTGATGGCAGTTTTGATGGGTTTTCCTTCCCCTACCTTAATCAAACCGTTGCTGAGTCCATCTTCTAGTTTGATTCCCACTGGGCGATGAATGTTAACATCAGTACCAAAGGCTACCCGAATTGTATGGGGGATTGGTGTTTTTGTTGACTGTTCAGCAACTTCCCGACGAATTGCCAAGCTTTGCTGATAGGTATCTAAGGCTACTTGTAACTGTCCGAGAGTTTCGTAAATTGTCCCCATTTGATTGAGAATTACCCATTCCCAAGGGCGATTTTTTTGCTGACGGACGATCGCTAAAGCTTGCTGATAGGATGACAAGGCGGCTGGGTATCTTGCAAACTTGGCGTGAGCTTCCCCGTTGCGGTAGTGAATGAGTGCTTCCCCTGTGAGGAGTGTAATTAAAGTTGGTCTTTTTTGGGGTATGTTGTAAGTCACCAAAATTGCCTGTTTGACAATATTTGTCGTCCACCCCACATGAACACCCATTTCCTGTCTGATGGCTAAAGCTTGTTCTTCATACTCCTGCGCTGTTTGTGGGTAGCCTTGGCTATGGTAAATATAGCCCAGATTATTTAGGATTTCCTCTTCCAGGGAGCGATCGCCAATTTCTCGCGCTATTGGTAAAGCCTGTTGATAATACTCCAGGGCTATTTGCGGCTGTTCTCCTTTATTTTTGTAGGTGGAGGCGATCGCAATCAGGATTTTTGCTGTTAACGGGCGATCGCCAATTTCGCGGACGATAGCTAAAGCTGGTTCGGAAAAATCCAGAGAAATCGGGCGATATTCCCGTTGATTGTCGATTCCCCAGTTGTAATCTTGGCTTAAATTCAACATTACTGTAGCTTCGCCGATGCGATCGCCTGCTTGGCGCATCTGGGCTAAGGCTTGTTCGTAATATTTTACAGCTTGTTCTTTTTGATCTAACGTCGCGTAAGTCATCCCAATTCCGTTGAGACTCCAACCAACACCCGCGCGATCGCCCAAAACACCCATAATCATTAAGGCTTGCTGGTAATATTTTCTTACCTCCGCGTAAGACTTAATTTCCTCCGGCTTTTTGATTTGCTGGTAGTAAAGTTGCGATTTAATGTAGCTGACGTAAGTATTTCCCAAGCCAATCAAAGTAATCGCTTCCCCAGATTTATCTTTTACCTCACGCCATATAGATAAAGCTTGCTGGTAGAATTGCAGGGCATTTTTGTACTGTCCTTGGGTTGCGTAAACTGCGGCGATGTGATGCAGTGATGCGGCTTCCTCTGCGCGGTTATTCAATTCCTTTGTAATTGCTAAGGCTTGTTGATGATGTTGAAGGGCGGTTTGAGTTTGTCCTTGATGGCGATAAACTTCTCCTAATTTGTTGAGAACTGCGGCGGTGTGAGCGCGATCGCCAATTGCTTGATAAATATTTAATGCTTGTTGAAAAGACTGTAATGCCGAAGCAAATTGACTCCGCGCCATTTGTTGATTACCTTGCTCAAACAGTTTTTGCGCCTCCGGGATTTGAGCCACAACTTGGTTATCAGCAATTAATTCTGCTGCCCACACTCGCCCTTGTATGGGATGATAATTCATCAACCCACTATCAATGGAAAAGATAGCCAATAAAACAGCAAGTGCAGGCATTCTCAATGCGAGGGATTGCATCAAAAATATTTTGATAAATTTGTAAGTGGTGGGACAAAATTCAATTCAACAGTGGAAATAGGATTGCTCTTATACCAATTTAATGTGAAGCTGCACTAAATGAAACTCTAGATTCTTGGCGTTCTTGGCGGTTCGTTTCTTAAGATTCTGTGCATCTTCATACAGAATTGGTATTACTTAATTATTAGTCCCTTGCCATTAATATCTTGAATAATTTCTGTTAGTCAATCCAATGTCACAAAAATATTATTAAGTCGAAAAACCCCTCATCCCCCTTGTCCCCCAAATCACAACCTCAACCTACTACCTGTTTCATCAATAGGAAATGGCCTGATGGCTTTGGTGTTAAACAGTTCTTGGAACACCTTGCGGCGCTTTTGGGGTGTTTCGGGTGCGATGTAACCCCATAAACTTTCCCAATAGAAAAAAGAGATACCAGAAAAAGAGCGATCGCGTACCATATCAATTTGTTCTTTAATTTGGGAAATTCTCACCGGGTTGCGTAAAGTCCCGGTAGAGATACCAATCACAACCGGAATTTTGCTGAGGGCTAATTTTATGGCTGGTTGTTCTAATTCAGTTTTAAAACTATTTTGGTTATGACGGTATACTTGCAACACCAACTCATCCACCCAACCATTTTTTACCCAAGTTTCCCAATCTTGCAAATAATATTTATATGCAAAAGCTTTTGCATTGGGAGACAGAGATAATTTTGCATTCGGTTCAATTTCTTTGATGCTGCGATAGATTCTCCCCATGAATGCCGTAATTTTGTTAGCACGCCAACGCATCCATTCTGGGTTAAAAGGGTTAGTAGGCGGATTTTTCCCTTGATGTTCTTGTTTGTAGAGTTCGACAGTGAAGCGATCGTAACCAAATTGTACTGGCATTCCAAAATGGTCATCCAGTTGAATACCATTTACATTGTAATTACTCACCACTTCTAAAATGAGTTCTAAAATAAAATCTTGAACTTCTGGATTTAGAGGATTTAGCCAAGCTTGTTTAGTTACAACCCCATTGTTAGCATCTTCTGGCAAAACTTCTTTGACAGAATTTACACCTGCTTGTCCAATTGTTAACCAATCAGGATAACGTTTGGCTAACTCAGAATTTGGCGGTGTCATAAAACCATATTCAAACCAGGGAATTACAGTCAAACCTTTGGGTTTAGCAAGTTTAATAATCTTGGCTAAAACATCTTGTCCACCGTGCATAAAATTCAGTGTTGGTTCTGCTTCTTCCCCAATCGTATTTTTAGCAACAGTGCTTTTATAAAAAGTATTACCCCGATTCCACACTACAGGATAAATCGTATTAAAATTCAACGCCGCTAATTGATTAATAGCGCGATCAATTCCCCAAGGAACAAATAAAACACCACTAGCAACGTTAGTTAACCAAACACCTCGAACTTCTGTAACCATTGATTGGTTTTTTGGTTGAGCATAAAATGAAAATGAAGGTAGAGTAAATACTGTTAAACAAAGTATAAATTCTAAAACTATTAAGTAAATAATCCAATGTTTAGTCAACCGATTCATCAGTGGGTTTGACTGCTTTTGCAAAGAACAATTATAAATACAAAATAATTCAGCATCTTCCGGAGGATGTGAATCTAATTCTTAATTTGTAGGGGCGGGTTTACCTAAATCATCATTATTATGTGTCAACCTGCCGATACATGAGCATCTAAACCCCTCATATCATGTCCGCTTATCATGAAGAAACCGTAGGGGGCAGGGAGAGAAAGAGTTTTCAGGTTTTTGCACAGATGGGGGAATTATAACTAAGAGGATGTCTGAGAAGTATTAAATATTGCACTTGATCCCCCCTAGCCCCCCTTAAAAAGGGGGGAACCAGAGTTAAAGTCCCCCTTTTTAAGGGGGATTTAGGGGGATCTACAAGTCTTTAATACAACACGAAAAAGTTTTCAGACATCCTCTAATACCATTTCACTAAAATTCTGATACAGATCCAAACCCAGAAACCCTTGTCAAATCAGGATTTATCAATTGCGAATTGCGAATTCCGAATTGTGAATTGGTATAATTAGGCGGAAATGATATCAGAAGTTATACCATTTCACTTTAAAAATGATACAGATATGAAAGCAGCACCTCGACTTCGCTCGGCGACCGGAAGCAGAGTTGCAGAGGAAGTGATTTGTATCAGTAATTTCGTGAATTGGTATTAGTGATCTAACGACACAACATTCTGTCGTAAGAACAGAAGTTTATGATCTAAGGACACAACATTCTGTCGTAGGGACAGAGGTTTATGATCTAAGGACACAACATTCTGTCGTAAGGACAGAGGTTTATGATCTAACGACACAACATGCTGTCGTGACTAACGAACAAATATCATCAACTAACGCGCAACCATTCTAAAATTTCATCAACTGATTGGTGGGGTGTAAAGACTTTGAGGGTGTTGTAGTTTGGTATGGGGTCGCTAATCAAACAAATTGTACCCTCAAATTTGCTGATGGCGTTGAGAAATGCTTTGCTGTATGTCGCCTCATCTGTAGGATTAGTTGCGCCTGGGTAAAATACTAAAACTACTCGTTTGTCAGTTTTTAGTAATTTGAAGTAAACTTTTAAACCTGACATATTGTTTGGTTCGCCAGAAGTACGTTCTGGACAACCTTGGCTAACCATTTCGGCATAAATTTCGGCTGCTGAGTTATCTGGTTCGATGAATTTGCTGGTGTCGATATAGATTAAGTGAATGCTTTGGCTAAGGTGAGGGTCATTTTTAATTGCAGTTTGCAAGCGTTGGGGTAGGTTAGGTTGGTTGAGAGTTACTGGTTTATGCTTTTCCCAATGCCATGCGTTATAGAAATCTGGGTAAGTCATATTTTGGGCGCAGTGCCAAACAATTTCATAAATGTATTGATATCGAAAATGCTTATTTTCTACTTCGTCTGACAAATATTCATGTAATTCTAACAGATAAGGTTTAAAAGTTTTAACAATCTCCACTAATTGACTAATTTTTAGTATATTTTGTAGATTTTCAGTAGCTCTTACAATTACAAACCAATCTTCAGAATTCTGAACTTGCTCTATTAATTCGCTATCTCCCAGTAAAAAAGAGTCAAATAATTCCAAGTTTTGACTATCATTTAATAATAAATCTGTTGTATGTGAAGGCTTACTATTACTTGATAATTTAATTATATTTATTAATTGCTTAACAGATTCACTTACATGTGGTTTCAGCTTTGAAGTCACTCCAGCAGTAAGAATTGCTTTTATTTTTTTGTTACTAACTCCAATTTTATCTAAAGTATTAGCAATATCCCAACGCACATTAGAATCTGAACAATTATCAAGCAATTGGAGTAAATAACTCTTTATTTTTTGTACTTCTAGTTTCTTTTGTATTATCTTTCTAGCTTCATGAGAAATTGGTTGGACAAAAAAGCACCATTTTAACTGCTGCTTATCAAAATAACCAAACGCGTATTTAATAACTTTTAATATTATTTTTTTAGGTTCAATGTCTAAATAATATCTCAATTCCATAATACACTCTGCTGCCAAAAAATATGCCTTGAAATAGTAAAAATCTCCACAATAATCTTGAAAATTTAGCAAATCATTCAAAAATTGCTCTTTTAATGTTGTTTGTATATCCTCCCTACCCAACCACAGCAAAATTACCTCTCGCCACTGTGGTTCAAAAATGCGATAAATTCCTTGTGTTGGATTCTCAGGAATATGATTCAGAAACTCATGCCAATCATCAACATTTAACGCAGCAAAATATTCTTGAAAGTTAGGATGAAAGAAAGCATAAACTTCTTCATCATCTACAGCTAATCTATCTACTAAATTCAACCAACCAACTTTCTCAGCTAGTTTAAATAATCTCTCGCCCATTTCTTGACGTGCTAAACTCCGCCGCAAGCGAAACCGCGCCGGACTGTTAATTCCTGCAAAAGCTAATTTGCTTAAAGCGCGGTGTAATTCATCTTTTAAATCATCAGAGTTACACAACTCAGGAAATAACTCTGATTTCCATTCATAAAAATAGCGGGTAAATCTCTGATAAAGTGCTGCTTTCGTTTCTGGTAATTCTCCTTGCTTATCCAAATAGAATGTCTGACACAACAGCGACAACCGCAGAGGATTTGTTACTAAATTACGAATATTTTCATGTTGAGTTGCTTTTAACTTATCCTGTAGTGTCTTCCCTTTCGCTAAATTGCCAGCACGCTCAAACCACTGTTGAATAAATTCATCAATTTGTTCTGGTTTAAACTCTTGAGTTTTATAAGTATCAAATCCTGTAAGTGTATTATTAACCTGAGCATCCCAAACATTTAACCGACAAGTTAAAACCACTCGCGCCTGTCTCAGTGATGCTGTCAGTTCTCGATTAATTTTGGTTAATGCTTGCACGGGTGAATCTTCGCCCATCTCATCTACACCATCTAACAGTAGCCAAACTCTCTCTTTAGCAAAACACTCAAGTAATTGACGTTCAATTTCTGGCGTGACGACAGCATCAGATTTAACTAATTTCATTGCGTCAGTCAGCCATTGCTTGAGTAAATATTCCTCAATAGTTCTTCCCTGTAAGTTGGCGAGAGAAATACAAATGGGTAAATCTTGAGTTTTGTTGTGAATAAAGGCAGCAATTGTACTTAATAAAGTGGTCTTACCTGCTCCCGGTTCACCGATGATAGCAATATGTTGATTATTGCCGCTTGGCTGTTGTGTAATTACTTCTTGCAAAAATGCGTCATGTTCATAGGTTTTGACTATAACTTCTTGGGTTAACTCATAGATTTGCGCCCTGTCTTGACATTCATCTATCTGTCGGCGTTGCTGCTGTTGGCGTTCCACCAACCCCAAGGGAACATAAACGTTAACTTCAAAACCTTGTTCTGTCGCCTTGCGTCTGAGTCTTGCTGCTTCCTGCTGATTTTTTAGTATGGTGGTGCAAACTTCGCGCCAGTCAATACTTTGAGATTTAGCAACCGACGACTGGGAAACTTTACGAGATTTAGATTTTTTAGCTTCTCGACGCTGATCCCATTCTCCGTCTGACTTAAACAACCAGTTGAGGTTTGTTTCTTTGTCGATGCTGGGAAACTTTACCGCGAAACGCCACACTTTTGAGTTAGTTCTAGTTTTAGTGTTAGTGGCTTCGCGCTTGTCTTCTAAAATATCTAAGGCTTTTAGACAGTTAAGTGCATTCCGAATTGCCTCAATATCTAAACTGCTTGTTAGTTTAGCCAGTCCTTCTAAGGTGGAATGCGTTACCCATAGCTGATGATCATCTTGCCAATCAGCTTTAATGTCCCTTGATTCTCCCACATCTTCAACAAAGGAGAGTAAAGCATTAAGCAATATCTTGGCATTTTCTTTACCAGCCTCGTAGCTAAGATTTCGCCCCATGTGAGTTTCGCCATCAAAAACCAAAAGAGTTAGCAAAAAAGTTTTTGGCTTTCCCAAGCACAAAATCTTTCCCAAGCATCTTGTATTGATTCTACAAAGCTTTGCAGTGTGCTTGGGAAGATTTACTTGTCAATAAATCCCAACCTTAACCTCGATTTGTACATGAGGTGAGGTAAATCAATGAAAATCCAACGCCAGCAACATCAAAGTCGTCGCCAGAAGTTTTATCGCCAAGTTATGGTGATTTTACTAGTTTTGCAAACTTTACTGTTAGGTGTTCAAGCTAAAAGCCGCATTCAGCAAGGAGACTCAGCTATTGAGGTGATGATTTGGTTGATTAATCAATATATCCCTGTGCTGCAAAAGGTTAAAGGTTTGGAGGATGAAGATAAAAAGAGTAAAGAGTAGTAACTAAACCAAGCACTCCTGTATCTAAGAGGATGTCTACTGAAAATGAAGGTGCGTTAAATTTCATGGTTAACTTTCGCGGCGGCGGTGGTTGGCTGCTTGTAATAAGAGAGATTCAGCAAATGCGATCGCATCTGTTGCAGATTTACCCCCAGCTAACTGCGCTAGTTCTTCTCTGCGAGTATTGATGTTATCTAAATAAGTAACTCTGACAACGGTACGCTGTTCTGTGCTGCCGTTGTTGCTTTTTTTACCTTTGCCTTGGGTGATAATTTGCTTATCCACTCGAAAATGACGGTCAGCCATTGCTGCTACTAAGGGTTGGTGCGTCACACAGAGTACTTGATGATGTTGACCGAGTTGGTATAATTTTTCAGCGATCGCTTGGGCGACTCTGCCAGAAACACCAACATCAATTTCATCAAATACCAATGTCTCGGCGGAATCTGCTTGGGAAAAACAAGCTTTCAAGGCTAGTAAAAAGCGGCTCATTTCCCCACCAGAAGCAATCTCGGTTAATGGTTGCAATGGTTCGCCAGGGTTGGGACTAAACACAAAGGTAATTTTATCTGCACCCGCCGCAGTGGGAACGATGGGTACTATTTCCACTTGGAATTGTACTTTTTCCATCGCTAGGGGTTTCAGTTCGGCAATCAACCGCGATTCTAAATTATCCGCAGCTTGACGGCGCAATTTAGTTAATTTTTGACAAGCTTGGGTCAGTTTATCAAAACAAGTTTTTTCTTGCTGTTCTAAACTTTCGATGGATTGTTCACTATCGTTGAGTTCGGCTAATTCTTGTTGGATACGTTGATAGTAAGCGATCGCTTCTGTGAGTGTCGGCCCGTACTTGCGGCAAATTTGCTTTAACTCTCGGATTCGTTCTTCTACTTCTTCCAGTCTTTGGGGGTCGGCTTCTAAACTATCCCCATAAGCGTTAATTTGTCGTCCAACTTCTACAACTGCCGTTTGAGCATCTCTGACCAATTCTAATAATGATTGCAGTTGGCTATCATATTCCACCATATCGTTTAAGGTGGTTTCACTATCTCCCAGTAAGTCGGCTGCGGCTGGTGTATCACCGTCGTTTTGATACAAGGCTTGATAGATTTTGTAACTCATCTGTTGCAAGTCAACGACGTGATTTAAGCGTTCCCGTTCTTGCGTGAGTTGTTCTAATTCTTGCGGTTCGCTGAGGTTAGCTGTTGACAACTCCTGTACTTGATAAGTCAGCAAGTCGAGTTGTTGTAAACGTTCCCGTTCAGATGTGCGGCGTTTTTCTAAGGCGAGATGGGCTTGTTGGTAAGCATTATAGGCTGTAGCAATAACTTGACGCTGCTGAATTAAACCATCGCCACCATACACATCTAACCATTCCCGGACTTGGGCTGGTTGTCCGACTTGGACTGTTTGACCTTGGGCGGTAATTTCCACGAGGCGATCGCGCAATCCTACCATGATTTGCCGATTTACTAATACACCATTCACTCGCGATCGGCTGCGGACATTACTACCTGTAGCGGTAATTTCTCTACTAATTACTACTGAGTGATCATCAATTAAATCTATTTCCTGTTCCGTTAACCAAGCAGCTAGGGCATGATGAGATTTAAAAGTTGCTTCTACCATTGCGCGGGTTGTTCCAGTGCGGATAACTCGACTGGAGACTTTACCACCCAAGGCTGCATCAATCGCATCTAAAATAATCGATTTTCCCGCGCCGGTTTCACCTGTCAAAACATTTAGCCCAACGCCAAATTCTAGTTCCAGTTGGTCAATCAGGGCAAAGTTTTCAATTCGCAGACCAAGCAACATCAAGCTTCTCCCCCGTTAGTGCTGAGTGCTGAGTGTGCTATTAAAAAAAGAATCTTGAATAGGGAGTACGGTAAGCACTCACTGTCTTGACTCAGCACTTTCTACTCAGCACTTAAAATGGAACTAGTACGTCCATTTCAGTGTAGCAAACCTAGCCTTTGCCTCTGATGGTGTAAATAAATATTTTGAGTCTTTGTAGCCACAGCAATATTATGCGGAAAATGCTAATAAAGCTGATCCCCAAAATTGGGGATGTGGCCAGCTAAACATATTGTTACAATACTTAACAAGTTTCATTCGACTGGTGGCTTTCTTCATGATGGTTAAGACACTTCCCCGAACTTCCCAAACGATTGAGGGTGAAATATATAAGACTGAAGTAGTATCAGACAATGGTACACAAGCTTTGGTAGTGCGATCGCCCAATCTGCTGATTCCAAGTGCCGAACCTGAAGCAGTGAAATATAACGCCGCAGAAATAGCGGAACATTATCAAAGCCGACCTCTACAGGTTTTACAGCGAATTATTACTGTATTGCGTCCGACTTTGGCTTTTTTCTTAGGTTTGTGGTGGGACAGCAAACGCGGAATTGTCGTCAAAAATGACCGTCGCCGCGCTGTGCAGTTACGGGAATTGTTAACGAAACTAGGGCCTGCTTACATCAAAATTGGTCAAGCCTTATCTACTAGACCTGATTTAGTTCCGCCGACATATTTAGAAGAACTAACCAGACTACAAGACCAGTTACCACCTTTCCCCAATGAAATTGCTTACCAGTTTATTGAAGAAGAACTGGGCGCACCACCAGAAGAAATTTATGTAGAATTATCAGCCCAGCCAATTGCCGCCGCTTCCTTGGGACAAGTTTATAAAGGTAAACTGAAAACCGGTGAAGAAGTTGCTGTCAAAGTGCAACGCCCTGATTTAAGAGAAAGAATTACCATTGACTTATATATTTTGCGCCGCCTCGCTGGTTGGGTACAAAGAAACGTCAAACGAGTGCGGAGTGATTTAGTTGGGATTTTAGATGAATTAGGCGATCGCATTTTTGAAGAAATGGATTATATCCATGAAGGTGAAAATGCCGAGCGTTTTTTTTCAGTTATATGGTCATATTAAAGACATATACGTACCAAGAATTTACTGGGAATACACCAATCGTCGCGTACTGACGATGGAATGGATTAACGGTACAAAATTAACCCAAACAGCCGAAATTGCTGCTCAAGGGATAGATGCGCGTTATTTAATCGAAGTTGGGGTGCAGTGTTCTCTGCGACAACTTTTAGAACATGGATTTTTCCACGCTGACCCCCATCCAGGGAACTTGTTAGCCACACCCGATGGAAAATTAGCGTATCTCGATTTTGGAATGATGAGCGAGATTAAACCACCCCAAAGATATGGTTTAATTGAGGCGATCGTTCACGTAGTCAACCGTGATTTTGAAGGTTTAGCGCAGGATTACGTCAAACTAGACTTTTTAACACCAGATACAGACTTAACCCCAATTATCCCAGCATTTGCCAGAGTATTTGCTGATGCTCAAGGTGCAAGTGTCGCCGAACTCAACATCAAAAGCATCACTGATGAACTCTCAGCTTTGATGTATGAATATCCCTTCCGCGTTCCTCCTTACTACGCTTTAATTATTCGCTCTCTGGTAACTTTAGAAGGAATTGCAATCTTTATTGATCCTAACTTCAAAGTTCTCAGCGAAGCTTATCCTTACGTTTCTAAACGCCTGTTAACCGACCCCGCACCACAACTGAGAACATCACTGCGAGATTTACTGTTTAAAGAGGGCAAATTCCGTTGGAATCGTTTAGAAAATCTGTTACGAAATGCCCGCAATAATGAAGATTACGACTTTAATTTAGTGTTAAATCAAGGTTTAGATTTTCTCTCTTCTGAACGTGGTGCATTTATTCGTGACAGATTAGTAGATGAATTTGTCAACGGAGTTAACGCTTTAGGAAAAAATGTGCTGCACAACTTCACTTATTTACTGCGCGAACAGGTAGGTTTAACAGCAGTCAACGAAACACCAGCAGCCACAGTCGAACAACAGCAGACCTTAGAGCATATCAAAAACATCTTGAAAATTCTGCAAGAAACCCGTGGTTTTGACCCTGTAAAAATGGCTCCTCAGTTGGCTCAACTATTAGTAAATCCTGGTGTACAGCGTTTAGGTCAACAAATCGGGACACGTTTAGTTCAGAAATCTTTAGCACATCTAATTCGGGAGTTATTAGCAGCAGAAGATATCGAACAAATCAGAACACCAACACAAGGAGTCAAAGCTTAACCGGACTGACGCACAAAGATTGTCTGTTAAGGATGGGTGTAGGGGTTTGAGGGTGTAAGGGTGTAATATCAATTCAATGTGAAGTTGCACATATCTCTCTCCCTTGTCTACCCTGTCACGCCACTGAGGGAGCCAGGAAACTTGTCCCACGCAGTGGCTTCTCCTTGTCTCCCTTGTCCACATATCAAATAAAACTGCTACACATTGCTTGATTGAAGTTGAATTGCTCCACCTTGGGGTTTTGATAGTGCTTTGAGTTCTTCCCAACTGTAATGACTTGGTAATTCAACTGGCTTGTGATCTGCGCCTAATCCCAAGCCAGTTGTTGGTTGAAGCTCTTCAATAAATTCCCCTGCGTATTCTGCTAATTTATTACCTGCGACTGATCCAGTAATTGCACCTGCAACACCACCAATTGCTGCACCTACTTTACCACCAATTGAGCGACCGATCGCAGCCCCGGCTACACCACCACCCACAGCACCTAAACCTGTAGCTAAAGGATGGGATGTAGTGTGTGAATCATTCTGTGAAGATTGCTGTTGGGGTGTAATTTGTCGTTCTTCGTTTGTCATTATTTTGTATCCTATATCACTTCAATCGTTCAGCTAGATGATCGCCAACGCGCAAGGCATTCGCCATAATTGTGAGTGTGGGGTTAGCACCAGAATTGGAAGGGAAAAAACTACTATCGACAACATAGAGATTATCGATATCATGAGTACGACAATTGAGGTCAAGAACTGAGGTTTGAGGATCTGTACCAAATCGACAACTACCGCATTGATGGGCTACAGCTTGTTCTGGTAGATGAGTGCGGGGATAAATACTAAATGGTAGGACGTGTTTAGCCGAGTGAGGAATTGACTTGAGTACAGATGTCCAACGATGGATGAGGCGATCGCTGGCTTCGGTATTATTTAATGTATAGTCAACGTGAATCTTTTCACCCACTACCCGAATCCGATTATTGGGATCTGGTAAATCTTCTGTTTGCAACCACCAACCAACCGACCTCTCTGCTAATAAATGGCGCTCAAAATGAGGTATTAATTTCACAAAGGGAGCCATCAACGGCGGTGCTTCGGCGGGAATCATATCTGCAAGTACATTACCAGTATTCTGCACCATACCCATCGGATAAGGAAAATCCGGTTCTCCCCAGTAAAAATCATTGACAGCGATGGTTTTTTGAAAGTTGGCGTGATTTACCTCTAGGTGGATGGAAACTATAGCCGTTTCCAACTGTTTCATGAAATTCCGCCCTACCTGATCAGAACTATTGGCTAATCCATTGGGATGTTTATCGTTAGCAGAACGTAACAACAAAGTCGGTGAATTGACAGAACCACAGGCAATTACCACAATATCACCAGCAAACCAATGTTTTTCTCCAGCAATTTCAGTTTCTACACTTGTTACCTCTCGTCCTGACTCACTGGTATGTAGTCGCACAACTTTAGCATTGGTTTTCAGGGTGAAATTGCTATACTTTTCACGAGCCGGACGAATAGCATTCACCTCAGCATCAGCTTTGGCTTGTACCAGACAAGGATAGCCATCAAAAGTATCGCAACGAATACAAGGACTTTTGGTGCGATCGCTTTCATTCAGCTTTAACCCTAATGGTAAGTGAAATGGATAATAACCCAGTTCACGAATCCCATCAACAAGAGACTGCATATCAGGCTCATGACTCACAGGCGGATAAGGATAAGGCTCACTGCGGGGTGGTTCAGTGGGGTCTTCTCCTGCTTGACCATGCACATCATATAGCTTTTCTGCTTGGCTGTAATATGGCTCAAAATCTTGATACTTCAAAGGCCATTCCGGCGAAATTCCTCCCTTGTGAATTACCTTTTCAAAATCTCGCTCTCGTAATCTGACTAAGGCTGCACCATAAAGTTTAGTATTACCACCCACCCAATAACCTGTCTGGGGTTGAAAAGCTTTGCCCTCCTTGTCATACCATTCTTCATCAGTGTGGTAACGATGTTTTTGATAAACTTCTTGAGGATTCCAATTATCTTTTTCTCTCGGCAAAAAGTCGCCTCGTTCCAAAACCAAAATTTTTTTTACCTGTAGGTGCAAGACGATGAGCTAATGTTCCTCCCCCTGCTCCGGTTCCGATAATAATAATGTCGTAATGTTCTGTAATTCTCGTCATAATTGCATACTTATTTCGAGTTAATTTCCGCAGGTTTTCTGCTTATAGAAAGTCCAATAACTCTAAAGATAGATTTCTATACTTAGGCTAAAACTAGAATTTTATTATTGCTTCTATCTAATGGTTTAGTAATTTATCTACCTAAAGTTATGGGAATTTTTTCATCTTTTTTTCACATTTTTTTATATTATTTTTAATAAATTAAATGAGAAAATTTTTTATCGTAAAAACTTTAATTAAAAATTTATATTTAATCAAAGATAAACCAAAATATATATCTGTAGTTTGAGGTAAATAACAGTTATTGAAATAATAATAATTCTTATTCAAAAGTTGTTGGCAAAATATTTAGCACAGCTTTATATGTCCATCCTAAATTATTCACAAACAACAATCTTTCTAAATAATCAAAAAACTTGGGATTTGAGCCAAGTATTAACCTAGACCTACAATTTTTTGTCAGCCGCTAAGTTAGATAATGGGAGAATCTGATGGCTGAAACTATAGAGATTTATGATGATCGCCTGCAAGCTATTGTATCGACCAAAGCTTCATTGCAAAAACTAGCCAACGGTGCAGTCCACAGTGAAGGCCCCGTTTACATCCCCGAAGACGACAGTGTGATTTGGAGTGATGCACACGGAAACCAACTTCTGCGATGGAGTGCTGCTGATCATGTATCTATCCTGCGTGACCCCTCCGATTACCAAAGCGGTAATTACCGCGACTTGGAAGGTCGGATAGTTGCTTGTTCCTCTGGTTTACGCGCCATCATTCGCCGCGAACACAATGGCGAATGGAAGGTTTTATGCGATCGCTACAATGGTAAACGCCTCAACAGTCCTAATGATTTAGTCGTCAAAAGTGACGGTACAATTTGGTTTACTGACCCGCCTTATGGAATCACCGAGCCGAATCAAGGTTATGGCGGTGAACAAGAACAACCGGGAAGCTATGTATATCGCTTTGACCCAGTAACAGATGAGATTTATCCTGTAGTCACAGACATGGTGCGCCCTAATGGACTGGCTTTTAGTCCTGATGAAAGCCTTTTGTATGTCTCTGATACAGCTGCGTTTAATATTCCAGAGGGGCCGCATCATATTCGTGTGTACGATATGGTAAATGGTCGAAAAACCAAAAATGGCCGAGTGTTTGCCACCATTGAGCCAGGATTACCTGATGGATTGCGGGTGGATGAAGCAGGTAATATTTTTACGAGTTCTCAAGATAGCGTGCAAGTATATACACCGGATGGAACGCTGTTAGGCAAAATTCTAGTACCGGAAACCTGCGCTAACCTAACTTTTGGTGGTCAAAAACGCGATCGCCTCTTCATCACAGCAGGTAAATCTTTATATGCTATCAACCTGAAAACCCGTGGTGTGCAGCTATGATATATCAATTTGTACCAGGTGTAGCGTTAGCTGTAGTTAACTATCCATTCTTGGGCTTTCATTTAGTGAGTTCTCTACTTCATACATACCCTGGCGGACTCGCTGGATTAATACTTTTACTACTGAGAGTTAGTGTTGGTGGGTTGTTTTTAATTCACGGCTACCCCAAAGTATTGCATCTGCGTCGGTGGGCTGACTCTATCAATACACCCGTGTTTCTTTGCTTTATCTCTGCATGGACGATGTTGGGTGGGGGATTGTGCTTAATTTTAGGATTTCTCACACTTTTAGCAACTTTGCCAATTTTGGCTTCGATGTTGTTTGCTATCTTGTTACATCTAATGCAAGGTAAGCCGTTTGTCGCTACAGATCCTTACTTAATTCCCGAAGACCAATATAAAGGCCCACTCGGCAAAGCGGAACCGCCAAGTTGGGAAAAAGCCTTTATGTATTGTGTCATGCTGATTGCGATCGCAGTTTTAGGCCCTGGTGCTTATTCCATAGATGCTGCAATTTTCGGACGATAAATTATTGATTTATGTAGGAGGTACTTCCGTTTCAGACTTAAGAGCGAACTCATCGATGAGTGTCACAATAATAGCGGCGGCTGGAACTGCAAGTAATACACCAATCAATCCGAATAATTTCCCCATCACCAAAAACGTCACAATTACCATCACAGGATGTATATTAACTTGCTGCCCCATTACCAATGGTTGCACAATATGAGCATCTATCTGATTCAGAACTAAAAATAGTATGAGAACAAATACTAATTTTATTGGTGAAATACTTAGTGCTACTAAGGCTGGTAAAAAAAGTCCCAATAATAGAACCAAAATAAGGAATAATTTCAAATAAGCTAGCAATAATACCGAAGGCAAAAGCTGACGGAATCTGCAAAATCCAAAGTCCCAAGGCAGCTCCTACACCAAGAAATATCATGGCAATTCCTGTGCCAAAAATCCAACCACGGAGTCTGACTTGGCAAGCCTTGAGGACTCGTGTAAACCTTTGGTGATGTCGGCGAGGAATTAATCGTAAAATCCCATTCACCAAAGATTTAGGATCGTAAGCCATATATAGAGCTAAAATTAGTGTCGCCACCAATTCCAGCGTAAAGTTGAAGGCTTGACTCAAAAAAAATTGGTACTCCACCTAGTAATTGATTAATAAAATTTCGCAATTGTATTAGTGATAGGGAGATGTCAGGAATAAAGGTAAATTTGCGACGCAATTGCTCAACATCTCCTGTCAATGTATTGAGATAAGCTGGCAGTGTAGTTAGTAGATTTTGCACCTGAAATGTAACATTAGGTATGACTACAGTAGTCAGCAATACACCAAAGCCAATTATCAATCCAATTAATAGCAGAACAGCAACATCCTGTGATTTAACTAGTTTTTGTAAAAAGCGTAATAATGTTCGTAAAACTAAAGCAATTAATGCTGCAATAGCTATGAGTTCTAAAACTGGCAAAAGTTGATATATAATGTAGAGTCCTGCTGCCAGAATTACTGCCAAAGGTGCGCCACTAGTTAATCGAGAGCATTCATTGTCTCTATCCCTAAAATTTCCCATTTTTGATAATTTTTAATATTTATTAAAATAGATTTGTTTGAAGATAATAATTAAATAATAGCAATGACACTAATCATTAATAAATAATAAATCTAACCTTCTATTTTTTAGATACTGTTTAAAACATACAATAGATTAAATTATAAATAATTTAATCTACAGATAGTATTAATAATACTCTAGCTAAAGACTGAAAATATCAAAATCTTGTGGTTGATATTTCTGTAAAAACATAAGTATTATCAATACAAATATTTTGATTAGCGGCGCTGAGATTGCTGTGAATTTTGATTAGACCAGATTGGTAGTTGATTTACTTTTCGGAGTGTTAATTCTACATAAGTTGTTTGGGTTTGTCCGATTGTTGTTGTGCCAAAATAACCTTGAGAACCGCTATGAGCATGAGGGCCTGTCTGCAAAACCTGATAACGTCCTTGACGACGAGCTTGATTAAAAGGTGAACCTACTGTGATTGGCCAACGTGAAGCAAATACAATCTGACTAATATCTTCAATCCAGTCTCGGCTACCGACAAGTTGGTACATATAATCAACTTTATCAAAGCCATTTTCGCCATCAAAATCACCACCAATAGAAACAACAATTAATTGAGCATTTAACCATTGGTCAAGATAAGTAGCTGCACCAAGAGCAACTTGCACTCCGCCACTAGTTCCAACTAAAATCAGCTTGATTTTTTGTTGGGGATTTTGTGGTACAGGATAGACAGCATTCATCCGATCAACGATCGCATTTGCAATTCCCAAGTTATAAATATGTCCATAACGGTTATCAGCAGAAATAGCAAACCGCCAAAGATTACGAATTTTAATTAAAACATCTGTATTTGATAACCAACCATCTGATTTTTCCGCAGCACTCCACAGCGGCGCTAATAACCTTCTTCCTCCCAAACTTTCGTTAGCAGCAGAGTAAGGAAACACATCTCGCACTGCTACACAATTAGGATGAATTTGCTCTAATTTATTTAAGAAAAATTCTTCACCCGAAGTTAATTGATTCGCAGAAAAATCTCCCACTCCTGGTAAAAAAACTATATAGCAATCAATATTTCTCGATTTGGCAACTTTTAATTTACTGCTATCTCTGGGGACATTTTTCGTGAGATTTTTCTTCATCCCCAAATTTTCAGAATTTTGTCTCAACCACCATACTAGGGTTCCTACAGGAGCAAAAGTTCCCCAAGTCAAAAGTATTATCCCTGCCAAAACTAACAGTTTTAATGTTCCATTTTGGAACCATAGCAGTATATGTCCGCCAATTTTACGCATTTGAGATGATTATCTTTGATAATTTATAAGAAAATTATGATAATATAATTTTTACCATTTTTTTATAAAATTAGTTTTTACCTACTTTCAAATCAGCTAAACATGAAATAAAAATATTCTCTATTATTCACTTCCTACTTTCAAGCTAAAGGCAGAAAATAATAACCAGCCTGTCAAGATTCACAATTTAACATTTTGTATTTAATTGTGTTTATTTACTTAGTTCAGGAATAAAATAATCTTGAGTTTTAAGCTTTTGTTTTTAATTGCTTACTTTTTATGAAATTATGCTTTTTGGAATTTGTCATCTTTCATTAGTTAGAAAAAATGAGCAGCAATAAAAAATCAAGGCCAAGTTTGTGTAGTACACTTCGGTATGCTTTAGCTTTGGATAGCAACTTTTATGAAAATGCTCGTAATACAAAGCGTAACCGGATATTAGCTCTGAGTATTGTAATTTTGGCGGCTGTTTCTCATGCCATAGGTAGTGGCGTAATTTTATTAATAAATCGAGCTACTGTTTTTGTATTGTTAACGGGTCTTTTGATTGATGCGATCGCTATTGTTGCAGGATACTATTTTTGGACATTCACAATATGGAAAATTGGGCAGTGGCTCAAAGCAATCGATCCTACCTACAATGACTTATTGATTCCCACTGGCTTTGCCTACGCACCGCAAGTACTGAATTTTTTAACTCTTATTCCCTTACTCGGACGACCAATTGAGCTAATTTTAGCTGTGTGGAGTTTGTTGGCAATCATTGTTGCAGTACGCCAAGGTTTAGATATTACTACTCAACGAGCAGCTTTTATCTGTTTAGTAGGCTGGCCTTTAATCCAAATAGCGATCGGTTCTGTACAAGTTTTGGAGCAACAATTGGTCAGATGGACAAGCTAAAAGGCATTACGTACCATCTTAAAAAGAGAGACAAGGCTAATTTTGTTCACTTCATTCTGTAATTAGTAATATTGCGTGTCCATCAGGATCTTTAACTAAGCAACCTTGTCTATAAGGCAATAAACTATCCCTAAACTCTATGATTTGTGGTGATAGAAATTGCACTTGATTACGCCGTAACTTATCGACTAACGACTCAAGATCATTCACAACAAGCTGAATCTGCACGTTTGCAACATCGCAACTTTTCCAGTCACTTGGGATGGGACGACCTTTACCCGGCAAAATATAATCTAGCAGTTCAATTCCTACACCGCCTTGAGTTGGTCGGAGTGCGGTAATTTGGACTTCGGCTCCTGGTAAATTATCCATCCGCGCTTGAGTTGCACGCCAGTTGAGGCTGTGGCTATCAACTTGCATTCCCAAAAGGTCGCGGTAAAAGTGTAGACTTTGTTCGGTATGGGAAATTGCGATCGCACTATGATCAATTCCCAAAAACAAGCGATTCGTATTTTGATGCCATTTATCTTGTCCCTTATCAGACGGAAACCAAATTAACTCTAAATCATGTCCGTCAGGGTCTTTAAACTTGAAAGCGCGAACACCACCAGAGGCTTGATTATCGGCTGGTATTGTTTGCGGTGCAGATGATATGGGTTGAATCGGAAATGAACTGAGATGAGCATAAGCCCTATCCATATCACTCACCACAATCGCTAGATGTTGAAACCATAAATCATTGCTGCGAGAATCACTAGGAATCGGTCGAGAGTCAATGTTACGATATTCCATCAACTCAATGATTTCATCACCTAAACATAAAGTTACAATCCGAATTTCTGCATCAATCACACCTTCTAAATCGCTGTAATCCTTTTGTGCAACAGTGATATCAGAAACAAGTTCAAAACCCAGGGCTTGCGTGTAAAAATTTAAAGAGCGATCGCAATTTACGACCGTTAAGCCAATGGCTCTAATTTTTTGTCCTTGGACTGTATGAGTATGACTAAAAGTATTCATAAATGATATTGCCTTCAATCATAATTAAAGTTTTACGCTTGCCAAAGATAGAGAAGCGAGAACAGAAAAACCCAAATAATATCAACAAAGTGCCAAAACAAAGTAGCAGCACTCACGCCAAAGTGACCTTTTTCGTAGTTACCTGGAATAAAAGAACGAACCAGCATAGTGATTTGAAGAATCACACCAGTCAGAACGTGTAGACCGTGAAATCCTGTTAAAACATAAAACGTAGAACCAACTAGTCCTGTACTTAACCCAAAATCCAGTTTGCTCCACTCAATGCCTTGACCGATTAAGAAATAACTGCCCATACAAATTGTTATCAACCATAGCCAACGAAATTTCTGAATGTGATCATGCTTGAGAGAATTTTCTGCTGGTTGAATTACAAAGCTACTGGAGAGTAAAACTACCGTATTAATAATGACAAAAGTAGACAATTCTGGCCCCGAAACACCAGGCGGTAGCCAATTTCGTGAATGTGTTAATCGTAGACCAACGTATGTAAAAATAAAGCTCAAAAAAACTATACTTTCAGATAATAGAAATACAGTAAACCCAAAAATTGCTTTACCGTGATGGTCTTCAGAACGACCACCGCGAACTGGCAAATAACGCTTGAGCCAATTGGGTAGAAAACGCCGCCACCTTTCTAAAGGAACAGGACTTTCATCTACATGAATAACACCACGATTCATAGGCTGATTTTTATAAGTAGTTGCACAAAATTAAATTCATTCGTGGAGGTAGGGAACAGGGAACAGGGAACAGCAAGAGAATGTGTGTAATTAATTCTGTGTTAGTACTTAGCAAAGTTATGAGTGCTGAGTGCTGAGTAGAAACTTAGTAGTCAAAATCGACATATAACAAAACTTCACCCTGTAACCTGTAACTTATTACCTACTATGATTTTCTTGCTGATGATAATCAGGTGGTTCAATCACTGAATATTTGGGATCGCCATAATCATAAGGTGGTCTTTTGACAACTGGAATTTCTTCAAAATTATCTCGCGGTGGTGGTGAAGTTGTTTGCCATTCCAGTCCTGTAGCCAACCAGGGATTGTTACTTGCTCTTTGTCCATATAGACAAGAACCTACCATATTGGCAATAAAAGGCAGTATAGATACTCCCAACAAAAATCCCCCTAGACTAGCAACAATATTCCATCCTTGATAGCGTGGTTCATAGGAAGAAATTCGCCGTACCATTCCCTGTAAACCCAGTGGTAACATCGGGAAAAAAGTCAAGTTAGCACCGATAAAAGTTAACCAAAAATGTATTTTTCCCCAGCCTTCAGCGTACATCCGTCCAGTTATCTTGGGAAACCAAAAGTAAATGGCAGCAAAGATGGCCATTGTAATGGTGTTAAAGACAATGTAGTGGAAGTGTCCCACTATAAAGTAAGTATTGTGGACGTGAATATCAAACGGTACGGCTGCCAACATCACCCCAGTGACACCACCAAGTAGAAACATGGCTGCACCACCCATCGCAAACAGCATTGGTGTTTCTAGGTGCAGCTTACTTTTCCAAATCGTAGCTGTCCAGCCAAATGCCTTGACACCGGTAGGCACAGCCACCAACATTGATGTCACCATAAATAACATTCGCATCCAACTTGGAGTAGCACTAGTGAACATGTGATGCACCCAAACAAAGATGCTGACTATAGCAATGCCTAAAGAAGCAATAGCTAATGAGCGATAGCCAAATAAAGGGTTACGGGAAAAGGCTGGTAGAACCTCGGCAAAAATACCAAAGGCTGGGAGCGCCATGATGTAAACTGCGGGGTGAGAATAGAACCAGAATAAATGCTGATAAATAATTGGGTCGCCATTTTCTAAGGGTTTAAAGAATTGCGTCCCCAAACTGAGGTCAAATAAAAGTAAGATTAATGCCCCTGTGAGAGAAGGCAGATTAACTAGCTGCAACAACTGGGCGCTAAGAACAGACCAAACAAACACAGGCATTCGGAAAAATGTCATCCCTGGCGCACGCATCCAAAAGATAGTGGTGACAAAGTTAACAGCCCCCATAATTGAAGAGATGCCGATGAGAACTATACTGACAATCCAAATAAATTCACCATTAATTGGCTGACCAGGGGGAATTTGCAAACTAATCGGGGGATAAGACCACCACCCAGATTGCGCTGTTCCATTGGGTAACAAGAAACTAGATATTAATAAAATCCCACTGGGGGGAATCATCCAAAATGAGATGGCGTTGAGAAGCGGAAACGCCATATCCCGCGCTCCCACCATCAG
Source organism: Nostoc piscinale CENA21 (assembly GCF_001298445.1). Lineage (NCBI taxonomy): Bacteria > Bacillati > Cyanobacteriota > Cyanophyceae > Nostocales > Nostocaceae > Nostoc > Nostoc piscinale. The sequence goes on along the minus strand of NZ_CP012036.1, from coordinate 2,045,170 downwards.
CGGCACTAGGTAATTAGATATACCTGCATTAAAGGGGATAATCCACAGGAAAATCATAATTGTCCCGTGCAAGGTAAACAAACCGTTATACAAGGGACGGTCAACTACATTTGATGGCGGCGTAATCAGTTCAGCACGAATTAGCATCGCCAACAGTCCGCCAATCAAGAAGAAGATAAAAGTCGTCACCATGTACTGAACACCGATTACCTTATGGTCGGTGCTGAAACTGAGGTATTGTCGCCAGTTATTCTCCAACTCGTTGGACGGTTCTCGATTGATAATTATGTTTTCGCTAGATTCATGTGTCATTCCTTACTTTCCTTTTTTCTGCGATCGCCGGCTGCTCAGGTACGACAGTGTACCAGTTACTCTTAAATAATGTTTTTGGTGGTTGTTTATACTCGGCAACTGCCTGATTTTCCCAGGCTATTGTTTGGTTTTCTGCGGTGGTTAGCCATTGGTTATATTGCTCAAAAGATTCAATCTGAACCTTGGCTGTCATCAAAGCAAAGTATGTCCCGCTGAATAAAGCATCTTTCAGCTGATATTCCCCCATACGAGTGGGTGTAACGACAATATCAATGTCCCTTCCAGGGACAATATACTGCTGTAAGCGAAACTCTGGGACATAAAAACTGTGGAGTACGTCTTTAGCGTGTAGATTCAGGCGAGTCCGACGATTGACAGGTAAGTGTAATTCATTACTAGTAATATTGTTGGGATAGCGAAAAGACCAATCCCACTGTTTTACAAAAACATCAATAGTTTCAGCCGCCGGTTTAGGTTGGTCATCACTTAGTTCAGCATAGACTGGTTCTTCTAGAGGTGTATGCAAATGTACAATTTGCTGCAAACCGAGAATATCTAATTGCTGATAAATATTGAAACTTTGGAAAGCCAGCCACAACACTAACAAGGTGGGAGTCACAGTCCATAAAAATTCCAGTCTTAAATCACCTCTGGATGGGTGTCCTTCGCTGTAGTCATTTTTAGGGGCGCGAAAGAACAGTACTGAGTACACCATCATACCTAGAAGGCCAAGAATAATAAATGCACCAATCGCAGTTAAAAAACTAAATAACCTATCTACCTTTTGGGCTTCTGCTGTAGCCTCAACCGGCATCCAAGAATAAGCTTGATCCCCAATCCAATGACTGACAACAAGCAAAACTACAATATAACCAGCTATTAATAAATATTCTAAAAATCTCCACATAAAATCAGCATAATTGCCTGTTTAGGTTAATTTTCGTTTAAATTTTACTATATTCACGGAAAGAGAATGAAAATCTCTCCCTTGCGCTCTGCTCCCTGCCCCCTTTCGCTCTCAATCTGCTTTCTTATATGCTGAACAGCTTATTTAGCACCCGCTTGGAGTAATTTCGCAGCAGTAACATGAACCCCAAATTCCGATCCTAATTGTCCTCCTAAAGTTCCGTGGACATATAAAATACCTAGCATTGCCAATCCTACTAACAAGTAACCCCATTGCACTTGTCTAGAGTCATTTTTGCGCCAATGATAGCGTTGCAAACCTCGCCAGACAGTCATCGCCACAATCATCCCCAACAACACAACACCACCCAAACCATGTAAAAGCATTGTCCAAGAGGCAGTTAATCCCCAATCACTTTTTTGATTTATTGGTGGGTTTGCTAGTAGTAGTTCAAAAAAACCAAATCCAACAGTAAAAAAGGTGATAATAGATGCGCCTAAAAGGTTGTACCAACCAACATCAAAAAAGCCAGCACGAATGGCGGGAAGCCCCAAAAATTTAAAGATGGGTCTTTCTATAGGAAAAATAGAACCTGCTATATCAAAAAAGATGGCAATAATAAATAAGCCTAATGTCAGATGTACCAAGTTTGGGTGTATGGGAATTTCGTAGGGTAGTCCATTCGCACCTAAACGCAATCCTAAAGAGTCAATGAGGGGCGAGTTCATGGGGAAACTCCGTGCTTCATGGCTTCTACGACAGGTTCAACGTGCAAACCATACACCCAAAATAGTTTGCTGCCTAGATATACTTGCAAGAACACTAGACAAATCAAAAATGTTGCCGCACCTAGGTAAGCAGGCGGTACTTTTAGAGGATTGCGATCGCGGATGGCAAACCGCCAAGCTGTAATTATGGCCACAATTGCCCCCAATGACCAACCCATAACAGTGTGAAAATTGAGTGTAGACTCAACTGCTGGATATACTTGCGCCAAACCTGCTTCAAACTGTCCAAAAATTATGGCAACAAAAATTGCGATCGCTGCCACAAACATATTCCAAAAAGCGACCTCAAACAAACGTATGTTGTGGGTGAAATAACCCAGCACATCGCAAATGAATGAGAAAAGCACCATTGCAATCACGAAATGGACAACAATCGGGTGGATGGGGTCAGGATATGGGAGATTTTCGCTATTCAGAGGCAGAGAGAACATCGCTTTCTCCTGGCGATCGCTGGACGCTGTAATCTAAAAAAACACAGTTCATAATTGTGTTTCAACTTTAAAATTGTTCTCCACAAAAGTATTCTTAACTCTTACCTACGAAATAGAACCATGAATACTATCGTTAGAATGATTTATCAAAAAATAATTTATTGATTTTTATTAAAAAAATCTTGCATATCATATATAGCTGTCCTAATTTCAGATAATTATGAAAAGCCCATGAAATTTTTCTCAACCTTTAGAAATAACTCTTAATTCCCCCAATAGCTGGAGGCAATTCTGGCTCCAAAATTTTAAAGTAATGCCAGAATCATTCAGATAAAAATAAAATTATCGTAGTAGACTATTTCAGATTTACTTCATAAATTGTCTCTAAGTTTAACTTTGATTGTATAGATAATTCTTAAGAAAAAAACGAAGACAAAGCATATTTTTTAGCATTAGCTACAGCCTTATATATTTAAAAGGAAAAATTAAATTATGAGCTATTCTCCTTACCTGCTCAAAGGTCAAAAAGCAATTGTCACCGGTGCTAGTTCTGGCATTGGTGAAGCTATAGCTCGTTATTTGGCTTTATCAGGTGCAGCAGTAGCTATTAACTATCATTCCGAAGCTGAAGAAGCTGAAAAAATAGTTGATGATATTAGAGCAAACAATGGTGAAGCATTTGCCATTCAAGCTGATGTCAGTAAAGAAGACCAAGTTAAGGCAATGTTTCAGCAAACACTCCAGAACTTTGGCACTATTGACATCTTAGTAAACAATGCAGGTCTGCAAAAAGACTCACCTTTTGTCGATATGACTCTCGATCAATGGAATACAGTTATTGGAGTCAACTTAACAGGACAATTTTTGTGCGCTAGAGAAGCTGCTAAAGAATTCTTACGTCGAGGAGTGCAACCGCAGATTTCATCTGCCGCAGGTAAGATTATCTGTATGAGTTCAGTCCATCAGGTAATTCCTTGGGCTGGTCATGTTAACTATGCGACTAGTAAAGGCGGTATTGATATGATGATGCAAAGTATTGCCCAAGAACTAGCTCCCCATAAAATTCGTGTGAATAGCATTGCACCAGGGGCAATTAAAACTCCTATCAATAAATCAGCTTGGGATACTCCACAAGATGAAGCAAAGTTGTTGCAGCTGATTCCAGCAAAACGAGTCGGTGAAGTAGAAGATATTGCCAAAGCCGCAGTTTGGTTAGCTTCTGATGACTCTGATTATGTTAACGGTACAACTTTGTTTGTAGATGGAGGTATGACTTTATATCCAGGTTTTACGAATAATGGCTAAAAAAGGACTAGGGATTGGGGACTGAGGAAGAAAAATACAGTTTACCAATCACCAATTACCTCCTGCCTCCTGCCTCCTGCCTTCTGCCTTTTGCCTTCTTCCTCTTATGCCCACCCAAGTTACTGTCAATCCTGGTTTAATCACAATTAACGATGGTTCCTCATTTCTGGTGACAGCTAATGATGGTTCCATTGATGATAATCAAGCACAAGGTTTCTTTGTGCGGGATACACGTCTCATTTCTTACTACGAAATTTCTCTCAACCGCTACCAATTGGTGCTGTTAGCTTCTAGCAATCTTGATCATCATACTGCCCTTTATCAATTTACCAATCCGCAAATCCCCACAGTTAATGGCAACTTTCCTGCTGGTAGTTTGCTCGTAACCATTCGACGCGACATTATCGGAGGAATGCACGAAGATATTGACATCACCAACTATCACTCAGAACCAGTTGAATTTCAACTTATGTTGGCGATTCGCTCTGACTTTGCAGATATTTTTGAGGTAAGAGCCAAGAACATCGTCACGCGGGGTAATACGGAAACAATATGGAAAGATCATGTCTTAACTACTAAATATTGTAGTGGCTCTTTTGTCCGAGGCATCGTCACTGAGCCAGTTTGTTCTACTTCTGGAGTAAGATACGCCAACGGTCGTTTGATGTTTTATGTGGTGATTCATCCCGGTAAGACTTGGCACACCTGTATTAACTTTACAGCCTTAGCCAATGGAGATATCCTCGTACCTCAGCAAACCTGTGCTGTATCTCATACTACAAATGCCAGCAAGGTAAGAGATGAATTTCTCACTAATGCGACACAGTTGCAATCTTCCAATGCTGAGATTAGAGGATTTTATCAGCAGGCGCTTGTTGATATGGGAGCGTTGCGGATTGAGGTAGATGATAATAGTCATCAATTTTGGATGCCTGCGGCTGGTATTCCTTGGTTTATGGCTGTTTTTGGTCGTGACTCTGTAATTACCAGCTTACAAACAATGGCGGTTTATCACGAATTTGCCCGTGGTACGCTGTTAAGGCTGGCGCAGTTACAAGCAAAACAGTTAGATGACTGGCACGATGCTCAACCCGGCAAAATGCTGCATGAATTACGGCGTGACGAATTAACCAAACTCAATCAACTGCCATACAATCCCTATTACGGTACTGTAGATACTACTATTTTGTGGATTGTTACCTTAGCTGAGACTTACAACTGGAACGCTGACCTCAGTATGCTTGATGAGTGTCGATCGCCATTAGCAAAAGCCCTAAATTGGATTGATAAATATGGCGATTTTGATGATGATGGGTTCGTTGAATATTTAACTCTTTCTAGTCATGGATTACGTAATCAAGGCTGGAAAGATTCAGGAGACTCAATAGTTTATCCCAATGGCAAATTAGCTGAACCGCCAATTGCTTTGTGTGAGGTGCAAGGTTACGTTTACGATGCTTGGCTAAAAGCCGCTTTAATTTATGAAGTGTGGGGAGAACAGGAACAAGCAAACAAGCTACGTCAAAAAGCAGCAGAACTATATCAACGCTTTAACGATCGCTTTTGGATGGAAGATGAAGGCTTTTACTGCCTTGGTTTAGATAACCACAAACAACAAATTAAATCTATCGCCTCTAATCCTGGTCAATTGCTCTGGTCTGGTATTGTACCCCCAGAAAGAGCGAAAAAACTTGCAGAGCGACTTTTTCACGCAGATATGTGGTGTGGTTGGGGTATACGAACTCTTTCATCGCAAAATCAAGGCTATAACCCCATTAGTTATCAACGCGGGAGTGTTTGGCCGCACGACAACTCAATTATTGCGGCTGGGTTAAAGCGATACGGCTACCACAAAGAAGCTAACCACATCGCTGAAGGAATTTTTGCGGCTGCTAGTTATTTCCAAGCTGGACGAATGCCAGAATTGTTTGGCGGAATTGAACGCCGAGATGATAACTTTCCCGTCCCTTATCCAGATGCAAATATACCCCAAGCTTGGGCGGCTGGTTCTATTTTCTTACTGATTCGCAGCATACTAGGACTCGAAGCCGATGCACCCCAACGGAAATTAAAGGTACAGCCAAGTTTACCAGAATGCTTGCCAGATTTGGAATTGCTCAATTTGAGTGTGGGAGACGCGAAAGTGTCATTACGTTTTTGGCGTGAGGGAGAACAAACCAAATGGGAAGTTACTCATACTGATGGCGAACTACAAGTAATTGACGGGGAACAGTAAACAATGGCTTCAGATTCATCGAAAAAAACTATTTTTGCGGCGATGGGTGCTAATTTAGCGATCGCTATTACTAAATTTATCGCTGCTTTCATTACCAATAGTTCAGCGATGATATCTGAGGGTATTCATTCACTCGTAGATACTGCCGATCAATTATTACTGCTGCTGGGAATTCATAGAAGTCAAAAACCAGCAGATGATAGTCATCCCTTTGGTTATGGACAAGAGCTTTACTTTTGGACTTTCATTGTTGCTATCTTTATTTTTGCCATTGGTGGTGGAATGTCTATTTATGAAGGCATTACTCATTTAATTAACCCCAGTCCTTTAGAAGACCCAATGTGGAATTATATTGTGCTGGTTGTAGCAATATTCTTTGAGGGATATTCTTGGACTGTGGCTTTAAAAGAGTTTCTGCCAACCAAAGGTAATCAAAGCTTTTGGCAAGCAATTAAAACCAGTAAAGACCCTACTGTATTTACAGTATTATTTGAGGATTCAGCAGCAATTTTAGGTTTACTGGTTGCTTTATTGGGCATTTTCTTAGGACATTGGTTTAACAATGTTTATTTTGATGGTATTGCCTCAATTATTATTGGCATTATCTTAGCTGTAGTTGCAGTTTTACTAGCAACAGAAAGTAAAGGATTATTAGTTGGTGAAAGTGCTAATCCTCAAACTATTGCCAATATTCGTTCTCTATCTAAAACAGAGCCAAAAGTCCAAGAAGTTTTGCGTATACTTACAATGCAGCTTGCTCCACAGGAAGTATTACTTAACTTAGAGATTCAATTCTCTCGAAATCTTACAGGTGAGGAAATAGCATCAACTGTAGACAGTTTAGAATCAAAAATAAGGAAAAAACATCCTGAAATTAAACAAATTTTTATTGAAGCTAAATCTTTATCAGCCACTCGTAAATCTTCTCAATAATCTGTCAAATTACCTTCTACGCAACACAAGTAATTATTTAGTACAAGCTTGCAGAAATTTGGTATCAACAGAAAACACTATAAACAATTGTGATTCCCAAGAAAGTAGATTATGAAAACATCAAAACCTGAAGTAGTTGTGATTACCGGAGCCTCAGCCGGTATTGGAAGAGCCACAGTCCGAGAATTTGCCAAACGTGGGGCTTATATTGGATTGATTGCTCGCAGTTCTGATGGGTTAAATAAAGCGCGACAGGAAGTTGAGGCGGCTGGTGGTAAAGCGTTAGTCTTGCCAACAGATGTTTCTGATCCTGCACAAGTAGAAATAGCGGCGGCGATGGTAGAGAAGGAGTTCGGCCCGATTGATATTTGGGTGAATAATGCAATGACATCAATTTTGTCGCCATTTTTAGAGATCACACCAGAGGAATTTCGCCGCGTCACTGAAGTGACATATTTGGGGTATGTACATGGCACAATGGCAGCCTTGCGGCGGATGAAACCACGCGAGCGCGGTACGATTGTCCAAGTTGGTTCTGCTTTGGCTTATCGCTCAATACCCTTACAATCAGCTTATTGTGGTGCCAAGGCTGCTATTCGCGGCTTCACAGACTCGATTCGTTGCGAACTGCATCACGACGGTAGCAATGTTCACATCACAATGGTGCAAATGCCAGCCGTGAATACGCCGCAGTTTGACTGGATTAAGAACAATATGACCCATAAATCCCAGCCAGTACCGCCAATTTTCCAACCAGAAGTGGCAGCAGAGGCAATTGTTTGGGCAGCAACTCACAAACGCCGCGAACTTTATGTAGGTAGTTCCACAGTGGAGGCTATCTTAGGGAATAAAGTCGTACCGGGAATTTTAGACCATTATCTTGGTAAAACTGGATACAAGAGCCAGCAGACAGAGCAACCAGAAAATGAGAATCGTCTGAGTAATTTGTGGGAACCTCTACCAGGCGATCGCGGCGCTCATGGTAGATTTGATGACCAAGCACAAAACTACAGCGCCCAACTTTGGGCAACAGAAAATCAAGATTGGCTGGTTTTAGGCTTGGGTGCTGGTGTGGCTTTAGTCGCACTGGGGGCTTATTTAGGACATCAATCTCAGCAAGATTCTCAAGATCACAGAATCACCGAGTCAGATATTAATCAAGAAGTATCACGACAGTTACATCAAACTGTAAATCGCAGCAGCAAACTCAATAACTGGAATCTGCTCACAGGATTGGCTCGATTCGCTTGGAAAACATTAGCAACAGAATCCAAAAATCACCAAAAAGCTACTCAAAGCTAAATCATGAAAATTCTTAGTCAAGCACAGGCTTTTGGCTCACCAGGGATTGAGCCACGATGGACTCATGCTAATAAGGATGCAGTCGGAACAGCTTACTCTACCTCTAGTCGCGTGTGGTTTACTGTCTGGAATGGGATTGTAACTGAAGTTTACTATCCGACAGTAGACAGACCCCAAATTCGGGATTTGCAATATCTCATTTCTGACGGCAAAAGCTTTTTTCACGAAGAAAAAACGCCATCTGCAATCAAAAGTAGAACACCTGTGGACTCATGGTTTAGGTTACCGCATCACCAATGCCGATCCCCAAGGGCGTTATACCATTATCAAAGAAGTCATTTCTGACCCACATTTATCCTGTATATTACAGCACACAAAAATTCAAGGAGAGCGTGAGTTGATTTCTCAACTTGATTTATACGCTTTGTGTGCGCCACATCTGGAAGTTGGCGGTAAAGGTAATAATGGGTACATAGTAGAAGTATCTGGACAACAGATTCTGGTAGCAGAAAAAAAAAGGAACTTGGCTGGCGCTAGGTGCAACAATTCCATTCACGTGCCTTTCCTGCGGCTATGTGGGTCAAAGTGATGGTTGGACAGATTTAGCTGATAATTTCCAGATGGATTGGCAATTTGATAGTGCTGTGGATGGTAACTTAGCTCTGATGGGAAAACTAAATTTAGAGCAGAGTGACGAGTTTACTTTAGGGTTGGCATTTGGTACAACACTGCACAATGCAATTTCCACATTATTTCAATCGTTGAATCTACCTTTCCCACAGCAGAAGCAGCAATATAACGAACAGTGGAAGCGATCGCGCAACGATATCAAACCATTAGAAAATATTTCTTATGACGATGGGAAGTTGTATCACAACAGCGTTAGTTTATTGTTGGCACATGAAGATAAAACTTATCCTGGTGCTTTAATTGCATCTCTGGCCATTCCTTGGGGTGAAGCTAAAGATGACCAAGACCAAGGCGGATATCACCTAGTCTGGACGCGGGACATGGTGAGCAGTGTAGCAGGTTTAGTGGCAGCTGGAGAAACAGATACAGCAGTGCGATCGCTAATTTATCTCGCCACCAGTCAACAGGAAGACGGTGGATTTGCTCAAAACTTCTGGGTTAATGGCGAACCATACTGGACAGGTATCCAACTCGATGAAGTCGCATTTCCCATTCTTCTAGCGTGGCTCTTACACCAAGAAAAAGTACCACTCAACTTTGATATTTATCCCATGATTTTGCGGGCGGCGGGTTATTTAATTCGTCGTGGCCCTATTACCCAACAAGAACGCTGGGAAGAATGTAGCGGTTATTCACCTTCTACACTTGCTTGTAATATTGCAGCTTTAATTTGTGCTGCTCAATTTGCCCGTGAACGCGGGGATGAAGCAACAGCAAAATTTATCGAAGAGTACGCCGATTTTTTAGAATCTCATATAGAAGACTGGACAGTCACAACCGAAGGAACCCTCGTTCCTGGCATCAAACAACACTATATCCGCATTCATCCTATAGATATCAATAATCCTCAACCCAACGAAAATCCCAATCAAGGAACTCTTTTCATTAGTAGTCAACCACCAGGAAAACCAACAGAATTTCCCGCCAAAGAAATTGTCGATGGCGGTTTTCTACAATTGGTACGTTATGGGATTCGTTCACCTCATGACCCAATTATTGTTGATTCTGTCAAAGTAATTGATGCAGTTTTAAAAGTAGATACACCCGTTGGGCCTTGTTGGCATCGTTACAATCACGACGGCTACGGACAGCAAGAAGATGGTAGTCCCTATACAGGTTGGGGTAAAGGCCAGGCTTGGCCTCTTTTAACTGGAGAACGAGGACATTATGAATTAGCTGTTGGCGGTGATGTCAAAACCTATATTAAAGCAATGGAAGGATTTGCTTCCGATACTTGTTTGTTACCGGAACAAGTTTGGGATGAAGCAGATAAACCTGATGTCCATCTGTCTTTAGGACAACCAACAGGTTCAGCCATGCCTTTGATGTGGGCGCACGCCGAGTATATCAAGCTGCTACGGTCAACTCATGACGAACAAGTGTTTGATTTTATTCCAGCAGTAGCGAATCGATATTTAGGTGAAAGAAAGCAATGCAAATTATTAGAAATTTGGAAGTTTAATCGACAAGTAAACAAAATCAAAAAAGGTCATACATTGCGAATCCAAGCTTTAGCAAATTTTCAATTGCACTGGACACAAAATAATTGGCAAACTACACAAGATACACCTTCTAATTCCACAAAGCTAGGAGTAAATTTTGTAGACATTCCTGTTTCTGATCAACAACGAATCAGCTTTACATTTTTCTGGATTGACAGCAACAAATGGGAAGATCGTAATTATACAGTTGCAATTTATTAGCTGTCAGATTATCACACCTAGGCTAGATGTTTTTGCTCTAACATTTCTTACACTTAGATAACCGAATATTTCTTAAAAGGAGAAAAATATCAATATGCCCCAATGGCTTTACAATCTAGCGATTATTTCATTGATGACTGCTGGTATTTGAGCTTTGATAATTGCGCTTTATAAGTATATACCAGTCAATTATTTATTGAATTGCAGTTATCATTTCTAACTTTTAGCTTTACGCTCTCTATCTTTTATCAGAGGATTATATTTTCCAGATTATCACAATAGATATATATACTTTGTATGTAGAGGATAATATTTAACAGTTATTGATGCGGATTTTTAATGGTATTTTTGGTATAAAATAACAAATAATTGTTGAGTCTTTAGTTAAATTTGCGATTTTTCAATTAATACATAAGGATAAGAATTTAGGTTACGCCAGTGACATTTTCAATGTATCATTTCCCCATCTATCTACAGTTAGATTAATTATATTGGCAAGCAATTTATTCACTTTCCTAATTGTCAAACTACAGTTGCCAAGAATTATCTAACTAATTTCGTGGAATAAATTGTAGGCATTTTAATAAGTGAGTAAGTGTAATTGCTATGTCTTCGTCAAATACGTTTGAACAGCAGCAACCCGAAATTCAACCTTCGCCTAGTTTCGAGTTTTGGAGACAAGTAGGATTAATTACTGGTGGTACCATCTTATCAATTACTATGCTGGCAAGTTCTGTTGTGGTTGGAGGACTGCTTGGTTTAGGTATTAGTTTTCGTAACTTGCCGGATGTCAGACAACTACAAAAATTATCACCAGCACAAACAACTTATATTTATGACATTCAAGGAAAATTCTTAGTAGGTATACACGGCGAAGCCAACAGGAAAGTTGTATCACTAGATGAAATCTCTCCACATTTAAAACGAGCAGTCTTAGCCAGTGAAGATAGTTCTTTCTATCACCACCACGGTATTGAACCGAGCGGTATCGGACGTGCTGCGTTAGTCAACTGGATGGCGGGTAGTGTGAAAGAGGGAGGTTCTACAATCACCATGCAGCTGGTGAAAAATCTGTTTTTATCTCACAAGCGTGCTTTTACACGCAAAGTAGCAGAGGCGATACTTGCAATTCGTGTAGAGCAAGCTCTCAGCAAAGATCGGATTTTAGAAATGTACCTCAATGAAGTTTACTGGGGTCATAATAACTATGGTGCAGAAACAGCAGCAAAAACTTACTTTGACAAATCAGCAGCAAATTTGACTTTGAGTGAGTCAGCAATGATGGCTGGTTTAATTCAGGCTCCAGAAGAGTTGAGTCCTTTTGTGAATATGAATTTAGCCAGGCAAAAACAAAAATCAGTCCTCCAAAGAATGCTGGACTTAAAATGGATTACCCAGCAAGAATATGATGAGGCCATCAATCAAAAAATTAAACTTGGTAAAATCAGATCATTTCAAGTTAGTAGCCATCCGTATGTCACTGATACTGTGGCACAGGAAATAATTAAAAAATTTGGGCGTGATGCAGTCATTAAAGGTGGAATGCGTGTACAAACCACAGTAGATACAGCCTTTCAAAAGATGGCAGAAGAAACTATTCAAAAGTGGCATAAAACTCTTAAAAATCAAGGTTTATATAAGAATCAAATGGCTTTAGTAGCAATTGACCCACGCACACAGTTTATCAAAGCACTAGTGGGTGGTGTAGACTCGAAAAAGAGTGAATTTAACCGGGCAACTCAAGCTCTCCGTCAGCCTGGTTCTTCTTTTAAGCCATTTGTTTACTATACTGCCTTTGCTAGTGGTAAGTTTACACCAGATACAACGGTGCTAGATACACCAGTCAGCTATCCTGATATTGACGGTCTATATTCTCCACGCAACTATGATAATAGCTTTAAGGGTGCAATCCCGATTCGTAGAGCCTTAGCATTATCCCGTAATGTCCCTGCTGTAAAGATGGGTCAAGCTGTAGGCATTAATAAAGTCATCGCTACTTGTCGCACTTTAGGAATTACAAGTCCGATGGAACCTGTGACATCTTTACCACTAGGTGCAATTGGTGTGACACCGCTAGAAATGGCTAGTGCTTATGCCACCTTCGCTAATTATGGCTGGCGATCGCCGCCAACGCTGATTGTTCGTGTCACTGACAGTAGTGGAAATGTATTACTTGATCACACCCCTAAACCTCGTCTAGTTCTTGACCCTTGGGCCTCAGCCGCAATTATAGATGTGATGCAAACAGCAGTTAAAGAAGGAACTGGTAGAGGTGCAGCTTTAGATAGACCGGTTGCTGGCAAAACCGGGACAACTTCTTCAGAAAAAGATATTTGGTTTATTGGTTCCGTACCACAATTAACAACTGCCATCTGGGTAGGGAGAGATGATAACCAACAATTGGTTCGGGGTGCGACAGGTGGGGGTATGGTTACTCCCATCTGGCGCGATTTTATGCAAAAGGCTCTTAAAGACGTACCAATAGAGAAATTCAAGCCGCCTTCTCAGTTTTCTCGACCTAAGCCAACGAAAAAAACGAAAAATTAACCTCTACATTAGGTTAGCTCAGAGTTAGACCAGTAGATCATCTAGATTGAAGTTCACCATCGGCAAAGGTAATGTTATGGAGAAAAACTTTTATGCAGAATAACCAATCACAAAAACCGACGCTTGATTATTGGTATGTTTGGACTGATGAAAACGGCGTAAGTCACCAGTCTCGTCGTCAAATCGAGGACTTCGTTCAGCAAGGCGTCACACCAGATACCTCTCCTCAATGGATGTCTAAATTAAAACAGTCTGGCGCTACTATCTCGTATACAGTGTTACCAGTTGGATGGGTTGGAGAGTGGCATGAAAATCCCAAGCCTCAATGGGTTGTTCCCCTATCAGGACGCTGGTTTGTAGAAACTATGGATGGTCAGAGAGTAGAGATGGGGGCTGGTGATATTTCCTTTGGAGGAGATCAGGGAACAGAAGAGGATGAACAAGGCCATAAAGGTCATCTGTCTGGAACAGTAGGTGATGTACCAGCTGTATTAATGATGGTGCAATTTGATGAGAAACCAAGTATGGACTAGTAAAATAAGGAAAGGCAAAAGGCAAAAGAAAGAATAGTGATATCAAAAGCCTTGCTTTAGAAATGAGTTGATGTTTATGAGGTACAGCAACTGATTGAAAAAAGTAATGAGTAATGAGTCAGAAATTTACTTATTACTCACTACTTATTAGAGCTGATTCGTAAAGAAAATCTAAAGAGAATTGATTTTGGTTTTGTTCAGGTTATAGGTTAAATCGAGTGAGCATAGTTCTTTGATTGTGAATGAGCCGTCTACCGAAAATTGAGAATCCACACCGCAAACCTTATCCAAGTGATTTAAGCGATGCCGAATGGTTGATTCTCAAGCCTTGTCTACCCACACCCAAGGGATTTGGGCATCCTGTAGAAGTAGATTTGCGAGAAATTTTGAATGCTATTTTCTACGTACAGCGTACTGGGTGTCAGTGGGAAATGCTACCTCATGACTTTCCTCCTTACACAACGGTTTATGGTTACTTTCAGAAATGGCAACGCAAAGGTATTTGGCAGAAAATTCACGACCAAGTGCGCCAGCAGCTAAGACACGATTTAGGAAAAGATGAACATTCTACCGTAGCGATAGCTGATTCCCAATCTGTGAAGACTACAGAAAAAAAGGAGCCAGTGCGTTGGGCGGCTTCGCCGACTTGAAGCAACTGGCGTGGGAGGTCTACGGCTTTGATGGTGGTAAGAAGGTTAAAGGGCGTAAGCGACATATAGTTGTAGATTCTCAAGGGTTGTTGATTGGTGTTTTAGTGACTGAAGCCAATGCGTCGGAACGTTTAGGTGCTGTAGTTGTACTGCATGAGGCAGCTCAGAAATTGTCTAAATTAGAAGTTGTTTGGGTAGATCAAGGCTATTCAGGTGAAAACTTTGCTCAAGCAGTTAAGCTCCTTTGCGGTGAGCAGGTTCGTGTTGAAGTAATTCAAAGGCGCTCGAAAACATTTGAGCGATTACCAAAACGATGGATTGTGGAGCGGACATTCGGGTGGCTTAATCGATTTCGCCGTTTGAGTAAGGATTATGAGTTGTACACAGAGTTAAGTGAAGCAATGATTTATGGCTCATTGATTCGTCTGATGATCAGGCGTATGGCATCTTAATATTTTGTTTACGAATCAGCTCTAACAGTAACTATCTCAAATCCTGATTATTACGTTTTTACGCAAATATCAAAGTTTTGCCCCAAAGCTTTGAACAGTCTGGCTTTGGAGTTTCCGGACAAGTCTATTGCTCAATCTCCATATCATCAGTGATCGCTACCTTTCTCAGTCTCTGAGTGTATATGTACTATATTCAGTCTCTGAGTGTATATGTACTATATTTAGATGCGTTCGCCCTGCTGGAAGTGTGATGCCTTTTCACCTTTTCTGCATACCATTCACCTAAAATTAGATTAATTGGTGTTGCATAAGATCTAGACATAATACCTGTATGTTTGTATTTTAAATATCACATTCTCAATACGATTCAGATAAGAAAATTCTTCGCAAAGGCAATTAGGGCTAAAAGAATGCACAGATTCAGGGAAGAGAACTTGCTGTATGATTTTTCTATTGTTGCCAAAAGCGAAAACAAGTCTTAACTGAGTGTCATTGTGACTACGTGACTACTGCCACTACAATTATCTGTTAACAGTAAATTCTTCACTTTTCAGAGTTGTGCTTCAATTAGCCATCTTCCGTCACTCTGAGTTAAGAGCCTGTCAAAAAGTAACTTTTACAATTTGCTATCCACAACACTTACTGAGAAAGCATTTTCAACTTAAAAAAGCAAGGTTGTTATGTGACAAGCTCTCAGAAGAATTCAGAATCAATAAGTTGGAGAAATACATCAACCATTGACTGGAAGAGTTTGCTCCAGTCGAGCCACTGTCTTGCCGAGGTTCTCTCCGTTTTAGCAAGTGGCTTGACAAAGCTACCCACGCAAATTTTTGCTTTCTTGTTAATCACCGAATTTTTAATTTGGTGTAGTATTTCAGGATTAATTCATCTACCATTCGCATAGAATGTAAGTATGAATTGTGGCATGTGATTCTTGAATTCTCCTTCAAATAAATTACTCAATTTCTGCATCCAGAAAAACTATTAGATTATTCTTTTCCTACTAAATATCCATTATTTGCAACTAAATCCTTTTCCTACTTTTACTAAATGTATAAACCTATTTTAACAATTTTTTACCAGTTCAATCCTTGGTATAGTACTATTGGCGGCATTCAAACGCTAGTTAGCTTGTTTATCAAGTATGCACCTAGTGAATTTGATCTGCGGCTGGTAGGAACAGGACATGATAGATGTCAGCCAAATCTGAAGTGGCAAAAAGCAGAATTTGCTGGTAGAGAAATTAATTTTCTGCCTTTATTTACTTTAGAAAATGATAATATTCGGAGTCTAATCCCAACCACAGTTAAGTATACGAATGTACTTTTAGGACGTTGCTTTGCTTCAGACTTTATGCATTTTCATAGGTTGGAACCAACTTTAGCTACATTGAATTGGCAGGGAGAGAAAACTTTATTTATTCACAATGATATTCATCAACAAATGCAACCTAATGGTGACAAAAAAGCAATTCTATGGCGTAGATTTCCGGCTGCATATTTTGCTTTGGAAAGTTTGTTAATTCGTCAGTTTAACCAGATTTTATCATGTAATAGTGATTCTGCTAAATTTTATAGCCAACGTTACCCTACTCTAAGTAATCGCATTTCTTACATCAAGAATTCATTTGACAGCGAAATTTTTTATCCTTTGAGCCATCAGGAAAGAGAAGCTAAAAGGAGGGAACTGGCTGTTAGATTGGGTTTAGTGCCAGAAACATGTTTTATTTTGTTTGCTGGTCGGTTGCATCCACAAAAAGATCCACTTTTGTTAGTACGTGCATTCGCGGCTTTAAATGAATCTAATACTCATCTACTCATAGCTGGAGATGGAGAATTAGCAACAAAAATTCGTGCTGAAATTGGTCGTCTTGGTTTAACTGAACGAGTGACAATGCTGGGAGCAGTTAACCAAACAGAAGTATCACAGTTGCATCAAATCTGCAATGTCTTTGTTCTTACTAGTATCTACGAAGGGTTACCTTTGGTGGTTCTAGAAGCACTTGCTAGTGGGACTCCAGTAGTTACAACTCGCACTGGTGAAACCCCAAAATTATTGACAGATGATAGTGGAGTAGTGTGTTCTCAACGTACTCCAGAATCCATAGCAAACAGCATACGCCAAGTACTATTACATCCAGAAGATTATCCTAGTGTTTCTTGTGTGCAAACTGCACGTCCCTATGCGGCTTGCAATGTGATCAGGGATATCTACAGTGAAATGCTAAATCGCTGGGAATTGCGAACTTTCTCAGCAGTGAGTTCATAGATAAAACTAATATTTTTGGGAAAAATTCATGAAGATTGCTGTTATTGGTGTCAAAGGTCTACCACCCAGACAGGGAGGCATTGAACATTACTGTGCAGAAGTGTATCCTCGGATGGTACAGCAGGGTCATAGTGTTGATTTATTCGCCCGCTCTTCCTACACTGATTGTCGTTGGTTTGATAATTATGACTTTCAGGGTGTTCAAGTTATTTCTTTGCCTGGTTTTGATTTTAGAGGTATAGATGCTTTTATTAGCTCTGCTTTGGGAGCGATCGCTGTTTCTGGAACTCAGTACGATATCATTCATTTTCATGCCCTTGGCCCATCTCTTTTTACTTGGTTACCAAGACTGACCGCCAAAAAGGCAAAAATTGTTGTTACCTGTCAAGGTTTAGACTGGCAAAGGGCTAAATGGGGTCATTTTTCTAGTCGTCTGATTCTCAAAGGAGAAAAGACAGCAGTGCGCTATGCTCACGGGCTAATAGTAGTTTCAAAAGCTTTACAATCCTATTTTTGGCAAACTTACGGTCGGCAGACAGTCTACATTCCTAACGCTGCTGCCAACTATCCTGAATCAGACCCTAATTTCTCTTATGGCACTTCTCTCAAATTAATCCAGGGGCGCTATATTCTATTTTTGGGGAGACTTGTACCAGAAAAGCGCCCTGACTTACTGATCGAAGCTTTCTGTAAACTCAAACCACCAGGATGGAAACTGGTTTTAGCTGGTGGCATCAGCGATACTAAGCCTTATGTGTCCAAATTATTAAATACTATTGCCGAGCATCGAGAAGTCATATTTGCCGGCGAACTGCGCGGAGAACGTCTAGCAGAGATTGTTCGGGGAGCAGGGTTATTCGTCTTACCTTCTGATGTAGAAGGATTACCTTTAGCGATGCTAGAGGCAATGCGAGAAGGTATTGCGGTAATGGCAAGTGATATTCCGCCCCATCAGCAGTTGTTAAGTGAGCAACGTGGCATCCTCTTTCAGGCGGGAAACCCAGACTCTTGTATTAGTTGCTTAGACTGGGCGATTAATCATCCCCAGGAATTAGCAATCATGGCTCATAATGCCCAAAAGTATGTAGAACGCAACTATAGTTGGGAACAAATTACCACCGAAAATTTGAAATTATATAGAACACTGTTGAACTCCCCTGCAACTATCAATACATCCAAGCCTCATGCTATGAGAATAGGTGGAGTTAACTCAATACCACAAACTCCAAGTGCAGTTATTGCACATAAAGCTGTAATTTCTGAACATGCCACAGTCTCAGAAAAATAATTATTTTGTGTAATGAAATTCAAAAAATATCTAGATTTCTGTACAGAAAAAATCAAGTTGAATTTCAGGATGTATCAGCCTGTTATTTCCTACAAAGTAGTTGAGGTAGCGAAAGCTAATGGGAAAAGAAATTTCATCTTTAGTAAAGGTTTTGAAACGGCGTAGTATACCTGCCATAACTACATTTACTTCAGTCATTGGTGGGTCAGTTGTCTACTTGGCTGTTGCCCCAAGATTGTATGAAACTTCCGGGCGGCTAATACTAGACGAAAAACAAGTAAGCGTCTCTCAATTAGGACGTGACCTCAGCCAAGTGCCTGTAACTACACCTGGAGGTTCTAACCCGCTGGCTACTCAAGCAGAATTAATTAAGTCGCAACAAGTTTTGCAAAAAGCGATCACACAAATTTCTCCTCCAGAAAGCATCTCAACCGCTGAACTGAGTGGGAATTTGAAAGTCAAGGTTATTCCAGCGACCAACATTCTGGAACTAAGTTATCGCTCACCAGATCCTGATTTAGCTGCCAAGATTCTGAATGCTGTGTCAGAAACAATGGTCAAGGAAAGTGCAGATACAATTAGTTCCGAAGCTCGTTCTGTGAGGCAATTTTTAGAAGTTGAAGTTCCTAAACAGCGATCGCGGCTGAAAATAGCGGAAGCATCTGAAAACATCTACAGGAAAAAAAAGTGGCATTGTCTCTATAGAAGAACAAACAAAAACTTTAGTAGAAAGTTTAGCAACAATCGAAAATCAAGAGCGGACTCTTGTAGGTGAACTGCAACAAACTTTGTCTCGGATTGCTAATTTAGAGCAAATTACCAAAGCTGACAATCTCAACAATGCTTATTCAGCAGTACGTGGTGGTGGGGATGAAGAACTGAGAAATTTACGGGCTAAATTGGTGGAATTAGAGGCACAGGTAGTAGAGGCTCGTGTGCGTTTTACTGAAAATCATCCTAGCTTGCTCAACTTAATCGAACGACGGGATGTTTTACGTCAGTTGTATCTACAAAAACTGGCTTTGGTTTCACCTAATAATAGGGCGATCGCACCAGAAAAAGTCGCCAACGATCAGCTATCGCAGAACTTGACATCTCAACTGATTACTCAAAAAATCGAGCGATCAGCCTTGGAAAATAAACTCAAGACTGTTCAAGTCCAGCGTGCTAAACTTCAGGCTAATCTAGTACAACTGCCAATTAAACAAGAAACTCTCAACACTCTTGTTCGCCAACGACAAGAAGCGGCAGATTCTCTGAAATTACTACAAAGCAAATTGGAAGAAGCACGGATCGCTGAGGCTCAACTAGTCAGCAATATCCGTATTATTGCTAAAGCGACAGTACCTGATACACCTGCATCACCCAAGCAGTCAGTAGTGCTAGTAATTGCTAGTTTCTTTGGGATGATTTTAACCGTTGGGGTTGTGTTGTTATTGGAGGTGTTGGATAACACCTTGAGAGATGTGTCGCAGGCAGAAGAGTTACTCAAGTTGCCATTGCTAGGAGTATTGCCACGTCTGACAGCTACCACCCTGAAGCTAGATTCCGTAGACAGTTTCTTAAATGATGCGGGTTTGATTGAGCCTTATCGAATGCTTCTCAAGACCCTAGAATTTCGCTGCCGTGAGAACTTGCGACTGATAGTTGTTAGTAGCGCCCTCTCTGGTGAAGGTAAATCAATTGTCGTTTCACATCTAGCTACTGTCTCTGCTATGTTGTCACGCCGCACATTGATTATTGATGCCGACTTACATAAACCAATACAACATCAATTATTTGATTTAACTGCAACACCAGGAATCAGCGAGGTTCTAGAAAAAAAATCAATCTCTACTGGAAGTGATACGCCCAACAGCAATTGAAAATCTTTCAATCTTAACTTGTGGTGAATTATACCAACATCCTTCTCAGTTGCTAGAGTCTACAGCCATGAAATCCTTAATGACAGAAGCCGCCGCACATTTTGATTTAGTAATTATAGATACCGCCCCTTTATGTGCAAGCATTGACGCTGCTACATTGACTCAGCAAAGCCACGGAATGGTTTTGGTCACCCGTCCCAACTTGACTCGTAAGGAGGTTCTGCAAAAGACAGTATCAGAATTAACTGGAAATGGCATACCCATATTGGGAGGCGTGATGAATGACATGACTACTGATGTGGAAAAATATTACCGCAATTCTGTTTATACATACCAATCTCAAAGACGTTTGACCACTCAAAAAGTCTCTCACACTTCTAGCGATCGCTTGGAGTCTGAAGATGTTAAATAATCAAAGCGCAAATCGCTCTGTGGCTTTAGCAATTTTGCTTTGGTTGGTAGGTGTGGGGGCTGCTATGGTTGCAGGATTCTTGGCAGTAACTAGCCCCAAGTTATTGGGGTTAGCCATAGTTGCAATCGGGATAGTTTATTACTTCTTTAGTAAATTTGAGCAAGCCGTATTGGGGTTATTAATATTGCGTAGCTCTTTGGATGTTTTCTCGGCTCAACAAATACCAGCCGCCTTTGCTATTGGGCTAGATGCTCTGACTGTGCTGTATGTAATAGTCTCGTTGTTGACAGGTCGCATTGTCCGTACTGATGGATTTTGGTGGTTCTTTGCTAGCTGGGTCGCATTACAAGGGCTATGGCTAATACTATTACCTTTAGGTGGGTTAGCACTAGAACCTTCACTTACATCAAATGCTTTATTAGTTGGTATGCGTGAGTGGGTACGCCTATTCTCCTGGCTGATGGCCTATCTGTTAGTAATGCAACTTCAGGAGCGGATTCCTCCTGAAAAAGTGATTGCAACTTTGTTCTTCAGTTTGGTCATACCACTGACAATAGCATTAATCCAAGTATTAATACCTCCTTCACTTCTTCCCCCTTTTCTTGTGTTTGACACTCATGGGCAATTTGAAGTGGGTTCTCGGATTAATGGTACTCTTGGTCATCCAGCTACCTTTGCATCATTCTTATTGCTATTTATTGGCTTAACCTGTTGGCAAATAGGACGGAAATACCAACGTTTGCCGTGGATACTACTGCTGGCTACACTTGCTTTTTTCATAGTTAGCACCAAAGCTCTAACTATTTTATTCATGCTATTGGTTTTTTTACTAGTGTTAATTATTCCTAAATTGAACTTACTCAATTTACTCACTGGCATATTACTCTTTGTAGTAATAATCAGCTTATTCACTAGTACTGAATTTGGACAAGAGCGTTTAAATTCTATCTTAGCAACTCCACTTTTGAATCCAGACATTGATATATCACGGGCTATTTTATTGTCAAATTCAGATGGAAACAGTTTTAATTGGAGAATTGCTCAATGGACTTTCTTACTGCAAGCTTGGCAAAATTCACCAATTTTTGGTTACGGTTTAGGTACTACTCCTTACTTAACTATTTTTACTGGCTATTATGCACACAACGATTATATTCGTGCCTTAGCTGAAGGAGGAATAGTTGGTTTAGCAGCTTTTATCGTCTTTCTTGGGGCGCAGTTTATTCGTCTTGTTCAGTTAATGCGGTCTTCACCTCCCAAAAGTTCTCGGCGAGATATCTGCTTAACCCTGATGGCTATTTTGTCTGGACTACTCGTGGGAATGTGTACAGACAACATATTGACTCACACCACTCTCTTCTTCTATTGGTGGCTTTTGTTGGCAGTAGCTGGTTGGAACTGGAATGAACGACAGCCTGAAGAAGGTCTACTTTAATACCATTTATCTTCTAACTTAATAGGTTCACTGTTTGAGGAGTTAATCAATGATTTCACAGCAAATTTATACGGATGGCAAATATCTACAGAACAATCCAAATTGGCACGTCGAAGATTCACCTTGGAAAGCACAGCAAATTATCAAAATTATCACGCAGAATAAACTTTCACCAAACACAATCTGTGAAGTAGGATGTGGTGCTGGAGGAATACTTCAGCAATTACAAAAAAATATGAGTAATGATTGCAAATTTTGGGGATATGATATTTCTCCACAAGCAATTGAGTTTTGTCAAATTCACTCTAATGAAAATCTTCAATTTGAAATAGCAGATTATTACACAAAAAAAATGCTGTTTTTTTTGATATGATTTTAGTAATTGATTTACTAGAGCATTTAGAAGACTACTTCAGTTTCTTGAGAAATATCAAATGTAAGAGTAAATATAAAATTTTTCACATACCCTTAGATATTTCAGTACAGTCAGTTTTGCGAACAAAGCCAATTATCAAGCTAAGAAAATCTGTAGGACATATCCATTATTTTACAAAAGAAACAGCTTTGGAATTACTGAAAGATTGTGGTTATGAATTTCTAGATTACTTCTATACTGCTGGATACGTTGAACTACCAGCTAAATCAATCAGAAATCATATCGCCAGAATACCAAGGAAAGTTTTTTATTCTCTTCATCAGGATTTAGCTGTCCGTGTTCTTGGTGGTTATTCTCTAATGATATTAGCTAAGTAAATTATTTTATTGCATCAAACTTTTTTATGACAGGTTACTTGATTTAAAACATTCGATATTTAACTCTTTTATCCATCAAAAATTGTTTGACTTTTCTAAAAAACAAGCATTGTTAAGACCAATAATTCTGAAAAATAGCATCGCTAGATAAACTTCAATGACTAATTCTTTAAAATTTAAGAAAAAAATTACTCTCATCCAAGCTTTGCGGGGAATGGCAGCACTTCTTGTAGTTTTGGCACATACGGATTTAATATTTAATCAGAATTTCAATCGAGATTTTTTCTTTTCTCTATTCAATTTTGGTGGTTCAGGTGTAGATTTGTTTTTTGTAATCAGCGGTTTTATTATCTTTTATAATCATCATCATGATATTGGTGATAAATCTAAAACTAAATTATTTTTTATCAAACGAATTATCCGTATTTATCCCCTTTACTGGATAATTTTAGCCACAAAATTAATTTCTTCTTTTTTATTTAATTACGATGTCGATACTAGTCAGCGTAATTTTGTCGAAATTGTTAAGGCTTTTCTTTTATTCCCTCAAGATCGAAATATACTTTCTAGTAGTTTTTTAGGAGTAAGTTGGACATTAAGCTCTGAAATGCTTTTTTATATTTTATTTGGGCTAGCTATATGGTTTAAACCAAAGTTTTCTTTTCTAATGATCATGTTTTGGTTGTGTGGAATAATTCTCAATTTTCTAGCTATAACTGATATTTCAAATAATTTGATTTTAGATTTTGTTTTTAATTTACATAATTTACAGTTCTTTTTAGGTTGTTTGACCGCTTATATATTTTTGAAAGGCTCCATAAAAAATGAAAAAAAAAATAATTTTAAGCGCATTGTTATTGTATAGTTTATCAATAGTAAATTTTTCCTACCTTTTGATATATCAAGAATTACGAGTAATATTTTTCGGAATAGTATCAGCCTTATTAATTATAGGTTTGGTTAATTTAGAATTTAAAAATCAAATCAATATACACAATGCCTTTATTTATTTAGGTAATGCTTCTTATTCTATTTATTTAACTCACGGCTTTTTTATAAATAATATAACTAAATTTATTTACTCGGCAAAACCTGATATTATTGAAAATATTATGGAAATAAATTTTTTGGGTTTAATAATTATTAGTATATCTTTAGTCTTTGGTTGTTTTATTTATAAATATTTGGAAAAACCTTTAGTAGTAATCACAAAACTAATAGTAGCTAAAATTGAATAGTTTAATTGAAGACAAGAAGGAATATCTAAAAGAAAATAAGCAATAAAGTAAAAATATGATTACACAAAAATTTATCGGCTGGAAGAATAATCAAAAAGAGAGCAGCAAGTCTCAAAAGACTTACAAAGTTGCCATAGTTCATCCCTGTGCAGGAGTTAATTGGAGTGGTGGTACAGAAAACTTTGCGATTGAGATTGCTCATCGCCTTGGTTCGGATTTCGAGATAGAACTACTCGCAGGATCTCCTTGCAGTCCTTTTTACTACCCTACTGGTGGTATTACGCGTGTAAAGGCTCGTCAGATATTACAAAATCCTTTGATTTACTCAGCAATGAGTAAATTTTGCACCCATCCTGATATAGTCATTGAGCATTTAACTAGTTTTTTACCCTGTGCTTTGCGACTTTTAAAGCAGCCAGCTGATTTGATTTTTCCCTGCAATGACTATGGCGGGTTGGCAATGGCTGCTTTTGTGAGAAAACTGACTGGTACACCAATTCTGTTCAAAGCACATACTGGCTTGACTAATGGTGGACGCTCACTAGCGCGAAGTCTAAGATTTCATCCAAATCATCTAGTTGTTTTCTCTCAAAAGATGGTGGAATTTGTTACAGGTTTACATCCAAATCAGGCTGTCACAATCATTCCGAACGGTGTAGATATTGGATGGTTTAAGCCAGAAGGTACTTATATTGATGTGGGTCTGAAAAAGCCTATAGCTTTGTGTGTTGCTAGTTTGAATCGTAGTGATCACAAACGAGTTGAATTGGCAATTCGAGCGATCGCACGTTTACCTGAAGTTAGTCTTTTACTTTGTGGAGATGGCCCTGATCACAATTATTTTCAAACGCTAGGTGAAGAATTACTGGGAATTAAGCGCTTTGTAATCAAGAAATTTCCTTTTCATCAAATGCCTGATGTCTATCGATGTGCAGATATATTTACCCTTCCTTCTATAGATGAACCATTCGGACAAGCCTATATACAAGCAATGGCTTGCGGCTTACCAGTAGTTGCAACTAATGATGAAATGCGGCGTTACATTGTTGCTGATGGTGGCATCTTATGCGACGTGACTGATGTAGATGCTTATGCTGCCACCATCGCAGAAGCTTTGAGTAGAAATTGGAAAATGCAGCCTAGACAGAATGCTATGCGTTTTAGCTGGGATATTGTTGCCCTACGCTATCGCGATTTAATCATACAAATGATTAACCAATCTCAACAACTTACTTTAAAGAGTTGAATATGCCAAAAGTTACTGTAGTTATTCCCGCATACAATGCTATGCAATTCCTTCCAGAAACGGTAGAAAGTGTTTTAGCACAAACTTTTTCTGACTTAGAATTGCTAATTGTCAATGATGGTAGTTCAGACAATATTGTGCAATGGGCTAATAATATTACAGATGAGCGAGTCAAACTGATTTCACAGGAAAATCAGGGCGTTTCTGCTGCACGGAATACAGGCATCATGCAGTCAAACGGAGAGTATTTAGCGTTCTTAGATGCAGACGATTTGTGGAAACCAACTAAACTGGAAAAACAAATACTTCGTTTTGAGGAATATCCAGAAGCAGGTCTGGTTTATACTTGGACACATCTGGTTGATACTTTTGCTAAGCCTATAAATAGAGTACTTGCATCCCGACTCGAAGGAAATGTCTGGAAGCAAATTCTCGTGGCTAACATGATTGGCAATGGTAGTTCAGCGATGGTTCGTCGGAGTTGCTTTCAAACAGTTGGACTGTTTGACCCCGAACTCTCAGGTGCAGCTGATCGAGATATGTGGATTCGGATTGCAGTTCATTACCCATTTGCAGTGGTCAAAGAACCGTTAACTTTATGGCGACAGCACACCAATAGTATGTCTAAAAAGCGCCAGGAGATGGTAAAAGATTTGCGCCGAACCATAGATAAAAACTTCCAATCAGTTTCTTTCGATTTGTTGTACTTGCAAAACCGGAGTTATAGCTACATGAATCTCTACCAAGCATGGAACTCAATAGATGAAGGAAATATTGAAGAAGCAATATATTTCCGTCAACAAGCTTACCGTAACTATCCACAAATATGCTTGACTAATAACTATATACGGCTCAGTTTAGCAATCTTATTAATACGCTTTTTTGGAACAAATGGCTACGATGGTATGAGAAGTTTAACCCGTTTTTTGCGGTGGCAATTCTTAAATCTTGTACGATAAAATATCATTTAAATTAATGTTGAAGTTTTGATAAAAATTAAATGGTAATTAACATTGTTAAATGGTTTATTTATATGATATTTAAGTTGGAAAATATAAATTATGAAAAATAAATTTCAATCTGAATTAGTTATAGAAGCAGGTCGTATAGAGCAACAATATTGGCGAGATTTATGGCAATACAAAGAATTGTTTTATTTCTTAGCTTGGCGTGATATTCTTGTACGCTATAAACAAACAGTGATTGGTATTACATGGGCGTTAATTCGACCATTTTTAACAATGGTGGTCTTTACAATAGTATTTAGTAATTTAGCAAAACTACCTTCTGAAGGTGATGCTCCTTACCCAATTTTAGTTTTTTCTGCTTTATTGCCGTGGCAGTTTTTTTTCTAATGCTTTAAGTGAATGTAGTAATAGTTTAATTAATAACTCTAACTTACTCTCTAAAGTATATTTTCCTCGTCTAATTGTACCGACTAGTGCCGTAATTGTTAGCTTTGTAGACTTCATGATTTCCGGTATGATTTTGCTAGGGCTAATGGCATGGTATGATTTTGTACC
The DNA here is from genome assembly GCF_001298445.1 of Nostoc piscinale CENA21. Taxonomy (NCBI): domain Bacteria; kingdom Bacillati; phylum Cyanobacteriota; class Cyanophyceae; order Nostocales; family Nostocaceae; genus Nostoc; species Nostoc piscinale. The sequence goes on along the minus strand of NZ_CP012036.1, from coordinate 2,018,353 downwards.
AACCTGGCGAATTTTAACACTACCGTTTTTTATTTTAATAGCTTTTGCAGCGGCAATAGGAGCAGGTTTATGGTTAGCAGCATTGAATGTACAATATCGTGATTTTCGCTACGTTGTACCCTTTATTGTGCAATTTGGACTCTACATTTCACCAGTGGGATTTAGTAGCAGTATTGTGCCAATACAATGGCGTTTACTCTACTCTTTAAATCCAATGGTAGGAGTAATTGATGGTTTTCGCTGGGCAATTTTGGGAAATGAGTTAATTATTGACTTACCCAGTTTTGTCTTGTCTGTAGGATTAGTATTTTTATTATTTATCAGTGGAATTTTGTACTTCCGCAAAATGGAGCGGATATTTGCTGATGTAATTTAAATAGGAATTAACTATATGAGTAATCCAGTAATCAAAGTTGAAAATTTAGCCAAAAAATATATAATTAATCGCCAGAAAGAGTTAAAAAGTAAATATAACACTTTGCAAGATGTTATAGTTGATAGAGCTAAATTTTTAATCAAGTCAATCCATAAACCAAAATATTACACCTCGAATTATAGTGAGGATTTTTGGGCATTGAGAAATCTTTCATTTGAAATTAAGCAAGGAGATAGAGTTGGAATTATTGGTACCAATGGGGCAGGTAAATCAACCCTATTAAAAATTTTGAGTAGAATTACAGAACCTACATATGGTAGAATTTCAATTAAAGGAAGAGTGGCAAGTTTATTAGAAGTTGGTACAGGTTTTCATCCAGAACTAACAGGGAGAGAAAATATTTTTCTCAATGGTGCTATTTTGGGTATGAGCCAAACAGACATTAAAAGAAAATTTGATGAAATTGTTAATTTTGCAGAGATTGAAAAAATTTTTAGATACACCTGTTAAGCGTTATTCATCGGGAATGTATGTCCGTTTAGCATTTGCAGTAGCAGCGCATTTAGAACCAGAGATTTTAGTTGTTGATGAAGTATTAGCAGTGGGAGATGTGCAGTTTCAAAAGAAGTGTTTGGGTAAGATGGAGGATGTGGCACAAGAAGGCCGAACAGTTATATTCGTAAGTCATAATCTAGGTACTGTTCAGGCACTTTGTAGTCGTGGGATCTTTTTAGAGCAAGGAACTATCTTAGCTGATGATACAGTAGATGTAGCCATTAGGACTTATCTAACAAAACTTGAAAAAGCCTCTGTTCATAACCTTTTAAAACGCACAGATCGCCAGGGTATGGGTCATCTACGACTTTCCCAAATAGAAATTTCAAATAGTAGAAATTATCCATCTCATACTTTAGCAACAGGGTTTCCTGCTATTTTCACTTTTCATGTGACTGGGATTCGTTCAGGGCTTTCTTGCTGTTTTACTATTTACGACCAATATGGTCAACCAGTCACATATTTTGACTCATCTGTACATAGTCAAGAGGATATGACTCATCCGCAGCAAGAGACAAAGTTTATTTGCGAGATTGATGAATTATTACTAATCCCTGGTCGCTATCGGATCAATGCAGCAATCATGTGTGATGGAGAATTTCAAGATGATGTTAAAGCAGCAGCCTTTTTTGAAGTGGAGCAAGGAAACTTAAGAGGTCGCCCTGTGAATAGGGTAACTGGTTATGGTAATGTCCTTATCCAACATCGATGGATAAAGCCCATATAAGTACAATCAACTACTACGAATTGTATTTATCCCTCATTTGTTAAGGAGATTTTTTGTGAAGGCTCTTGTTACAGGTTGCTTTAGTTTAGAAGGTGGAGGTGCAACAGCCGGTGACTTATTGGCTGCCGAACTTGTCTGTGATTGGCTTGATTCTGTTGGTTTCCCCTACGATATTGCAGTTATTCCTCCATTTAGAGGAGGAATAGATTTTCGTCTTGCTGATCCAAAAAACTATTCACACGCAATTTTTGTATGCGGCCCTTTCGGAAGAGAAAGAAGGGGAGATGATTTCCTGAACCGTTTTTCTAACTGCCAGACTATTGGAATTGACTTAACCATGCTTGAGCCACTTGAAAAGTGGAATCCTTTTGATATTTTGATTGAGCGGGATAGTTCTGTATGTGCTCGTCCCGATATTACATTTTTGTCACGTCGAGAGTTAGTTCCTGTTGTGGGTGTTTGCTTAGTTGAACCTTATGGAGCCGCTTTTGAGGAAGTTGCTTATGCTGCTATTCAACGGCTTGTGGCATCACGACAGATATCAGTAGTAGAAATAGATACACGTTTAGATACGAATAGTCAAGGGTTCCGTAGTCCAGCAGAGATTGAGTCAATCCTTGCCCGAATGGATATGGTTATAACGACACGACTGCATGGGACAGTGTTGTCCCTTAAGAATGGAGTTCCTACGCTCTCTATCGATCCAGGTGGTGACAGCCTAAAAATTAAACGTCAAGCAGAAACTATCGGTTGGCCTGTAGTGTTTACGGCAGATAAAATCACTGACGAAGCATTACAGCAAGCCTTTGACTACTGCCTGACAGAAGAGGCACAGTTGAAAGCCAGAGAATGTTCTGAAAGAGCAAAAAAGATGGTTGAAGAAATACGCAACGAATTTATCAAGGTTTTAACCTGTTCCAATGAATTAGCTTGTCAGGATACTACTTGGACTTCCACCAAAAAAAAATTATGATGAAAGATTGAGCAATAAGAACAGTAACCGTATTTCTGCTGATCTCAAGCTTAAACTCTTCTGGGGTGAGGTTGTAAGTAAGAATAAACATCCTATGCAGCACATGAAGGAACTACTAAAGTTCTTAGGTAAAACAAAACTACCTATCCCTATTCATCAATGGCTGAGAAACCAATTGATTCACTGGAAAGGCGCAGCAAGATAATAAATTACAAGCTTTAAATTTCTGTTGGTAAACAATGGGCTAAAGAATAGCACTACACAAATGACTCTGCAATATATTGCTCATTAAACTTTAGTGAATAAATTATTGGAAATTTTTCTAATGAAGAAAGAACATTTAAAACAAATAGCAAAGCGGACTCTGCCATCATCTATTAATAATTTGTTGCAAACTCAATTTAAACGAAATCAATATTGCCCAGGAATAGGGAAAGTTAATTTTGGCAACTTGAGACGCTTAAAACCTATAAGTCGGGATTTTGGTTACAATCGGGGTCTTCCCATCGATCGCTACTATATAGAAAATTTTCTGGAGCGTCAGGCTAAGGATGTGCAAGGACGAGTATTAGAGATTGGCGACGCATCGTATACCCGGAGATTTGGTGGCGATCGCGTTACTCAAAGTGACGTACTACATGTAATAGAAGGGAACCCAGAGGCAACTATCATCGGCGATCTGACTAACGCAGATCATATTCCATCAGAGGTTTTTGACTGTGTGATTTTGACGCAGACATTGCACCTTCTCTACGATATGCGTGCGGCTTTAATAACCCTCTACCGCATCTTAAAACCAGGTGGAATTTTACTAGTAACGGTTCCTGGTATTAGCCAAGTAGTCAAATGCGACTGGGGTGATGATTGGTGTTGGGCGTTAACAACTCAATCAGCAAGGTTGTTATTTGAAGAGAAATTTCCTAAAACCAATGTGCAATTTGAAACTCATGGAAATGTTCTAGCGGCGATCGCCTTTTTGCAAGGACTGGCAGTACAAGACTTACATCAGGAAGAACTTGATTATCAAGATAATGAATACCAACTCTTAATTACTGTAAGGGCAGTCAAACCAGAGGTGGCAGCATGAATACCAGCTTAGTTAAGAAATTGCCAACTCCTGTCTACCATTGGCTGCAAGATATCCGGTATGGTCGGTCACCAGTGGGATGGATAAATTTTGGTAGCTTAGGACGACTCAAGCCAATTAGAACTGACTTCGGTTTAGGTCGAGGTTTAGCAATTGACCGCTACTATATTGAAAATTTTCTGGCTCTTTATGCTGAAGAGATTCAAGGACATGTACTAGAGATTAAGGAACCTTTATACACAGAAAAATTTGGTGGCGATCGCATTACTAAAAGCGATGTGCTTCATGTAGAAGCAGGTAATCCAAAAGCGACAATCGTAGCAGATTTAACCAACGCTGACCATCTGTCATCCGATACTTTCGACTGCATTATCCTCACTCAAACCCTGCAATTTATCTACAATGTCCCAGCTGCAATTAAAACTCTCCACCGGATTCTAAAACCACGAGGGGTTTTACTAGTCACTGTTTCAGGTATTAGTCAAATTAGCAGCGAAGATATGGAACGCTGGGGACAATATTGGAGTTTCACCGCTCTCTCAATTCAAAAGCTATTTCAGGAAGTTTTTGAACCAGACAAAATAGAAGTTACATCCTATGGAAATGTGTTGAGTGCGATCGCTCTTCTGCACGGGATTGTAACTGAAGAAATAGAGCAATCAAAGTTAAACTATCACGATCCTGAATACCAGGTTTTAATTACAGCTAGAGCTGTAAAGGAATAAGTCGATGGAGTTAACTACAGAAATGCAACACCTCAAGCTTAACGATATAAATAACGCATCCCTGTTTTATAACAATCGCTATGAAGGCGATTACATGGATGAATGGCCTACCCGAAAAAAGAGACGTGTCTATGAACTGCTATTGGAACTAGGTCTTCCTGAAGAAGGAGTAGCTCTCGACTTTGGTTGTGGAACAGGTGTTTTTACTTCTGTTATCAAGCAGGCTTTACCAAGATGGCAAGTATGCGGTACGGATTTAAGTCCTGTTGCATTAGAAAAGGCTAAAGCGAAGAATTTAAATTGTGATTTTTTCACAGTTGACAACTGTACTTTAAATTCCTTTAAATTTGACTTCATTTTCAGTCATCACGTTCTTGAACATGTATTAAACATTGATGAGACCTGGATAAAATTGTTACAATTAAGCAAACCGGGAACTAAGATGCTCCATATATGTCCATGTGGAAATGAAGGTAGTTTTGAGCATCATATTTGTAGCTTGAGAAAAGATGGTCTGAGACAGCACCCTCAAAATACTTTTTTTTATGAAGACAAAGGACATCTGAGGAAACTTGATACTCAGCAAATGCGAGTGCTTGCTGCCAAATATGGTTTTGATATATGCCTAGAGTATTATGCCTGGCATTACTACGAAGCAATTGAAGGAATTACAGGTGAGGGGTATCACTACGTTCGCTACTTAACCGATCCGACTCAAGCCGCCAATGATGCAGCGCGGAATAAATTACAGGTTTTAAGGAAGCATCTCCAAACGATTGCGATACTCCGTACTCCAACAGCCATTATTGACAAGCAACAGCAAAAACCGGGAAAGTCTTGGAAAGACTACGTTGTAATCAATATCTTAAAACCTTTAACAGTGATTTCATGGCTGACAAGCCTCATCCTAAAATTTTTAGCAGATAATGAGTGGCATCAAAGACGCAAAGATCCTAAAGGTGCAGAGATGTATTTTCTTTTTAAGCTTCCTGAACGTTAATCTAATGCTACACCAACAGGTGGTTTTAGAGGTGTGAAAGAAACAAAACCATGATCATAGGCAAACTTAGTAATAAAGTACGACACACCGTTCGGCAGATTAAGAATACAATTTTCCCTGGTGCGATCATCTTAATGTATCACCGTGTAGCTGAAGTAGATTCAGACCCTTGGTCATTATGTGTCACACCAAAACACTTCGCTGAACACTTAGAAGTTTTACGAAAATATGGTCATCCTCTGCATTTACAACAATTGACAAAAAGACTGAGCGATCGCCAATCCATACATCGGTCAATTGTAGTTACATTTGATGATGGTTACGCAGATAACTTCTACAATGCCAAACCTTTATTAGAAAAGTACGATATCCCAGCAACAGTTTTTGTTACCACTGGAGGTATTGACCAAAAGCGAGAATTTTGGTGGGATGAACTAGAGCAACTGTTATTACAACCTGGTATCTTACCCGACTTACTCCAGTTAAATATTAATGGCAGAACCTATCGATGGGAATTAGGCGAAGCAACATATTATAGTGAAGCTGATCGTCAGCGCGATCGCCATTGGAAAATGGAAAGAGAAGAAGACCCTACGCCTCGTCATGCGCTATATCGCTCAGTGTATCAATTGTTGCAGTTTTTGTCTGCCTATGAGCGAAGTCAACTCTTAGATGAACTAGGTAGCTGGACAAATGCTCAACCAGTAGTTCGCTCAACCCATCGCTCCCTTTGCAACGAAGAGATGCTTGCATTAGAGTCAGGGGGATTGATTGAAATTGGTACTCACACCGTAACACACCCGTTTCTTTCTCAACTTCCAATAGCTTCACAAAGAGATGAAATTCAACAAAGTAAAGCCTATCTGGAGAAAGTTCTCAGACATCCAATCACGAGTTTTTCCTATCCCAATGGTAGTTATACAAAAGAGACCATTTCTCTAGCTCAAGAAGCTGGATTTAACTGTGCTTGCGCTAGTGTTCTTGATAAACTTCAACAACACAATAACAAAATTAGTCAACATAGTAACCGTTTTTTATTACCCCGATTTGTAGTTGAAGATTGGGATGGAGAAACATTTGCCCGTTGGTTATCAAGGTGTTTTTAGTAATGACTAGCAAACCCCTAATCTCTTGCATCATCATCTTTTTTAATGCTGGTGAGCAGTTTTTTTATAGAAGCGATACAAAGCGTATTTGACCAGACTTACAAGAATTGGGAACTATTACTGGTCGATGATGGCTCTACTGATGGTAGTACGGAGATAGCTCTACGCTATACACAAAAATATCCAGAAAAAGTCCATTATTTGGAACATGAAGGACATCATAATCGCGGTATGAGTGCAACTCGCAATTTAGGTATTCGCCACGCCAAAGGTGAATATATTACCTTTTTAGATGCCGATGATATCTGGATACCAAATACTTTAGAAGAACAAGCCGCTATTTTAAATTCTCACCCCGATGCTGGTATGGTTTATGGGCCAATTCAGATATGGTTTGATTGGACGGGAAATTCTGAAGATCAAAAACTTAATTATCTGGAACAACGTGAATATGAAGAACTGAAAAAGCTGGGTATGGAGACTAATACCCTAATCGAGCCACCAATTCTATTTTTGCTGTTATTACAAATGAAAATTAGCATAGCGGGAATGCTAGTGCGGCGACAAGTAATAGAAAAAGTTGGTGGTTTTGAAGATTCATTCCGAGGTCTGTATGAAGATCAAGTCTTTTGTACAAAGGTTTGTCTACAATTTCCTGTATTCGTAGCCAGCCAGTGCTGGTATAAGTATCGACAACATCCTAAGAGTTGCTGCGTAATCGCCCAAAAGACTAAAAAAGAGTATTGGCACATACAACGTCCAGTTTTTTTGAACTGGTTAGAGCAATATCTATCCATAAAAGGGTTCAAGTACACAGAGGCTTGGGAGGTACTTCAAAAAGAGCTATGGTTATCTCGTCATCCAATCCTAAGCTCTTTATTAAACCGTCCTCAGCAGATTATAAAGCGTATTAAATGGAGAGTAAATCGCATAGCATTGCAGAAATTGCTTGTCAAAACAGAAAAATTGAGAATATGAGGAACTTTCTTTAATGAATAAAAAGCCTTTAGTTTCCTGTATTGTCATATTCTTCAATGCAGGCGAGAAATTCTTTATAGAAGCGATAGAAAGCGTATTTGCTCAAACTTATGACAACTGGGAACTGTTGCTAGTAGATGATGGTTCTACTGATGGTAGCTCTGTGATCGCCTTGCAATATGCCGAAAAATACCTAGAAAAAGTACGCTATCTACAACATGAACACCATCAAAATCGCGGTATGAGTGCGACGCGCAATCTTGGCATCCGCAATGCTAAAGGTGAATATATAGCTTTCTTAGATGCTGATGATGTTTGGTTACCGCAGAAACTAGAACAGCAACTAGCAATAATGGAATCTAACCCTCAAGCAAAAGTAGTTTTTGGCTCAACTCAGTTTTGGTACAGTTGGACGGGGAATCCTAAAGATAGTAAACGCGATCGCATTCGAGAACTTGGTATTCCGAGCAATGGTTTGTTCCATCCACCAAAACTGCTAGTACTTTTGTTGCAAAAAAAAAAGTTAATACACCTGCTACTTGTAGCGTATTGATCCAACGTGAATTATTTCAAGAGATTGGGGGATTTGAAGAACGCTTTCGAGGTATGTATGAAGATCAAGCCTTTTTTGCTAAGGTTTATCTCAAAGCATCTGTATTTGTAGAGACTAACTATTGGGATAGATATCGACAACATCCTGGTTCTAGTTGTTCTATTGCTAAAACAATAAGACAATACCATCCTGTTAAGACAAATCCCTCACACCTAGCATTCTTAAACTGGGTAGCGGAGTATTTATCTCAAGAAAATGTCAAAAATGCTGAAGTTTGGCAGGCTCTACAGAAGGGTTTGTGGCCATATCATCATCCGAGACTGTATTTCCTTTTATACCCCTTTCAACGAATTAAATCTAAACTATATCGTATAGAGCGAAAAATTTTGCCCCTTTTCATTCGCCACTAAGTACGGTCTCGAACAATAAGCTCTGCTTGCGCTCATAGAAAACAAGGATAATGCAGAGATGGACTTAAGTTTATCTCCAATCTTGATAAAAATATTTGTTTTTAACCTGACTTGAAAATTATGCATTTTATTGTCACTGGTGGAGCTGGCTTTATCGGCTCCCATCTAACAGAACAGCTTTTGTCCGATGGTCATGATGTCACAGTTGTTGATAACCTATTGACAGGCAATTTGCAAAACTTACCTAAACATCCTCAAATCAAAGTACTGATAAAAGATATATCAAAATGCCAACCCAATGATTTTACCGAGCCGATTGATGGACTAGCCCATTTAGCCGCTACCCCATCGGTAACGCAATCTTGGCTGCAACCACTCAAGGCTCATCACAATAATCTTTCTGCAACCATCACTGTAATTCAACTTTGCCAAGCTTTAAACATTCCCAGACTAGTTTTTGCCAGTTCAGCAGCTGTATATGGAAATCCAACGCAACTACCAATTTCAGAAAATCAACTAACTTATCCCATTTCTCCCTATGGCTTACAAAAACTGGTGTGCGAACAATATGCCAAATTATTTGCCAAACAATTAGGGTTTTCATTTGTAGGATTACGCCTTTTTAATGTATTCGGCCCTAGACAACAACCTAATTCTCAATACTCTGGTGTAATTTCCATTTTTGTAAATGCTATGCAGCAAGGTTTACCCTTAACTATTTATGGAGATGGAACTCAAACACGAGATTTTATATATGTTAAAGATGTAGCAAATGGATTTGCTAAAGCTTTAACTATTCCTCTAAAACCAGGTTCTTCTTTAATTTGTAATTTAGGTAATGGAAAAAATATATCTCTGATTGAGTTAGTTGATATTCTCAAAACTTGTTTTCCTCAGCACTTATCAGTAACGAATTTTATGCCTGCCCGTTTAGGAGATATTCAGCATTCACATGCTGATATCTCAAATGCATTTTCAATGTTAGGCTTTACGCCTCACTGGTCGCTAAAATCAGGTTTACAGGCTTTAATTGACCAAGATAATACAACGTTATATCCTATTTTCTGCCCAGCTTACTGACTTCCAAAACTGATTCACAAAAACTGTAATTGCTATGTCTAAACTCTCTAGTTATTACTCAAATTACATACCTGATATAGATGATACTCGCGCTACTTATTTTGCTAATTTTTCAATTCATCCTTCTGTTAGCAGCAAAATAAAGCCAAAAACTAGAGAATTTTTGACTTTATTTTGCCCTTATACCCTTGCTTAAACCCTTGATTTTTTGCCTTTGGAGTTAGTCCTATGAATATAGCTTCTTTTTTTTACTAATTTATAAATTAGTAATATGGCGATAGCGAGCCTCAATGACGGAATAGATACCATAAGCAATCAAACCTAAAGCCACTATACCTAAAATCCAAGGGCCAAATGGTTGCTGTGCTAAGGATGTCAATGCACCACCTAATCCTCTAGCTTGAGTGCCATCCAATTGAATGGCTGCCACCATTATAAAAATACCAATGATATCAAAAACAATACCGCGAGCGGCAATCCCAAATTTACCCAAACGCATTGCCCAAATTTGCTCAGTCCTGCTCATTTGATGAAGTTTAAAATTGCGGCGGAATTTGCCTTTGTATGCTTGATAAAGAAAAGAGATACCAACAGCAATTACTGTGAAACCGACAAGTAATACTAACCATCTGCCAAAAGGTTGATTAAGCAAATATATTGTCCAATCTTCGACAGAATCGCTATTGTTACTACTAGAACCAATAATTAGTTTGATAGATGTTACAGCTAAACTGACGTAAGCGATCGCACTAAAAGCATAGCCAAGACGTTTAGCAATTCTTTTACTATTCATTTTTTGACCAGAATGTTCGGGAGCGAGAATAGTTTGCACAAAACGCCAAAGTGCATAACCAATCAGTCCCAAGGTAACGATACTCAAGAGAAATTTACCAAAAGGCTGGGTGACAATTGTTTCTAGCGCACCATTCGTATCTGTAGTTTTCCCACCAAAACCAAATGCTGCCTGTGCTGCTAAAAAGCCGACGATAAAATAAACTAGACCTTTGGCTGCATAGCCTAATCTGGCTAATCGCTCAACCCAAAGATGAGAAGCTACTTGTCTAATTGGTTGTTTTATTTTTTCAGGAACTGGATCACGTAATGCCATATTTTTATTTTTTTAGGCTGGATTAAAGCTAAAATTTTCTCTAACAATAATGTGGAGGATACGACAATTGTCTGCATCCTCTTTAATAGAGAGATAGGCTCTATCTTTAGCTAGGAATTTAGCTAATTTGATCCCAAATTTCTGATATGTTGATGATGATTAACTTCTACTAGAGCCAATAAGTTTCACTATCTGTTAGACGGGGCCTGGCATAGGGAAGACATTATTGTTGTTCCGTCATGCTTGCCAAGTGAGCGTTCCTGCTTGACCGTCACCGACTAATCTCTGCGATCGCTGAAATGCTACTACTGCTCTAGCTGTTCTATTTCCCTAGCTACCATCAATCACTCCGTTATAAAATCCCCAAGAGCGCAAAACAGCTTGTACATCTCTGACAGCTTGTCCACGCGATCCTATTCTCAAAAAAGGAGCTTTTAGCGGAGTATATTTTGATAGTCTACCTGTAACTGGGGCATTATTTGTTTGTGCTTCAGCCGATGCAAAACTGAAGGTAAAAATACTTAAAGTGAAGCTCAATGCAAAAGTTAATGAGCTATGTTGTTTCTTCCTATTAAATCTGTAGCAATTGATGGATAACTAACTTAAAGGTTGGATTTTTTCTTGATATGCAGCGTTGTTTAAGCCACCGCTTCGATAAGCTGTTTGAGAATTAATTTCACGTTTTAATACAGCAATGCGATCGCTTGTGGCAGGATGGGTACTCAAAAATGATGGTAGTGATGGCTGATTGAGTAGTTTTTGCAGAAATGCAATCATGGCAGAATGAGCATAACCAGCACGTCCTAATGTTATTATTCCTTTTTGATCAGCTTCAAATTCATCTTGGCGGCTGTGGGGAAGGTTTAAGGCCAAATCCAAATCTGAACTGCGGTACTACTGTCTAGTCCTGTTGCTGTTGCAATACCGCGCGTGATTGCTGTTTTTCGCATCTGATTTATTGCTTGACAACTGGGGATATGTCCAATTTCGTGAGCAATCACACTGGCTAATTGAGCTTCGTTATCTGCGGCTTTTAATAATCCAGTAGGAGCAGGTTGAAAATCTCCCAAATTTTAATGATTTGGAGAAAATCGATTACGACTATGAAGAACGAGTACGTGGTGTTTATCGTACTCCAGTCAGACAATCATCCTTAGAAATATCCACTCCTGTAGATACTCCACCTATCACAAGCGATCGCAAATCTTATGCTCATGATCGTAATACATATAATTGAATCATTAATTTATTTGTTTATGAAATTGTCGCTAGAAGGAAAATGGATTGCCTCTGGCTTTAGCTTATGCTTATTATTCATGGGTACAGTTAGTCTTATTTCTTACCAAAACGCTACTCAGTTAATTTTAAGTAGTTAATGACGTACCAAATTCAGATTTTATCAAACAGAATATATGGGCTATTTCGCCAGAATTTAGAATCACTCCTGAATTCTTATATTTGTATATTTTACGTTTTGACCATAATGACTGTGCAATTACTATTACGGGCAATCTTTTCGGGAATATTTCCTTGAATTGCTTGTTGTAATAAACTTTCACGACTAGCACCTAAAATAATCACATCGGTGTTGTCTTGTTCGGCACACTCAATGACAGCTTCACAAACAGAATTGGACTGGACTGAAGTAGCAAGTACTTTACCATTGACTCGGCGTTGGAGAAAATGAAGGGATTTTTCTAAAAATCTTGTGTCAGGTGTGAAATTATTAGGCTGAAATACTTGACACAGCTTAATTTTAGGGGATGAACTTAAAGAACTCAAGGCAGGTAATAATTTAATTGCTTGACGAGAGTTAGGCCCGCCTGCAATTGGGATTAACCAACGCTCAAAGGCTTTCTTGTCATCTAATTTAGCTAAGATCACATCACAAGCAGCTTGTCGAATTATTGTATCTACTATTCGGCTAAACACTCTACCAGGAGTTGATGTAGTGCCTTTCCAACCCATTAATACTAAATCAATATGTCGCTCTTTGACAGTTTCCAAAATTGCTTGAGCAACATTATGGGCAACTCGTATCTGGGTATGAATAGGAATACGCTGTTTTTGACCTAATAATATTGCTTGTTCTAGAAGACGATGACTTTTGGTAGTGTCTACTGGTGTTTCTGAGGGAATACGGCTTGGTGAGACAATAATCACTTGTAAGCATTCTATTTCATAGTTGCGCTGTTTGGCGATCGCAACTGCCATTTCTAATAAAGTCTTGGCTGTCTGTGGATGTGAAAGCGGTACTAGTAATCTGCCTTTGCCTGTTGCCGGAGTGCGAGTTTGATAAATTACATAAGAAGGCGCTGATTTTGATTTGATCGCTTGCAGCTGACCACTTAACTTCTCTGCTTCTACACGAATAATGTCACTGCGAGTAATAATTCCTACTAATTTTCTGCCTTCTGTTACAGGTAAGCAGCTGAGATTATGACGATTAAGTATATGCAAAACATAGGCCAGTGTGGCTGTGGGGCTGACAGTCACTGGCTCTGGTGTCATGATATCGCTGATAGTTTTATTTCCCTTTATCTGTTGCGAAGCGTTGGTAACTAAATCTTTCTGAGTGATAATACCTACAACTTTACCATTGTCTAAAATCGGGAAATTGCGATGGTGAGACTGAGAAAATGCTTGCACTGCTTCATCAATACTCATCTGGCTAGAGAGAGTTTCAACACGTCTTTGCATGACCTCTGCGGCGCTGAGTTGAGCTAACAGTCCATCTGTAGTTGGCTCTTTTTGAATGTGAATGCCTTTTCTTTCGAGTAAAAGGTCATAGAGCGACCTGTGATCAATTTTTTTCTGCTACTAAATAAGCAACTACAGATACAATCATCAAAGGTAGCACTAGATTGAAATCTGTCGTCATCTCAAACACAATGATGACTGCTGTAATCGGTACTTTAGAGACAGCACTAAAAAAACGCTGCCATTCCTACATGAGCATAAGTTGTTGCGGCACTCATACCTAACCAACTTTGTTCAGCAGCACCCACCAAATAACCAAGAGCAGACCCTAAAACTAAAGTGGGAACCAGTAAACCCCCAGGCGCTCCAGAGCCATAAGTTAAAAGAATCAGGGTAAATTGGACTAAAAGAGCGATCGCGGCAAATAACCAATGAGCATTACCCATCAATATAATTTCTCTCAGCCCAGCATTATTGCGAAAAGTTACAGGCAACAAAGCGATCGCCACTCCACTAACCAACCCCACAATTCCAATTCGCCAAGGCAAACTCAGGTTTAGTAAACGCTGATTAACCTCCAAACTAGCAATCACACCTTTATTAAACAAAATCCCTAATAATCCTGCTAATCCACCCAAAATCAAGTAAAAAGGGATTTCCTGAGCAAAGAAAGTCGTATGCCCAGATACTAAATTGATTTGACTCAAATCAAAGCTGTGACTACCATAAAGGCGAGAAATCACGGAAGCGATAAACGAAGCCAAAATAGCTGTGCCAAGAGTAATACCTGACACATCTTGAAGTAACTCTTCTACAACAAACAGTACACCAGCGATCGGTGCATTGAAAGCAGCCGCTAACCCGGCCCCTGCACCTGCTGCAATCAGTTGACGGCGATGTTCAGGAGAAGTCGGTACCGAATTACTCAGTTGATTTGCCAAAGCTGCCCCAATCTGTACAGTTGGGCCTTCTCGTCCCAAAGGCATCCCAGAACCCAGCACCAATGTAGCACTAATCAACTTGACCAAAGCAATCCGCAAATTTAACGGCATCGGTACGCGAGCCAACACCGCTTTTACCTCAGACATTCCACTCCCAGATGCTTCCGGTGCAAAACGCTCAACTAACCAACCAGCTAAAAGACCTCCGACTAGCCCAATCCCCGGTAGCACCAAATAAGCAGGCCATAAGTAAGAAACATGCACTCGCCACGCCCCTGCCCAGTCCACAGCTTGCCCTAACAAAACTGCCGCTAGACCAGAAACTAGACCAATCAAGCAAGCTTCAGCAAACGCCAAGCGCCGAGGTTGGAGCATTTGTCTAGAAAGCCTCAACCAGAGAATTTTACCTCTGACGAACATATTCCTAGCAATCACTTGTCATCAGTGAAAGTCTGTAAATATCTGAAGTTTTTTACAGTTTATCTCATCAAGAGCTACTTTCAAGAAAATGAAATTTAAATGAAATTATTTTCTACCAAAAGATAGACATAGAAAAATGTAATTGTTTATTAATATCAGTCAATGTAACTGCTCCTAAAAATGAAATTTAAATGAAATCATTCCCTATTCAAAGATAGACATATAAAATTGTAACTTTTTATTAATACAAGTCAATGTAACTGCTTCCAAAAATGAAATTTAAATGAAATCATTCCCTATTCAAAGATAGACATATAAAACCGCAACATTTTATTAATATCAGTTTATTTTTTCTTGCAAAAATGAAATTTAAATGAAATCATTCTCTACTCAAAAATCAGCTATATTATTAAAATCTGATAGAAATACCAGACTGATTGACTACTAAGTTAAAAGTAGTGTCAAAGGCTGACTTAGCATCCCGATTGTTCAAGTATATATAAACAGTCAAAATCTTAATCTTGTTGGACTATCGCGCCAGAATAAAGCTACCACTGGCACAGCTTATACTTTGAATTAAACCGCCATACCTGATTTTTTCAGCAGTTAATCTAGCCTTAACAGCAGATACGCATACGCCACAAGTATTGCTATACAAGGCTTTTATTTCTGTATTGACTCTGAATGACTAACTAGAGTATTACTAAATACTCATTATGTCTGATGCTAATCTCAACACCAGATATTGATAGCCAACCAGAATAGTAGTAGTAAGTATTTCAGAAAAAAAAAGGTGATTGCTCATTATCCAGCACTCACCTTTAACTTAGTTAATGCGAGCCTTAATTATGACACAAAAGACAAACAATAATCTAACTTGTCAAAATCTAATAAATAAAATTTACAAGCAATTAAATATATCTTCTCTTAAGAGTATAAGTTGCTTACTGTTATCATCACTCGCTAGATAAAAAGTTAAAAATATAAGTTAACACTCGGTTAATACGCATATCTTTGAGTAAAATCTTCATCTTGCTGCTGTATACTAGCTTGGAAAACTTTATTCACGTCTCTATCAGTAAATTTTTCTAGAGGATGTGAAGCGATTATTAAATTATTAGTAAAGAGATGCAGAATTTACTAGTTATATACTGTATCTTTTATTTATGTTGAAATAGTGTATGTTTCTGATAGGTAGGCAGTACAAATCATCACCTAGTTGATGATTGACAGCCTTGTAACAAGCAACTTTCCTATGAAAATCTAGAAACTTATGAGAGAGCGAAACATCATGAGGTTTACGCGTAAGCGTAGGCTTCCAACTTTGTTATTAATAGTATGCTGTTCATTTGCCCTAGCCATATCTTCGGCGGCACTCTTCCCAGAAGTCGGTTTGGCAGGTATTTTCTCTTCTGCTCCCATTGGTAGTAATGTCCCAGACGATGCGACGTTGTTAGCTCAAAGACAAACTGAGTTAGGCAATGGAATCAATAACGTATTTGATGTAGCAGAACCAGCACCAGGAATCGCGTTGGCTCCAGCAGAACGTGTTCCCCGACAAAAATTTGGTGTGGTTGGAGCCTTCCCACTGGGACTAAAAGACCTTGATGCCTTAGTCTATCCTTCTGCAACTCGCACACAAAAAGAGGCCTTGGTAGAAGGAATACAATTCTTTACAACACCGCACCTTGCTGTAGAAGGTGCAGGGCCAATTGCCAACCAACAAATGTGTTTAGGTTGTCACTTGAGTTCTGCTGAAGCAACTCCCAACAGCCGAGTAGTACGTGACGTTTCCAACGTATCCCGTGCTGCACGCTCGACACCAACAAACTTCAAGTTTACAGCCCTCGATCCTGCTACTGGTGGTGGACGGCCTGCTGATAACCTTGATGCCATCAATAACACTGGACGGACAGCTGCCTTTACAACCTTCGGTGACTATAATCCCGCACAAAACATATTTGACCCTCTTGATGGAGTGGCTAGGGGCGGACTTTCACCACGCCTCGGCGGCTTTGTTCAACATACGCGTTTTTCCCTTCCTGAGTGTTTGCCTGAGCGCATCCCAACAATTGCTGAAGATCCAAACTTACCTAATATTGACCCAGTAACAAAACTTAGCTCTCTAGGTTTCCGAAGAGGTGTTGTAGAGTTCGCTGGACCTCCATACATTGGTCGTGGTTTGATGGAAGCTATTCCATCAAACGATATCCGCCGCTTTGAAGATGAAGGTTCTGATAGTCAAAGTATCGCTTCATCTCTCAATAATGCAGGTATCTTTGCTTGTACAGGTGATTGTATTACTGGTAAAACCAACACCATTCCTACACCTTCAGGCACTGCTATCTCTGCCGGTTCAGCTTTTACTGGTGGTGTAGGACGCTTTGGGTTGCGGGCTAATGGCGCAGAAATCCTCCAGTTTGTTGCCGGTGGTTTGCAAGGGGAAGTTGGGTTTACAAGTATTCTCAACCGTAATGAACCAACAGACTCTCCTACTAACGTTGGTCGTCCAGGTTGTGTTGACCCATACCCCAACACACTAGAATCACACCTCAGTGTGCCACTCAGCGAACGGAACTTCTTGCGGATGACCGCTCCTCCCGAATTTGGTGACACACTATTGGCAGTGTTGAATAATCCTACACGCTCTCGTTCTCCACAAAGCCCTGAAGGTCAAGTTAAGCGCGGAGCAGAGCTTTTTGGGATTGATTTAGTAGCCTTCTCTAACCGGATGATTCCAGGCCGCTTCCCCGCAGGTGGTGATAGTCGTGATCCTAATGCTATTAACCGTACAGATTCTATGGTGAGCTGTGCCAGCTGCCATATCCCTGTTCAAAGAACCGGTCAGTCACCAGCAGCCACAACCAGAGATGGTGCGATCGTTGCTCAACATTTGAGCTATAAGTGGGCTCCTATTTTTTCTGACTTACTTCTGCACAACGTACCTCAAATTGATGCAGAACGTTGGGCTTCTTTACCTCGTGATCCGTTAGTTGTTAACAGAAAATATCAACCAACTCTTTCTAGAGAACAAGGTGCTAGTACTGCGGTAGGTCGCTCCTTCGCTACCTTTGATATTCCTCGGAACCTAGCTGGTGACGTATTTAGCAATGTGCAAGGTACTGCGTTTGGTGATGAGTTCCGCACCGCACCACTGATGGGCTTGGGTAGAATGGGCGCTCCATTCTTACACGATGCTCGTGTGTACTTAAGCCGACTCACAGTTAACAGCAACCCAGCTGGTACTGTATTCACCAACAGTGAAGTTACTAATGCACCATTAGTTGTGCGTACTTTAGATGATGCTATTCGTGCAGCTATTGAGTTACACGATTTACCAGCCCCCGATAACAGTCGTACACCCAACGTCCCTGGCGCAGGATGTCCAGTACCACCAGGGGGAGCCGTTGGCAACATTTCTTATGGCTCTTCACCAGCAGACGTGATTTGTCCTCCTTACAATAGCGAAGTTTCTAGAACCCATCGCAGTGATGCGAAGGAAGTCATTCGTCGCTATCGTTCTTTAAGTCCTGCTGATCAACAAGCCATGATTGAATTCCTCAAAGAGTTATAAAATTTACCACTACTAAATATTCCTAACTCTCAAGGAATTTCATCATTGTTCATTTTGATCATCAAAGGAGAGATGAGCAATGCTCACCTCTCCTTTTTCTTATTCCAAGGAATAACATAAATAGCGGTTATTAACTGGATACACCAAAAAACATGAAAAAAGTCTAGAGATTAGACACTAAGAAGTAGAAAATAGCTTAACTCAGCACTCAGCACTTTCAAGCTAGAAGGTAGTAAATATTTATGGCAGGGATAAGGCTTTAAAACAACACAAACTGCAATTTGAGAATTTTCAAGTTACTGAAACAATCGATTTATTTAGGTAAAAGTTATGGTGAATATCAATGGTACAAATGGCAATGATAATCTCATTGGCACAAATGGTAATGATATTATTAGGGGTCTTGCTGGGAATGATACCTTATTTGGCAATGGTGGCAATGACATTTTAGATGGTGGTGAGGGAAATGATAGCCTCAATGCAGCCACTGGTTTTGTCAGTTCCACAGGGAACAGTATCCTCAGAGGTGGAACAGGAGATGATTTTTTAGATATTACCCGTTCTTCTGGAAATAACCTTTTAGAAGGGGGTGATAATAATGACACTCTATTAGCTCTATTTTCTGAGGGCAATAACCTTATTAGTGGTGGATCAGGTGATGACATAATTGACATTAGTACCTCCACAGGCAATAACCTTGTGGAAGGTGGTGATGGTAATGATGAGATTTATGCTGAACGTGTAGCAGGAAATAACAGCCTCTATGGTGGTGCAGGGGATGACTCCTTCTATCTGAGCAACATTGTGCCACAAGAACCAAGTCCCTCTACCATTGCGATTCAAACAGTCGATGGTGGAGATGGGGAAGATTATCTTTTTGTTGATTACAGTGATGCTGATGCAGCAATATCTTCAACCTTCAATAGTGCCACCAACACTGGCACCATCACAGCCAGCAGCAATGAAGTCAGCTACAGCAACATCGAACGTTTGAACATTATTGGTACACAGTTCGATGATTTCATCACCATTAGTAATGCACGTTTAGATGACAGCATTGATGTGAGTGATGGAGACAACAACATCGCAGGTGAAGGTGGAAATGATGTCATACTAGCGGCTTTTACAACCGGGAATAACACCATTAGTGGCGGAGAAGGTGATGACATCATTGATATCAGTACCTCCACAGGCAATAACCTTGTGGAAGGTGGTGATGGTAATGATGAGATTTATGCTGAACGTGTAGCAGGAAATAACAGCCTCTATGGTGATGCAGGGGATGACTCCTTCTATCTGAGCAACATTGTGCCACAAGAACCAAGTGCCTCTACCATTGCGACGCAAACAGTCGATGGTGGAGATGGGGAAGATTATCTTTTTGTTGATTACAGCGATGCTGATGCACCTATCTCATCCGCATACAATGCTTCAAGCAACAGTGGCAGAATTAACGCAGGTACAAATCGAATTCGCTACAGTAACATCGAAAGTTTAAATATTATTGGCACAAGCTACAGTGATAATATTGTTGGCAGCAATGGCAATGATACACTTTTTGGTGGTAGTGGTGGTAATGATCGAATCAGTGGTGGTGCTGGTAACGATACATTAAATGTTGACTATTCGACCGGGAATAATCTGCTAAAAGGTGATGTAGGAAATGATACGCTTTCTGCTATTGGTGCTTCTGGTGATAACACCTTAGATGGTGGTGCGGGTGATGATAGGCTAATTGCGGATGATTCCACAGGCGATAACTTGCTAAAGAGTTTTAGTGGTAATGATTATCTGTCTGTGGTTGGTTCGTCTGGAAATAACACCCTCAATGGTGGTGCTGGTGACGATACATTAGTTGCAGATGATTCTACAGGCGATAACTCACTCAATGGCGGCAGTAATGATGATTATCTGTTTGCTGTTGGTTCATCTGGAAATAACACCCTCAATGGTGATACGGGTAACGATATATTAGTTGTGGATGATTCCACAGGCGATAACTTACTCAATGGTAGTAGTGGTGATGATTATCTGTCTGCTGTTGGTTCGTCTGGAAATAACACCCTCAATGGTGGTGCTGGCAGAAACACATTAATTGCCGATAATTCTACAGGCAATAACCTGCTAAATGGTGATAACGCTGATGAGTATCTGTCTGCTGTTGATTCATCTGGGAATAATACCCTTATCGGTAGAAATGGTCACGATATATTAATTGTGGATGATTCTACAGGCGATAACCTTCTGAGTGGTGACAATGGTAATGATTATCTATCTGCTGTTAGTTCATTTGGTAATAACACCCTCAATGGAGGTAATGGTAACGACACATTAACTGTGCAGAATTCTAGTGGCACTAATGTACTGAATGGTGGCAGTGGTAATGATTATCTTTCGGCAATGGGTGCTTTAGGGAATAACACTCTCGATGGTGGTACTGGTAACGATATCCTAATCGGCGGTAGTGAAAATGATGTTCTCATTGGTGGCGCAAATAACGACCTGATCACAGGCGGTAGCGGTGCAGATACCTTTGTCTTTAATCGTTTTAATGAAGGTATTGATACGATTACTGACTTCAGCATCAGTGATGACATCATTCAGATATCTGCGGCTGGTTTTGGTGGTGGTTTATTAGCTGGGGCGCTGTCGATTAGTCAGCTTACTTTGGGAACTTCTGCAACCACGACTGATCAAAGATTCATCTATAACAACATTACTGGTGCGTTGTACTTTGACCAAGATGGTAATGCTGGTGGATTTAGACAGGTGCAACTTGCTCAACTGTCTGGTTCACCTGCGCTGAATGTCAGCAATTTTGTGATTGTTTAAAGACTGTCGCAAAATAAACACAAATTACGATCGCCCATAGATACCCGATTTTTAAAAAAAGTCGGGTATCTGAACATCTGTAAGCTGTCAAAATCAATTGAGTAGAGTATTACAGAGGAATTCGGACTGTAAATGTACTTCCCAGGCTGAGTTGACTTTGAACCTGAATATTGCCTTTGTGGGCTTTAGCGATCGCTAAAGCAATGGCTAAACCCAAGCCAGAACCACCAGAACTACGAGAGCGATCGCGATCTACTCGATAAAACCGATCAAAAATTCGCTGTTGATGTTCGAGGGCAATACCAATTCCTGTATCTTGAACTTTAATAATGGCGTAAAGCTCATTCACTTCTAAAAAAACAGTGACTTCTCCTCCACTCGGTGTTGCCTGAATTGCATTAATAATTAAGTTAGAAATTAAGCGATAAAGCTGTTCTTCATTTCCCTGAACATAAACTTTTTTTTGTCACTAACATCTGTCCAGAAAGATTGACGTGATTTTCTACTGCTAAAAATGCTAACTCTTCAATTAAATCGCTAATTAAATCATTCAAACAGCAAGGCTGATGTTTTGCTGTTATTTGTTTTTGATCTATCCTTGTCAACAGTAATAAATCACTAACTAATTGTGATAAGCGATAATTTTGGCGTTTGAGGACATCTAAAGTTCCATGATTTGCTTTGGCTTCTGGCTGTAACTTGATAGCGGCTTCAATAGTAGAGTGCATTGCTGCTAAAGGTGTGCGGAACTCATGAGCAGCATCAGCAGTAAATTGTTGCATCTGTTGATAGGAAAGATACACAGGTTGCATTGCCCTTTCTGCTAACCACCAACTAGACAAAGCCACAAAAACCATCGAAATTGGCAGTCCCAAAATTAAAGTTAATCTCAAATAAGCCAAATGTTGATCTAAATCAGTAATACTACGTGCTACTTGTAAATAACCTGAAATTTGGTTTTGAGTATACAACGGTAAAGTAATTTGGCGGTATCGCGTACCAAAAACATCAGTAATGATTTGCCAAGGTTGTGATGATAAGGCAGGTTGTAAATTATCAAATTCTATGCCTGTGCTTGCAAATACTTTTTCTGAACTATCCAACAAGCGCACATAGTAATTAACCTGATTAGCTGTCTCATTGATTGGTTGTTTAATAATAGTTTTTTGAGGCAAACAATTTGTACTAGCTATACATAATTCTAAGGAAAGCTCTTTTGCTAGTTCCTGTAAATGTCCAGGTTGTTGCCAAGCTGGTTCAACACTTTTCCGGAGTGCTTTTGCGACTGATTTTAAGCCCTGGTCTATGGTTTCATAGTAAGTGTGGGCAACTACAGTATATACTCCGAAACTAGATAGCCCTAAAATACTACCCATCACTAGGGTATACCAAGCTGCCAATCTCAGCCGGGTTTGGTAGAAAATAGGATTACGTTTCATATAAATCAACTACTTATTTCTGTAGTCTGAATATTAAGACGATAGCCTACACCATAAATAGTTTCTATCAAAGCTTCACTGTCTTCTTCTCCCAATTTACGTCTCAATAAGCGGATTTGGGCTGCTACGACATTGCTGACTGGTGCTGTACCAATTTCCCAAAGTTGATTAATAATTTGGTCACGGTTGATAATTTGGTTAGGATGCCGCATAAAAAACTCTAACAATTGAAATTCCTTAATTGTTAAAGTTAATACTTGCGTTTCTCCGTTAGTATAATGCCGAGTCAGTTCATGAGTGTTGTAGTTAAGTGTCAGATAACCTACTTCTAAAAGTCGAGGTTTGACTTGGGGCGTAAACGTTACGCCTGTATAAGAAGCCCGCCTGTGCAATGCTCGCAATCTGGCTAGTAGTTCTGCCATATCAAAAGGTTTAACTAAATAATCATCTGCACCGCTATCTAAGCCAATAATTTTTTCTTCCATACGGTCTTTAGCCGTTAGCATTAGCACAGGTAAGGTTAACTGGCACTTTCGTAACCATTTACACAACTCTATTCCAGAGACTCCAGGCAGCATCCAATCAAAAATCGCTAATGTGTACTCAGTTGAGCTATTTTCGAGATGTTGCCATGCCTGATTCCCATCTAAAAACCAATCGACTACATACGCCTCATGGCTGAGAACTTGTTTGATAGCTGCACCTAAATCTGTTTCATCCTCAACTAATATCAGTCGCATAGTTAACTAAGTACCTGAAAGCTGCTAAAAATTTCTGCTTCTAGACGGATAATATCATTCCACGCTAAGACTAAATTTAGCCCTGCCAATACAACCAAACATCTTGACAATTTGTTGTTCTAAAGCATTAAAGTTCTCTGCTGGTTCACGACTAGATACTTTTGCATAGCTATATAGAATAACCATGTTTTGCTTCAGTAGTTTTGTTCACAAGCGCCAATACTCACTCAAGTGCTAGAACCATTTTGCCAGTGTTCTTTTTTCCAAAAATGTAAGCAATTAAGTGCTAGCAGTCTACGAAATCAAAATTTTCGGATGTATACAACATAACGTATGGAGGTAAAAGAAAGAATTGCGATCGCCCTTCACGCCTTGGGTGGTAGCAAATTTGCGGGGTTAGGATGGTTGCAATGAGTTTCATCAAATATTTTGGGAGAATGCAAAATGACTAAAATATTAGATCCGTAGGTGGCGCTAAAGGTGCAAACAGCAATTAGTCAAGCTGAAGATGCTTTAGTGATTGCTATTCAAACAGCTTTTGATAATTGTGAATATGAAACAGAAAGAAAGGAAAAGCTAGAATAATTGCAGTATTATAATTTGTTGAGAGTTGCAGATACAACTGATAGTCCAGAAGTAATC
Source organism: Nostoc piscinale CENA21 (assembly GCF_001298445.1). Taxonomy (NCBI): domain Bacteria; kingdom Bacillati; phylum Cyanobacteriota; class Cyanophyceae; order Nostocales; family Nostocaceae; genus Nostoc; species Nostoc piscinale. The sequence goes on along the minus strand of NZ_CP012036.1, from coordinate 1,994,387 downwards.
AAAAATTTCATTTGCTACCAAGTTGGTCGAGATAAAAAATGGGGACGAGGTAGAAATGTTTTGCTTCATATTTGTGATACTCTCCCTCAACTGTTTCCTTTGTCAATACTCTGTTGCCTGAATTATTATAATTTAAAAACGTAAATGTATTTACATATTGCACTATATATACTCCTGAATCTTTTTTGAGCAAAGGTGTTTTGATTATCTGTCTAAATTCAATAATTTTTTTTTAGCTTACTTGGCAAAAATTGTTAATGTATGTGCCATAATGTCACGAGTTAAGAGCAGATAAACTATTTTGATGCCCTAACACGTCCTGTGCTGATGGTAACAGTATTTATACGAATAAATAACAAGAATAACTATAATCAACCAACATCAGATAAAAACTCATTTTATATCGGAGAAACTAAATATTTCGTCTAAAAGCTAATTCTTAAAGACAATTCTAATGCTATTCACCCCATTGCTGGGTATGGCTTTCAATCAATCAACATTTGATTGGCTCAAATTCTTGAAATTCTTACCAAATAAAGGTTTTATTCTAAAGTTTAATTCTAATTTTAGACAATAGCTCTAAATAGATAGCGAGGACAAGTTATGAGATTATTGGCTCTGACAAATCGTGAAGTTGAATTACCCTCTGAAGCTGATAGCAATTTTTTTGTCTACAAAAACGACAGTACACCCGCGACCACTCTTAAAACGCTCAGTCTGGCAAAGCTTGGATGGAGCTTGGAAGTTCACATTTGATGACGAGGGAAAATATGTCCAACCAAGTGACCTTAATCATTGGTGTCATGATATAAAAGTTCCTTTTGCCCCCGAATCTGCCAAAAGTGGTATTGGTGATCAGGGTTATCATCCTAACTGTTGGTATGAAAGGGAATTTGCCACACCACCTGGAGATGGCAAATTACTGTTACATTTTGGTGCTGTCGACTATCGCGCTCGTGTGTGGGTCAACAATCAATATATAGCCGAGCATGAAGGCGGACATACCTCTTTCAGCCTTGATATTACCCATGCCTTAAACAACAGTGGTACAACGAAGGTGACGGTGTGGGCGCAAGATGATCCCCACGACCTCGCCAAGCCGCGAGGCAAACAGGATTGGCAGTTAAAACCCCATAGTATTTGGTATCCTCGCACGAGTGGTATTTGGCAGACTGTGTGGTTAGAACGTGTCGGTAAGACGTATCTTGGTCATCTACGTTGGATTCCCGACTGTGAACGCTGGGAAATTGGATTTGAGGCAGGGTTGGCTGGTAATGTACCGACTTCAGGTGTACGAATCAAAGTTAAATTGAGTGTTGAAGGATTGGTGTTAGCTAGTGATACCTATGAAGTATTTAGTGGGGAAATTAGTCGCCGGATTGCTCTAGGTGATCCGGGAATTGATGACTGTCGTAATGAATTGCTGTGGAGTCCAGAAAAGCCCACATTGATTAATGCGGAAATTCAGCTATGGCACAAAGACCAACTACTAGATGAGGTGCAATCTTATACAGCGATGCGGACTGTCAGCGTTCAACGCGATCGCTTTATGCTCAACGGTCGCCCCTACTATCTGCGGTTAGTTCTCGACCAAGGTTATTGGCCAGATAGTTTAATGACAGCACCCGATGACGAAGCATTACGGCGTGATGTAGAACTCGTTAAAGCTATGGGTTTTAACGGTGTCCGCAAACACCAAAAAATTGAAGACCCCCGCTTTTTATATTGGGCAGACGTTTTAGGGTTGTTAGTATGGGAAGAGATGCCTAGTGCCTACCGCTTTACGCCGAAAGCTGTGGAACGTGTGACCCGTGAATGGACGGAAATCATCAAACGAGATGTTAGCCATCCTTGTATTGTGGCGTGGGTGCCGTTTAATGAGTCTTGGGGAGTGCCAAATTTAGTAGAAACGGCGGCTCATCGGAATTACGTATTGGCAATGTATCACCTGACTAAAACTCTTGACCCGACTCGCCCAGTAATTGGGAACGATGGTTGGGAAAGTACCGATACCGATATTCTGGCTATCCACGACTATGACAGTAAGCCTGAACGATTAGCCCATCGCTACAGACCAGATATCAAAATATCAGATTTATTTGAGCGTAGCCGTCCAGGGGGACGCATCCTCACCTTAGATAACTATCCCCATCAAGGACAACCAGTAATGTTAACCGAGTTTGGTGGTATCGCCTATACTCCGCTTGACAATCCTGATGCAGATAAAGCTTGGGGATATGAAAACTGCTCCAATATCTCCGAATTAGAAATGAAATACGCTGCTTTACTGGAAACCGTAAATAACATTGAGCTATTTAGCGGATTCTGTTACACACAATTCACAGATACCTTCCAAGAAGCTAACGGTTTATTGTACGGCGATCGCACACCGAAATTTCCCATTGCAGCCATCCGTGCTGCTACCCTCTCAGGACAAGGATTATGTACTCCCACCAGCTGTTAAAGCCCGACGGACGCAAACTCACATTATATAGTCGCAAACCAATTGCTAGTCAGATAGAAGCTACTAGCCCTAGTAACGAGCCAGTGCAAGCAAATCCTCACTTGCGCTGGCATCCCTTGCGCGGCGAATGGGTGGCTTATGCTAGTCACCGTCAAGGGCGGACATTCATGCCACCCCCAGAATATAATCCCCTGGCTCCTACCAGCAACCCGAATTTCCCCACGGAACTTCCCCAAGGTAAGTATGATGTGGCAGTGTTCGATAACCGCTTTCCTTCGATGAGCCTCACAGCTAACAATCCACCCCAGACTATCGTGGAAACGTTACCTGCTAATGGAGCTTGTGAAGTAGTAGTTTTTACTCAAGATGCCCATGCTTCTCTAAGTTCTCTAGAATTGACGCATCTGGATTTGCTGTTAGAAGTATGGGGCGATCGCACCCGCGAACTAGGGTTGAATCCGCAAATTCAGTACGTATTGCCTTTTGAAAATAAAGGTGTAGAAGTAGGTGTAACTTTGCACCATCCCCACGGGCAAATTTACGCTTATCCATTTGTTCCTCCTATACCAGCGCGGATGTTGGCAATGCAGCAGGAGTATTATCAAGAACATGGGCGGGGTTTACTGCAAGATTTAATTCAGCAGGAAATTGCCGATAACCAACGAATTATCTATCAAGATGAAGATGCGATCGCCTTCGTCCCAGTTTGCGCTCGTTACCCTTACGAAGTTTGGATTGCACCTATTCAGCCTGTGAGCAATTTTACAGAACTTAGTCCAAAACAACGCTTCGGGCTTGCCAAAGCATTAAAAACCGTCACACTCAAATATGACGGTTTGTGGAATCGCCCATTTCCTTATTTAATGGCTTGGTTTGGTGCGCCTACGGATGGTTTAGCTCATCCCGAAGCACATTTACACGCGCAGTTTTACCCGCCATATCGCACCAGAGAAAGGCTGAAGTATTTGGCAGGAACCGAACTTGCAGCCGGAATGTTTGCGAATGATGCTTTACCAGAGGAGAAGGCAAAAGAGTTACAAGCGGTGGCTGTAAATATTGAAATGCCAGTTTCGGTATAAAGGGAAAATAGCCAAATATATCGCTTCTTATTTGGATGAAATACAGATTCATCCGCGTCCATCTGCGATTAATTATTTTCTCGTATTTCACTGCTATAAAACAGGCACATAAGTAACAAGATATGCTAATTTTTCAGAAAAACCCAAAATCGACGCAGGTTTGTGTAGGTAAAATCCAACATTATCAAAGTTCTTGTCGGGTTGTACCTTTTGGCATCAACCTGCGATTTTTTAACCTAAATTTTTTTGAGAGCAATTAGATATTGTGGTGATTGATCGAAAACATAGCAGATTTGTCTACTGAACTAACGAGTCTGACATTTCTTGTATAGATATAACCTTATGACTTGACATTGTTTGAAACATAAGCTAAATTAATCATATTAAGGGGCTTCAGCATCGGAGGTCGATCCATGCCTGACGGGGATGTACTCCACAGTGGGCTTTCGGGAATGTATCAGAAGCCATACCGAATCCTCTGTGAAGGAAAGTTTGAAGTTAACGAATGTGCCAGAATTATCACGGGAGCTTTACTGAAAGATATCAAGAAAAAAGGTGCTGATCCCATTGTGTTAGCCAAGCAGATGGGGGAACTCCTATCTCAAGAAATTAAAGATTTCAGCAATCATAAATTTGTGAATTGGGCTGATTTAAGTAGAAAGCTAGACAAATTAGCACAACAAACAAATATACCCAATCGAACGAAGTCACTAGTCCTTGATGCAGGTAAACACATCCTTCATGATTTGCGTTATGGTCAACGGGTTGATAGCACTAATATTCCAGAGCTAGTGATAGAAAGATATATGCAGAAAATGTATGTATCAAACTTTGAGGAACGGATACCACTTACTCCCAACCACCACGCCAACGTTGACCAGGTTATCCTGACAAAACGTATAAATTCACTTCAGCCAGATATATTTTCCCAGTTCAGTCAATGGGCGAAAAAGGCGAATTTAGATGAGGATGTCGCCAACCTGAAACGGACTCGGCGATCGCAAATCAAAGAGATAGACCTTGAGGAAAATCTCCTATGAACTACCAAACGTCGCTTGTGCAAGAATCTGATTACAGTGATTACCAAGATTACACTTTGGACTTTCAACCTGTATCTAATATTGATGGATCTGTGCTGTTTATCGATCACTCACGGGGTAAGCAACTAAATTTTGGTATTAATGTGGACGATAAAGAGTTTAAATATAGAGTTAAGGCAGATTTTTCACCTGTTGTTGCCGATCTAATTGATATTGCTATTGCTATTTATACTTCAGATCGTCTTGCACCTCAAAATCTTACAGAGAAGCAGCGTCGGTTTCATGTAAAATTGCCAGTACGTAATCCAGAATGGCTAAGTTCTGAAACATTTCGCACAAAACTAGATGATTTATTAACATGGACTACTGATAGCAAATGGATTTTCGACTTCCAAAAAAGGATTGCACCAGAACGCCTTGTTGAACAACTATCTCTTCCAATAGCACCTCAAGGATGTGAAGTAACATTATGGAGTGGTGGGCTGGATGCTCTAGCAGGTTTGTACACTCGCCTTGTGATGTATCCAGAACAACAGTTTGTCTTATTTGGAACTGGCAGTAATGATAGTGTCTATGCCCGCCAGGAAAGAGTGTATCAGGAAATTCAGTCTATTTTCCCTGGGCGTTGTCATCTTTTTCGTATCCCAATCCGATTTGATTCTAGTAGTGAGCAGCACAAAAACAAGCTTTCTCGTGCGCGGGGCGTTGTTTTTACTCTCCTTGGTTCTGCGTGTACGTACCTTATGGGACAACAGGTTCTTTATTTGTATGAAAACGGAATTGGAGCAATTAACCTTCCATACCGTGAATCAGCTGTAGGACTAGATCACTCTCGTTCTGTTCATCCTTTAACTTTGCAGAAGGTAAGTGATGTTGTTTCTCAGCTTTTAGGAAAGGAGTTCCAAGTAAAAAACCCCTTTCTGTTTTGGACTAAAGCCGAAATGTGCAAATCATTGGCTGACGATGGGAGAGACGACTTGCCACCTTTAACTATGTCCTGTGACAGTCCACATCGCCAAAAGCCAGTTCAATGTGGTTACTGCTCTTCTTGTCTTTTAAGACGACAATCACTTGCCGCTAGTAGGATAACAGATAAAACTCGCTATGTAGTATTGCATGGAGAACGTTCAGTTAAAAAGCCGAGCTTATGTTTTCTGAATATGCAGGCACAAGTTAAAACTCTTGACTCTTTGCTAAGTATCTCAGATGAACCTTGGAAAAATCTAACCAAAAAGTTTCCAATACTGGATGACATAGTTGATCGCACTGCTACGGCAGAAAATTTATCGCTTATCGATATGCAAGGTCACCTTGTTCAACTTTATCAAAAGTATGTTTCCGAATGGAATGCTGTAGAATCACATATTGCTACTGAGTTATCAAACAAACACAGTGATCATAAGGCATCTAGTAAATACGTAGTCTCATCTCAACAAGGTTGAGGGAAAATATTATGGCTACCAACATCCTGGATAACATCGATCTGCGGACATTAGGAGAACTCCTACAACAAGCCCGTAAAAAATGTGGCATGACTCAAGCTGATGCAGCCAAGGTTATTGATGCTGCACGCACCACTATGATTGCAATTGAGAAAGGAGAACGTCGTCTCAAAGCCAATGAACTGATTAAACTTGCTCGTGCGTACGGACGTTCTGTGAGTGACTTTGTTCGGCCACGCCCAGTTGTGCAACCTTTTGAAGTACAGTTTCGGGCTGTTTATCAACGCAGTCAGGAACAACAGGCGGAAATTGAGCCATTCATAGTTGATTTAGAAGAATTATGTCAGAATTACCTAGAACTTGAGAAAATTATGGACGCGCCACTAACGCGCAACTATCCTTTTGAGTATCAAGTAACCGATATGCCCATCAAATCTGCTGCTGAGAGTATAGCTGTAGCAGAACGCCAAAGGCTCGGTTTAGGTGATGCTCCTATTCCCCAACTCCGAGACATTCTAGAGCAAGATGTGGGTTTACGTATTTTCTATTTGCCCATGCCACAGAAATACTCAGAAGTCTATAGCTATAACGAGCAAGTTGGCGGTTGCATGGCCATCAATGCTAATCACCCAGAGGAGCGAAGACGCTGGTCAATGGCGCATGGATACCTGCATTTTTTGGCACATCGGCAAAAGCCTGAGTTCCACTTTGATGGTCAATATCAACGATTTCCTGAAAGTGAACAATTAGCAGAAACGTTCCCCAAATATTTCCTCATGCCTACCAGTGGATTGCTCAAGCGGTTTAATGATATGTACCGTACACATGGCAAATTCACTCCGACTAATCTATTTACACTAGCTCACTACTATGGTGTTTCAGTAGAAGCATTAGTTTATCGGTTAGAGGAAATGGAACTTCTACCTTCAGGAACTTGGGATAAATTACGAGATAGAGGTTTAAAAGTTAGAAAGGTACAGGAGGAACTTGGCTTAGAACAAATCCCGCAAAGGATTGATATGATGCCACTTCATTATCAACACCTAGCAATTGAAGCATTAGATCAAGGTTTAATTACTGAAGGACGTTTTGCTGAATTTCTCCATGTAGACCGTTTAGAAGCCCGTCGCATCGCCCAAGTATTACGCGAACATTCAAGCGGAATGATGGAGGAAGACACAGATTTTGATTTGCGTCAAATGCAAACAGGTGAGAAGTGAGGATAGGTTATGCAAATTACTCACTCTCACGTTCTGCTTGATGCTTGTTGTATTCTTAACTTTTGTGCATCAGGCCAATTCCTGGCAATCTTGAAATCTATTCCTGCTGAGGTGGTAGTGACTACAGTTGTCCAAGAGTACGAGTTAAAGACACTTCAAAGTCTGGAGGAAGAGGATAAAGATGCTGTATTTCAGTTTCAGGAAGCTATTAAGCAAGGTCTACTCAAAGTTGTAGATTTTGAATCAGAAGATGAGGAGGAAACTTTTGTAAACTATGCTGTTGATCTTGATGATGGCGAATCTGCAACTTGTGCGATCGCAGTTCATCGACAATGGGCAGTAGCAACTGATGACGACAAGGCGATCAAGTTTCTTCAAAAGAATTTTTCCCATCTTCAGATTTTATCAACCCCAGAAATAATTAAACATTGGTCAGAAGAGCAAAGAATTGATTCTTCAATTTTAAGTAATGTACTCAATGCAATTAAGATTAAAGGACGTTACGTACCACCAAAAAATAATCCTCTGCGAAATTGGTGGCAAAAGTCCTCTGAATAAGCATTCTCCCTATGCTAAAAGATTTGTACCAAAAAATCTTATTTCAAACCCTCAGACAGACGCAGAACGACACAGATGAATTTGATAATTATTTGTATCTATCTGTGTTTTTCCTATGAACGAAGAAGTCTCCGTAAAACTGGGGTTAATCAGGGAAACTCTGTCTCAAACGGAAGTAGAAGGTGTGCGCCTACGTGGTACAGATTGGTTTGCTTGGGCTACTGGTGGTGCTTCTAACACTGTCTTGTTGACTGCTGAAACTGGCGTAGCAGAAGTGTTAGTTACAGGCCAAGATGCGTGGATATTAACAGATGAAATTGAGGCGCAACGCCTCATAGATGAGGAATTACCTAGTAATTTTAAGCTGCATATTAATCCTTGGGCTGATGCTGGGGCGCGTGAGAGTTTTGTTCGGGAAGCGACTGCTGGCGGGGAAGTTATAAGCGATGTCTGCGACAACGCGAAGCGCGTACGCCCTACTTCCCAAGAGCAACCAATACCACCCTCTCTACAGGCTTATAAACGAGTACTAATGCCCACTGAGCTAGAACGATATCGCCAAGTTGGACAAAAAGCCAGTGCAGCGATGACAGAGGTATTAAAAGCCGCGCAACCTACCTGGACAGAATATCAATTAGCAGGTGCAGGTGCAGAAGCGTTATGGGCTAGAGGTTTGCATCCAGCGTTAACACTAGTAGCGGGAGACAGACGCTTACCCTTGTATCGCCATGCTACCCCGACTGAAGAACCAATAGGGCGACAAGCAATGCTGGTATTTTGCGCGAGAGGATATGGTTTGTATGCGAACTTAACTCGCTTTGTTTGTTTTAGTAGCCTTGCAAAAGAAGAGGCCGAATTACATCGTCATGTGCGAGAAATAGAAGCCAAAGCCCTATCCGCATCGCAGCCTGGAATGACACTCGACGCAGTTTATTATGCACTAGCTCAAGCTTATAAACGGCATGGTTTTGCTAATGCTATCCGTGAACATCATCAAGGAGGAACCACAGGCTATCTAGCGCGAGAAATTGTGGCAAATCCACATACAACGGAAGCTTTGACAGAAAATAAGGCTATTGCTTGGAATCCTAGTTTACCAGGAGCAAAAATTGAAGATACTTTTGTCATTCTCAAAGATGAAAAGCTAGAAAACCTAACTTTTGACCCTAACTTTCCTAATGTTGAGGTGGAGGGAAGATTGCGTGCAGTGCCTTTAGAAATTTGAAAAATAATTCAAATACATTTCCAAATATTTATTAACCAATACATCATTTTTTGTTTTAGGTTAGGCAGAATTCAAATATCAGCTTTTAAAAAGTTATGAATTTTCAACACGTATTTGGTAAACTTCCAGAAACGCAAGCTAACGCACCGGGAAGAGTGAATTTACTGGGCGAACATACCGACTACAACGATGGTTTTGTTCTGCCAACAGCAATTCCTCAACAAACAACGATACAGCTGAGTTTGAGTGATGATGGACAACATCATTTTTATTCAGAAAATCTTCAAGAGCGTGTCAGTATTTTAGATATTAATCATAGTCCTTCTGGATTTGCTAGTTATATTTTTGGTTGTATTGAAGTTTTAAAACAAGCAGGCTACACTGTTCCTTCGCTGAATGTGTACGTCCACTCATCGGTTCCGATGGGTTCTGGATTATCTAGCAGTGCAGCTTTAGAAGTCGCAACACTAAAAGCAAGTCGCCAACTTTTGCACCTCCCAATAGATGATGTGGAAATTGCTCAACTTGCCCAACAAGCAGAAATTCACTATGCAGGTGTACAATGCGGCATTATGGATCAAATGGCTTCTAGTCTGGCTGACACTCAACATATTTTGTTTTTGGATACCCGAACTTTAGAACGTCGTTTACTTCCTTTACCCAACAAAACAAAGATTTTAGTTATAGATAGTGGTGTACCCCGCACCCTAGCAATTAGCGGGTATAACCAACGTCGAGCAGAGTGTCAGGAAACAGCGCACTTGCTAGGAGTTAAGGCACTCAGAGACATCGCTGATCCTCAAGTGACAGAAACATTACCAGAACCATTAAACCGCCGCGCTCGTCATGTCGTGACAGAAAATAATCGTGTCTTGGAAGTTGTGCAAGGAGTAACACCTGAGCGTTTTGGCGAGTTGATGAACGCATCTCATGCTAGTTTGCGGGATGATTATGAAGTTTCTGTGCCAGCCTTGGATACATTGGTAGAAATTCTTCAGAAAACTCCAGGCGTATTTGGTGCAAGGCTAACAGGTGCAGGTTTTGGGGGTGCTTGTGTGGCGTTGGTAGCATTAGGCAAAGAAAAAGCTGCCACTCAAGTTCTTGAGCAATATAAAAATGCAGGTTATACAGGGAAAATTTTAGTTCCTAACTTTGAGATGAATGATGCAGCCTAAAGTTATTTTTGGCAATGCTGTTAGTGAAGGGACAATCCTGATTATTGATTCTTCTTGTTTCGCTGCTCACTTCAATAGGTAAACTTGTTAACCGAACCGTATTTTAAACTTCTTAAATAATCATACTATCCTTTTCATATTGTTGAGCTTGCCCCAATTCAGGATACTTATGTGATAGTAAGTTAAGTAAATTTCGCATAACTAAAAACTTGCATCACAAATACTAGCTAACAGTGCTATGACAATCAGTACATTACTAGGGATGCCTAACATTCACATCTCTCAAGAGTAAGGCAGATATTTTACAAGTAATTGTTAGCTAAAATACAAGAAAAAATTAAATATAAAATTTAAACTATCTAATATTAGGTATTTTGTTTTATTTATTAGAGTACTCATAAAATATTTAATTTATTTACTAATTTAAATGATAGTTTTTAAGATACAAATCAAACTATGTATCCATAGGCAGAAGTATAGATAATAAAAACTATTTATTATTAGGTATTAATAAGAAGATATGCAGTATCTACAAATTAATTGCAGAGATATGTATTTAACTATTTTATGACTCAGCAGTAAACAAATAGTTAAAGCTTTATCCTTTTATTTGCCGATGTTGTTGGCAATTTTTTACTTGGTTACAAAATATAAATCTAGTTGTTGGAAATATGACACAAAAGAAATCTAGAATTAAAGTTAATAGTTTCAATCATCTAAAATCACCGGAATTGAATGAAACAAACTTATCAGAATTATCAAAAAAACAAGCTTTAAGTATATCACCACCTGATTTATCTGCTAGTAAAAAAGAATATCAAAAAAACAAAGTTGATACACCTGATATAGTTTGCCTATCTCATTTGCGATGGAATTTTGTCTATCAAAGACCCCAACATCTTTTAAGTCGCTTTGCCCAAGGAAGGCATGTATATTTTATTGAGGAGCCAATTTTTAGCAAAGATTGTTTAGGGCGGCTTGATATTAGTCAAGATGATAGCGGTGTAGTTGTTGTTGTACCACATCTACCAGACCATTTAAGTGAAGAAAGCATTAATGCAGATTTACGGATGTTAATCGATAGACTATTTGCTGAACAAAACATCAGCAATTATATTTGTTGGTACTATACACCAATGGCGATCGCCTTTACTAATCACTTGCAACCCCAAGCAATTGTTTACGATTGCATGGATGAATTATCTGCATTTCAAGGCGCACCGCCTAAATTAAAGAACTATGAAGCAGAATTATTCCGCCGTGCAGACTTAGTATTTACAGGCGGGCAAAGCCTTTATGAAAGTAAAGTCAACCAACACCCCAATGTTTATGCTTTTCCCAGCAGTGTAGATGTCGCCCACTTTGGCCAAGCCAGAAAGATTGCAGAACCAGCAGAGCAAGCAAATATTCCCCATCCGCGTCTGGGTTTCTTTGGTGTAATTGACGAACGAATGGACATTGAACTATTGCGTGGGCGTTGCATAATGAGAATATGAATTAGGGTGAATCTTCATGGAATGTCCGCGTTGTAATTCCTCTCATATCCGTAAGAACGGTAGACAAAGAGGTAAACAAAACTACATTTGTGCAGATTGTGGTCGTCAATTTATTGAATATCACAATCAAAAGGGTTATGGTGACGAAATTAAACGAGAATGCTTAGAAATGTATGTTAATGGTTCTGGTTTCCGTGCCATAGAAAGAGTAAAAAAAGTACATCATACAACAGTAATTTATTGGGTGAAACAAATGGGTGGTCAGTTACCAGAACATCCCGAAACAGCTGAAATACCTGAAATAACTGAAATTGATGAATTAGAAACTTTTGTCGGGTCAAAAAAAACAAAATTTGGGTATGGAGTGTAGTCAACCACAAGACTTCGGGGATTTTAGGATGGGTTTTAGGAGATAGAAGTTCAGAAACTTTTCAACAGTTGTGGCAGAGGATTAAAGCGTGGAACTCATATTTTTATGTAACGGATGGCTATCCGGTTTATCCATGTTTTATTAATCAAGAAGACCATCTTGTGTGTAAAACTTATATGACACGAGTAGAAGGTGAAAATAGCAGATTAAGACATTATTTAGCCCGATTACATAGAAAGACTTTTTGTTATTCTAAGTCAGTAGAAATGCTGGAACTCTCTATTAGATTGTTAGTTTATTATCTCCAGCATCGTTGTATTCCAATGCGGGAGCAAAGCCCCCGCGAGGATATAGCGATCGCATAATTCATCTTGTGATTCAGCAACGCCGAAAATTCTTCTAGATACTCTCAAACCTGGAACTGATACAGGTGCAGTTTTAAAACGAATACTTGATTTCCGTCGTGGTGCTGCGGCTAAACCAATTAATTTAAGTGGATGTCAAGCAATTACCTACGACAGTCAAGGTGATTTGTATCTTGATGTAAAGCAATTTTTAGATGCTGAAGAGTGTAGTCAATCAACTACTAGCACTAATAGTAACTAAATATAACCCGTCGAACCTCGTTTTTAGTTGCAGGTTCTTAAGGAAGTCACTTTAACATGAACTGGCGATCGCTCAGAAGTAGAATAGTTTATCTGGTGTGCTTGATGATTTGTCTTGGTGGTGTTGAGTTAGCACTCTCAAAACCGCAAAGTGTTCCTGATAAGTTTAGCAGAGTGGAGCGATCGCCCACTCCTCTTTCTGTCGAGCAATTGCAAAAATTAGCTCAGACTATCACCGTCAAAATTTCTGCACAAGAGTTACTAGGCTCAGGAACTATACTGCAACGCCAAGGTCAAATTTATACGGTAATTACCAATGCTCACGTCTTGAGGTCTGCTAAACCACCCTATCAAATTCAAACCCCAGATGGGCGTTTATATCAAGCTTTTGTGTTGCAGGTTGCCAAGTTTCAGCAGGATGATTTAGCGGTGTTGCAGTTTCGTAGTCCCGATATAGTTTATTCTGTGGCTAACATTAACTATGTATCTAGCTTGCAAGTTGGGGATGAGGTTTTTGTGGGTGGATTTACATCAGGTTTAACTGTTCATCAGTTTGTCTTTACCTCTGGCAAAATCACCCTATTGCTAGAAAAAGCATTAGAACAAGGCTACCAGATTGGCTACACCAATGATGTGCGTAAAGGTATGAGTGGCGCACCATTGCTGAATATATATGGTGAAGTAGTGGGGATCAATAGCTTACATAAAGACCCAATTTGGAATACACCAGAAGTTTATCAAGATGGTTCTCAACCAGAAGCCCATTTGCAAGAACTAATTACACAATCTAGTATGGCTATACCGATTAGAAAAGAAGTATTGCAAAATCATCAGGAGAATCAATCATGAGAGTTGCTGGTGTAGTGACAGCACTATTCTTAGGTACAGCAATTGTCATAGTGCAACCAGTTGCTACAGCATTGACACCCTCAGAAATTTATCCCATTGCTGAACAAATTACAGTCCGTATTGATGGTACTAATACTGGTTCTGGAGTAATTATTGAGCATAAAGATAATACTTATACCGTTGTCACAAACTGGCACGTTATGCAAGTAAAAGGTAGTTACACAGTTCAAACAGCAGATGGTAAAAAATACACTATCAACCACAGCCAAATAAAGCGATTACCAGGCGTTGATTTGGCAGTATTTGAATTTACCAGTAATCAAAATTATCGTGTTGCAGAAAAGGGAAATTCTGAGCAAATTACCGGAGGTAAAACTGTTTATGTCGCCGGTTATCCCGACGGCATCCCTGGTATTCCAGAACGAACTTTTCAAGCTTTACCTGGACAAATTGCGGGTTTTATACAAAAGCCCAAAGATGGTTATGCTTTAGTTTACACAGTCAATGCTTTTCCCGGTATGAGTGGCGGGCCAATATTAGATGAACAGGGAAAATTAATTGGTATTCACGGACGTTCTGGAACTCGTCCAGATACAAATGCTACTGCGGTGTTTGGGATTCCTTTGAAGACTTATTTGAGTCTTGCACCATCTATAAATATCAACAACGCCTCTACTAAATTTTCTGTGCTGAAAACGCTGAGAGGACATTCTACAAAAGTTGATTATGATGATTCGATAGAAGGAGTTGTTACTTCAGTTGCATTTAGTCCAGATGGTAAAACATTAGCTAGTGGTAGTCATGACAAGACTATCAAAATCTGGAATGTCGCTACTGGTCAAGAAATTCGTACACTCAATGGTCATTCTAAGGATGTTTATTCAGTCGCATTTAGTCCAGACGGTAAAACATTAGCTAGTGGTAGTCATGACAAGACTATCAAAATCTGGAATGTCGCTACTGGTCAAGAAATTCGTACACTCAATGGTCATTCTAACTGGGTTAAATCAGTCACCTTCAGTCCAGACGGTAAAACATTAGCTAGTGGTAGTTATGATGAGACTATCAAAATCTGGAATGTTGCTACTGGGCAAGAAATTCGGACACTCAATGGTCATTCTCATTGGATTGATTCAGTAGCGTTTAGCCCAGATGGCAAAACCTTAGCTCGTGGTAGTGGTGATAATAACAATATCAAAATATGGAATGTCGCCAATGGTCAAGAAATTACTACTCTCAAAGGTCATTCTAGTGGGGTTATGTCAGTAGCGTTTAGCTCAGATGGTAAGATTTTAGCTAGTGGTAATTTTAGAACTATCAAAATATGGAATGTCGCCGCTGGTCAAGAAATTATTACCCTCAAAGGTCATTCTAATTGGGTTAAGTCAATCGCCTTTAGTCCAGATGGCAAAACTTTAGCTAGTGGTAGTTGGGACGCGACTATCAAATTATGGAATGTTTCCACTGGCCAAGAAATTATTACCCTTAATGGTGATTCTGATCTTATTGAATCAGTCGCATTTAGCCCAAATGGCAAGACTTTAGCTAGTGGTAGTCGGGACGCAACTATAAAAATTTGGCGCTTGTCTGAGTAGTTATTTAATTTAAATTTTTGATGTTATTTTGTTTAAATTAACTTTGTATTTTAATAACTTTTAATAATTTAATTATACAGAGAATCAATTACATTTACTCTCGTATGGCTGTACCGATTAGAAAAGAAGTATTAAAAAATCATCAGGAGAATCAATTATGAGGTTGGCTGCTGGACTTTCGGCATTATTATTGGGTACAGCAATTGTCATAGTGCAGCCAGTAGCCACAGCATTAACACCACAAGAAGTTGCTGATATTGCTCAACAAATTACAGTCCGCATTGATGGCACAAATACTGGCTCTGGCGTAATTATTGAGCAACAAAACAATGTTTATACTGTTGTCACTAATTGGCACGTAGTACAACTCCCAGGTAACTACACAATACAGACACCAGACGGCAGAAAATACACTTTCAACCACAACCAAGTAAAACAATTTCGCGGCGTTGATTTAGCTGAATTTCAGTTTACAAGTAACCAAAATTACCGCGTTGCTGAAAAAGGAAATTCTGACCAAGTAACATTAGGGACAAATATTTCTGTAGCAGGTTATCCCCAAGGAACATCTGATATAAGTTTTCTCAGGGGTGCAATATCGAGCCGATTAACAAACCCAAAAGATGGTTATACCTTTGTTTATTATGTAGGGGGTTTGCCGGGAATGAGTGGCGGGCCGATACTCGATGAGCAGGGTAAATTAGTCGGGATTCACGGACGCGCCTCAACTCGCCCAGATACTAATGCTACTACTGTCTATGGGATTCCGTTGAAAACTTATTTAAGTCTTGCGCCATCTGCGGAAAGGATGGCAACTGCACCAGCACCAAAGCCAAGAAATTCGTCATTCCCTCCACCACTAGTTTTCACTTCTCCATCTGTAAAACCAGCCGCTAAGTTTACTCTGGCGCAGACTCTGACTGGACATTCCCAGCAGAAAGAAATTGATTTGTTGGGTCTTTCACATAATGAAGGAAACGTTAAATCAGTTGCCATTAGCCCAGATGGTAGGACTTTAGCTAGTGGTAGTGATGATGCAACTATCAAAATTTGGAATCTCGCCAATGGGCGATTCATTCATACCTTCAATGGTCATTCTTCTTCAGTTAAATCAGTTGCTTTTAGTCCAGATGGTAGGACTTTAGCTAGTGGTAGTGGTGTCAATGACAAGACTATCAAAATCTGGAGTGTTGTCACAGAGCAAGAAATTCGTACTCTTAACGGTAATTCTAATGGAGTGGATTCAGTCGCGTTTAGTCCAGATGGCAAAATTTTAGCTAGTGGTAGTGACGAGACTATCAAAATCTGGAATGTTGCTACTGGGGAAGTAATTCGCACCCTCAACGTTCATCCTGATCTGGTTAATTCAGTCGCGTTTAGTCCAGATGGCAAAACTTTAGCTAGTGGTATTGGTAGTTGGCGCAAGACTGAGAATATCAAAATCTGGAATATCGCCACAGGACAAGAAATCACTACTTTTAATGGTCATTCTTCTTCAGTTAATTCAGTTGCGTTTAGCCCAAATGGTAGAACTTTAGCTAGTGGTAGTGATGATGCAACTATCAAAATCTGGAATATAGCCACAGGGCAAGAAATCACTACTCTCAATGGTCATTCCCATTCGGTTAATTCAGTCGCCTTTAGTCCAGATGGCAGAACTCTAGCTAGTGGTAGTAAGGACAACACTATCAAAATCTGGAATATAGCCACAGGGCAAGAAATCACTACTCTCAATGGTCATTCTGATCAGGTTAATTCAGTCGCCTTTAGCCCAGATGGCAAAACTTTAGCTAGTGGTAGTTATGACGCTACTATCAAAATTTGGCGCTTATCTGAGTAGTTATTGAATTTAAATTTTGGATTTATTCCTGTTAAATTAATTTTGGATTTTAAGAGTTTTTAGTAATTTAATTAGGCATAAAATTAATTACAGAAACGTTGAATGTTGATGTAAAGTTTTATATCAACATTCAACGTTTCTGGTTCAGATGGTAACGATGGGTGAAAAAAGACTAATTTTTTTTAAATTTATCAAAAGTCATTACTAAACCTATATATAGTATTTAAGACTCTAGTGTACAAAAATACCAGGGTGATCGCATCTAAATTACTCTTGATCAAAACCAAAATTGACCATCAACTAAAATCAGTATTTACTGCTGAATTTACTTTTTGAGACTCAAAACAAAATGAGCGAATCTATAATTTACCCAGTTATAATTCGTTTAATGTTGAAACGTCTTGCAAAATCTTCTTTAACTACTTAATAATAGTTTACAAACAGCCTCTAACATGATGCGGTTGCCCTGATAGACAAACAAAGTAAAAAAAATTGTTAGAAGGTAAGCCTTGAAGTTCGCAGTGCTTTGACTTAAACTCCACAATTTTTGGGAGATATTTATCATGGCAGTCACACCAACTTATCCGGGAATTTATATTGAAGAAATTTCTAGTGGTGTTCGCACAATAACAGGAGTTGCTACATCGATCGCTGCTTTTGTAGACACTTTTGAGAGAGGTTTATTAAATCGGCCGGTTCGGGTATTTAACTTTGGCGATTTTGCACGAGAATTTGGTGGTTTAGATAGTAGAAGTGAAGCAAGTTATGCCATCCAGCAATTTTTCCTGAATGGAGGGACTGAAGCTTGGGTGGTGCGTGTGGCAGGTGCTGGTGCTGTAGCAGCAAGTACAACAATTCAAACAGCACTGACTGTTGAAGCAGGCCGTTTTAACTTTAGTAATCCTGGTCGTTGGGGCGATCGCTTGAGAATCAATATCGATTATCCCACTCCTACATCTGGCGATCGCTTTAATATGACCGTGATTCTGGTCGAACTCAGAAATGGAGAGGAAGTCATTCAACAATCAGAAACCTTCCGCAATCTATCGATGAATCCAGTCGATACAAACTTTGTGCGGACGATTGTTAACGATGAATTCGCTGGCTCAAAACTAGTTCGTGTCACTGCAACTGGAACTCAGCGTCCACTACCTACAGGGACACTATCTGGAGTATTAAATCCTTTTCCCACAATTACTAACACTAACCCAGAAATCTCCGTTACCATCGGCACAGTCGGACAAGGTATCGCCAGATTAGCCTCTGTTCCAACATCGCTAACACAGGCACGTCAATTGCTGGAGTCTGCCATTAGAGGCGCTAGACCAGAACTCAAAGCATTTGCCCAAGCCACAGTTTCAGTAGTAGACAACCGCTTACGCATCTTAGCCGGGCCTGTAGCCGCAAATTCACAAGTTACTTTTAGTGCCGCCACAGATGCCAGCACCCTCAGCAGTCTAGGTTTAGCCAATGGGACTAGTTTACAAGGAGTGTTATCTGAAGATTTAAGCGGGGCTTTTCCTGTTGCGGCTGGACAATTGCAAGTAACAATAGGCAGCAGTACAGTAACTCTGAGCCTAGGCGACATGGCAGACTTAGCAGCCGCAAGAACAGAGTTAGAAAGCCAAATTCGAGCAGCCGCAGGCAACCCCGCCGTGTTACCAGCCGAAGCGGATGCTTTTGCTAATGCCCGTGTAGTTACTTACACTGATGCAGGTAGTCAACATTTAATTGTCTTGTCAGGTTTACCGGAAACCAGCGTTAGCTTCAGCCAAGAAGGAACAGAGACCACAGTTGATGACTTAGGATTAAATGCTGGTACTGCAACTGCCATCACGGCCTTTGTGTCAAATGAAATAGCACCAATTCCCGCAGTAGCCGCCAGTGCAACCGTAAATTTGGCCATTGGTGGGTTAGGGCCTCATACCGCCACAATCACGACCGCAGCCAATGACTTAAGTGCGATCGCCACCCAACTGCAAACAGCCATCCGCAATGCTGATCCTGGTAGTAGTTCTGCCTTTACAGGGACGCGAGTTGCCAGCTATGAAGCAGGCGAAAATCGCTTGCTCATCATCCCAGATACAAGTGATACCATCACCTTCACGGCTGGGACAGTGGACAACATAACTGTCACACAATTGTTGCTTGATGCCACCAATGCCCAGGTAAATGTGCAGAGCTATGAACTGAGCGGTGGGGCAGATGGCAATCCCGCCGATGGCAATGCCTTGATGGGTGGTGGTGATCCCAATGCCAAAGCCGGAATTTATGCCCTGGAAGATGTCGATTTGTTCAATATCCTCTGTATACCGCGTGCAGCAGTTCTAGCTGGTGACAGTGCTACAGAGACCGAAGGGGTAGCAGTCATGACCGTTGCCAACAACTACTGCCAACAAAGACGTGCCTTCTTCATCATGGATACTCCCCCAAATATTGATGAAGTAGCAGAAATTAATAACTGGCTAGACCGCCATGCCACATTGCGAAACAAGAACGCCGCCCTTTATTTTCCCCGTGTCTACATCCCTGACCCGTTAAACAACTTCAAACTGCGCTCAGTCGGAGCAAGTGGCACGATCGCCGGATTATTTGCCCGTACAGACAGCACTCGTGGCGTATGGAAAGCCCCAGCCGGAACAGATGCCACACTCCGCAATGTTGCCAAATTAGAAATTGCCTTGACCGATCAAGAAAATGGTGTACTCAATCCCCTAGGCATTAATTGCTTACGCACATTTCCTGTCTATGGCAGTATATGTTGGGGAGCGCGGACACTCAACGGTGCTGATCAGCAAGCCTCAGAATGGAAGTATATTCCCGTAGTGCGAGTGGCACTCTTTATCGAAGAAACTTTATATCGGGGGCTGAAATGGGTAGTATTTGAACCGAATGACGAACCCCTGTGGTCACAAATTCGCCTGAATGTAGGAGCATTTATGCAAAACCTGTTTCGTCAAGGTGCATTCCAGGGCAAATCGCCACGAGAAGCTTACTTAGTGAAGTGTGATAAAGAAACCACCACCCAAAACGATATCAATCTCGGTATTGTCAACATTGTCGTCGGTTTCGCACCACTCAAACCGGCTGAATTCGTCATTATCAAAATTCAACAATTAGCTGGTCAAATTCAAGTTTAAATTTGCAGAGTGGCATCAGGAGACAACTATGGTTCAATTTAGTGTCAATGCTGGTCGTCTTGACCCTTACAAGAATTTTAAGTTTCGGGTCAAATGGGATGGTCGCTATGTTGCCGGAGTGAGCAAAGTGGGAATGCTCAAGCGCACAACAGAAGTAATTGAACATCGGGAAGGAGGTTTGCCCAGCACAGTCATCAAATCGCCTGGCCAAACAAAGTATGACCCGATCGCACTGGAGAGAGGAGTTACCCATGATGTAGAGTTTGAACGATGGGCTAACAAAGTCTGGAGTTATGGGGCTGGATTGGGGGCAGAAGTATCTCTGCGTGATTTTCGCAAAGACATCATTATTGAAGTCTACAACGAAGCTGGACAGTTAGCGATCGCTTATAAAATTTATCGCTGTTGGGTATCAGAATACCAAGCCCTGCCAGAACTAGATGCCAACGCTAATGCGATCGCTATTCAAATGCTCACCTTGCAAAATGAAGGCTGGGAACGTGATGTCGATGTCACAGAACCTCAAGAGCTATCATTTAATATTCCTGAGTAAGTGCTGAGTGCTGAGTGTTGAGTTAAAAGTTCTTCAATGCCCCATTTATAAAATTTGAATTTTGGATTTATGAATGCCCCACGCCCATTGACATCTAGCGATATCCTGCGAATTTGGGAGTGGGGGATAGATCAGTCACCACTGCACCGCGCATTAGCAATTTTGTCGGTGGTATATCCAGATGTGGCATTGACGCAATTGGCAGCATTATCAATTGGTGGACGAGATGCACATTTATTGGCAATTAGAGAGCAGACCTTTGGCACACATTTGCAGGGAACAGCCGCCTGTCCTGCTTGTCAAGAACGACTGGAATTTGGTTTAACCGTAAGTGAGATTCGCACTGCTACCACCTTGCCCCATTTCACTGCACCAGAACCAATTCAACTGGCGATCGCAGACTATACCTTATTGTGTCGGCTACCTACCACCCAAGACTTGTTAGCATTATCACAAGATGGTAATCTTGCCCATAATCAACAACAGTTAGTCGAACATTTTGTTTTAGAAGCAAACCATGATGGAGTGATCATTGCTCCCTCGGCGCTACCAGCCAACATCATCTCAGACTTAATTCAGCAGTTGGCCGTCGCCGATCCGCAAGCAGAGATTATTCTCAATCTTACCTGTCTTGCTTGTCATTACCAGTGGTCACAGCTGTTCGACATTGCAACTTTCCTCTGGACAGAAATTGCCGTCCAAGCACAACGCTTACTACAAGAAGTGCATCTTTTAGCATCTGTCTACGGTTGGCGGGAAGCCGATATCTTAGCTCTCAGTTCCCACAGGCGAAATGCGTATCTGGAGATGATTCGGTTATGACAGACTTTCTGACTCGCCTAGTAGATCGCAGCATGGGCAACATAGCATCAGTGCAACCCTTAATTGCACCTCGGTTTGCCCAAAGTAATTTACAAGTGATACCCGCAGTTGTGGACGAGGTAGAAACTGAAGCAGCACTACCGCTAAACGAACCGCGATCGCCTCTCAACACGCCACCAATGCAGTCACCACCCAGGTTGCCAGATCAATCTACACCACAACCTCCACCACTACCAAATCCTGCCTTACCCCAGATAACTCAACTACCTGCTGTTACACCATCCCAGCCAACTCCACCAGAATCTTTACCACCCCAGGCTATAACTAACTCATCACCAGTGATTGAGGCGATCGCACCATCTGTAACATCATCTATCAACCCATCTAGTCAACCACCATCCCCAGAAATTATCACATCACAGACAATTATTAAATCACAGCCATTACCACCGCCACCAATCAAACCTACTGTTCAGACAATCCAGCCTTTTCAGCCACCTCAAACCCCAGCAATTCAGCCAACAGTCGAACCATTGCCGTATCCTCGCCTTGAGCCTCAGCCATCATCCCCAGAACCACAACCCCCCACACCCACAGTCCGCATTAATATTGGTCGCATCGAAGTGCGAGCCGTTACGCCAACACCTACGGCTAAATCGGTAACAAAAACCAGAACTACTTACCAGCCGAACCTGTCACTCAACGCCTACTTACAACGACGCAACGGGAGGACGTGATGGCAAATGCACTAGCGATCGCCGCAGTTACAGCTGTTCTCAAAGACCTCCTGAACAATGGACTAATTGATGCCCAACTCGACAATGATGTTACCGTTACTGCCTTGCCCCCTGATCGCATCCCAGTCAACCAAAACGGGCAAAATACTACTCAATTAAACCTATTTCTCTATCAAGTTACAGCCAATCCAGCTTGGCGCAACGAAGGCTTACCCACCTATAATGCACGAGGCGATCGCGTCTGCAATACACCTTTGGCACTCGATTTACATTACTTACTTACTGCTTATGGTAGCCAGGAGTTTGAGGCAGAAATCTTGCTGGGTTATGCCATGCAACTACTCCATGAAAATGCCATTCTCAATCGATTAGCAATTCAACGTACCTTTTCTACAGAGGCTGTAGTTACAGGTAGTATATTGCCGCGTAGTTTTCAGTCTCTTGCTGCGGCTAACCTAGCCGACCAAGTAGAACAAATTAAAATTGCCCCCAAATACCTAGATATGGAGGAGATGTCCCATATTTGGTCAGCACTGCAAGCAAATTATCGCACCAGTACAGCCTATCACGTCTCTGTTGTGTTGATAGAAGGACAACAACCCACTCGTTCCGCCTTACCCGTACAAACCAGTAACATCTACGTCACCCCCTTTCAGCCGCCCGTGATTGAGGAAGTCACACCACAAGTGAGCGCAACCGGAAACACCCTCACCATTCGTGGCACAAATTTGCGGCGCAATCTTACCCAAGCGAGTTTTAATAATCCTGCCGTTGCGGACATAGATTTACCTGTCGGCACAAATACCTTCACCGACCGAGAAATTCGCCTGCCTTTACCTAGTGGTTTGCTAGCAGGCGTAAATACCATCCAGATCATTCATCCTTTGGATTTAGGCACACCCCAAGAACCCCATCGTGGTTTTGAGTCCAATCTTGCCGCCTTTATCTTGCGTCCAGAAATTGTCAACGATGGTAATACACCTCCCACCTACCAAATACAATACCTCCCAGATCAAGCCGCCTTCGATGCCGCTATTCCACCAGATGTAGCCAGTCGCTTAACCAGAACCATCACCCCCCCAGCCATGCGCCTCCAGATCAACCTTGAGATCGCCGACACACAGCGAACATTACTTTTACTCAATCAAACTAATCCTGGTGTTGAACCTGCGATCGCCTATAATTTCCCAGACGCAGCCCTACTCCTCCCAGAAGGGCAAACTCCCGCCAACACACCAAAAGCAGCACAACGCAGCCCAACTTTAGTCTTTGCGGTTCCCAATATCTTAAGTAGCAGCTACTTAGTACGAGTGCGGGTTGATGGTGCAGAAAGTCCCCTTGCCCTAGCCACAGATCCACCACATCCACAAATTACGATTTAAAGGGCAGGGGGAATTGGAATTCAAAATTCAAAATTTATTTTACCTTCTGCCTGATCGCACCCATGAAATCATGTCCGGCAAATCAGTTATGACTGACGCATATCTGTGCAGAAAGACGAAACTCTTTCTCCCCCTGCACCCTGCACCCTTCCCCCTGCGGTCTTTATGATAAGTCTTTTACCGGATACGATATGAAACCTCATGCTCCTTCCTGGTCTATCATTAATCACCGCTACCTCATGGCAGCACTGGCAGAGGTGCATCATTGTCTAAAAATTTATGCCCAGCAGGAGTCAACGACTACACCACCTCCCGATTTACCAGAAACACTACCCGCCTTAGAAATTCTGTGTCGCGTCTTCAAACTTTCCCCATTTGAACGGCAACTTTTATTACTCTGTGCTGGTATAGAACTAGAACCAGAATTTGCCAGTTTGGTAGTGACTTTAATCAACCGTTCTGCCCCTACCTTTCAACTAGCATTGGCAGCCTTACCGCAGGCTCATTGGGACGCTCTCACTCCTACTGCTCCCTTACGTCATTGGCGGTTAATTTACATAGAAACAGGAGAAACCCTAGTCACTAGCTCATTGCGGATTGATGAACGCATCTTACATTACCTCATGGGTGTAGCTTACCTCGATCAAAAACTATACGGACTTGTTACTTCCATCGTCACCAAGGTCAACTTACCACCCTCACACCAAGCTACGGTAGACCAAATTCAGCAGTTGTGGAAACAGAGGCGATCGCCACTTTATCCGATAATTAATTTGTGTGGTGCAAACATGAGTAGCCACGAAGCTATTGCCGCCACCACCTGCCAAAGTTTGGGCATCCGTTTGTATAGCCTCAACGCCGCAGATATCCCCACAGATGTGACTGAGCGAGAAACCCTGCGAATTCTCTGGGAACGAGAAGCGATTCTTAGTGGCAGTGCTTTATTAATTGATGCTAGTGATACAGGCGATCATAACCAGCAGCGAACCTTAATCAGTTTCCTGCAATCTTTCACCAGCATGGGATTTGTGGCATCCAGAGAACCCTTGAGTTTACGACGACGAACAATAGTACGGTTTGATGTTAATCGCCCCAATGCCGATGAACAGGAAGCACTTTGGCAACGGGCCTTGGGAGACGCGACATCATCTCTCAATGGACAATTGGCACAAATCGTCAGTCAGTTTAACTTAGAGCCGGAAGGAATTCAGCAAGCCAGCGACCTTGTGTTACAGCAAACCACATCATCAGCATCTTTCAGCCATCAGTTATGGCAAACTTGCCGTCAACAAGTCCGCACCCAACTAGATGACCTGGCCCAACGCATTGAACCTGTAGCAAAGTGGATGGATTTAATCCTACCAGAACCGCAAAAGCAAACACTCCGGGAAATTGTCGTTAGTGTACAACAGCGATCGCAGGTTTACCAAATCTGGGGCTTTGGCAACCATAGCCAACGCGGATTGGGAATTACAACCCTATTTGCTGGCGGTAGTGGTACAGGAAAAACAATGGCGGCAGAAATTCTTGCTCAGGAGTTACAGCTAGACCTCTATCGCATAGATTTGAGTTCTGTTGTCAGTAAATATATTGGCGAAACCGAGAAAAATCTGCGGCGGATTTTTGATGCCGCAGAAGCAGGAGGCGTAATTTTGTTGTTTGATGAAGCTGATGCTTTGTTTGGCAAACGCAGCGAAGTCAAAGATGCCCATGATCGCCATGCCAATATTGAAGTCAGCTACTTGCTACAAAGAATGGAATCTTACGGAGGACTGGCCATTCTGACGACCAATTTCAAACACGCCATTGATGTAGCATTTCTGCGCCGCATCCGCTTTGTGATTCCGTTTCCCTTTCCTGATGTGTCGCAACGCCTGGAAATTTGGCAGCGCATGTTTCCGCCCCAAACCCCAGTTGCCGATTTAGATTTTGCCAAACTAGCACGGCTGAATGTCGCAGGTGGTAATATTCGTAATATCGCCCTCAATGCCGCATTTTTGGCAGCCGCCGAGCAGCAACCCGTACAGATGCGACACATCCTCCGGGCAGCCCACAGTGAATATGCCAAGCTAGAAAAACCCTTAGCAGATGCAGAGGTGCGGGGATGGATCTAAACTCAGTCATTCTAGAATTAGAGATTGCGGAACTAATTGTTACAGGTATTGCACCACAAGATGGTGATCGCCTGCAACTGGCATTGACTACCGAACTGACTCGTCTATTTACCCAAGAAGGTATTCCCCACGCTATCGTACAAGCATCCCAGCAGCAGTACTTAGACGGCGGCAGCTTTGAAGTTAAACGCGGCATGAGTCCCGAAGCAATGGGTATGCAAATTGCTCAGGCGATGTATGGAGCTTGGAAGTTATGAAAATAGCTGTTGCCAGACAATCAAAAGTCCAAACTAAGACAGAACTGAAAAAGCGATCGCCCCAACAGCCAAAAAATCAAAAATCTCAGTTATTAAAAACACCATTCTCGCTTTTAGAAAAGGTAGTTACACATAGCGAATCTCATACGGATACAGAGTCAACTCAGCAACAATTATCACCCACAGATGACCAAAACCTAGTTGCCGAACCTACTTTAGGTTTCCAAGAAAAAACTCAAGCAGCAGGTAATTCCTCCCCTGCCTCTCTCCACGATCCGCGATCGCTAATTCAACACGCTACCCAAGACATCAGCCCCATCCCCTTACCCTACAGCCCGATATTAGAAAGCCGTTTGGGGACATCCTTAGATCACCTCACCGTCTACGCCGGGACACCAGAAATTGCTGCCACCCTGGAGACCTTACAAGCCAGTGCTGCCACCTACGACGAAACAATTATTCTGGCTGATCCTGACCCTGACTTGGCAACCATCGCCCACGAAGTCATTCATGTGATGCAAGCTAGTACCGAGCCGTCACAATCAGCACCAGTCGTTTTACCCACAACAGCCAGCGCCGAACAGGAAGCCATTCGCCTCACCGCCAAACTGGTACAACCGGATGCCGACACTGCACCCATCCAGGTCAACACAGCCATTTCCCCCCAGACAATCGCCCTACTACGGGAGATGCCACCACCCACCGTAGGTGAAACTGCTCCTCCTAGCGATCGCTTTACCGCCACCGTTGAGCAAACTGAAACTCCAGCCCCAGCCCCACCCACAGAAACACCAGAACCAACAGAATCAACAGCCCAAGAACAAACAGAAGCAACCTTAGAAAGCTCAGAAATAGCACCAGTCGGTGGTGATTTAGAAGCAGTACCCGCCCTCGAACCTCCAGCCCCACCAGAGCCAGGGATTACCGCCGAAGATGTCGCCGCCAGAGAAGCCCAATTAGCAGCAGCAGAAACGGCTCTAGTGAGTGCTGCCGATGTCGATGAATTGGTGGATGCCTATGCCACTGCTCCCCCAACCCTCAAAGCCAGGCAATATGACAGTTTAGGGACTGACTTGGATCGCCTGGCAAATGAAGAAAATCATACTTTCCAAGCAGAAGTACCTACCTTCACTGCCGAGTTATCTGGAGAAACCGAAGAATTGCCAGAACTCCAAGTGAATGCACCACCACAAGAAGAAGTATCCCTAGAACAAACCCCACCAGCCCCCGCCCCAGATCCAGACATTCCCCCTACCCCAGACCCCACTGCCTACACCGCTAATAATGCCATTTTGCAGGCAGTATCAAGACTTTCACCTGATCCAAATACTGACCGCGCCACCGAAATCGGCGATGCCTCAATCAAGTACGCACCACAGACGAGGAAGTAGAAACTTCACCAGGAGAAGCCCCGGCTGTACCCTTAGAGGGGGAAACTGACCCAGAACGCATCAACGAGCAACTGCACAACGGTATTGAACAAGCGGATACATCCCGCCAACAGGCACAACAAGCTGTACTGACAGGCCCAGGGCCAGAACGGGTACAGCCTCTGGTGATCAATGAAGAAGTACCTTTAGGGGAAATTAACACCTTAGCTGTACCATCGCCCCAACCAGTCGAAGGTGTCGCTGCTTACACCCAAATGGGATTACCCCCTGAAGTCGAAACCGCCTTTGACCAGAATCAACAGGAGGTGATGCAGAACAGTTTGAGTGAAGCCCAAAACCAAGTTCATCAAGTTACAGATGAACGAGACCAAGCCAGACAAGAGCAACTAGAACACGCCCAAACTGAGGCAGAAGCTCAAACTCTACAGGCTGACACAGACCAGAGACAAGCAATTCAAGAACAGCGAGAACAGATTCAAACCGAGCGACAAAATACCCTCCAACAACAGTCTCAAGCTGTCGCAGACATTGAGCAGCAATCAGAAGACCAACGCCGTAGCGATCGCGATCGCATTGATACTCGTGTCCGAGAAGACCAAGCGCAAATTCGTGCAGACTATCAACAAGCAGAAAGAGACGCACAAACCGAAGTCAACGGTGGCGAACAACGTGCAGAACAGCGTCGCCGTGAAGCTGAACGCGAAGCCGAAAATCAAAGTTGGTGGGATCGGGCTGTTAGCTTTGTCCGTGAAGCCTTTGAAGCCCTCACCAGCGCAATTACAGCCATTTTTGATGCAGTACGGCAGGCAGTCAACAGCATTCTCGATGCTGTGAAAGCGGCCGCGGAAGCTTTAATTGATGCAGCTGCTAACTTTATTAAAGAGGCGATCGCGGCCTTTGGTGATTTTCTCAAAGGTTTGGTAGATAACCTTTTGGGTGAAATATTTCCCGAACTCGCAGCCGCACTCAATCGCTTGATTGATGAAGCAGTAGACCTAGCACAACAAGCCGTAGATGCAGTAGCAGCAGAACTCAAAGCCGGAATTAATGCTTTAGTAGAAGGGTTAAGAGCCGGACTCAACGCCGTTTTAGATGTACTGCAAGCTGGATTAGAATTTGCCATCAATATTATGCAGGCTGTCCTGACCGGCGATTGGAGTGCCTTGGCGCGGTTGGTGCTAGAAGCTGTACTAAAAGTTCTGGGGATTGATCCGGCAGAATTTTATGCCTTTATCGGTCAGATTACCGACACCTTCCAAGCGATTATTGATGATCCCGGCGGTTTTGTGAGTAACTTAATTGATGCAGTTGTCTTAGGAGTGCAGCATTTTGCTGATAATTTCCTAACTCACTTGCAAGCAGGGATTATTGGCTGGCTGACTGGGGCTTTGGGAGACATTCAAATTCCCCAGGAATTTAACTTGCTGGGTGTACTTGACTTAATACGTCAGATTCTCGGACTCACAGGTGATCTGATCCGGCGGATTGCTGTGAGAATTTTGGGCGAGCGCAACGTCGAACGGATTGAATTTGTCTGGAACTATGTACAAACCCTAATTACGAGTGGTTGGTCAGCTTTCTTCGAGCAAATCACTCAGGATCTCGCCAACTTGCGTGACATGGTACTAGAACAAATTAAAGAATTCCTGCTAACGCAAATCATTACAGCAGCAATTACTAAGCTGGCAACTTTATTTAATCCTGTTGGGGCAATTGTCCAGCTAGTTCTGACGGCGTGGAATCTCTACACCTTCTTGCGAGATAACTTGCAAAACTTGATCCAAATCGTGCAAACAATTGTTGAGGGTTTAGCCGAAATCGTCAATGGTGTCATTGAGCCAGCCGCGCAACGTGTTGAACAAGTCCTGGCGAATCTTTTACCTGTAGCAATTTCGTTCTTGGCAAATTTGATCGGGATTGGCGGGATTGCCAATCGAGTGCGGCAAATTATCAGCGATTTGCGAGAACGAATTGAAAATGCGATCGTCAATCTCATCCGTCGCATTGGGCAAACTTTTAGAGGTGGAGATAGAAATACACAAACACCAACAACTCCAGTAGCAGAAACAGAAAGTAGAGCAATTGACCTACAAAGTTCTTTTAGCATGTCTGGAGCTAGGCACCAAATCTTTGTTCAGTTACAAGAAGGTCATCTAGTTGTAGAAATGGCTTCTGAGCGGCGTGAGCGTTTACAAACTCTTGCCAGTAACTTGCAAAATGACGAGGATGTAACTCACTTAGAAACTGGCCAACGAAATGAAGTGATGACTTTTTTAAATCATGTTCTTGCTGAACTACGTGACATTGCCGAGTTTGAGCGTGCGCTGGAAGTGGGTTATAGCGAGCAGACTGTTGAACAACTTGAAGCTAGAATCAGCCGTGTGGTTACTGCGCTTGAGGGAGCTGGAAGGGAGTTTCAGATTCAAAGCTTACACGATATCGAGACGCTGATTAATCGGGATACAGAGCTTCTGAAAACAGCAGTTGAATCTGTTGGCATTTTAGAGTTTATGAAAAAGATGGCTCGTGGAGAAGAGGTAAATCGAGTCAATCGCCAAATTTTCTTTGAAATTTATAGTAATACAGATAAACAAATTGGTAATAAATCTGCTCGTGAATGGATGCAAGATAAGTTTCGAGATGTGAATGATAAATCTCACGAATGGATTCCGACCAATTTAATCAATGAAATTGTCAGACGTGCAAGCACAGGTAGCGGTTTTCTTGGTGGTGCTAATTGGATAGATTTACAGAATGAGCTTCGCACTGATACAACTTGGGTAATTTTCAAGCCTACT
Organism: Nostoc piscinale CENA21; assembly: GCF_001298445.1. Taxonomy (NCBI): domain Bacteria; kingdom Bacillati; phylum Cyanobacteriota; class Cyanophyceae; order Nostocales; family Nostocaceae; genus Nostoc; species Nostoc piscinale. Next base: position 1,964,235 of record NZ_CP012036.1, on the reverse strand, counting down.
ATTTCATCAAGAAAAATAAAAATCAATGGGATTGATTATCTTGTTCTTCAAGGTCATCCTGGGGCTATTTATTTAGCAGGTCGAGAGCAAGTACACAGGTCTAATGAATTTCATAATAATCTAGAAACAGCAGTAAACTCTAGTGGAACAATCACCATAGCAGCCAGCATGGATAGATTAAAGTCAGTTTTCTTGGAGTGGGTTTGGAAAGGAATTGATGAACCTCTTACTATGTCAGTTCATCCTGAACTTACTTCCGGCAGAGATTTACAATTAAGTGTTCCTGCCAATCTTAGCTCCTTACAAACCCGGCAAAAAAGAAACTTTGAGCAAACAGAGCAAATGTTTGATCGACTCAAACAAAAGTATCAGTAGACTTCATCTACAGTAGACAAACAAATAAATCCTAATTGTAATGTTTGATAAATAAAGAATAAGAATCTTCTAAAAAGCCTAGCGATCGCAGCTGAATTAAAGTTAGCTAAATAAGTGTGCAGCTAAGTAATATTTATTTATGACAACATTTCCTGGCGCACCAAGATTATTAAAAGGGGCGATCGTTGCCTTAGATGAAAATCAGCCCAATCCAATTGTGATTCCGTTTCAATATAATCCTGGGACAGTGAATCGCACATTGGAACTGCAAGCAGCAGGAGAAGAAGGAAACACTACAGAAGCACTACGCCTTAAGGGCGCACCTGTCGAAACTCTCAAGTTGGAAATTGAATTAGATGCCACAGATGATTTAGAAACAGGCGAGTCTAATGCCGTGCAGATGGGGGTTTATCCTCGGCTGTCAGCACTGGAAATATTACTTTATCCGCCTAGTGATTTAATCGTTTTAAATGAACGTTTGCTGTCGTTAGGCACAATTCAGATTACGCTACCAATAGCACCATTAACTTTATTAATTTGGGGAGAACGTAGGGTTGTACCTGTGCGAATTAACGAATTTAGCATTACGGAAGAAGCCCACGATGTCAATTTAAATCCGATTCGTGCCAAAGTTTCTTTAGGACTGAGGGTATTGAGTTATAACGATCTGTCCGCTAACAATCGGGGGTATCATCTGTTCTTGTCTCATCAAATTGTTAAAGAAACGATGGCAAACTTAGGACGTGTTAACAATTTAGATGCTGTTACAGGTAGTAACCTTAACTTATTGTGAACAAATGCCATGTTTGAATTGAATAGCCGTTATTATACTCTCGAAATCGTAAACAAGAATACCAAAGACGGGCGGCAAATTCCTTACGTCCGGCGGCGGTTTCTTCCTGATGCAGATTTAATGCCGACATTAACAGAAGTGACTGTCACCGCAGGCGATCGCCTTGATTTGATCGCAGCCCGCACATTAGGAAATCCTGAAGAATACTGGCGAGTATGCGATACCAATTATGCCATGAATCCCAATGATTTAACGGCTCAAATTGGTCGGAGATTACGCATTGGTTTACCACAAAGTTTCTAAATTCAGCTTTTATTAAGATAGTCACAAACCTAAATCTTTAACTATTAACAAACGGATTTGATTCCTGAACATACTGGATATGGGGAGGAAACAGGAGACAGAGAATAAAAAAGAAGGAAGTTAGAGCTTACTTAAATTTAGGAAAAATCAAATACGAGTTGTATATAGCGTTTCCTAGTCTGCTGAGGTACGAACTTATCTATTCCCATCTGCGTTCATCCGCGTTCATCGGCGGTTAATTATTCTTGCTTGTATCTCACTAGAATAAAAAACGCTATATGTATTTTCTTATTACATAGCCAGTGAATTTTGAATTCGGAGTGAAGCAACGTGACATCACTAGGGATTCGCCTAACATTACTTGCAGGCCCCACTGTGCCGATTCCGCCGCTACGTGAGGTGATGGAATCGCTAGGAAGTGTGGAAATTACCCATAGTGATGAAGGGCGATCGGGTTTTCAAATCATCTTTCAAGTCGGACAAAACAAAGCCAACTTTTTAGATTATGCTCTACTCAAAAATCCGCAATTCCAAACCTTAGCGCGAGTTGTCGTGATGGTGAGTTTCGGTACAGTTCTCCAAGTGTTAATTGATGGTATCATTACCAACCAACAATTTTCGCCGAGTAACGAACCAAGTGGTTCCACACTCACCCTCACAGGTGAAGACATCAGCATTATGATGGATCGAGAAGAGCGTAACACAGAACACCCCGCCCAATCAGAAGCTGTTATTGCCCTCAAAATCATTGGTCAGTATGCCCAGTATGGGCTAATTCCTGTAGTGATTCCACCGCCTACAGTAGATATTCCCACCCCCATTGAACGGATTCCTACGCAACAAGCAACTGATTTGATTTATTTGCAAGAATTGGCACGCAGATATAATTATGTGTTTTATATTACTCCAGGTTTGGTTCCAGGTAGTAACTTTGCTTATTGGGGGCCATTAATTCGACAGGGCATTCCGCAAAAGGCATTGTCCTATAACTTGGGGGCTAATAGTAACGTTGATACCCTGAATTTTCAAAACGATGCACTCAGTCCTACAAGTATCATCGGTCAAGTACAGGATCGGTTGACCAACCAAACATTACCAGTAGTGTCTTTGTCCAGTCTGCTACCTGCATTGTCTGCCAATCCTCCTGATTTGAGTGATTTACTGACAACGGGTAGAGAAATCCTCAGAGCTAACGGATTAAACGCGATTCAGGCATTTGCCCAAGCCCAAGCCCGTGCTGATGCTTCTACTAATGCCGTAGTCACAGCCGAAGGAGAATTAAATACAGCTCGTTATGGAGGAATATTAAGAGCGCGATCGCTCGTAGATTTACGAGGTGTAGGGTTGAGTTATAGCGGCACTTATTACGTCAAACAAGTCACCCACAAAATCACAGGCGATGCCTATAAGCAACAATTTACGCTAACGCGGGAAGGATTAGGGGCCGCTTTACCAACGGTGAGGGTCTGAAACTTGAGGGATATCTAGGACGGGTGGAGTTTATTCCCAATCCAAAATCTAAATTCTAAAATCTAAAACGGTATGAGACAGTTCTTTGGTAAGTATCGCGGCAGAGTGGAAAACAACATCGACCCCCTACAATTAGGTCGGTTACAAGTGAGTGTGCCAGCTGTTTTAGGAGAAGGGCGTAATAGTTGGGCCATGCCTTGTGTTCCCTATGCTGGGGTGGGAGTGGGATTCTTCGTAATTCCACCCAACGGTGCAAATTTGTGGGTCGAGTTTGAAGGTGGTAATCCAGATTATCCGATTTGGGCGGGCTGTTTTTGGGGAACCGGAGAAGTACCTGCCCTCCCAGCAGCAGCTGAAGTGAAAGTTTTAAAAACTGATGTTGGTTCAATTACCCTCAATGATTTGCCAGGGGTAGGCGGAATCAGCATTGAAACTAATGCTGGGATGAAGATTGCTATCTCTGCTACGGGAATTGAGATTTCCAACAGCCTCAGTAAGATTCAACTGACAGGCCCGCAAGTTTCAGTGAACGATGGTGCGTTGGAGGTAACTTGATGTCAGGATTTGTCTTTCATGTAGGTGCAAACGCCCTTTGTCCCCACGGTGGGCCTGTTACGACTGTATCTAGCAATGCACGGGTAAAAGTTAGTGGACAGCCTGTAGCTACTCTGACTGACACTTATCTAGTTACTGGTTGTGCCTTTACTGTCCCAACTGCTAAACCCCAACCTTGTACAACAGTGCAGTGGCTAGTCCCTGCTAGTCGGGTGCGGGTAGGTGGCCAAGCTGTGATTTTACAAAGCAGTACAGCTATCTGTCAGAGTGCGGAACAAATTCCCCAAGGGCCACCGAATATCGTCGCTACTCAAACACGGGTAAGGGGAATTTAAGAAAGTTCTTTTTACTCAGCACTCAGCACTTTCAAGTTAGGGGGGCAGAGGTTATTCAATTTTAAATTTTGAACTCGGAGCGAAGCGACGTGACTATTGACTATCCCTTCCATATCAACTTACAAGGACGCACCGCAACTACTGATCCTAACGACCACATCCGGGATTTGATTGAGCAGGTGTTGTTTACATCCCCTGGTGAACGTGTGAATCGTCCCGATTTTGGCAGTGGATTGCTACAACTGCTGTTTGCAGGCAATAGTGATGAACTCGCAACCGCTACCCAATTCATGGTGCAGGGAGCATTACAGCAATGGCTAGGTGAATTAATTCAGGTAGAAGGGGTAGCAGTGATGAGTGAAGATGCTACTCTCCAGGTGACAGTGCGGTATGTAGTATTACGTACCCAAGAACGCCGAACTGAGCAGTTTACTCGGAGTTTATGACATGAAAACCCAGTATTTCTGCCAAAACCTCCGTCGTCGGGCAGTAGTCCGGGATACACAACGTAGTGATGGCACTCCTAAACTTAATGGTTTGGATTATCTAGAGGTGGTAAGTGCAGACCAAACCGTGCTGGTGGTATATTTTATTCATTCTGCTCCACCTTTGAGCATAGATAACTTTGCCATTGTGGGTGGGGTGCGAGTGCGGAATATTCGGGTAATTGGGGTAGAAGCGATCGCAGATCATCCCCAAGCTTTACAAATTACAGTCAACCAACGGGGTGATTTTTCTACCTATACCCTCAAACTCGTACAATCTTCCGTTGATGACACTTTACCCAGTGGTTTTACCCCACCCCTCGACCGACAACTAGCAGAAATTCCCTTTTCCTTCAAAGCCAACTGTCCCAGCGATTTTGATTGCCCCCAACCACCCGACTGTCCACCTGTTCCATTCCCCCAACCGCAAATCGATTATCTCGCCAAAGACTATGCCAGTTTCCGCCGCGTGATGCTTGATCGTCTGGCTATCACCTTACCAGAATGGCAAACCAGAAACCCTGCTGATATCGGCATAGCCATAGTTGAAGTGTTGGCTTATGCAGCTGACTATCTCAGCTACTATCAAGATGCTGCGGCTACTGAAAGTCTGTTAAACAAAGCTAGACAACGCCCTTCTGTCAGACGGCATGGACGCTTGTTGAATTACTTTATGCACGAAGGTTGCAATGCTCGGACTTGGATACAGATGCAGTCGGAGGTAGATAATCTAGTTATTCCTGAAGGTACGCAGTATTTGACACAGGTAGCTGGACAACCAACGCAAATTACACCAGATTCTTTGGCATATCGAGAAACTTTACAACAGCAGCCAGCCATTTTTGAGGCGATGCACTCTCTTTGCATTTACATAGGACATAACGAAATCCAGTTTTATACCTGGAGTGATGAAAATTGCTGCTTACCCAAAGGTGCAACACAGGCAACTTTGCAAGATGATGTCACTCACCGCCTACATCTAGTTCCTGGTGATGTTTTAATTTTGGAAGAGCGTTTGAGTGCTGAGACTGGCAGAATTGAAGATGCTGATATTACCCGCCGTTGGGCAGTCCGACTCACAAAAGTTCATCCAGCCGCTGAAGTCACCGCCGATGGTACACGCATCCCTACAGTCGCATTACGCGATCCTTTGACAGAAGTTCCTATCCTAGAAATTCAATGGCATGAACAGGATGCTTTGCCTTTCCCTTTTTGTCTCTCAAAAGTGATTGATGGACAACTGCAACAAAGCATGAGTGTGGCGCGAGGGAATATTCTCTTGGCAGACCACGGACAAACCCTGACAAAACAGCGTCTTATACCAGCAGAAGTCCCAGAAAAGCGACGTTATCGCCCATATTTAGAAGAACCAAATATTACCCATCGCATCCCCTATAATGCCTTTGTTGATAATCAAAGCCCTGCTAGTAGCTTAATTCAACAAGAGCCACCTCAAGCCTTGCCTGCGGTCAATCTGCAAAGTAATACTGGCGAAGTATGGCAGCCGCGTCGGGATTTACTCAACAGCGATCGCTTTGATCCGGGTTTTGTGGTAGAAATGAGCAGCGATCGCACTGCCTATCTGCGTTTTGGTGACAATATCTTTGGGCAACGTCCCGCCCCATTCACTCGATTTCAAGCTACATATCGTGTTGGTAATGGTCGGGACGGCAATATTGGTGCTGGAGCGATCGCGCATATTGTTACTACCCTCACTGGTATTACTACTGTTTCTAACCGCCTCCCCGGTACAGGTGGCAGCGACCCAGAATCAATACAGCAAGTCAAATTGGATGCACCCCAAGCCTTCCGGGTTCAGCAAAGAGCCGTGACTGAGGAAGATTACGCCCGTGTTGCCGAACGTCATCCAGAGGTACAAAAAGCTGCCGCCACCCGTCGCTGGACGGGTAGTTGGTACACCATCTTTATTACCGTTGACCGCAAAAGCGGCAAGTCTGTAGATGCAGAATTTGAGCAGGAGTTAAGACAATTCCTGGAAAAATACAGGATGGCAGGCTATGACCTAGAAGTAGATGCACCCCGCTTTGTACCTTTAGATATTCTGTTTAGTGTTTGCGTCAAACCAGGTTACTTTGCCAACGATGTCAAAGCCGACCTTTTACAAGCATTTAGTAATCAAGATTTGGCCAACGGTCAACGAGGTTTCTTTCATCCCGATAACTTTACCTTCGGTCAGCCTGTTTATCTCAGCCAACTAATTGCCACAGCTATGGCGATACCGGGTGTGCAGTGGGTAGATGTCAGCAATCAACCCTCCAAGCTTCACCGCTTCCAACGTTGGGGACAAGCTGCCAATGGTGAACTAGAAGCCAGCGAAATTAGGTTTGGGCGATTGGAAATTGCCCGACTAGACAACGACCCTAACGCCCCAGAAAACGGCCGGATTGATTTTCTCATGGAGGGTGGGCAATGAGTGATTTCAACCAAGACCCCAATCTTGACCCCTGCGGTTGCTGTGCAGGTGATCCACCGTCACCCAACCGTGTGAACCGTCCAGGACTGCCAGAGTTAAACTACCGCATCGGCACTTATGGCAGCTTCTTTGCTGAACTTTTAGCCAACATTGCCAAACCTGTGCTGCCCAATAATTTCAGTCTGGAGGCATTAAAAACTCGTCGCCAAGATGATGCGGCGATCGCTTTTTTGGATGCTTGGGCAGTGGTAGCAGATATTCTTACTTTTTATCAAGAAAGGATTGTTAACCAGAATTATCTCCGCACTACTACTGAAAGACTATCAGTATTAGAATTAGCCAGGACAATTGGCTATGAACTCAACCCTGGTGTTGCAGCTAGTACCTACCTCGCCTTTATAGTAGAAACTACACCAGGAACCCAAGGGATTGCCACCGTACCACAGGGAACACAAATTCAAAGTATTCCCGGTCAAAATCAACTACCCCAAACCTTCGAGACAGCCGCAGATTTGACGGCTAGGCTGGAATGGAACGAATTGCGTCCCCGGCAAACTCAACCCCAAGATTTGTGTATCTACGACAATAAACTTTATTTGTGGACAGTAGATGCAGATATTGCTCCGCTCATCTCAGAAGCAGAGTTATTACCAATTGCCGATGTCTTTTTTATAGCAGAGATTCCCAAGGCAGAACCAGAAGAACCACCCCTGACCAATGTTACTGCCATTCCTATTGAGCAAATTTATCTAGATGGAACGACAAATTTAAAAAAAGGCGATCGCATTTTATTTGTGGGTAAATCAACCACAGGTACAATTCAGACTTTGGTGCATTCAATTCAAAACATCCATATCGAAGCAGAACGCCGTCGGAGCAGAATCGACTTTACAGACGTAGTTCGACAGATTCCGTTTCTGCGTCGTTTGCCCAAATTGATCAATGCTATTTCAGTAGTTAATACATCGCTTCCTTTTAATGTCGCCCAAATTAATCAGGTATTGAGACAACCGATTTCCGAAACAGCTTTGCAAGCAACCTTGGTGATCAATAACTGGAATGAATTACAGTTTGGCTTCCAGGCTTCCACCCCCACACCTCCCCCACTACCACCAGCCGACCAAGGCATTTTCGCTTTTCGTCAACAGGTAAGTTTCTTTGGACACAATGCTCCCAGGTATGAAACTTTACCTCAACCTGATCCTGAAGAAACTCGCGGTGCAGATCCTTATTCTCAAAGTTGGGATGCAGGTTCTGGTCGCACAATTTGGCAGAACTCCCAAGGGCAAGCTTACACGGAAGCTGATGTATATTTAGAACGGAGTATTCCTGACGTTATCCGCAATAGCTGGTTGGTAGTAGAAGCCAGTAACCGCGTCCAGCGAGTTTATCGAGTGCAGGCAACATCAGAAACATCCTTGGTAGATTACGCACTCAGTGGTAAATCGACTGGTTTACAGTTAGCTAGTGCCGATAATTCTGCACCGTTAGATAAATATGATTTCCGAGTCCGGCGGACTGTTGCCTATGTGCAGAGCGAACGATTAACTTTAGCAGCTATACCTATTGATGAACCGCTACAAGCAAATGATCAAGATGGAGTCGAGGCGATCGAACTAGAGCGAATTGTTACAGGGTTAGAGATGGATCAACCAATCGCTATCCAGGGGAAAACAGTTGATACACCCGATGTGAATACAGCCGAGATAGCGTTTATTCGAGCAATTGTCCATGAAGGCAAACACACAACTTTGTATTTTCGCGATCGCCTGCAACACCGCTACAACAGAGATACAGTCACCATCAATGCCAACGTAGTTTTAGCAACGCACGGGGAAACTGTCAGGGCAGTTCTGGGTAGTGGTGATGGGGCGAAAACTTTTCAAACCTTCATCCTCAAAAAGCCACCATTAACTTATATTTCTGCTAATACTCCTAGTGGCAACCAAACTACGTTATCGGTCAGAGTCAATCAAATCCTCTGGGAAGAAACCCGCGCTTTTTACAGTTTGCCAGCCAACGCCGAAACTTACATTGTGCGAATTGAAGATGATGGTACAACCAAAGTTATTTTTGGAGACGGCAAACAAGGGGCGCGTCTGCCTACAGGGATGGAAAATATTACTGCTACCTATCGTAGTGGCATTGGTTTAGCGGGGGAAGTATCAGCCAATAGTTTGACACTCCTAAAAACCCGTCCCTTGGGCATTCGCAGCGTCACTAATCCCCTCGTAGCCAGTGGTGCTGAGGCCCCGGAAAATCTCGAAAATGCTCGGATTAACGCACCCCTCACAGTCTTAACCTTAGAGCGAATTGTTTCCCTGAAAGATTACGAAGATTTTGCCCGTGCTTTTGCTGGTATCGGTAAAGCCCAAGCCGTTGCTTTATGGGATGGATTTAGCGATCGCGTACATCTGACAATCGCGGCTGCCAACGGCAATCAAACCGAGCCTAGCTCTACACTTTACCAAAACCTAATCTCAGCCATTACCTCTGTCCGCGATCCTGCCCAACCCTTGCATATAGAAAGTTACAAATTACGTTTATTCAATCTCCAAGCTAAAGTGCGAATTGACCCCCGCTATCTTGCCGAAATTGTCCAAACCCAAGTCGAGACAGCACTGCAAACAGCCTTTGCCTTTGCTAATCGTAGCTTTGGGCAGGTAGTCAGTGCAGCAGAAGTGATTAGCCTCATTCAGCAAGTGCCAGGAGTGATTAACACTGATTTAGACCTCCTTTACCGCTCAGATCAGCCGCCTGCACTCAACAGTTATTTAGATGCGGCGATCGCTACTTGGAATCAGTCACAAAACCAACCCCAACCCGCAGAACTCTTATTAATTCATCCCATTGGCATCTCTTTAGAAATAATTCCTAATTCGTAACGCACTTGTTCAGTAATTTTGAATTTTGAATTGATATGAATCCCAACGTTAGCGATCGCCTCTACAACCTCCTGCCAGCCATCTACCGCATTCGGGATAGTGAACCCAGTCAAGGGCAAGCACTGCGGGCATTAATGGCATTAATCGAATCACAGTTGCTAGATATAGAAGCCGACATTGATCAACTGTATGACAACGCATTCATCGAAACCTGCGAAGACTGGGTAGTGCCGTACATTGGCGATTTATTGGCAGTGCGTCCCCTGCAAAACTTTGACAGCCAACGGTCATATGTAGCGAATACCTTAGCTTATCGGCAACGTAAAGGTACAGCAACAGTTTTAGAGCAATTAGCGCGGGATGTTACTCAATGGACAGCGCGGGTTGTGGAATTTTTTGAGCGATTATCCACCACGCAATACTTGAATCATATCCGACTGCAAAATCACCGCACCCCTGATTTGCGAGACACCAACGCCTTAGAGCTGATTGCCACCCCCTTTGAAACAGCCACCTATACTGGTGAAGTGCGCCGCATCAACAGCCGCCGGGGTTATTACAACATCCCCAACATTGGCATATTTCTTTGGCGATTGCAGGCATATCCCCTAGAACGAGTGACAGCCAAAGCCGTAATTGATAATTCCACTGGGCTTTACTGGATTAATCCCTTAGGGCAAGATATGCCCCTATTTAATCGTCCCCGCCCAGAAACCGAAATTACCCACCTAGCCGCAGAGATTAACGTCCCCACACCCCTACGCAGGCGATCGCTTTATGATGAAGTCGAAGCCCTAGCCCAAAATCAACCTCCAACTACAGACTATTTCAATAATCCTCCTGTGTTGCGGGTGTTCTTCGATGGGGTAGAAATTCCCCCAGCACAAATGAGTATTTGCAATCTCAGTGGTTTACCTAATGCTCCTGAGTCCAATTGGCTACGCCCAAATGTTCCCCGGACTGTTGCTGTTGACCCGGTTCTGGGTCGGTTGGCAATTCCCAACAGTGCAGAATTACCAACAGAAGTTTTAGTCAGTTATGCCTACGGCTTTAGTGGTGATTTGGGGGGTGGTGCATACAATCGTTGGGATGGGTTAGATAATGCCTTACCCCGTCCCATCAACTGGCAAGTAGGAGTCAGCCGTGAGTATACCCCTGTAGGCAGTGAAGAGATTTTCACAACTTTAGGGGCAGCAATTACTGCTTGGCACAGTCAGGTTGATGCTTGGGAAGCAACCTTAAATAACTGGGCAATATCCCATCCTGGTGAACCACTACCCGCTAGTTTCATGCCACCCACCGGAGCGATCGCTCTGATGGATAATCAAACATACACCACTGATCAAACCGCGATCGCTCCCATTAGAATTCCCTCTGGTGCGGCTTTGCTGATGATCGCTGCTAACTGGGCAGAAGTGGAAATACCAGAGTTAGTAGGAGTCAGAGAACGACGAATTGGGCAGTTAATCCCCAACCAACGGCGATCGCATTTGCAGGGCGACTGGTATATTTTGGGTACTGCTCCCAGTAGTAATGAAAACCCTGGTCAGCTAACTTTAGATGGCTTATTAATTGCAGGTAAAGTAACTGTCCAACCAGGGAATTTAGGAAAACTCCGGGTTGCCCACACCACCTTAGTCCCCCAGAACGGTGGTTTGACTGTACAACCAAGCACCACCGAGGGCGAAACAAATAATCGTTTGGTAGTGGAATTAGACCACAGTATCACAGGGGCAGTTTACCTACCACAAACCCTAGCAGCACTACAAATCACTGACAGCATTTTAGATGCCACTGAAGCAGGACATATCTTAATTTCTGAACCTGGAGCTTTTCCCTTACCTGCGGGAGAAGTAGAAGTCAACTTGAGTAGTGGTGAGACATTTACCTTATCTTTGGATGCTGCCAACGATATCGATACAGCCCGCAGCATCTTAGAAACTGCCTTGCAAATTGCCCCAATTAATGCCCAGGTGGAGAAATTCGAGCAGCGATTGATCATTGTTTCCCAGGCAGAGAGCAGACATATATCCTTTGCAGCTACCGCCACAGATGCCAACACTGTGAAGACTTGGGGATTAGATACAGTCGCCAGTGCGATCGCTTCTCCCACACCCACTCAAGCCGCACCCCCTACCCGCATCGAACGCAGCACTATTTTGGGGTCTAGCTACGTCCAAGCCTTCGATTTGGGTTCTGAGGTCATTTTCACCGCCGCCGCCATTGCTCAACGCCGTCAAATTGGATGTCTGCGTTTCAGTTATGTGCCTCCCACCTCTCGCACTCCCCGCCGCTATCGTTGTCAGCCAGAGTTAGAAGTTAGCATCCAGCAGGAACTCAGACAAAAAAAAATTAGGGCGATCGCTCACTGTTACCGAACAAGCGGACATCCAACAGCGTGTTCAGCAACAACTCATTCCTAGTTTTACCTCTATTCGGTATGGTGATCCCGCCTACTGCCAATTAAGTCTCACCTGCCCTGTACAAATTCGTACCGGAGCGGCAGATAATTCCGAAATGGGTGCATTCAGTTTCCTCAAGCAACCACAACGGGAAGCCAATCTCCGCATTGCCCTAGATGAATATCTCCGCTTTGGTTTAGCAGCTGGAATTTTCTATGTGACTTGAAATTTTGAATTGATTACTCTATTTTTTCAGGATATTTATGAGTGATATTACTAAATCAACTTTTGATCCGCGCAAACACTACAGCAGTGTCCGAATGCAGCAAGGTCGTGTGCAGATGGATGCTGACTGGAACGAAGCCCAAGATATTGCTACCTATTTAGATGAAACTACGCGTATTGATGTAATTGGGCGATGTGGTGTGCCGAAAGGTGCGCCAGGTTTTGCTATGCAAGTGGATGGCGATAGTCTGATCATTGCACCGGGTCGCTGTTATGTTGATGGTATTCTCTGCGAAAATGAAGCAGAAAATCCTGTAGATATTACTGCACAAACAGACTTGCCTGATTACGAACTGCCTACAGAACCAGGAATTTATCTGGCTTATCTAGATGTTTGGCAACGGCCAATTACAGCTATAGAAGACCCCGAAATTAAAGAAATTGCCCTAGTTGGCCCTGATACCGCCACGCGTCTGAAAACTATCTGGCAAGTGAAGCTAGAACAAGTGACCAATCCTGATGACTCGACCCCTGAATGTGCTGATTTTGAGGATTGGTTGCCTAGTAATGCCCAAGGTAATAGCCAACTCAAAGCCAGGTCTACACCGAATCCTGATGAAAATCGCCCCTGTTTAGTACCAGCACAGGCAGGCTATCGCCGTTTGGAAAACCAACTTTACCGTGTGGAAATTCACCAAGGCGGTGCAGCCGGGACAGCTACATTCAAATGGTCACGGGATAATGGCTCTATTGTGACTGAGTGGTTAGCACCAGATACACCCAACACCGATACTTTAGTGGTCAGAAGTATTGGACGAGATGCGGTACTGCGTTTTGCTACTGACCAGTGGGTAGAATTACTCGATGATACCCGCGAACTTTACCAGCAGCCCGGAACGTTAATACAGTTAGCACGGGCTGGAGGCGATCAATTAGAACTACGTGGTAACGCCTCTAGAAGCGATTTTCCCCGCACACCCAAGGTGAAACGCTGGGATCATCAAGAAACGATCGCCACCAATCTTGATGGTAGCACTACAGAACTAGAGCTAATTGATGGGGCAATTCCTGTTCAAGAAGGGGCTTGGATTGCCCTAGAAGATGGTGTTGAAGTTTGGTTTGAACCTGGTGGTAACTACCTGACTGGGGATCACTGGCTAATTCCTGCCCGCACCATTGGCCAAGATGTGCTGTGGAACAGAGATGATAGTGGTAATCCTTTGTTAGAACCACCCCACGGCATTATTCATCATTACTGCCATTTAGCACTACTGGAACTCGATAATGCAGGTAGTTGGGAAGTTTTACAGGATTGCCGTCCCGAATTTCCTCCGCTAACCGATCTGAGCGATCGCGGTTGCTGTATTCGCGTCCGACCAGGAGATAATGTGCAACAAGCCATTAATCGCGCGATCGCCGTTGGGGGTGGCTGCATTTGTTTAGGACATGGTGTGCATCGTGTAAATGGGGTGTTGAATTTGACTAATGCCCATCACATCAATATTTCTGGGGAAAGTGATGTCACCACACTAGAATTAATCGGTACAACTGAATCGGGACTAGGGGGTATTGTGTTACAAAATGCCTCCCATATTGAACTTGAGCATCTTTTAATTGTTGGCGAAAATACCCCAGCACTGATTCAAACTCGCCAGGATGAAGATAGACCAGCAAGCCAAGTTCTACAAATTCGCCACGCTACTTTGGTAAATCTATCTTCTTTGAATTCAGACAACAACGAATTTACCTGCGCCTTAAAACTGACTCATATAGAAGATGTAGTTTTAGAAAAATGCCGCATCGTTGCAGATATCGGCATTTTAGGATTAATTGGCGATCGCCTGCCAGCCGCACCTGAGACTAAAGGTAATTCACCCACTATCAACCGCATCGATTTTTCTGGCGTAGCTGTTGGCACTACGTATCGTGTCGGTGAGACATTCCCTGCACCTTCTGGTGTCACTGTCACAGCTAGAGAATTTCAATGGAGCAATGGTCAAAATACTAGTAATGGTTTTGCCAGAATAGATGCTGGTAACAGGGCTGGCGGCACAAGTCCAGAATTACAATGTAACAATATCAATTTTCAATTCGAGTTTGCTGCACCTCCCAATCAAGTCACAGTCAGATTTGCCGATTTTGGCGGTAACGTGAATCTCTCAATCAATGGTGTATTTCGTAACCTTGGTGATCTGGTCGAAGTGAATGGACAAAGTATTGGTGGTGTGCAAGTGAGTGTCACCCCAGGCCGGGTGGGACTGTTGACGCTGACAGGTGCTATTAGTAGATTTGCGGTTGGAGGACAAGAATTTTGGATTGACAATGTGCAGTTTGGAGAGACACAACCAGAGCCACCACCCACAGTTTATCCGGGTGGTATTACCAAACTCCAACTTGATCATGTAGGCATTCGCTATCGCTTTTATGGCATCTGGACAATCCAAGCCTTAGACTGGCAAATTGAGCATTGTGATTTGCGTCCTTTATTATCTCCTAGACCCAGACCAGATGGGAGTTTCAATACATTTGATAGCTTTTTGGCAATTGATTTGGGCAATGGTAACAAGTTGTCTGTTTACCGTCAGTTAATCGCACAACTGGATGAATTATTTTTAACGCCTAGTAATACTAACTTTGGCACTGCGATCAAAGCTGTGATTTGGCAAAACTGCAAACTGCGTGATAGTCACCTGCAAGGAGATATTGCTATCTATATTAATTGGTCGTTTGCTAGTGATGCGATCGCTAACCAAATTCAGGCTCAAAGCCAAGGTTTGCAAGTCTTTTGGCTGCATCAAGGACGTTGGGAAGCCAATCGGGTAACTTGTTCTGGAGGTGCAGCTTTGAGTTTTGCAGGTAGTTACCGCACCTTAATTACAGGTAATCGCATCACCAATAGCCGCATCGGTATAACTAATTTCCTACTCCCACAAGCCATAGAAGATATATTGTCTACAGTGCAGGAAATTACTTTTTTCTATGGTAACGATGACGATGACGCATCATTATTAGCGGTGTGGTTACTGTTAACGCGACTGATAGGCCGATGGGACTTACAAACAGTTGTGAATCGAGTGCAATCTGTACTTTATCGGACTAATCTTAACTTTCCCGCCTTATATCTCTTAGCTAATTACCTATACTCTTACCTCAGCAATTCCCAAAACCGACGTAATTGGCCATTACCTATCATCGCTTTGCAAATCAGAGAAAATGATATCGAAGCCAGAGATTTTTGTATTCGTCTGACAGAATTTTGGACATTAGGTGGATTGGGAATTACGCACAACCGCCTGCATACTATTACTGGTCAATCTGTACTCATAGAAACTAATTTTGCTGCTGCCAATGTTGACTTGTTGGTGCTGTTGTGGCGTTACTTGATGGCGGGGATAATTAGTGTTGTTGCCCAGTTAATTGAGCAATGGCAGCAAACAGCAACGAATAATCCAAACTTGCAACCTGTTGTAGTAGTGGTTGGAAACTTACTGCAATCACTCCAGCAGCGTTTCATCAAATGGCAACAGGAATCTGAGGGCTTTTTAGAAGCAGATTATCGCATTGTTGCCAATCAAATTCGTAGCTTTGATACTGCGATCGCTAGCAACATTTTTGAGTTAGCGATCCTCGATAACCATATCACCATACAAGAGCGTCAAATTTCTATCGCCGACGCTAATAATCTGACAACTGCTTTGAATAACGTTGATATTTTTGCACCCTTGGGACTGGCACTGCAAGAAGGTTCAACTAGCGATTTACTCAATATTATTCAAAGTTTTCAAAATAATGC
The DNA here is from genome assembly GCF_001298445.1 of Nostoc piscinale CENA21. Classification (NCBI taxonomy): domain Bacteria; kingdom Bacillati; phylum Cyanobacteriota; class Cyanophyceae; order Nostocales; family Nostocaceae; genus Nostoc; species Nostoc piscinale. Next base: position 1,948,180 of record NZ_CP012036.1, on the reverse strand, counting down.
CACTCAACTTACAACTGATGCAGCCAGAAGGCAAGCAACAGCAGCGTTAACTGACATTAACAATAGCAGCAGAATTAATGATACTAACCTGCGAACAGCAGCCTCAACACTTACCACCGCCTTGCAAAATCCCGGTAATACTTCAGTGCTAAGGGATGCTTTGAATGTTTTTGCCCAAGCAATATTACCCTATATCAACAGTTACGGCATCTTTGCGAAAGGGGCTGGTTGTCGAATAGTAGGCAATCATATCCTTGTGCCTGCCGATATTAACCCTGATACTTGGACAAGGGGTGGCATCCGGCTATCCTTAAACTTACAGGCAGTGATGACGTTTGTGTTGATTGCTCAAGCCATCCAACGGCAGATATTTAATGATCAGGCTGGTTTCACAGCTAATAATCCTTTATTTGGTGTAACGGAAACTTTAATTGATAATAACGAAATTCTGGGTGGCATAGGTCATGGCATCGACATCCAAGGCGCAAATGATGTGCCAGAAATTCTTGTTAAACTCAAACTCCGCCACAATCAAATCAGCTACATGGGTGGGGCTGGTATTTTCATTAACGAAAATGCCTTGGTAATTAACCTTGATGTTGAAGCTAATCGCATTAGTGACTGCGCTCAATCAGCTAATCTGGCAAATTTCAGCCTTGCAAAAGGAGGTATTGATATTCAAGGCGCGGCTTTTTGCCGTTTGCATAATAATCGTGTCAATAATTGCAGCAGCGAAACCAGACGGAGATTTATACCTGCTGCCGTTAACTTAGAAACTATATTTGATTTAGTATTTACAGATAACAGCATTCAATACAACCCTGTGGGAGGTGTGCGTCTGACTAATGTGTTTGGGACAGTAGCGATCGCTGATAATGATATTTCTCAAAATCGCGGTGTAGAATTAGCCTGGGGTAATGCCGAACCTTCGTCTGACTTTGGCAACGTTACAACATTAAGTAAATACCAACCTCAAACCTTTGCACCTACACTCGCTTTGGCATTGTCTGCCAATCAGTTAAACCAGCCAATCCCAACTCAATTGCAGTACACTCAAGCTAATGTTCAAGGTAATCACTTCCATGTTCCTGAAGGTTTATTAAATATTTCTGCTTTTGTCATAGCTGGCATCAATTCTCTGATTTTTACTAGCAATCATGCTTCTAATCATTCCACTATCCCAGTAGGAAACATTAGTAATATTGAGCAAAGCGTGATTGCTAACAATCTGTTACGAAATCTTTAATTGAAAAACACCGGATGTAGAAGATAGTCACGATAAAAAATTTCATCCTTAAACATGAAAGAAATTTTCTTCCCTACACCCCCACACATCTATGGAAGCTAATAACATTGTTTACGCCTACTTGCCTTTTAACTACATTGATTTTTTCGTTGCTAATCCAGCAGTTACTCCTTGTTTGCTGATTACTAAATTGCAACATGGTTCAATCACAAGTAACGTCAGTCGAGCAGGTTTTCCTATTCAACTCAAAGGACAAAATTCTAATATTCAACAAGGGTTAAACGTTCCTCAAATCAACATTTCTGCATAAACTCGGAGGATAGCCATGAGCAATCATCGCCTCAAAATCAACCTAGAAGATTTTGCAAACAAGCTTGTTGAAGATTTGCAAGGACTGATAATTCAAGCAGAGAACACGCAGACTAGACAAGATTTATCAAACTTAGAAATACCCCAAAGTGCTGTAAAATTCTTGCAAGACTTGACCAATCAGATTGATAGCGATTATCAGCAAGCCCGTGAACAACAGCGTGCAGAAGTTCGTGTACGCACCGAAGCGATCAGATCGGGTTTACTTCAACGGCAGCAATTTCTTGAAAAAAATTGCCGATTTACGTCGCCAAACAATATTTATTAAACAAAGTGAACGCTTCGTTATCGCAGGACGCATTGTTGATGAGAAAAGCGGCATCAGTCTACCCAACGTCACTGTCAAAGCATCTACAGGCGATCGCAAATTAGATGAGCGCCTGGGTAGAACAATAACAGATAAAGATGGTTTCTACCGTTTGGAATATAGTGAAGATTTACTCAAAGAATTTGGAGAAAAAAAAACCGAAATCAATATTGAAGTGCTGGATCAGAACAACAAAACTCTTTATCAATCTCCCAAGGGTATCACCTTCAAAATTGGAGAATTATACGCCATTGATGTTAAAGTAGACAGCAATAAATTACCGAATAGCAAACAATTAGCCCAAGAAATTAATGCTGTTCGTAGTCAACAAATTCAGGCATTAACCCAAAAACAAAAACAGTTAAGCACTCGCTTACAAATAACTAGCGATTAAACCTTAATTGGCAATGTAATTACAAACTCTGTCTTCTCATGGGGAATAACATCTACTTCAATTGTGCCGCCATGAGCTTCCACTACAATTTGACGGGCAATAGCTAATCCTAATCCCGTTCCTTTGCCCACAGCTTTGGTAGTGAACAAATGGTCAAATACTCTCTGCTTTACTTCTTGAGACATTCCTACACCATTGTCGGCAATTTGAATCACAACGTGCTGACCTGATTGGTCTAAACTAGTTTGGATAGTAATACAATTAGGTTTAGCCGCGATCGCTTCCATACTCTTGCCTTGATTAGATTCTTCTAGAGCATCAATGGCATTTGCTAACAAATTCATAAAGACTTGATTGAGTTGTCCAGCAAAGCACTCTACTAAAGGTAGTACACCATAATTTTTTTTTCACCTCTATTGCTGGACGCAATTCAGTGGCTTTCAAACGGTGTCTGAGAATTAAAATTGTACTGTCAATTCCTTCGTGAATGTTGAAAGGGACTTTGTAATCTCGATCAGTTCTGGAAAAGGTTCGTAAACTGTTGCTGATACTACGAATCCGATTAGCACCCAAATTCATGGAGTCAAGCAACTGGGGTAAATCTTCGCGCAAGTATTCCAAATCGATCGCTTCAATTTCATCTTCAATTTCTGGGCCAGGATCGGGAAACTTTTCTTGGTAGAGGTTGATTAACCCAAATAAATCTTGAACATAATCTTTAGCTGGTTCAATATTGCCAGCAATAAAGCCAACGGGATTATTGATTTCATGTGCAACGCCAGCCACAAGATTTCCCAAGGCTGACATCTTTTCACTCTGGACTAATTGCAACTGCATCTGCTGCACTTCTTGTAGCGATCGCTCTAATTGTTGAGTATTTTGCAGTGATTTTTGATACAAACGGGCATTTTCCAGAGAAATAGCGGCTTGAGTACAAAGAAGGTTCAATATATCGACGCGATCATCAGTAAATGCGCCAATAGAATGATTATTTTCTAGATATAAAATGCCCAACAATTTCCCTTGATGCAATATTGGGCTACACAAAATACTTCTAGGCTGGTGCTGCTGAATATATAGATCATGAGTAAATCTAGAATGTACAGTTGCATCAACAATCACCAATGGTTGCAAACTCCGTTTCACAGAGTTGATTAAGCTCAAGGGTACTTCTAGGCTTTCTTCTATTGGTTGTGGATGGAGTAATGTTACAGAATTATCTAGATTGGCGATCGCTTGCACTACCAAATGATCGTTCTCAGATAGCAGCAATGCACACTTATCAGCTCCAGCATTTTCTAGAGTAACGTGCAGTAAACTAGAGACAAGTTTTTCTAATTCAATTTCACTCGAAAGAGTTTGAGAGGCTTTGAGAATTACTGCTAAATCTAAAGCCACAAAAGCATTAGTATTACCTGAAGAAGAGGAATTGTGAGAACTTGTCCGGCCAGAGACAACGATTGTTTCATTGGTAGAGAAAATGCCAGATCCTTTTTCCAGGATCGGAGCTAAAAGTTGGGGATAACGAGTTTCTAAATCAGTAACTTTGGCTTTAGCACCCCAACGGGTATAGCAGTAATAAGCTTCAATCATGTAGGTTTGTGCTAGTTGCTGTTTGCCCCAGTTCAGATAAAATTTAGCTGCGAGTTCATTAGCGATCGCTTCTGGTTGAATATAGCCCTGCTGTTTAGCATTTTCTATAGCTTGGTCATACATTTCGATAGCGGCGGCTTTGTTACCCAATACCCGGTTTGTTTCTGCTTCGACCAAACACCACAGATGTTGAAAGTTCATTGGCGCATGAGTTGCCCAATGCTGCATCTGGGCTTGGTTTTCAGCTACCTGTTGGAGATATTGTTGTTGTTCGCTGGCTGATACATCTGGGTAATGTGCCAGGAGTGATAAAGACGAATACAGGTTGTATTCTATAAAATGAACTGTATTTCTAGTACCGTTTTTGTATGGTTGGGCTAGTCGCAGATTTTCTATCGCATCAGGATAAACTTCAAAGAAATAGGCCAGAATTAATTTGTATAAATATACAAAAAATAAGATGAATCCCACCTGATATTTAATCCAGATTGGCAACATTTCTGTTTCATTGCAACTCTCACCCACCAAACGCAACTTATCAATTGCGCGACCACTTAAATTTAAGAGAAATTGTCTACTGATTTGACTTTGAATTTGCTGATATTCTTGTTTTAAATTTTGAATAATCTCAGTATACTGAGTTTGCTTACCAAGGACTGTTTCTAGCTCTGACTCAGCATGAAAAGCAAAATCGCAATATGTCGTAGCATTGTAGCAAGCAAATTCTAAATCACCAGTTTCCAACCCAAGCTGAAATCCTTCCTGCAAAGGTTCCAAGGTAGCTTGAAAGTGTTCTTTCCAATGGCGAATGCTGCTATTAAACATCATATAGATTTTAGATTTCAGCTTCTTGCTATCAAAGCGATCTAACAACTTGATTGCCATTTGACCAAATTTGTAGCCAGACTCAATATCCCCCCCACCACAAAGCAATAATCCATAGGTGACATAGGCATAAGCAGCAAGGTTAGAATTGCCATATCTGATGCACAGATTGACCATTGTAAAGATAATTGATGGGTACATCTGGGGATTCGCTAGGAACACCGCAGGAGCGACGGTCATCAATATTCGCTGTGCTGCTAGTTTATCTAGGTCGGTCATTTCTGGTAGGTCAATTAATGCTTCAATATCTAAGGTGGCGATCGCTTCTGGCTCTAAACTGACACCTAACATCTGCAAAACTTCTAATGCTATGTCTATCGCTGACTGCATCTGAGATTGCGAAATTAAAGATTGAATTTTAATTTCGTAAACACTGGCTTTTTGTAATGTATCTTTGACATTTTCGAGAAGTGTCTGTATCAACAAATTAGCTTGCTCGTAGTTTGTATTCAGGTATTCTGCTTCTGCTGCTGCTGAATACAAAGAGAGTGTTAAATCATATTGAGTCTGCCAGCTTTGCGGTTCGAGCAACATTATGCCTGTATTAAAATACCTCACTGCCGCTTCGTATGCTGTTGCAGACTTTGCCTGACGACCTGCGATCAAATTGAGATTCGCTAATGGCTCTCGTTCACTAGGAGTGGTAATCAATTCAGATCCCAAGTTGAGATGGTTAATAATATTAAAAATTTTCTCTTGCTGGTCTGCTGCGGATGTATTTTCTAACAAGCGTCGCCCAATCTTCAGGTGAGTTGCTTGCTTCTGGTCTAGGGGAATTAATGAATAAGCAGCTTGCTGGACGCGATCATGTAGAAATTTATAAGCGACTGTTGTTTGGCCTTTATCCTTTATCCTTTGTTCGGTGTTTTCTAATGACGAATCCTGGTAAAACTTATAAACATCATTTTGCGGTAGAATCAACCCATCTTTGAGAGTTAGCCACAAATCTTTGGCGGTTTGAGTCGGGGATTGTTGATAAACGATCGCTAGTGTTTCCAAGTCAAAAGTGTTACCAATACAAGCTGCTAACTGCAACACTTCTTGAGTCGCTTGGGGTAACTTCTGGAGTTGAACTGCCATAAACTCTACCACATCATCAGTAAGGGCAAGCGATCGCACCTGTGCAATGTCACATTCCCAATAACCACCTTGAAAATTGAATGTAATTAGATGATCTTCGTATAGTGCTTTGAGAAACTGAGTTGTGAAGAAGGGATTCCCTTGAGTTTTGCTAAATATCAACTCTGTCAATGGCAAGGCCAACTCTAGGGAACAACTGAATGTATCAGCAACCAATTGGTTTACTGAGGGCTGATCTAGGGTCGCAAGAGTAATGGTATTGACTGTAGCCTGTGACTTTTCAATTTCTTGCAGCGTCAGCATCAGGGGATGGGTTGTAGAAACCTCGTTATCTCGGTAAGCCCCAATTAGCAACATATATCGGGTATCTATCTCGCTCATTAACAGTTGGATAAACTTGAGAGAAGCAGAATCCGCCCACTGCAAGTCATCGATAAAGATCACCAGTGGATGATCTTGCGTCGTGAACACCTGAATAAATTTTTGAAATAAGATATTGAAGCGGTTTTGAGCAGCACTACCAGAGAGTTCAGGAACAGCAGGTTGTTTACCAATTATCAGTTCTAGTTCGGGAATTACTTCAATAATGACTTGGGCGTTTTCTCCTAAAGCCGCGAGAATTTTGTTATTCCATTGATCTAATTGCGTATCATTTTCACTCAGCAGTTGCCCAATCAAATCACGAAATGATTGTAAAAAAGCAGATAGGGGAATGTTGCGCTGAAACTGGTCAAATTTACCTTTAATAAAGTAACCGCGCTGGCGCACAATCGGTTTGTGAATTTCGTTGACTACAGCAGTTTTGCCGATACCAGAGAAACCAGCTACTAGCATAAGTTCGCTACTTGCTTGCGAAATTCGCTCAAAAGCTGCTAGTAAAGTTGCTACTTCGTTATAACGACCATAGAGCTTTTCTGAGATGATAAAGCGATCGCACACATCTCGTTGTCCAATCTCAAATGGCGCAATCTGCCCAGTTGTTTGCAGTTGGTTGAGACATATCTCTAAATCATTTTTCAGTCCTAATGCACTCTGATAGCGGTCTTCAGCATTTTTCGCCATCAGTTTCATCACTATATTTGCAATCACTGGCGGAATTTCTTCCCTTCTGCCTCCTGCCCCCTGCCTTCTGCCTTCTAATAAGGGTTGTTTAGCAATATGACAGTGAACTACTTCCATTGGATCGTTAGATTGAAAAGGTAATTTTCCGGTAAGTAGTTCAAAGAAAGTTACCCCTAGAGAATAGAAATCACTGCGGTAATCAATACCTCGGTTCATCCGTCCGGTTTGTTCTGGAGATACATAGGCGAGTGTTCCTTCCAAAATATTAGGACTATAAATTTCTTGGGTTTCTCTAGACAGTAAGGAAGCAAGGCTAAAATCTATTAACTTCACCTGCTGGGTATCTGGATTAATTAAAATATTGGCAGGCTTAATGTCTTTGTGGATGATCCGGTGACGATAAAGTTCATCAAGAATTGTTGCTAGAGCGATCGCAATTTCCAAAAAAGCTTTCAGGTGATTCTGCCAAAGAGAGCCGCCATTGCTGTTAATTTCTTTATGTATCCATTCTCGTAAAGAAATACCACCAAAATCCTCCATTACCAGTGCATAGCTGTTGTGGTAATGTTCCAAGTTGTAAAGACGAACAATACCCGCAAAGTCAAGATTTTTAGCAATGGCGTACTGATTACGGAATTGCAGCAATTCATTAAATGATGGATACTCTTGTTTAAGTATCTTGATGACTACTGGCAGTTGATCCACCGTGCGAATTGCTCGGTAAACTAGGGTTCTAGAGCCTTCATAAAGTCGCTCGCTAATTCGATAACCCAGAAGCTTGGTAAGTGGCTCAACTGCTGTAGTCATTTTAAGTAATTTGGGTAAAGTAGACTGATTTATTTACAGTATTTTTCCCAAATCATAGTGATTTCTAACTCACTTGCTAGAAACGCTATAATCCCTTAGAACCTAATTGTTGCTTGGGTAGCTCCTCTAAATTTCTTGAGATTAATTAGCAAAAATTAATATTTTTCAACTTGATACTTTCAATTATTTTTTACATTTTGAAAACTAAGGTATGTTGTAAAATTCGATAGCAATATCCAGAGATTGCGATCTGTCAAAGGAACTAATACCAATTTTCTATAAGCCTGCATAGAGAATTGGTATAACGGGAAACTGTTACGCGCGGTTTTGAAAACCAACGGGATTGTCACCAATCTCGTTGAGTTCATTTTTGAATACGGACTATTGCGGTGACATTTACCATCCACACTCCTCATTAATGAGGATCTGAAGGGACAGGAAAACCCCACTGATTTGTGGTGGCAGCAGGCAATACTAATTCGCAATTGAGAATTGATTTTGTGGCGTTTGAGGAGGCACAGCCACAGTTGTTTGGGTAGTCGGCGGCGGCTCCCGATTGGGTGCAGTGGATGGGGTGAATTTTTTGGTTGAGCTTGTTTTGTTCTGCTAATCTCAACCCCAGAGAAACCTACTTTTACGCCTTTTGATATAAGTTTGTTTATTTTTGAAATATTAAAGTGAAAGATTAATTCAGATAAAAACTTATGACAACCGAGCAAGAACTTCGATCCCTTTTTAATACCTTAGACCGCGATCAAGACGGCAAAATCTCCATTAATGAGCTTTTTTTAAGTCCTGGCTTAAGTGCAGTCATTTCATCACAAACAAATACCACTAGCCCCCAAGAGTTGATAGTACAGTATGATTCAGACAAAGATGGTAGTATTACCTTTGAAGAGTTAAAGCAAGCAGTCCAAGAAGCAAGTATTTAACCTAGTAGTTCACCAACCCAACATTGCCGTGTATACCTAGTTCTTGTGCAGGACGCAAGGGGGAGAATCTTTCCCCTCCGCTTCCTGCTAAGTGTAACTAATGATGATAATGATTCAGCAAATAACTAATTGCTATTTCTGTTTTTTTATTTTTTAGTAATAATTAATCCCAAAAAACTGTAATTTGTAGATATTTAAATACCCAACTTGATAGCAGACCCATTAGGTTCATATTGATAGTCATATCGCTGTTTTTTCCTGCTTCAGCAGGCATTGGTTCAATTTTTTTCTGCGATTACTTGGATTCATTAAGTTCCAATTTTAATGACATTTTATTTTTAATTAAATTGAGATAATTACTACGAAATTTTACTTTCAAATGTTCGTATATTATATTGAGTTTTAATTTCAGATAAATTAATCATAGCTTCTACCAATGGCAAATATCGATTATAATGTTCAAGCTTTAGCAATTAAAATTGCTGGTTGCAAGCAGGTTCATATGTGACTTTGTGAAACAAAATAAAGCAAATGCGAAAAAACCGGATTAAATGTTGTAGCTTAATTGCATAGGTGTATTTTAGCAATTAGTAGTTGGTATATGCAGCTAAGGTTAGTGGCTCAATTATTACCAGGATTAGCAGCAGCATCCGTGACTTCGCTTCTATTTTTGGGGATTTCTATAACTGAACCAAGTTACGCAGACGGTAACAAATTCTTCTGTACTCAAGAAGGAAATGTACCTGTCACCAAAGTACGCACTGCACGGGGAAATCAAACGCTGATTCGTTGGGTTGCTAACGACTTTAAAAAAGTATCCTCAGCACAACGTTGTAGGATAGTCTCTGCCAGATTTCAACGCTACTACGATAACGGCGCACTTTTCATCACCAGCCGAGATAACTTTAACGGCTACCCAGTATTGTGTATTTCTAACCGCCGAGGCGTACCTTGCACAGCAGACAATATATTAGTCACCCTAAAACCTGGAACTGACACCGGTAGAGTTTTACAGCAAATGCTGAGTTTGCGCCGGGATGCAGGAGGAGAATCAATCATTAATTTAAGTGGATGTCAAGCTTTTACTTATGACGAAGGTGATGTGTATGTTGATGTCAAGCAATTTTTAGACGGTCAAGAGTGTAGTTCATCGACTCCTTAATATTGCATGAACTGGCGGCTCAAACACAAAATTATTTATCTGGTGTGCTTGCTGATTTGTCTTGGTGGTGTTTCCTTTGCACTCTCAAAACAGCAAGGCGTTTCTGGCAAGTCTACCAGAGTGGAGCGATCTAATCGTCTTTCTGTCGAGCAATTGCAAAAATTAGCTCAGACTATCACCGTCAAAATTACCACATCAGAGTTACTAGGTTCAGGAACTTTACTACAACGCCAAGGTCAAATTTATACAGTAATTACCAATGCTCACGTTTTGAGAGCCGCTAAACCACCCTATCAAATTCAAACTCCAGATGGGCGTATATATCAAGCTACTGTCTTGCAGATTTCCCAGTTGCAGCAGGATGATTTAGCTGTGTTGCAATTTCGTAGTCCCGATATAGTTTATCCAGTCGCTAACCTCCCTAATGCGTCTCGTTTACGAGTTGGGGATGAGGTGTTTGTGGGTGGATTTATAGACAATTTAGCAACTCAAAAGCAGTCTACGCTGACTAAAACTCAGTTTGTCTTTACATCTGGGAAAGTCACCCTATTGTTAGACAAAGCATTAGAGCAAGGCTACCAGATTGGATACACCAATGATGTGCGAAAAGGGATGAGTGGCGCGCCATTGCTGAATATACATGGTGAAGTGATTGGGATTAATAGCTTACATCAAGATCCACTGTGGGAGACACCGGCAGTTTATCAAGATGGTTCGCAACCAGAACCCCACTTGCAGGAACTAATTACCCGTTCTAGTATGGCTGTACCGATTAAATCAGTGAACAGTGAACAGTGAACAGTTATCAATGTTGATGTGTGAGGGGAATCAATCATGAAGGTGGCTGGTGTACTATCGGCATTATTATTTGGTACAGCAATAGTCATAGTGCAGCCAGCCGCTACAGCCTTGACACCCTCAGAAATTGCTAATATCGCTCAACAAATCACCGTACGCATTGATGGCGCAAATACTGGCTCTGGAGTAATTATTGAGCATCAAGGTAATGTTTATACTGTTGTTACTTGTTGGCACGTAGTCCAACTCGAAGGTAGCTACACAGTACAAGCACCAGATGGTCGAAGATATACATTCAATCACAGCCAAGTAAAACAACTTCCAGGTGTTGATTTAGCTATATTTCAGTTTACTAGTAATCAAAATTACCGTATCGCCGAAAAGGGTAATTCTGACCAAGTAGCATTAGGGACAAATATTGCTGTAGCGGGGTATCCTCAAGGAACATCAGACATTGATTTTCGTAGGGGTGCAATTTCCCGTCTGGTGTCAAACCCAAAGGATGGTTATGCTTTTGTGTATGACATCGGTGGTTTTCCGGGGATGAGTGGGGGAGCGATACTCGATGAGCAGGGTAAATTAGTCGGGATTCACGGACGTGCTACAACTCGCCCAGATACGAATGCTACTACTGTGTTAGGGATTCCGTTGAGGACTTATTTAAGTCTTGCACCATCTGCACCAGCACCAAAGCTACCCAATCCGCCAGTTGTAACTGTGCCATCAGCTGCTAAGTTTACTCTAGCGAAGACTCTGATTGGTGATTCGCAAAGGGTGGTGTTTTATGAATTTGCTGGTATTCAAGGGCAATACACAGAAGGATCAGTTAATTCAGTTGCATTGAGTCCAGATGGCAGAACTTTAGCTAGTGGTAGTGAAGACAAGACTATCAAAATTTGGAACCTCACCACAGGGCAAGTAATTCGTACCCTCAATGGTCATTCTAAGTCGGTTAATTCAGTTGCATTTAGTGCAGATGGCAGAACTTTAGCTAGTGATAGTTACGACAAGACTATTAAAATCTGGAATGTCGCCACAGGGCAAGAAATTCGTACCCTCAATGGTCATTCTAAGTCGTTTCTTTCAGTTGCATTGAGTCCAGATGGCGGAACTTTAGCTAGTGGTAGTTTGGACGACAAAACTATCAAAATTTGGAACCTCACTACAGGGCAAGTAATTCGTACCCTCAATGGTCATTCTAAGTCGGTTAATTCAGTCGCATTTAGTGCAGATGGCAGAACTTTAGCTAGTGGTAGTTACGATAAGACTATTAAAATCTGGAATGTCGCCACAGGGCAAAAAATTCGTACCCTCAATGGTCATTCTGATTCGGTTCTTTCAGTTGCATTGAGTCCAGATGGCAAAACTTTAGCTAGTGGTAGTGAAGACAAGACTGTCAAAATCTGGAATATCGCTACAGGGCAAGAGATTCGTACCCTCAATGGTCATTCTCATTGGGTTGTTTCAGTCGCATTGAGTCCAGATGGCAAAACTTTAGCTAGTGGTAGTTGGGACGATACTATCAAAATCTGGAATGTTGCCATAGGGCAAGAGATTACCACCCTCAAAGGTCATTCTGAGTCGGTTAATTCAGTCACATTTAGTCCAGATGGCAAAACTTTAGCTAGTGGTAGCAATGACGCGACTATCAAAATTTGGCGGCTATCTGATTAGCTATTTAATTTGAGATTTTGGATGTTATCCCAATTAAACCAACCTTGTATTTTCAAATTTTCTAGTAATTTAATAAGGCATACAATCAGTTACATTTACTCTCGTATGGCTGTACCAATTAGACAAAAACCATTACAAAATCATCAGGGGAATCAATCATGAGGGTGGCTGGTGTACTTTCGGCATTATTATTCGGTACAGCAATAGTCATAATCCAACCAGTAGCCACAGCGTTGACACCCTCAGAAATTGCTGAAATTGCTCAACAAATTACAGTCCGCATTGATGGTGCAAATACTGGCTCAGGGGTAATTATTGAGCGTCAAAGTAATATTTACACTGTGGTGACAAATTGGCACGTAGTCCAACTCGAAGGTAACTACACAGTACACACACCAGACGGCAAAAAATACACTTTCAACCACAGCCAAGTCAAACAATTTCGCGGTGTTGATTTAGCTATATTTCAGTTCACTAGTAATCAAAATTACCGTGTCGCCGAAAAGGGTAATTCTGACCTAATAACATTAGGTATAAATATTTCTGTAGCAGGTTATCCCCAAGGAACATCAGACATCAAGTTTATCAGAGGTGCAATTTCCAGCCGAGTGTCAAACCCAAAAGATGGTTATGCCTTTGTGTATGACATTGGTGGTTTTCCAGGGATGAGTGGGGGAGCGATACTAGATGAGCAGGGTAAATTAGTAGGCATTCACGGAAGGGCTACAACTCGCCCTGATACAAATGCTACTACTGTGTATGGGATTCCGTTGAAGACTTATTTAAGTCTTGCGCCATCTGTGCAGCCAGTGGCTGGTGCGCCAGCACCAAGCCCACAAAATCGACTTGTTGCACCTGTGCCAGCACCAAGGAGAGCAAATCGACCTGTTGCAAATGTATCATCAACAGCTAACTTTACTCTAGCGAAGACGCTGATTGGGCATTCGCAACAACAGGGTTTATTAGCCGGCGTAGAAAGTTTTAATTCAGTCGCCTTTAGTCCAGATGGCAGAACTTTAGCTAATGGTAGTGGTGACAAGACTATTAAAATCTGGAATGTCTCTACAGGGCAAGAAATTCGTACCCTCAATGGTCATTATGATTTGGTTTTCTCAGTCGCATATAGTCCAGATGGCAGAACTTTAGCTAGTGGTAGTTGGGACAGTACTATCAAAATCTGGAATGTCTCTACAGGGCAAGAAATTCGTACCCTCAATGGTCATTCTTATGGGGTTTCTTCAGTCGCATTATAGTCCAGATGGCAGAACTTTAGCCAGTGGTAGTAATGACAAGACTATCAAAATCTGGAATGTCTCTACAGGGCAAGAAATTCGTACCCTCAATGGTCATTATTATGGGGTTTCTTCAGTCGCATTTAGTCCAGATGGCAGAACTTTAGCTAGTGGTAGTCAGGACAAAACTATCAAAATCTGGAATATCTCTACAGGGAAAGAAATTCGTATCCTCAATGGTAATTCTCGTGAGGTTTCTTCAGTCGCCTTTAGCCCAAATGGCAAAACTTTAGCTAGTGGTAGTAATGACAATACTATCAAAATCTGGAATGTCGCCACAGGAAAACAAATTTATACCCTCGATGGTCATTCTTCTTGGGTTAGTTCAGTCGCATTTAGTCCAGATGGCAGAACTTTAGCTAGTGGTAGTTGGGACAAGACTATCAAAATTTGGCGGCTGTCTAAGTAGCCATTTTATTCCATTTCTTTAATAAGTAGGTCAACGTTGAAAAAAGTAAAATAGAGACTCTGCGATTACATGGTTTCAGTAAGTTCCGCTTGTAATGACCTTTCACTTTTAATTTGAGCTACTTACTACAACCATTTTACTTTCAAATGTTCGCATTTATTGATTTTTAATTTCAAATGAATTAATCATTTTTTCAACCAATGGCAAATATCGATTATATTCTTTTTGTTCTGCTATATAAGTAATATAGTAAGCATTGCCTTCTCTGACTGTTCCAATTTCTAGAACTTGAAATTGACATTGATATTCTTGACGGGAATAAGTTAATCTGTAGGCATTGTATTGAGATAATGTAGTTGTTGAGTTGGTTGTATCAGTAATTTTTGTCTGAGAAGAATCTTGCTTAATTCGTTCTAAAATTATGTTTTTATATTCATTGAGAGATAAGACTTGTGATAATTCGGTTTTATTGACAGTAACTTCTGGGTTACAAGAATTTTCTTGTTGTAGATTTTGGGGGATTAATTGAATTAATTCACCACCAAAATCACCTGGCTTTTTGGTTATCCAGTTGTCTGGATATTTAATTTTGATATCAGATTGAGAATATTCGTTAGTTAAAGGCTGAGGTTGGGGGCGAATAGTTGAAAATCCTAGCCATAGAATGGCAGAGGTGATAGTTGCAAATATTCCCACACCCAGCCATTTTTTCTGTGAAATTTTTCTGCTTGGTGGCGTAGGCTGTGTTATGTCGGGAGGTAAAATAAGTGCATTCACCGCTTGTAGTGCTTCTGCTGCTGATGGATAACGCTGGTTGTAGTCGCGACGCACCATTTTGTCTATGATGTTAGCTAATTCTGGGCTAACTTGAGCGCGATCGCGCCAAACAATTTCCCCATTGTGTGGAGTAAAAATTGCTGAATTAGGGGGAAAAATCCCCGTTAAAGCTTGAATAGCAATTACACCAACTGCATATATATCACTGCTTAATACTGGATGACCATAACATTGTTCAATAGGTGCATAACCCTTACTACCTATAATAGTGGCGGAATTTAGCTGTCCTTGAAGATTAGCTATTTGAGTAGTGAGTTCTTTAACTGCACCAAAATCAATCAAGAAAATTTTATTATCAGATGCACGTCTTAAGATATTTGAAGGTTTGATATCCCGATGAATTAAATAACGTTTGTGAACAAAACTTAATACTTCTAAAATATCGTGTAAAAGTTGAATTACATCAGTTTCACTCAGTTGTTTACCATATACTAATTCCTGAGACAGATCATGACCTTGAATATATTCTTGTACCAAATAAAATTCTTGATTTTCTGTCAAGTAAGCAAGAATGCGAGGAATTTGTTGGTGATTTATTAACTCTTGTAGCTTTTGTAGTTGCTCTGCTTCCCGTTCAAATAATCTTTTTCCAACTTCCCAATTATCTGGATTTTGAGGTTTAAACTGCTTGACAACACATAAAGGATTTCCAGGTAATTGTCTGTCAACAGCTTTGAAAGTAATCCCAAATCCCCCTTGTCCAAGTTTTTCAACAATTTGGTAACGTCCACCAATCAGATTTTGCGATGTCATACCAGTTGCTTATTTACCTTATGTTCTTTTTATACTATTGCTCAACAGGATTACTATTGAGATTACAAAGAATTACTAAATTATATTTCGTAGGATTTAGCTGACAAAATTATGTCTTACATCCCAGAAAATGCGCTGATTGTGCAGAGCGATCGCACTATTCTTTTAGAGGTACATTCTCCCACAGCCGCGAAAGCCAGAGAAGCGATCGCACATTTCGCCGAACTAATCAAAAGTCCCGAACATATCCACACTTACCTGAGGTATTTATGAACAGCAAACCTAATTATAAAGCAATGTCTCCAGAGGAATTAAGGAAGTATATTTTAGAACATCGTGATGATGATGATGCTATACACGAAGCTGTTTTACGCATTCAACAAGACGGCACAACAGTAAATACTGATGAGTTTATTGAAATAGTAAAACAACGCTTAGAAATTCAACAATGAGTCAATCATACCTGTTTGCTAGAGTAATTGTTGGGTTCCACTTCGTTTCACCCAACCTTGTTTATATTAGTGGAATGCAAAATAAAAAACCTCCACAAATAGCACGGACAATATCATTTATTTCTCGTTTCCAGGCATTTTTATACTGCTTTTTTCCCACTACTAATACTTACCTAATTATTTTGTTGTTAGATTTATATGTGTTGTCATATTTCTCATAAACTAGAGATTCTCCGCATCTATCTTAGGTTACGCTAAATCAATTTCACGCCTTCATGATGAAGCAACCAACGCTTGCGTTCTAAACCTCCTGCATAACCAGTCAGTGCAGCATTCGCCCCTACAACTCGATGACAAGGAAGCACAATTGCAATGGGATTAAGTGAACTCGCCATCCCAACAGCGCGATAGGCTGTCGGCTTACCAATTCTTGCGGCTAACTCAGCATAAGCAATAGTTGTACCCCAAGGAATCGTTAGCAATGCAAGCCACACTTGCTGCTGAAACACAGTCCCACCAGTGTTGAGGGGAATATTATTTAAACTGGTGAGATCGCCTGCAAAATAAGCTTGAATTTTATTACTAATACCTTGGGGATTTTTTATATATTCAAAATTAAAGTTCCCATAACGCTTGTGCAGTAACTTCAGCATTCTTGACTCATAATCTGCAAAGTCCAGAGCGCAGAGTTTTTCACCATCAGTCACAATTAAAATTGTGCCGATTTCTGAATTGATTTTATCAATGAGTAATTTCATAATGTAATGCTGATTTTCAAAATTTCATCTTGTTGTATGATTCCAGCTATCAAAAGGCTCATATCCCTGACTTATTGAAGAATTCGGGGATATTTTTGTTGATAAAATCTACAATATACTCAAGTATGACAACAGAGTAAAATTCTGCAATGAAGACGCTGGCTAAATGGTCTGTTGATGATTACCATTGTATGATTCAAGCAGGAATTCTGCGCGATCGCCATGTGGAGTTACTGGCGGGTGAAATTGTTGAAATGAGCCCAGAAACACCAATTCATTATAGTACTGCCAAAAGAGGAGCGAAATACTTAGAAAACTTATTGACAGGTCAAGCTGATATCCGTTTCAACGGCCCAATTACCTTATCTAACTCAGAACCTGAACCGGATATTGCAATTGTGCGATTACCAGAGTCTAACTATAGCGATCGCCATCCTGCACCTGATGATATTTTTTTTTATTATAGAAGTCGCTCATACTAGTTTAAAGAAAGACTTGGAACTTAAAACATCAATTTATGCAGATGCTAATATTCCAGAATATTGGATTTTAAGCTTGTCAACCAAGGAAATAGTTGTTTTCCGCTATCCTCAAAACGGTCAGTATACTTCAGTAGAAACTATTGCGGAAGGAATAATTACGCCATTAGCATTTCCTGATATTCAAGTATCAGTTAAACAGCTTTTGGGCTAAATTTTGTCCACGATAGTAGTCATGTTTAATATGTGAATAAAAGAGATAAGATGACTTCCTGAAGGTGAAGACAAGAATTTATAAGAGTTTGAGAGAGTTTATACATAAGTCCTAAACGCTTAGAGATTCACAAATGATTAATCTACAAAGTGTAAGTAAAATCATTGACTAACATCCCAGGAACTAAACTACCGCCTAATTTACGGTTTTCATAAGTGTCAACTTCGGGAATAAATTCTTGGAAATTAGTGAAATCAACTAAATTTTCTCCCCAAAAACGATAGAGGCTTTCGTCAAAGCGGAGATTTTCGATAGGTGCAACGATTTCACCTTTTTCTACCCAAAAACAGGCGTAACGGGTCATACCTGTAATTCTACCCGTGGGGCGATCGCTCCAATTTAAATAATGCAAATTTGAGACGTATAACCCTGTATCTAAGTTGGATAAAATCTGCTCAAATTTTAAGTTTCCTGGACTGATTTCTGGTGTGCGTAAGGTTTCCGAACGGTTAGCACCATTCGCATCTTTTTGATATTCTTTGGCAGTCCGCGAGTTAACTAAGCTATTTACTAATACACCATTTTCAATGATTGCTAACTCTGGTGCTGCCATTTCACCTAGTTCATTAAAGCGCGGTACTAAGCCTAATTGGAAGTTTTCTTTTAAACTAAATTTGGCAGATAACTGTTTTTCTTTGCGAGATAAAGCGGCTAAAGCACTATTTCCTTGTTGGATATCTGCTTCACTTACAGCACCCCAAGAAAGCATTTGTAATAAATCAGCTACAGCCGCAGGTGCAAAATAAGTTTTATACTGACCTCTAGGTAATTCTTTGGCTGGATGCGACAGCAAATTTAGTTGTTTTTTGGCTTCGTTGATTTTTGCGGCGTAACTTGCTACATCCCAATTGCTGCCTGCAAATGTCCCTTTCACGGCTTTACCCGAACTAATAAACAAGGAATAATCTAAGGTAAAAGTATCAGTAGCAAACCAATGTTTTTGTCCGCTCGAATCACCATAGGCTTTAATTACTATACCCCCTGCATAAATGCCTGTAAAATCGAGTGCTGCTACTTCGGCTAAGATGCTAGAAACTACGTCATCTTGCGCTAATACATTACTATGATGAACTTCTCTACTCGTATTATTGCCGGAAGGCAAAACTAAATAAGGGTCAATTGGTAATATCGTTATTTCATCGCGTAATTCTTGTAAGGCTTGATGCGCCTTTTGCCAATCTTTTTCCCAATTTCCGGTAAAGGGAAACTGTCTAGAACTACTGCGTTGCTCTGCCATTAAAGTTAGTTCAATCGACCCATCAGCTACACAGCCAGTTTGTCTAACTTTCGCATGATTAAACCGCGTAAATTGACTTTGTTCACTGCTGAGTTTGAGGGTAAATTCCTCATGCTCTAATTTTTTGATGAGCAGAGTTTCTAACAACTGATTAAAGCTAGATTCTAAAGCAGTTAATTCTTGTTTCATTGGTATGACACACTCGACAAGGAAGATGAGATGGAAGCAAGGGCGATAATAAATAACTCAGCACTCAGCACTCAGTACTCAGTACTCAGCACTTTTTTCAACTCCCTCCCCCAAAGACTTCAACATTAGCAAATACACAAACGGGTGAACCATGTCCTACCCAAATTGCTTGATTTGGTTCGCCTTTACCGCAGTATGGAGTGCCGTACATTTGCCAGCTATCTTGATTACCGATTTTGATTAAGCTGCGCCAAAATTCTGGGGTTGTAGCTCGATAGTTGGGGTTGCGGAGAGTTTTTGTGAGTTTGCCATTCTCAATTAATTTGGCATATTCGCAGCCAAATTGGAATTTATAACGGCGATCGTCAATTGACCAAGAACGATTTGACTCCATGTAAACGCCATGTTCTATGTCGCCGATGATTTCTGCAAAGGAGGCGTTTCCTGGCTCTAGGTTTAAGTTAGCCATGCGGTCAATTGCTGGTCGATTCCAGGAACAAGCACGGGCGCAAGCTACTCCAGGCACTCCGGCTCTGGCTTGACTTTCTAAACTGCCTAAACCCCTTTGTAATACGCCTTCTTTAATCACATATTCCCTTGTGGCGACTGCGCCAGTATCATCAAAAGCATAGCTGGCATATTCACCCGGTACTGTGGGATCAAAGGTAATATTCATTAATGGTGAACCGTAGATTAGCTGTCCAAAGTCTTCGGTTGTGACAAAGCTACCGCCAGCATAGTTGCGCTCATCGCCTAAAATCCGGTCGATTTCTAGGGGATGCCCGACGCTTTCATGAATTTGCAGCATCATTTGGTCTGGGGCTAAGACCAAGTTAGTGCAGGTATTTGGGCATTCCTCGGCGGTTAACAGTTCTAGGGCTTGTTCTCCTACTTGCTGTACCCGTTGCCATAAATTTTCTTGTTTTAAAACTTCCCATCCACCTTGATAGCAGTGAGCTTGCCAACCGTTGTTGGTACGTTGTTGGACAATTGCGCCATCTTGAGCGATCGCACCATAATTAGTCCCCAAGGAGATAAACTTTTGATATACTTCGGAACCGTTGCTGCTGACAAACCAGCTTTCTCTCTCGCTTGTATTGATGCTGGCTGTGGTTTGCACAATTTTGTCATGTACTTTTAGTGTCCGGCACATCCGCACCAGTAAATCATTAATTTCTCCCGGACTCAGCGCGTCTAAGGGTTCCAAAAATGGTGAGTTGTATTCACCAACAACTTTCGGACGTTCGGTTTCTTTAAATGGATATATCAACCATTTACTAGCCGCAAGTGCTTGTTTATAAGCGATTTCCGCAGCAGATTCTAAAGATTCTAGTTGTAATGAGTTGGTAGCCGCATAACCAAGACAGCCATTCACTAAAACTTCGATCATGGCTCCCTCGGTGGTAGATTTACCGTTAGCTTGGGGAATACCATCGCGCACATAACGATTTGCGGCTGTTTCTCGGACGACTCTGATCCCAATCCAATCAGCCGGAATATGAAAACTAGCGATCGCTTTTGTTAGTTCAGACCACATAATAATTGAAAGGTAAATTTCCTGATTTTATGATTGACAATTTCGTTTTTTTATGAGTGTTTTTTCTTTTTCACTAATTCTGTATTAGCTATCAACTAACCAGATATTAGACAAGTTCTGTAATATACTCTGCTTTTATCGACAGCCTACAAAATTTTATGTTTTTTAACAAAATTGGTTGTATTTGATACTAATTTGTATCCTTTAACTTTTATCCTAATCGATGTAAATTATCAGACATGACTTGGTTTTTCAAGACTGTTCTGACCACCCAGTCTTAAAGTTAAATTTAGTGCAATAATGCAGAAACCAGCAATTAATCAAGAAACTGGGAAATTCCAGAAAAAATTGTTTGGTAAGTAATGTCATGAAAACATAACCTTAGGCAAAAACATAAGTTTTTGGTGATGAAAGTTTACCAAAAGAATAGCTTTTGTCTTTGAGTTTTTGTCCTCAACAAATTGCAATGTGAAGTTGACAAAAATCGAAATACAGTAATTATCAAACAGAATTCAGGAGTCAGAATTAATAATTCAGAATTGAATTCTGTGTAAAGATGACTAGATAGATTGCTATCTAATTACTAAGTTGGTGTAAGGGGTGTAAGGGTTTTTCCTGAATACAACCCTAACACTGAAAGCTACTCACACCCCAGGTAGAGACGTTGTATACAACGTCTCTAATTGTTTGGCTTGGTATAGCAGTTAAAACATCAATGATGACTAGTCCCTACTCAGAACTCAGCACTCAAATTAACTCCTATGCCAGCGTGTACCTTCAGGACTATCAATTAAGGTAATACCTTTGGCTTGTAGTTCATTGCGTATACGGTCTGCTTCGGCAAAATTCCGGGCTTTTCTGGCGGCTTGGCGTTGCTGAATTAAATCCTCAATTTCCGCATCACTTAAACCATCATTTACAGGAGTTTCGGCTTCTGGCTGGGCGGTTAAACCTAAAACCTCTGCTAAAGTGACGAGTGTTTGCCATTGTTTTTGCAGTTCCTCTGCGGGTGTGTCAGTTTTGCCTTCATGAACGATGATATTTCCTTCACGGCGGAGTTCTTTGGCTAATTCAAACAACACCGATACCCCACCAGGGAAATTAAAGTCATCGTTGACAGCTTCTTTGAAACGTTCAACAAATTCAGGGAGTGGGGAAGAATTTACTTCCCAGCCGAGTTGTTTGGCGTATTGATGACCAAACAGTAAACCTTCTTTTAGGGTGTGCCAACCGTTGGTGGCGGCGGCGATCGCATCATCGGTAAAATCAAGAGGCTTACGATATTGCGCCATTAGGACAAACAAGCGTAATGCCATTGGGTCAACGCCACGATCAAGTAAGTCGCGGATGGTGGTAAAGTTGCCCAAAGACTTGGACATTTTCTCACCGTCCACCTTTACCATACCGTTGTGTAACCAGTAATTTGCTAAAGGTTTACCTGTGACGGCTTCCGATTGAGCAATTTCATTTTCGTGGTGGGGGAAAATTAAGTCAGCACCACCAGCATGAATATCTATTGTCTCACCCAAGCGATCGCGCACCATCGCCGAGCATTCAATATGCCATCCCGGACGACCAGCACCCCAAGGTGATTCCCAAGCGGGTTCGCCGGGTTTCGCCGCTTTCCACAAAGCAAAATCAAAGGGGTCTTTTTTCTTTTGATATTCTGGGTCTTCTATATTAACGCGATCGCTTGCTCCAGCCTGCATATCTTCCAACTTACGACCAGAAAGCTTACCATACTCACCAAACTGGCGCACAGCATAGTAAACATCCCCATCAGAAGGGTAAGCAAAACCTTTATTTTCCAACTCGTGAATCAATCGCTGAATCCCGTTCATTGTATGTGTGGCGCGGGGATATTCATCAGCTTCTTTAATTCCCAGCCGTGCCATATCTTCAAAATAAGCCTTGATGAAACGTTCAGCTACAGCCTCCATTGAAGAGTGTTCTTGTCGTGCGCGGTTGAGAATTTTGTCATCAACATCAGTAAAATTCTGCACATAGCGCACTTCATAACCGATAAACTGGAGATAGCGGCGCACAACATCCCAAACAATGCAAGCTCTAGCATGACCCAAATGACAGTAGTCATAAACCGTCACGCCGCAGTAATACATCTTAACCTTGCCTGGTTCGACTGTTTCAAACGGTTCTTGACGACGGGTGAGGGTATTGTAAACAGTTAGGGTCATAACAGAGTAATGCGGCAATAGAGGGATACGCAATAATAGGGTTAAACAACTGGTAAGTTTATCCAGCATCCCTATGCTAGTGTTTTCTGGACTATCTGCGCTACCCTTTGTAAATGTAATAGAAATTATGAGTCAAAAGAGTTTGGATAAGCGGGAATAAGGGTGTGAGGATTTTAAACACCTACACCCTTATTCCCTTACACCCAACCCAACGGGTAGCCGCAACTTAAAGAAGTTTTCTATTTTTTGATTTGTTTGATAACCGCGTTATGCAATCAGCAGTGAATTCTGAATCTCAATCAATGGATGCGCCAAAACAAGGTTTACCAGTCACAATTATTACTGGATTTCTTGGTAGCGGCAAAACGACCTTACTAAATCATATTCTTACAAACCAACAAGGTTTAAAAACTGCCGTGTTGGTGAATGAATTTGGTGAAATTGGCATTGACAACGAGTTAATTATTGCCACCGATGATAATAACAATATGGTGGAGTTAAGTAACGGTTGTATCTGCTGCACCATTAATAATGATTTAGTGGATGCCGTTTATAAAGTATTAGAACGGGAAGAAAAACTAGATTATCTAGTAGTAGAAACCACCGGACTAGCAGATCCGCTACCAGTTGCCTTAACATTTTTAGGTACAGAACTGCGAGATTTAACTCGTCTAGATTCGATTATCACTGTCGTAGATGCAGCGAATTACAGCTTAGATTTATTCAACTCCCAAGCAGCTTACAGCCAAATTGCTTACGGCGATGTGATTTTGTTGAATAAAACAGATTTGGTTGATGAAGCAACTTTGACTCAGTTAGAGCAGAAAATCAACGAAGTCAAAGAAGGTGCGAGAATTTTGCGTACCCAGCGATCGCAAGTACCACTCGCTTTAATTCTCAGTGTAGGATTATTTGAGTCTGATAAGTATTTTGATACCGTTGATGAGCATGATCATCATGATCATGACCATCACGACCACGACCACGACCATTCAACCTGCGGTCACGACCACCACGACCATGACCACGACCATTCAACCTGCGGTCACGACCACCACGACCACGACCATCATCACCACCATCATTCCGACCACTTAGAAAATGATGGCTTCACTTCCATATCCTTCCAAAGCGACAAGCCATTTTCTATTAGGAAGTTCCAATATTTCCTAGATAACCAACTACCCACCAACATTTTCCGCGCTAAGGGTGTGATGTGGTTTGACGAAAGTCCCAAACGCCACATTTTCCACCTCTGCGGTAAACGCTTCACCTTAGATGATGATGAGTGGAAAGGCGAACCCAAAAACCAGCTTGTGCTAATTGGTCAAAATCTCGACCGCGAGACTTTAATTGCACAAATAGAAAACTGCGTTTGTCTACCTTCTGTCAGTCGTGGTAAAGGCTTCAAAAAGTAAAAAGTTAAAAGTCAAAAGTCAAAAACATTTCTTTTTACTTTTTCCCTTTTACTTTTTACTTTATTTATGCGCGTTATCATCCAGCGAGTGAAATCATCTCAAGTAACCGTTAACGGTGAAATCATTGGCAAAATCGGCCGAGGCTTAAACCTACTTGTAGGTATTGCTGATACAGATACAGATGCAGAACTCGACTGGATGGCGCGTAAATGCTTAGAATTGCGGCTGTTTCCCGATGATGAAGGTGGAGACAGATGGCAAAAAACTGTACAGGAAATTCATGGTGAGTTGTTGGTTGTAAGTCAATTCACCCTTTATGGTGACTGTCGCAAAGGTCGCCGTCCGTCTTTTGACCGTTCTGCATCACCTCAAACCGCAGAAGATTTATACAACAGCTTTGTTAACAAGTTACGCGCCAGTGGTTTAAGTGTCGAAACAGGCAAATTTGGCGCAATGATGCAAGTTTCCATCGAAAACGACGGCCCAGTGACTTTATTATTAGAACGGGAAGCAACGTAAAGAGGCAGGAGGCAGATGGCAGGAGGGACAAGATTGAAATTCAAACTTGTCCAATATGAGGGTACATATTAGGAGTATGGAGAATTTTAAAGCAGTTACGATATTAAGTCCGATAATACCATTTCACGAAAAATTTGATACAGATGTAAACCCTAAAAGCTTTGCTGTATCTAAGTTTTTTAATTGCGTTAGCGTAGCGGTAGCGAGCCTGCGAGCGTCATTGCGAATTGCGAATTGTGAATTGGTATAACAGCCTTAGAATTAGGACTAACCTAGAATTAAGACTAAAGCCCATTGTATAAATAAAGCCTTCTTCCCTTCTGCCTCCTGCCTCCTGCCTTTTTAAATAGACTACTGAGTTCTAAATGATGAGAGAATATTAAATCAATGATCACAAAACTTTAAATTCTTTCATCATGGCAAAAATCCAGTTTTCTAGAGGTGTTAACGAAGAAGTAGTACCAGATGTACGTTTAACGCGATCGCGTACTGGTGATACTGGTACAGCAACCTTTATTTTTACAAATCCCACAATTTTAGAGCAAGGCAATACAGATGAAGTCACTGGGATGTATCTGCTTGACGAAGAAGGCGAAATCGTTACCCGCGAAGTTAAGGTAAAATTCATCAACGGTAGAGCAGAAGCATTAGAAGCTGTTTACATTATGAAATCTTCTGACGAGTGGGATCGCTTTATGCGCTTTATGGAGCGATATGCTGAAGAAAATGGTTTGGGATTGAGTAAATCTTAAGCAACCGACTGAAGTGTGAAGTATGAAGTGTGTAGGCACCCTTTGGGTTACTTCCCGTTCGCGTAGCGTCTCCTTTTGGGAGAAGGGTAGTGTGAAGTCTGAAATAAACGCTTTAGCCTTCATTCTTCATCTTTTTTTACTAGTGAAACTCATTCAAAATGTCAACTCGGATGATCCAAACACCCCATCCAGATACAGCAGCAATGACGATAACTTGCGCTATAGTTACCGTCAGCGATACACGCACCCCAGAAACAGACAAAAGTGGACAACTAATCAAGCAATTATTGTTAGGTGCAAATCATAATATTGCAGCCTATGCAATTATCAAAGATGAACCAACACAGATTCAAGAACAAATAGAATCGCTGGGTAAAAATGCTAATTTAGACGCAATAATTTTTAATGGTGGTACAGGTATTGCACCGAGAGATACCACTTATGACGCTATTGAACAATTATTAGAAAAAACTCTACCAGGATTCGGAGAGATATTTAGATTTTTAAGTTATCAAGAAATTGGTTCCCGTGCGATCGCATCTCGCGCCGTCGCTGGTATTTACCAAAATAAATTAATCTTCTCTCTACCTGGTTCTAGTAATGCGGTGCGGCTAGGTCTGGAAAAATTGATATTACCTGAAATCGTTCATTTAGTCAGCCAGATGCGGAAATAGGGACTTATACAAATTTAAGTAGACTATCTTTTTTTTATACGAAATCGTAGAATTTTACTGTGTAGCATATTGCGGTGTGTATAACGCGACTCTGGAGCTTAAGATGACAGAAAAACCTACGATTCAATTTTTTTAGGCGATCGCAGCAATGGCTAAGAAGATAGCACTACTAATTGGAGTCAGTCAGTACGGCGAAGGTATCCCTTCCCTCTCAGCAGCACTCAATGATGTAGCAGCTATGGAGCGAGTTTTGCAAAACCCCAACCTGGGAGGTTTTGAGCAAGTTGAACGGCTGCTGAATCCTGATGCGATCGCTATGCGAACAGCAATTGAAAAGCTGTTTAAAGAAGCGAGTAGAGATGACTTAGTATTATTCTTCTTTTCTGGTCATGGTATTACTAATGATGAAGGTCATCTCTATTTAACAACTCGAAATACAGTTAAAGATTATTTTAAATCTACTTCTGTAGACGCAAATTTTATCCAACAAGAATCAAAAAAATTGCCGTGCTAAACGGCAAGTTCTCATTTTAGATGCTTGCTACAGTGGTGCTTTTGCCCAAGGTTGGCGAGCAAAAAGTGTTGGTGTGGATCTCAAACAGCAGCTAGGCGCAGAAGGGCGAGTTGTTCTCACATCTTCCAGCGCAACTCAAAAATCTTTTGAACAAGAAGGTTCAATACTGTCGCTTTACACTCAATATTTAGTAGAGGGAATTGAAACTGGCGCAGCAGATAAAGACAACAGTGGTTCTATCTTTATCCATGAACTGCATGATTATGCCAAGGCAAAAGTTCAAGCAGCCAAGCCGAACATGACACCAAGCATCATTCTGGATAGGGAAGGCTTTAATATTATCATTGCCAATGCACCAAAGAGTTCAGAGGCAGAGTATCGCAAGCTTGTTGAAAAATATGCTCAAAATGGTGTGCTTAGTGAATTTGCCTACCTAGTCTTAAAACCAAAACGCAAAACATTTGGAATTACAGATGAAACAGCCGAGCAAATAGAAACCGAAGTTTTAGAGCCGTTTCGTAGGCGTGTAGCAAATATCGAACTTTACAAACAAGCTTTTGCCAAGGCTGTTGAGCAAAAATATCCCCTGGATGAACATATTGTAAAGATACTGAAAGATTACCAGCAGGATATTTTAGGATTAAGGGATGAGGATGTAGTGCCGATTGAGTTAGAAATTACATCTGTTAAAGAAATAGAATATCAAAAACATATTGAGCAGATACAGAAACAAGAAGAACAAGCAAAAAAAGAATTTGTTGATGCTTTTCTTAAAGAAGTAGAAGAATCGGAGAAGCTGCAACAACAAAATGAATTAGCCTCTGATAGAGGTGTAGACTATGGGCGGTTGCGTGATTTCCTCAAAGCTGGACAATGGAAAGAAGCAGATGAAGAAACTCTAAAATTAATGCTAAAAGTTGTTGGTAGAGAACAAGAAGGCTGGCTTGATACTGGCTCAAGCGACAAATTTCCCTGCACTGATTTACGCACCATTGACAAACTGTGGGTAAAATACAGCAATGGGCGTTTTGGATTTAGTGTGCAGAAAAAAAATCTGGCTAGAAGTTGGGAAAAAATGGGTTGCTTTCTGCGATCGTGTGGGATGGCAGGTATCCACACAATGGTATTTTGGGGGATGGGTAAAAGAAAAAAGTATAAAATACAGCTTAACATCTCCTGAAGGACACTTGCCAGGAACCTGTAAAACCAGATCAATAGAAGAAACTCAACAATTGCGAGGTATCTTATCTCGCGTCCAGACTTGTAAACTGTAAAATATAAGGGCTTACACAAAATTGTCAAGATTTCCAAATAGGTCATTTCCTACGAAGTCTTGCAGTCTCTCCGTTTCCGATACCTAACACGGCGTTTTGCAACCAAAATATAGTACGTAGTGAAATTCCCATATCTGCCAAGAACTTCATAACTATTGGTTACGCACTTTTGAAGGGATAAACTTGCTCTTGAGTCAACCATGCTGCGTAAAGTAGAGATTCACGGATATCCTCTGGTTCTAAATCTGGATATTCTTCTAAAATTTCTTCTAAAGGTTTGCCATTAGCTACTAAATTAACAACAAGAGAAACCGGAATCCGCATACCACGAATACAAGCTTGTCCTGCCATAATGTTACGGTCAAATGTAATTCTGCTCAGATTTAACATAAAATTACTTACATTCTTTCTAATGGCATTTCTTTAATTAAATATAACTTCTATAGGGCATTTCCAAAGGAGAGCCAAACAAATCTCTTCCCTGCTCTTACCACAAAATGACTTGTTCAGCAAAGCATAACTAGTACAATCGGCGAAAATCAAGCACCCATTATAAATGCTCACTAGAAAGGTTTATCCACTTCAGACTTCATGCTTTTTGTACTAGTTAATCAGATAACTCCGCCAAACAGGTTGAGATTCTTTACTAGTTTTATCGGGTAGCAATAAGCGCCAAGTTTTACCTTCTTGTTGAATTTGCAAGTAAAGCTCAAAAGGCTGTTGCAGTTGCTTCAACTGTCGCTGTGGTAGGTTGATAATTAAATCGTATTTTCCTTTGATGCGGAAAGCCGGTAAATTTTTAATTGTCAGTGGCTTTTCTTCTGCAATTTTGAGCTGCTTAATTTCAAATCCCTGAAAATCTATATCTAATTTCTGGCTGAGGTCTTTTTTTGGTTTGCTCTAGCTCAAGTGCGATCGCTTTTTCTACTAACTCGCTAGTAGGCAGCAGTCCAATAGTACCACAAGCCGTTAACAACACCAACAAAACCATTGCAACAAACAATCGCACCATCACCATCTTTAGATATTCTACTCTTCAGGGCTAGTATAGCGGCATATATCTAAGATTTCGCTATTTACCATGTTAAATAGCGTGAATGTATTCAATTTTACCTGTCTAGCTAATGATGGCATTGAACTTATAACTAAAGTCAGACATCCTCTTAGCATTAATTCAATATCTTGATGAAGAGTCTTATCCAGCTTTGGATTCTGAGATATCTTCATCTAAACTCATCATAACTTTATAGATTTGTACATTTTTTCGAGCTTATTTAGGATAAGCATTTTCAGGGTAATTTGTATCTACCTCGAATATAGTAACTAATACACTCTTACAGATAGCTATATTTTGGAGCAATCACATTGATTCTTATATCTGGGTTATCTGTAATTTTCATGCCATCAATTAACTAGAAAATATATGCACTTGCTATTACCAAAATTCCAAAAAAGAATTCTAAAAAAAAATTTATCAATTTCCTCTAGTTAGATATAAAAATGATATCGCTTATCAAGAGGCAGTCAATCAACATCAACCCAACTTACCTGCAATTTCAAAAGATGATTTAGAATTAGTTGAAAAAATTCATCATGAAGGTGTTGCAATTACTTCGTTAGATGCTTTAGGAATTACACCTAATAATCCAATTCTGCAAACAGCAAAACATTTAGCTTCTCAAATCAAACCCGATATTAATAATGTTCATAATCAATATGTTATTCATGCTAGTCCACAACAAATAATGCAACATCACGAAATTTTTTTTATGGGGATTAGAACAACGTTTACTTAATATTATCGAACATTATCTTGGTTTACCAGTAGCCTATCACGGTACATATTTTCGCAGAGATATAGCCAACAAATTAGAACAAGGTTCTCGACGCTGGCATCTAGATCCCGAAGACCGCAAAGTATTGAAAATTATCATTTATGTTAATGATGTTTCTGAGAGCCAAGGGCCTTTTCAATATATACCCATATCTTTTACAGAAAATATAGTTCAATATTTGAAATATAACTACGGCTATATTTCAAATCAAACGATGCAAGGAATTATTTCACCAGATAATTATAAATCTTGTATAGGAAGTGCTGGTACAGTCATTTTTGCAGGGACAGGTAGCATTTTCCATCGAGGTAAACCGCCAGAAACTTCCGATAGATTTACGATATTCTTTGATTACACTTCTCGCAGAAAACGAGAGCTATTTTACATTAATAATACTTTGCCACATCAAGATTTACTGCAACTCTCGCAAAACCTGAATATGCGACAAAAACAATCTCTATTTTGGCAAGATTACTTATCTTAGATTACTGCCTTTTAGTGATCACATTCCTAATGCCACTTTTAGAACCCATATTATCACCTTGATAACGAGGTATGATATGAATACTGGCGTGCATAATATTTTGTCCAGCTTCTCGGTTAATATTCATACCTACATTAAAACCATCAGGTGTAAATTCTGTTTTGAGCATCTCTTGAACCTTGTTCACCATCCACCAACAAGCAGATTGTTCTTTAAAGGGTAGTTCAAAATAATTACTTACATGGCGTTTGGGAATAACTAAAACATGACCTTTGCTTACAGGATAACCATCGAATATTGCATAAGCTGTTGCTGATTCTGTTAATAGGTTTAAATTTTTATAGGGATTGCAGAATATACAATTATTCGATGAATTTCTTTGGTAGTTGTAGTGGTTATATTTATATATTTCTCGGCTTTCATCTAAATAAATAGAATGAAACGGTAGCTTAACTATACATTGATATGTTGGTTTTTTATGAACATAATGTTCTCTAAAGCCTTGTTTTTTAATATCTCGTCTGACGACATAATAAGCTTTACCACCTGGCTTTAACAGATGAGATACTTCCATTAAAACATTAGCTTGTTCTTCCGCAAACAAGACATTTAACACATAAAAACAAATTATTGTGTCAAATTTTCCATAAGGGTAATCAGGCAAATAATAAGGATCATATCCTGTAATATCAAAACCTTGTTCGCGTAACAATTTCACATCGTTACCAAAACCACAACCAAAATCTAGTATTTTCCCTCGTAGTAGCTTTTGATTTAAGAGAAATTTTGCTGGAAATGACAGGTATGTTCTTTCTATGGCTGTGAGATGACTAAATTGATTCTTTTGCTGCTGCATGAAATGACGATTTTTAGGTCATCCCTGTCTTAACACAACTAATATCATTTTGTGTTTTGAAGTAGTTTATTTGTTGGGTTTTACTACCCTGCGGGAAGCCACCCTTCAGGTGTCTACGTTTCACCCAACCTACTTATTTTCAATAATCTTAGATAAACAATAAAAAAGGATATGTATAGTAAAGTAATTTTACTATACATATCCTCTACTTTGCTTTATTTACTTAATAGCTAAAAGTTCTGAGACTACTGCATGTGCTAATACAACACTTGGTTCACTTTGAAGAGCAGCATAGTATTTTCTGGCAAACTCATTACCAACCTCAGAAGGTACAATTAAACTGCGAGCATTGGCAATTAAATTCTGCACATCTTCTAATGATATGGGTTGATCAGATGTTAGAGTTTCATCAATCTGCACGACTAATTCAGAAATTCGATGTAGCCAAGCAAATTGCTCATGTGCAATTACAAGTTGAAAGAGTTCACTAGTTGATACTCTGCCATGAATTTGCTCATAGTTAATGCGTTCTGTATCTAGTAACATCCGGTGAAGATGGAGTAATTTATTTCGCAAATCACGCAGATATTGATGTTGGTTGATTCGTTCGAGAAGTGTGTTTACTGTCAATTTAATCTATCCTCTTGTTAAGATATTTTAAGGAGCTAAAGTACTAGAGCCGCAGTTTGAGAATAGGTATAAAAGTTAAGATGAGTCAGATAGCTAGACGTAGACAGCAATCATACTAGTTTTGTGAATTTAGAAGTTAGTTTCTGCAAGCTGTCATGGAATTTACACTACTAGATATATTTCATATATGGTTAATCATAGATCAAATACCTGAAGCATAACAAATAGAGCTTACACTACTTTTATTTCGGGAAACCCTCGGTAGATTAAATAGGACGGTTTTTTGTCAAGCTTGCAAATGAATATGGGAATAATCGAGCCTTACAGTAGCGGGTTTTTAGAAATTTTACCAGAGGGTGAATGCAGCGACTATTGGTTGATTGCAGGGATACACATCAATGGCGAAGTTTTCTGTCCGAGTCCAAGGCTGTATCGTTCTGAACAGGTAGCACTAGCAAGAGCCGCACAACTGTATGATTGGATAGTTGACCACAAGCAGCAAATCGTTGCAGGAGATTACTTTTGTTCACAGTTGAATTTATCTTTGTGGTATCAACCAAAAGTATCGTAATGTTTGCTGAAGTTTGATGGCAATATCTATTATGGCAGGAGGCAGGAAGTAAGAGTCGACTATACTCGACGTTCGTGCTTTTTAAATATCCTCACCTATACTTCGACTGCATTATCGCTGAGATAATTCTATGAAATTGGCGAGTTTATAGACTACTCTCGCACCTACGTTGCCATCCCACTCTGCATCACCCACTTCACAAACATCAAAGCCAATAATTTTTCTACCGCTATTGACTAGTTCACGCAATATACAGAATGCTTGTTCTAATTCCAACCCACCAGCCACAGGTGTACCTGTGTTGGGGCAAAGTTTTGGATCTAAACCATCGATATCAAAGCTAATGTAGACATATTCTGGCAAATGGTTGATAATTTCGCGGCATATTTCTATCCAGGTGATGCCAGCATAAAGTTTTTGCTTGATGGCTGGGTCATAATAGGCAACTATACGACCATGAGATTGATCAATCATTTGCACTTCATCATGACTGATATCACGTAAACCTACCTGGACTAATTTAGAGATTTGCGGTAGTTTCACAGCGTTAAACATGATGGAAGCATGAGAAAATTCAAATCCTTCATAGGCATCGCGTAAGTCTGCATGTGCGTCAATGTGCAGAATGCCGTAGTCAGAATATTTAGTTGCCAGTGCTTGAAGAAAACCTAATGGAGAACTGTGATCTCCACCAATAACTGCAACTTGCTTACCCTGATTGATGGCTGCTTGAGACTGGGTAAATAACCACTGATTTACTTGTAAAGAAGCCTGATTAATTTCTGTGAGGATGGGAGTTAAATCGGGTACGTCTGTGAGGGGTTTACCTTCTGCCAGCCTTTCGATGATTTGGGCGGCTAGGGTGCGATAGTAATTATTTTTTTCTAAAATATCTTGAGGAATTTCAACCAAGAAAATTCCCTGTTTCCAGCCATCTGGGTTATCAAAGTCAAATAAATCTAGTTGTGTTGAAGCATCGAGGATTCTTTGGGGGCCGTTGGCTGTACCTGCACCATAAGAAACGGTGACTTCCCAAGGTACGGCAAAGACAATTAAGTTGGCTGACTCATAATCAAAGGGCAAACCAAAGAGGTTGCCGTTAATTTCACCGACACCACTGGGATTATAGTCTGGGAGTTGGTTTGTCATCGATCGCCTGCGAGATTTACCTGGGTTGTCTGTATGTATTTTAGCGATCGCTTTCAATCATTCACCATTTTCTCCTGGCGAAATTCCTAAAACTTTTGTAATTTCAGCGATTAACACACCAGCTTCAACAGGTTTAGGAACATAGCCTTGAAAACCAGATAACAATGCTATATTGTAACTTTCTTCCGCAGTCAGAGAAGTTAAAGCGATCGCAGGTGTATGCCGTTTTTGCCAGAGTAACATTTGTCTGGCTTTGCGAATTAAAGAATATCCATCTACTTTGGGCATCATAATATCAAAAATGAAAATATCAAATCTCTGATTTTTGATTAACTTGAGTGCTTCTAAAGCTGATGTTGCTGTTGTGACTTGCATACCATAAGTTTCTAAAATAAAAGTTGTCAAAATCAAACTATCGTCGCTATCATCTACTACAAGAATTTGCAACCCGTCTAAAGATTGGTTATTGTTTATCTCGTCTTGGAGATGTGAATCTTCGTAATTATTTGTCATGATTAGCTGTGCCTCCCTAGTTGGCCTGATCAATTACGGAGGATTTCCCAGTAGTAGTCAGCCGCAAACTGACACTACTGGGCAACTTTAATCAAGCTACCATGACATCACAGCACAAACCAAGATAGTCTGCACTTCTGAGTTTTGTATTCTGAATACTGACGATTATTTTTGGATTAAGACAAAGAATATCCTGTGGTATTTTTTACAAACTGCAAAACTTTCTGATAAGAATCTGGGTTATTGGAGGGGTTGATCACGATCGGGATAGTGCCATCTGGCAGCCAAAAAGTTATCCTGCCATTGGGTTCTTGACAGAAAGAACTAATACAATGCAGGTTAACGACATATTCATTTTTGCCGTCGATAATTTTTACCCAGTGACCACTGTCTACTTCGACATCGGTAACTTGTTCGAGATATTTGAGAACTTTTTGATAATCTTCTAAATTGTTTTGAGGATTAATGACAATTGGAATGGCGCTATCAGGCAACCAAAAAGTAACTCGGCCGTTCTTTTCATAGCAAAAAGCATTTACACGGTCAAAATTAATCACATATTCTTTCCTCTCGTAAAAGATTTTCATCCAGTACGGCACAACATCTCCTTAAGTCCAATGTGGAAAAATGATGCTAACCCTGTATAACAAAATATCTCTGTCCTAAGTCAATGTTGGTTTGGGTAAATTCAAAACTCAAGTTTGAGTTAAGAAACTTCTACAGGTGTTTGTAGATTAGTATTGGGGTAGTTAAGAGCGATCGCAGCCTGCATAAATCCCTCAAATAAAGGATGAGGATTGCTAGGACGCGATTGAAACTCTGGGTGAAATTGACAAGCGATAAAGAACGGATGATTGGGAAATTCGACAATTTCCACTAAGCGGCCATCGGGAGAAGTACCACTAATCACATAGCCAGATTCTAACAGCAGCTTACGATAAGCATTGTTGAATTCATATCTATGTCGGTGCCGTTCATAAATCACATCATCTTGATAAAGCTTTGCAGCTAAAGTATTGGGCAGAATTTGGCAAGGATATAGACCCAAGCGCATTGTCCCGCCTAAATCAACTACGTCCTGCTGTTCTGGCAAGAGGTTAATGACTGGATTAGTCGTATCAGGGTCAAATTCAGCACTGTTAGCATCTGAAAAACCACCGATGTTTCTAGCCCATTCAATGACAGCACATTGCATTCCTAAGCATAAACCCAAAAATGGGATATGGCGATCGCGGGCATACTTGATAGCAGCAATTTTACCATCTACTCCCCGCGTTCCAAAACCACCAGGGACTAGTACACCGTCCACGCCTTCCAAATAATTTTCGGCTGGTTCCGTTTCTAAGATTTCTGAGTTTATCCATCGCAGGCGCAAATCAGCATGGGTGGCGATAGCTGCATGGCGTAACGCTTCTACCACTGACAAATAAGCATCACTTAACCGCACATATTTACCCACAATGGCAATTTCTAAAGTCCGCTTTGGACTATATAGCCGTTCTACCATTGTCCGCCACTGAGTTAAATCAGGTATGCGTTGTTCCATTTGCAGTAGTGCTAATGCTTGTTCTGCCAAGCCTTCCCGTTCTAAAATCAGTGGCACTTCATAGATACTCAAAGCATCTTGGGAAGTAATCACACATTTTTCTGGTACATCACAGAACTCAGATAATTTTTGCTTTAATCCTGCGGGGATCGGGCGATCGCTCCGACAAACTAAAATATCTGGTTGAATGCCAATGGATCTCAATTCCTTCACAGAATGCTGTGTTGGCTTGGTTTTCATTTCCCCAGCCGAAGCAATGTAAGGCAATAAAGTGACGTGCATATACAACACATTCTGCCGTCCCACTTGCTTCCGCAACTGGCGAATTGCTTCCATAAACGGCAGAGATTCAATATCTCCTACCGTACCACCAATTTCCGTAATTAATACATCAGGGTTAGTGTCTTTAGCAACCAATGTAATCCGGTCTTTAATTTCGTTGGTAATATGGGGAATTACCTGGACTGTGCCGCCATTGTAGTCACCGCGTCGTTCTCTATTAATTACTGCTTGGTAAATTGAGCCTGTCGTCACACTGTTGAGACGTGACATTAAAGTATCGGTGAAGCGTTCGTAATGACCCAAATCTAAATCTGTTTCCGCCCCATCTTGGGTAACAAAAACTTCCCCGTGCTGAAAAGGACTCATCGTACCGGGATCGATATTAATATAGGGGTCTAATTTTAAGATTGACACCGAATAATCCCGTGATTTAAGCAAACGTCCTAGACTTGCTGCTACAATTCCCTTGCCGATACTGGAAACTACACCTCCAGTTACGAAGATAAACTTAGTCATAGTAATTTTGTATTTCTCTCTTGCGCCTTCTCAAAATACATCCCGTAATTGTGCCACAGGCACTGTCGTGAAATCTTCTGTGATTTGTTGTGAAAAAATTTATTGCATTAGTCTTATTCGGTTTAATTGCTACCTCCTCTGTTGCATTAGCAGATTCATCTCTTATTGTTGTTTTTCCACCACCTAACCACCAAACCAGTACGGAAAAAATATTTTTTTTGGGTACAGCCCCAAATAATGGACAAGTACTAATTAATGGTAAGGTAATTAACCGCAGTCAATCCGGGCATTTTGCTCCGAGTTTCCCGTTACAGTTGGGAGAAAATCTTTTTACAGTCCGTCACAACAATCAAACTGTTCAGATTAAAGTGACAAGGCAGGTAACTGCGCCTGTTGTCCCACAAGGCTTAGAATTTGCTCCAGGTTCTCTGACTCCACCAGGGGATATTGCTAGACTACCAGGGGAACTAATTTGTTTTAGTGCTGTTGCCCCATCTAATGCTAACGTCTCTGTAAACCTCGCTAATCAAACTATTGCCTTAGCACCACAACCCCAACAAGTACAACTACCTAGTAATTTGGCAGCACTTACGGGCAGAAACCAACCTACTTCTCAGCCAATTGCTGGTAAGTATGCAGGTTGCACTACGGTGCAGAAACCTGATTCTGAATCTTTCAGCCTACTTTACGGTAACAACATCATTTCTGGTGCTGTTGTCCGAGATGCTAATCAAGAGATAGATTTAGGTCAACCTCAGTTTAAACTGACGCTGAATGGTCAGACAATTACTCAACCAGGAACTGGCAAAATAGCCATTCTCTCCCCAGCACAGTTACCTGTGGCTGAAGTGATAGTAGATGCAGGTGTAGCCCGCACTGGTCCCAGTACCGATTATTCTCGCCTGACACCACTACCAAAAGGAACACAAGCTACAGTTACAGGTAAAGAAGGTGAGTGGTTGCGCTTAGACTACGGTGCTTGGATTAATAGCAAGGAGACTCGCATTTTACCGGGTGCAATTCCGCCACGCACAATTATTCGGAGTGTCGGATATCGTAGGCTGATTGATGCTACAGAGATAGTTTTTCCCTTACAATTTCCTGTACCTGTGAGCGTGCAGCAAAGTGATCAGACTTTGACTCTGATACTTTACAATACCACTGCCCAAACAGATATTGTTCGTTTAGATGATGACCCTGTGATTTCTCGCCTTGATTGGCAACAGCTGATTCCGGGACAGGTACAGTACACCTTTAACCTCAAACAATCGCAACAGTGGGGATATCAACTGAGATATGAAGGTACGACCCTGGTTTTAGGTTTACGCCATCCGCCTGCCGTTGAAAATCGGCGACGCAAGCCTTTATCTGGTATCAAGATTCTACTTGATCCAGGACATGGTGGTAAAGAATCTGGTGCATCTGGCCCGACAGGATATCTGGAAAAAGATGTGAATTTGGCGGTAGGGAAGTTGCTGCGCGAGAATTTGCTCGAACTTGGTGCAACAGTGGTGATGACAAGAGATGTTGACAAAGATGTATCTTTACCAGAGCGTCAAGCAATTATCACTCAAGAAAAACCTGCGATCGCACTTTCTATTCATTACAACTCTTTACCCGATGACGGTGACGCAGAAAATACCAAAGGAGTTGGGATGTTTTGGTATCATCCCCAAGCTCATAACCTAGCAGTATTCATGCACAACTATCTAGTTAAAAAACTCAATAGACCTTCTTACGGAGTGTTTTGGAATAACTTGGCCTTAACTCGACCAGCCGCCGCACCATCAATACTCATGGAATTAGGTTTTATGAGTAATCCCAATGAATTTGAATGGGTGACAAATCCGCAAGAACAGGAAAAATTAACCAAAGTTTTATCCGAGGGAATTGTTGAATGGTTTAAGAGTGTTAAACAGAAATAGGACTTACACACCAAGATTTGTTGTAGAGACTTGGTGTATGGGGTTAAGGGTAAAGGGAAGAATTTTGAATACTTACACCTTTAAACTCCTACACCCTTATACCCATTCTTGAAAGACGTAAGTCCTACTTACTAGTATGAGATTTGTGAGCAAAATCTAGTAGACGCATTTGCATCAACAGATAATAAAATGCTGTAAACATAGCTAAAGAAAAAAATTTGTCCGCCCCA
Organism: Nostoc piscinale CENA21; assembly: GCF_001298445.1. Taxonomy (NCBI): domain Bacteria; kingdom Bacillati; phylum Cyanobacteriota; class Cyanophyceae; order Nostocales; family Nostocaceae; genus Nostoc; species Nostoc piscinale. The sequence continues at coordinate 1,909,771 of NZ_CP012036.1, read as the reverse complement.
GCCACTATGCCAAAAATCAAATGATTGTCCATCCCAATAAGCAACGGAAATTGCCAGCAATGTAATGCGGGCAGTGTTGAAGACAAAAGCAATCATACACCCCAATAAACTTATAATTAATATCTGTGAGGCTTTTAGTCTGTAAGCTATACCTATTAGCAGACTAGTCATCAACATTAAGACCATCAAATCAAATCCGTTACAGCCCCATCCTATATTGACGCTACCTGTAGGCAAGTTCACCCATGTTCCATCAATATTGCTAGGATAACCCATAGCGTGAAGTGCTAAATTCACACTCCAAGCTTGAATTTTATCCATTGTTCTTTCGGGAGTCAAGGCTTGCCATACATATCCCGGTAAAACATTAATACCGGGATAGATACTGAAAATTATCAAGAAAATTGGACGTAAATAGTATCTAAAGAACTTTATTCCCCAAGTGCTAATTACAATACCTATTAAAATTACTAACCAAAATAATGCTTGTTTCCACCCTTTATGAAGACTGAAAGGGAAAAATAAAACTCCACATACTATCAAAATATGACCTAATCTTCGTTGAATAGGTGTAGCAATGAATTTCGCAATTTTAATTTTATTCTGCCATAACTCTTGTAATGCTAAATAAACGGCAGTAATAGTCAATAATGGAAATGTGCTACCACCAATCAAAAACTTTACTAGTGTTTTTAACCAAAAAAACGAATAATAGTAAAAACCCACAATCAAACCACACCAAACAATGAGATTATGTTTTTTACTCATCTTGATAACTATTGACTTTTATAGGTAATCAATTCATCTATTGCATCTTTATTTGTTTCTGCTCTTGGCGATGTTTGCGGATTAACCCTAATCCAAAAGCAGTTAGTCCTGGTATTAATAAGGGAACAGGAACTTCTTTATAATTAGATGGGTGGTTTGTATTGTTTGACGTGTGTATATTGGAGCCACCTGTATTTATTGGTATTGGATGATTTGGGTGATTTGTGTCATTGTTAGATGAGTGGTTTGTACCGTTTGGTGTGTGTATGTTTGAGCCACCTGTATTTGTTTGTATTGGATGATGTGGGCGATTTACGTTATGGTTAGATGAGTGGTTTGTACCGTTTGATGTGTGTCTATTTGAGCCACCTATATTTGTTTGTATCGGATGACTTGGGTTATTTGCATAGGTAGCATCATCAATAACATTCTGGCTTCTGGGATGCTTAGAATGTGTATTCCATGTTGGCCAAGGTATAAATCCTAAAAGCCATTGAATTTCTAAAGACTTTGAACCTTGTGAACGGCTTTGTTCGGTTTGGGTTGCGCTGGTTTGAGCTAGGGCATTATCTGGCGTAACAGATATCATACCTGTAGCAATCAATGTAGCGATCGCCATACTTGCATATACAGTTGTAACTTTCATAGAATTATTATTCTCATAACAAATGTTTACAGAATAAATCTCTGCCATTTGTGATAATTGCAGCAATTATGCACCAGCTATAAGTCATCCATTTGATTTGGAAAACTCATAGTTGGCAATTATTTTTATTAGAGGAACACAAAATATTTTTTGCTTAGACTTAAGAGCTAATTCATCAATAGAATCTTAAGTAAATTCAAATAGTTACTAGCATTGAGTTTTAGGGAATAAATTACTTAATTTAAACCCTTACTAGACAATTACTGAACTTGAAGTTTACGAACTAGCTCTAACCTTATGGATGAATTTTAACTCCGCAAAGTTCCCATATCATAAGTCAAGTCTAAAGTATTTTGGGTAATGTTTATTAGTTTTTTTACTAACGTTCAACATTTCTCTACAAATTTTTACCTAAATATGAATGGAACTTCATCCATCTGTAGATATAAGGTGATACCTATTCTCTAGAGATACTTTTGTAGATGCTAATAGTTAACGCTTGAGTCAAGCAATTACTCGCTCATCATCAATTAACGCTGATATTTGCTAACTACTACAGCCATCAATTTTATTGAGAAGAACTTTTATGAATCAGCAGTATGCTGGCTGATTGATGGCTTGCTGAACTTGCTAAACCGACAAACTCAAAAGTTCTGCTATCTGTTCCACAATCAAAAATTACAAGTTTGGTTGATGCTCAAATCTAGAGTATTTCCTAACTGCCAAACCCAGTGAATTGACGTATATATGGTTCATGAAATGCCAAAATAATATCTTGTTTAGGAACTCCCATTTCCACCAATCTATTTGCAATTCCTTCTTCAGTACCATCATGTTGAATCCAAATTTTCCCATCTTTAATATCAAGATGTAAAATGCAGCCAAAATAGCGTTTATTGCCTCGCCAACCAACATAAAGTAATTGATAATGGTCTTGCTGTTCGTCAAAGATTGTCTGTACTTCATACTCTTCGACATTGCGTTTAATTGAGGCTCGTTGTTGCCGTTCTGTAAGAAGATGTCGAATATACTGCCTATATTTTTCTATAGCCATTGACGAATCACCTCTTCTTTTACATCGTAAATCATCAATCGCAATTGATATTTAGTAACTGCCGAGGCAATAAATTTTCTTTGGAAGAAACTTTCATAAATCGGGACGCGAACCGCTAAATAAAGTTGGCGTTCTGGTTCAATTTTATCTAACGCATCTCGATAGTTTAAAAATTGTCCCAAGGAAGTATGGAACTCTGAAACATTCGATGGACTAATAAAACTTTTAATTTCCACCGCTATTTTTCTGCCTTCTTGCTCTGCCGCTAACAATTCCTCTGCTGCTAAATCAATTTCAAAATCGACATCATCCACATTAATTTCATAAGGATCAGCCGTAACCTTCCAGCCATCTTTTTCTAAAGCGTTTCTGACAACATGATGAAATCTATCCTTTGCCATAGAAGACTCATATTTAATTCAACAAACCTTATCACGCTGCCCACCATGCAAAATTGGCATTGTAAACAACCCCCAAGCCAAGCCAGTAATTAACCCAAAAGGCGTAACCAGATAATTATTAAAATCCCATAAGCCAAAAACTTGTGCTGCTAATTCTAACGGATAAGCCATCATCAACACACTGGCGAACGCAGCACCATTCCAACCATATTGACTTAACCAATAAAAGCCTTTACCGCCAGTCACCGCATACAGCAGGCGGGTAACTAACAAACCTGTAACCGTACCATAACAGCGCATACACACAGCCATGATAAATGGGGGTGCTAAATCTAAGCCCATTTCTGGTTGCGGACATACATGATTTCCCATGAAATAGATGATGTTCGCAATACCCCCAAGTAACCATACTCCAGACGCAGCTAAGAAAGGAGCGACTGGCGGGCCAAAAACCATCCCCGCCAAGAGAAAATCAGCAATAAAACTGACCCAGTTAACTTGCAACTCTCTTGTGAAAGCTACTCTTGCCATTTCCTTTCTTTGCGTCTTTGCGAGAAACTATTCTTTTAACCTACCACCGCACGATAAGGACTTGTCAACTTATCAAGCTGCTGAATCAACAAACTGAGGAATAATCCCACATCTGTAACTACACCAACTGATTCAATCGAACCGCGATCGCTCAATTTAGTCACCACAGCCGGGTTAATATCCACACAAACCATTTTTACACCAGATGGGGTCATATTCCCCACGCCAATGGAGTGCAACATCGATGACAACATTAAAATCATCTCTGCACCTTCAAGATGTTTGGCATACTCTTCCTGCGCTTTAATCAAATCCATTTGGGTATCAGGCAAAGGCCCGTCATCCCGAATGGAACCAGCCAAGACAAACGGTACGTTATTGCGGACGCATTCATACATCACGCCGCTATTAATTGCCCCCGCCTCTACAGCCTTGGCAATGCTGCCATGACGACGAACGCTATTAATTACCTTCAGGTGATGGCGATGTCCACCCCGGACTGCGACACCCCGCTTCATGTCTACACCGAGAGATGTCCCCATGATATTCTGCTCGATGTCGTGGACTGCGATCGCATTTCCGCCCAGTAAAGCTTGTACATAACCTTCTCGAATCAAGCGGGAAAGATGTTCACCGCCGCCAGTGTGAATCACCACAGGCCCAGCCGTGACAACTACTTTACCACCAGCATCACGGATTTTACGTAATTCCCAAGCGACTTGTTCCACCACTAACTCAACGCGGCGTTCGCTGGAAACACCCGCCGACATAAAGCTGAATTCTTGGGCGTTGCGTTGTTCCCGTGATTCGGTTTTGCGGATGGTGCGGATACCAAGTACATCAACAACTACTTGTTCCCCAACTTCCAAATCCCGCAGAATTTTACATCTTGCTAGGATACCATTGGCTGTTTGAGTAATGGCGATCGCACCGTCCATCCGTTGATTTTCTACCTTCACCCATTGCCCATTAATCCGCACCTCTGTGGGATAAATTGTGCTGACGTAGAAATCATCAGGGGCGACACCAGCCAAAGTCACAGGTTCCAGTTTGGCATCCCGTTCATCTTGGGGCAAGTCTACCGCACCCAAATCAATTAACAACGAGAT